>CAZRRN010000017.1:0-18387 GCA_964602475.1 uncultured Lachnospiraceae bacterium | reverse complement strand
CATGACTGTTTGCAAAAGCAAACAGCAGATGCGCAGAAACCATGCGCAAGAAGGAGGATATATGTCGAAGACCGATGTGGTTGAAATCGAAGGAACTGTAGTTGAGAAGCTCCCGAATGCAATGTTTCAGGTGGAACTGGAAAACGGACACCGAGTACTTGCACACATCAGCGGAAAGCTGAGAATGAACTTTATTAAAATCGTTCCCGGCGACAAGGTTACGTTAGAGCTCTCCCCTTATGATTTAACAAAGGGAAGAATTATCTGGCGTGACAAATAATACTTGCGTTTAACGTTTTTACGTGATATACTGTTAGACGGACTTTTTTTGAAAGGAGTGAATTGAGACATGAAGGTTAGATCTTCTGTGAAAACAATTTGCGAGAAATGCAAGATCATCAAGAGAAAGGGTGCAATCCGCGTAATTTGCGAGAACCCGAAGCACAAACAAAGACAAGGCTAATAACGGAATCGAATGACCAAAGGTCAGGAAAGATTCTGTTGTTTCGATATCGTAATCTATAGATTACCTTTTGAAACAGCACTTGCTTTCTGTGTTACGATTGCCTGTCCGGCTGTGCTGATGACACAGCGACCGAATAGTACTTAAATCAGTGAATCTTGCGGCTTCTCTGGTTATTAGTGCTGTCAGGAGAACGGCAGGTGGAATTGTGATATTGTGGTACCGAGAACCGTCAAATTCTATCGGTATTCAAAAAGTCGAAACGGCGCAAGTGGTTCTGTGAGGCTTTTTACGTCCGGAATAACCGGAACGTCACAATTTAAAGCGGCTGAATGTAGCAGAAAGACAGCTACAGTGCTTTCGAATTATCGGAAGCAGGAATTCATCCGAAAGGGTGATAATAATTTTGATTAACGGAGGTTTAAAACGCACATGGCTCGTATCAGTGGTGTAGATTTACCAAGAGAGAAACGTGTAGAAATCGGACTTACTTATATCTATGGTATTGGTAGAGTAAGCTCAAACCGCATTCTTGAACAAGCGAAAGTGAATCCCGATACACGTGTCAGAGATTTGACAGATGATGAAGTCGGAAGAATTCGTGATGTCATCGATTCAACGACTCAGGTAGAAGGTGATCTTCGAAGAGAAATCGCTTTGAATATCAAGAGACTGCAGGAAATCGGATGCTATAGAGGCATTCGCCACAGAAAAGGACTTCCTGTTCGTGGACAGAAGACCAAGACTAACGCAAGAACCAGAAAAGGTCCGAAGCGTACGGTTGCTAATAAGAAAAAATAATTCACGTCACAGTAATTAATTAGGAGGTTTCATAATGGCTAGCACAAAAGCATCCGCTGCTAAAAAAGTGACAAAGAAGCGCGTAAAGAAAAATATTGATCGCGGACAGGCACATATTCAGTCATCTTTTAATAATACAATTGTTACCCTGACAGACGCCCAGGGAAATGCAATTTCATGGGCAAGTGCGGGCGGACTTGGATTCAGAGGCTCCAGAAAATCCACACCTTATGCTGCGCAGATGGCAGCTGAGACAGCTGCAAAAGCAGCAGTACCTCACGGACTCCGCTCCGTTGATGTAATGGTAAAGGGACCCGGTTCAGGCCGTGAAGCTGCAATCCGTGCACTTCAGGCATGTGGTATCGAAGTTACCAGTATTAAGGATGTAACTCCGGTTCCTCACAATGGCTGCAGACCGCCCAAACGCAGAAGAGTCTGATTACGAATAGGAGGGTAAATTAAAATGGCTAGAGACATGAGTCCTGTTTTGAAGAAATGCCGTTCTCTCGGAATTGAACCGATGGTAATCGGCATTGATAAGAAATCGAACCGTAACTTCGCCCGTGCAGGCAAGAAAGTAAGTGAATACGGTACACAGTTAAGAGAAAAGCAGAAAGCAAAATTTATTTACGGTGTTCTTGAAAAACCGTTCTATAATAACTTTGAAAAAGCAAAGAAATTAAAATACGGTACAACCGGTGAGAACATGATGATTCTTCTTGAACTGAGACTTGACAATGTAATGTTCCGTCTCGGATATGGAAGAACCAGAACAGAAGCAAGACAGATCGTCGATCACAGACATGTACTTGTAAACGGTAAATGTGTAAACATTCCTTCTTATAAAGTTAAAGTCGGCGATGTCATTTCCATTAAGGAAAAATGCAAATCAGCACAGAGATACAAGGATATTCTTGAAGTAACCGGAGCTAGAGCAATACCGGCATGGCTTGAGGCAGATCATGAGAATCTGACCGGAACCGTGAAGGAAGTGCCGACCAGAGAGCAGATCGATGTACCTGTCAATGAAATGCTGATTGTCGAGTTGTATTCCAAATAATTAACAGCAAACATAAAAACCGTAAGGAGGGTCCACAGTGTTTGATTTTGAAAAGCCTAAGATTGAGATAGCGGAAATTTCAGAAGACAAGAAATTCGGACGTTTTATTGTCGAACCACTCGAAAGAGGGTATGGCACGACATTAGGTAATTCCTTAAGAAGAATTATGCTTTCATCCTTACCGGGCGCAGCGGTCAGTCAAGTCAAGATAGATGGCGTTGTTCATGAATTCAGTGGTATTTCTGGCGTTAAAGAAGATGTTACGGAAATCATCATGAATATCAAAAGCTTGGCGATTAAGAATACAAGCGAGACAAACGAAGCTAAAATTGCATACATTGAATTCGAGGGTGAAGGAGTTGTTACGGCAGCCAACATTCAGGCTGATCCTGATATCGAGATTCTGAATCCTGAATTAGTTATTGCTACCTTAAATGGCGGTCCTGACTGCAGGCTCTATATGGAGCTTACGATTACCAGAGGCCGTGGTTATGTCAGCGCAGAGAAGAACAAGAGTGCGGATTTACCGATTGGTGTAATTCCGATTGACTCGATCTATACGCCGGTAGAACGCGTGAATCTGACCGTAGAGAATACCCGTGTCGGTCAGATTACCGATTTTGATAAGCTTACGCTTGATGTCTTCACAAACGGAACCCTGGCTCCGGATGAAGCAGTCAGTCTTGCAGCAAAGGTATTGAGCGAGCATCTGAATTCCTTTATTGATCTGTCAGAGAATGCAAAAACTGCAGAAATCATGGTAGACGAGAAGGATCGTAATGAGAAAATTAAGGCTCTTGAGATGAACATCGATGAACTGGAGCTTTCTGTTCGTTCTTATAACTGCCTGAAGAGAGCGGGAATCAACACGGTAGAAGAATTAACGACGCGTACTTCGGAGGATATGATGAAGGTTCGTAACCTTGGTCGTAAGTCTCTGGAGGAAGTACTCGCCAAGCTGAAGGAACTCGGCTTATCACTGAACATCGGTGATGAATAAAACCGGAAAAATATTTAGGAGGAAATGACATGGCAGGCTATAGAAAACTTGGAAGAACTTCAAGTCAGAGAAAAGCATTGTTGAGAAACCAGGTTACGAATCTCTTATACCATGGCAAAATCGAAACTACGGAATCAAAAGCGAAAGAAATCCGCAGAATCGCTGAGAGCATGATTGCTCTTGCTGTAAAGGAAAGAGACAATTACGAGACCGTTACCGTAACCGCTAAGGTTGCCCGCAAGGATAAAGACAACAAGAGAGTGAAAGAAGTCGTTAACGGCAAGAAAGTTACAGTATTTGATGAAGTTGAGAAAACAATCAAGAAGGATTCGCCTTCCAGACTTCATGCAAGACGTCAGTTTGAAAAATTCTTATATCCGATTACCGAAGTTCCGACAGAAGCAGCCGGTAAAAAGAGTCATACAAAGACAATCAGCGTTACAAACAAACTGTTTGATGAGATTGCTCCGAAGTATGCGAGTCGTAACGGTGGATATACAAGAATTGTTAAAATCAAGCAGCGTAAAGGTGATGCAGCATTGCTTGTACTGATTGAGCTCGTCTAATTGAAGATGAAGTGTTATGCCGCAAGGCATGATATACACAGTAAAAAGGTTGCGTAATGCAGCCTTTTTTGCTAAAATCAATTCGTGCCGGTAAATTTGTGGTTCCTATTCTGCAGCAATTTACGGCTCCTGTAATCGATCACTGCATGGAGGCAGCTATGATAGAGGCTAAGAAAGTAAGTTTTGATTATATTCGCAGAGACGAAGAGGGTGCGGTAGAAGGAGTCACGCGTGCGTTGGATGGGGTTGATCTGAAGGTGCAGCAGGGTGATTTTATTGCAATTCTCGGGCATAACGGCTCCGGCAAATCAACGCTTGCAAAGCACATCAATGCAATCCTTCTTCCCACAGAGGGAAGCGTGTGGGTTGATGGTATGAATACTACAGATGAGGACAAACTGCTGCAGATCAGGCAGACTGCGGGCATGGTATTTCAGAATCCAGACAACCAGATCATCGGTACGGTGGTTGAAGAGGATGTCGGTTTCGGACCGGAGAACATCGGTGTGCCAACCGATGAAATCTGGGCACGGGTCGATGCTTGTCTGAAATCCGTTGGAATGCTTGAATATCGCTATCATTCACCGAATAAACTTTCCGGAGGTCAGAAACAGAGAGTGGCGATTGCCGGAATCATGGCGATGAAACCGAAATGTATTGTGCTTGATGAACCAACAGCGATGCTTGACCCTGTCGGACGGCGGGAGGTGCTTTCGACTGCACATGAGCTGAATCAAAAGGAGCACGTTACGGTGATCCTGATTACACACTATATGGATGAAGTAACAAAAGCAAACCGTGTGTTTGTTATGGACAACGGGAAAATTGTCATGCAGGGAACTCCAAGAGAAATATTTCGTCAGGTAGAACGACTGAAGGAGTACCGCCTTGATGTACCCCAGGCAACACAGCTGGCCTATGAGCTTCGGCTGAAAGGGCTACCGATTCGCGGAGACATTCTGACTGCAGATGAATTTGCAGACGAATTTGCAAAAATATATAACTTAAGAAAATGACGCAGAACCGTCAGATATAATATTCGGAAGCGCTGTGTGATGTAATTCATATTTTGAAAACGAAAATAATAAAAACCGAAATAACAGGCTAGACCGGAAAGGAGAGCATGGAATGCCAATCATACTGGATCATATAACCTATGAATATGCCCCTGATACGACATATGCAAAAAAGGCACTGAAGGATATCAGTCTTGTCCTTAACGACAGTCAGTTCATTGGACTGATTGGGCATACCGGCTCTGGAAAATCTACACTGATTCAGCATCTCAATGGTTTAATCAAAGCAAGCAGTGGGACGGTGTATTTCAATGGTGAAGACATCTATGACAAAGACTTTTCCATGAAGAAATTACGCAGTAAAGTAGGACTGGTATTTCAATATCCCGAGCATCAGCTGTTTGAAACAAGTGTACTAAAGGATGTAGAATTTGGTCCTCGTAACCTTGGACTGGAACCACTTGAGATACAGTATCGCTCCTTTGAAGCTTTAAAGATGGTTGGAATCGGAGAGGATCTGTTGGATGTTTCTCCTTTCGAGCTTTCAGGCGGACAGAAGCGGCGCGTGGCAATTGCAGGTGTTCTGGCAATGAAACCGGAGGTACTGATTCTTGATGAGCCTACTGCAGGGCTGGATCCGAAAGGACGAGACGAGATTCTTGACCAGATTGCAAAGATTCACAGGGAAAATGAGATTACAGTCATTTTGGTTTCCCACAGCATGGAGGATGTTGCAAAATATGTGGAACGGATTATTGTCATGAACGACGGGGAGATAGTACTTGACGATACGCCAAAAAAGGTATTCTGTTACGCGAAGGAGCTTGAAGCGATTGGGCTTGCAGCGCCGCAGGCAACCTATATTATGAAAGATCTGAAGAAGCGAGGTATTCCGGTCAGCACTGACGCAATCACAGTTGCGGAAGCTACGGAAGAACTATGGCGTGTATGGAATGCATAAAGACAGGAAGATATGAATAGGACAGAGGAACAGCTATGATAAGGGACATTACAATCGGACAGTATTACCCGGCTGAATCAATTCTACATCGTCTCGATCCGAGGGTTAAGCTCACAGGCACCCTCGTTTTTCTGGTCTCGTTATTTCTGTTCGACAGCTTCTGGGGTTATATTCCGGCACTGATTTTACTGTTCGGATGTATTCGTATATCCAAGGTTCCGTTTAATTATATTGTCCGTGGACTGAAAGCGGTGGTCATGCTGCTGCTTTTTACGGTGGTTTTTAATATTTTTCTGACGACCGGAGAGACACCCTTAATTCAATGGAAATTTGTTCATGTATATAAAGAAGGACTTTTGCTTGCCGGCTTCATGGGAATCCGACTGACCATGCTGATTATTGGCTCCTCGCTGATGACCTTTACCACAACACCGAATATGCTGACAGACGGAATGGAACGCCTGTTTTCGCCGCTGAAGCTGTTCCGGGTACCGGTTCATGAAGTTGCAATGATGATGTCGATTGCCCTTCGGTTTATTCCGATTCTTCTTGAAGAGACCGATAAGATTATGAAGGCGCAGCAGGCGAGAGGCGCGGATTTTGAGACCGGAGGACTGCTGAAACGTGCAAAAGCTCTGATTCCAATACTGGTACCGCTCTTTGTGTCAGCATTCCGGAGAGCAGGTGATCTTGCAATGGCAATGGAAGTACGCTGTTACCACGGCGGCAAGGGAAGAACCAAGATGAAGCCGTTAAAGTACAAAGGACGGGATATCGTTGCTTATCTGGTGCTTGCCGGGTATCTGGCTGTTATCATTGCCATAAGAATCTGGCTTGGATAGAAACGATAGTTTCTCCTGCCTTATATCGTACCAGAACCCGTGCGGCAGTAAGCAAAAATACAAAATTGAGATGCTTATGAACCGGTTTCAGTCAAAGGTCATTGACTATGAATCCTATGAACGACCTGACGATCGGATATGGCAGCTGAATCCAGATGCAGACAAAAGGAGAATCACAAAGTGTATTCGTGGATAGACCCTAGAAGAAGGCGGGGGATTGTATTTCCCGGAAAAGTATGATATGATAAAGCCATACATCAGTGATTCATTACATGAGACATGTTAAATTAGTGAAATCATGTAACAGGAAAGGAGCGCACTATGGAAATTACAGCATTATCATCGACCTTATCGCAGGCGGATCTGCTGACAAAAGCATCAACAGCTGTACTTGATATGAATCTTGAGACAATTGATGAAATGGGCGCTTCTTTGATAAAGATGATGGAGCAGTCAGTCAATCCGAACCTCGGACAGTCAATTGATATTCGTATCTAGTTTATGTATAGAAGGAGCAGTTTGCTTCAGCAGCTATACGATAAGATATTGCTAGCGGCAGAACAATGAATGACATTGTTCTGCTGTTATTTTTCACAGGAAAGTTTTCCTTTAAGAAGAGCATTGTTAAGCCGGCGCATGGTACATGAGAAAAGGAGATACTACTTTTGCTGTACGAAGGAATACCTGCCTGTTCTTTTGATGTGGTGCGGAATACAGACATTGCTTACGGTTGTACTTCCTGTGCTGGAAATGTACATTATTCATGGATCGGACTGGCTTCCGGCATTCTTGGGTTCTCGGTATACAGTACCATCCTGACCGGACTGAATCTGTGGCTGGTGCTGTTCCTTCTTGCAGGAACAGCAGTAAGCTATTTCCTGTATCGCAGGATTAGCAAGTCAGTGGAGTATACCTTTGAGTTTCGAAATGTTTCGTTCCGCTATCCGGACTCAGAAGAGTTTGCGCTGCGAAATGTATCCTGTATACTGAAGAGCGGAGAACGCCTTGCAGTGGTTGGACAGAACGGTTCCGGAAAATCGAACTTTATTAAGCAGCTCTGCCGTCTGTACGATCCGGCGGAGGGAGAAATTCTACTGAATGAAACCGACATCCGTGAATATAATTACGACGAGTATCTTTCCGCATTTTCTGTCGTGTTTCAGGAGTTCAGGCTTTTTGCATTTTCTCTTGGACAAAACGTTGCTGCCGCAGTAAACTATGATCGTAAGTCCGCAGCGGAATGCTTGAAGGCTGCAGGGTTTGATGAACCGACTGCAGCACTTGATCCGATTGCGGAATGTGAGATTTACACCAGATTCAATGAAATTATCGGAGATCGGACGGCATTGTACATTTCACACCGTCTGGCGAGCTACCGGTTCTGAAGTGATATTTTAGTATTTGACAGAGGAACACTGGTACAGCGAGGTACACACGACCGGCTTGTAAAGATATCAAACGGAAAATACAGCGAGCTTTGGGAAGCACAGGCGAAATACTACACGGAGACATAAAACGTACTGTTTTGTTCTCCCGAGAACAATGCTAAACATCATAATATACGCAGAACAGTAATGTAACCGGTGAGAATACCGGTCTTCAAGGAGAAGCATGAAACGAGTCAAGCTTACAATTGCATATGACGGGACGGACTACTGCGGATGGCAGCAGCAGCCAAATGGAATTACGGTCGAAGAAATTATTAACAGAGAACTTTCCAAGCTTCTTTGTGAAAATATCTGTGTAATCGGTGCAAGCAGAACGGATTCCGGTGTGCATGCTCTCGGAAATATTGCTGTCTTTGACACGGATGCCCGGATTCCGGCAGAGAAGATTTCGTATGCATTGAACCGGAGCCTGCCCGAAGATATTGTGGTTCAAGATTCCTGCGAGGTTGCACCGGAATTTCATCCACGGTATTGTAGCAGCCGGAAGACCTATGAATACCGAATATGGAATGCTCCGTTTCCGCAGCCGGTGAATCGTCGTTATACTCATCATGTCTATGACCGGCTCGATATCGATGCTATGCAGTCTGCAGCAGTCTGCCTGATCGGCGAACATGACTATGCAAGCTTCTGTTCTGCGGGTGCACAGGTTCAGACAACGGTTCGGACCGTATACAGTCTCGAAATAGAACAGCAGGAACAGCTGGTAACAATTCGGATCTGCGGCGGGGGATTTTTATATAATATGGTTCGTATAATTGTCGGTACGCTGCTTATGGTCGGAATCGGGGCAAAGGCTCCTTCCTGGGTGAAAACAGTACTGGATGCACGAGACCGGAACCTTGCCGGTCCGACAGCTCCGGCAAAAGGTCTGACACTGATTGGAATCCGGTATGAGGATAGTGAAAAGGATAACAAGTGATAAAGACGCGATGAGTCACACAGATATAATATGCTTTTGAATGTAACATGATGTGCAGATAAAGCAGGCCATGCAAATGAAACAGGCTATGCAGAAAAAAGGAGCAGAATAACCAGACAGAGACGAAAATAAAACGAATGCATGAAAATATCATTTGGCAAATGACATTATACAATATAAAATAAAATATTTTCAAATTTCTCAACAATTATGCAAAATTACAGTTGACAGAAAGAAACAGAGTCTGCTATAATCCTCGCAGTGGCTGAGAAACTGCATGTTTTCCGATAATGGTCGGTTTATGAACATAGAGAACAGCCGATGGAATGAAATACGTATTTAAGGAGGTAAGAACCATGAAGAGTTTTATGGCAAGCCCGGCAACGATTGAAAGAAAATGGTATGTAGTTGACGCTACAGGTCATACATTAGGCCGTTTAAGTTCTGAGATTGCAGCGGTTTTGAGAGGAAAGAACAAGCCAACCTTCACTCCGCACATTGATACAGGTGACTATGTCATCGTAGTAAATGCGGATAAGGTAAAGGTTACCGGAAAGAAGATGGAACAGAAGATTTATTATAACCATTCCGATTATCCGGGCGGTATGAAAGAGACCACATTAAAGGAACTGATGGCAAAGAAGCCTGAGGCAGTTGTTACCCTTGCAGTAAAGGGCATGCTTCCGAAGGGGACTCTTGGCAGCCAGATGCTCAAGAAACTGCATGTATATGCAGGACCGGAGCATGATCAGGCAGCACAGAAGCCGGAAGTATTAGAGATTAAGTATTAATTGACCGAAAGGAGGATATCACATTGGCAAAGGGAAAGTTTTACGGAACAGGAAGAAGAAAGAGCAGTATTGCAAGAGTATACCTTGTACCGGGCACCGGCAAGATTACAATCAATAAGAGAGATATCGACAACTATTTCGGTCTTGAGACCCTGAAGGTAGTTGTTCGTCAGCCTATGAAGCTGGTAGAAGTTGCTGATAAATACGATGCAATCGTTACCGTTCGCGGCGGTGGATTCACCGGACAGGCAGGAGCAATCCGCCATGGTATTTCGAGAGCATTATTGACCGTAGACGGAGATTTTCGTCCGACTCTGAAGAAGGCAGGATACCTGACCAGAGATCCGAGAATGAAAGAACGTAAGAAGTACGGTCTCAAAGCAGCCCGTCGCGCTCCGCAGTTCTCCAAGAGATAATTGGTCGCGTTTTTACAATCAAAAAGGCTCAAAAACCCCGGAAAATCAAGGTTTTCCGGGGTTTTCCTGTATCTATGGCTTTGATTCTGTTTGGCTGATTTTCGCCGGATTTGACCAGTTTTGACCTCGTTTTTTTGTGTTAATGAGTGGACAAATGGGCATTTTGAACCCCTTATGTGTTAAAAAATAGGACAAATCAGGGCGCTGATCAGGCCGTTTGAAGGCCGATTTTCCCCTCCCCTTGCTGCTATCAGGAAGCAAAAATCTTCCCGGAATTATGGATAAAAGTGCTGATAGCGTTTCACCGGATTTGGCTGGATTTGACCAAACCTGATATAGTTTATCGTATTTGCACATTGGCAAATCCGTTGATGCTCCGGTATCCTGTAAGTGTAAGGAGGGGTGAACGATGATGAAGAATAAAAAACGCTATCTCTATTTGAATGATGATGAAACCCGTCTTGTACTGCAAAGCCTCATTCGTTTCAAGAACAAATTACAGCAACAGGGCCGATATACGGACTGCGTGGACGAACTGATTTTGAAGGTATCAGACACACTGTAAAACTTAATATCGCATTGGTTACATATGCCGCTTATTCTTTTATGCAAAGAGTAGGCGGCTTTTTTTATGCCCGTACATAGCCGCCCGCTTCGCCGCAGACGGCTAAATCTAAGAAAGGAGGAATCAATCTATGGCGAAAACAAAAGTAATCTCCGTAGCTAACCAAAAAGGCGGGGTTGGAAAAAGCACCAGCGTGTACTGCATTGGCGCAGGGCTGGCCTTAGACGGAAAGAAAGTCCTGCTGATCGATGTTGACCCGCAGGGTGATTTAACCAAGATGCTGGGCCTGAGAAAGCCCCATGACTTGCCCCGCGCCCTCGGTGATGTAATGAGTGATGTGGTATCCGGCAAAGAAATTGCCGAACACACGGAGATCATGCACCACCATGAGGGCTTTGACTTTGTGCCGGGAAACCGTGCCTTGTCTGCCGTGGAAACCGGCCTTGTAAATGTGATGAGCCGCGAAACAGTATTAAGGCAGTATGTGGACAGCGTAAAAAACGACTATGACTATGTACTGCTGGACTGCCGCCCTTCCCTGGGTATGCTGGTCATCAACGCTCTGGCAGCTTCGGACTATGTTCTTATCCCCGTTCAGGCGGATTATCTGGCGGCTGAGGACATGACGGAGCTGGTCGGCACCGTACAGCAGATCAAGCGGCAGATCAATCCCAAGCTGAAAATCGGCGGCGTATTCCTGACGATGGCCAATGAAACCAACTTCCGGCGGGATACTGTCCGGGCGGTAAAAGAAAACTTTGGGAAGCACCTGCCTGTCCTGCAAACGGTCATTCCGGCAACGGTGCGCCTTGCAGAAGTCAGCACGGCGGACAAGAGCATTTTCAAGCATGAACCCAAAGGACAGGCTGCGGCGGCTTACGGAGGTCTGGTAAAGGAGGTGCTGGCGATTGGCGAAAAACAACGTGGCAGACCTGCTGAGTGTAGGTAGCCTCTTTACCACCCAGGCCGAGCGTGATGAAGCCCAGCGGGAAACCGTCCGGGATATTCCATTGGATGAAATCAGCGACTTTCCCAACCACCCTTTTAAGGTGCGTATGGACGAAAGCATGATGGAAATGGTGGACAGCGTAAAGCAGTATGGCGTGCTGGTGCCTGCGCTGGTGCGTCCTAAACCGGATGGCGGCTATGAAATGATTGCCGGACACCGGCGCAAAAAAGCCAGTGAGCTGGCAGAGAAGCAGACGCTTTCCTGCATTGTTCGGGATATGACCGACGATGAAGCCACCATTGTCATGGTCGATTCGAACCTGCAAAGAGAGCAGATTTTGCCCTCAGAGAAAGCCTTTGCGTACAAGATGAAACTGGACGCTATGAAGCGGCAAGGACAACGGACGGATTTAACTTCGGACCCACTGGGACCGAAGTTGGCAAGGGGACGTTCTAATGAAGAACTGGCATCGAGCAGTCCTGATGGGATTACGCAAATAAAACGCTATATCCGCTTGACTAACCTTATTCCCGACATTCTGGATTTGGTAGATAACTCTGTTCTCAAAGAAAAGGACATTTTGCAGATTGCTCTCCGTCCTGCGGTGGAGCTGTCCTACCTTACCGAAAAAGAACAGCAGGATTTGTTTGAAATCATGGAAAGCGAGGATTGCACACCTTCCCATGCCCAGGCGATCAAAATGCGGCAGTTTTCTCAGGAGGGCAGATTGGACGCTAATGTTCTGTTGTCCATCATGCAGGAGGAAAAGCCCAATCAGGTGGAGCAATTCAAAATGCCCAAGGAGCGTATTTCAAAATTCTTCTCGCCGGGGACGCCCGCGAAGAAAATGGAGGATACCATCGTGACTCCCGGCGTTTATACCGTGACCGAGCAGAGCTATGAGAAGTATGAGCCGCAGAGCGTTCAGCGCGTGACGGTCATCGGAGGCCGAACCACAACTGTGACCTTCAACAATGTGCTGAAGCGCGGCGACCTGACCGTGACCAAGACCAGTGAGGACGGTCTGGTGGAAGGTATGAAGTTCCACCTGTATGGCACCTCTCTTTCCGGGATTGCCGTAGATGAGTATGCTGTGACCGACAGTAGCGGCAAGGCGTATTTCAAAAATGTGCTGATCGGCTCCGGCTATGTGTTGGAGGAAGTGGACACGCCGATCCGCTATGTGGTTCCCGACAGCCAGACGGCAGCGGTGGAATGGAAAACCGTCACCGAAAAGAGCGTCACCAATGTGCTGAAAAAGTGGAGCGCCACCGTGACAAAAAGTGACCGGGAAGCCGGCACGCCCCAGGGTAACGCCTCCCTTGCCGGTGCTGTTTATGGCATTTACAAGGGCGACCAGCTCGTTGACACTTACGCCACCGATGCCAACGGTCAGTTTGTCACAGCATATTATGTTTGTGATGATGACTGGAGCATCCGTGAGATCAGCCCGTCCGAGGGCTATCTGCTGGACGAAACCTCCTACCATGTAGGTGCGGAACCCCAGCTTTATACCGTGGAATACAACTCCACCGCCAATGATGTGAATGAGCAGGTCATCAAGGGCAGTATCGCTCTCATCAAACACACAGACGATGGCGAAACCAAGCTGGAAACCCCGGAAGCCGGTGCAGAGTTCTCCGTCTATCTGAAATCCTCCGGCAGCTATGACGCCGCCAAAGACAGCGAGCGTGATTATCTCGTTTGCGATGAGAACGGCTTTGCACAGACCAAAGAGCTGCCTTATGGTATCTACACCGTCCATCAGGTATCCGGCTGGGAGGGCCGTGAGCTGCTTGCCGACTTCGATGTGTATATCGCAAAGGACGGGCAGGTTTACCGCTATCTTGCCAACAATGCAAACTTTGAGAGCTATATCAAGGTCATCAAGGTTGATGCAGAGACAGGCAAGACCATTCCCTATGCGGGCGCGGGCTTCCAGCTTTACCGTCCGGACGGCAGCAAGGTGGAAATGACCTTCACCTACCCGACACCGACCACGATTGATACCTTCTACACCAATGACGAGGGGTATTTGGTGACGCCTGAAAAGCTGGAGTATGGTTCCGGGTACTCCCTTGTGGAAGTATCCGCACCGTATGGTTATGTACTGAACTCTGATCCGATTTACTTTGATGTGACCGCTGACAATGCAACAGAGGAAAGTTCTGTGACAGTAGTGGAAGTTACCAAGTCCAACATGGCGCAGAAAGGGATCATCAAGATCAGCAAATCCGGCGAGGTGTTCGCCACAGTGACAGAAAGCGACGGAATTTATCAGCCTGTATATGAGGTGCAGGGCCTGCCCGGTGCGGTCTATGAAATCACCGCCGCCGAAGATGTGGTTACGCTGGACGGCACCCTCCGTTATTCTGCAGGTGAGGTAGTAGATACCATTACCACAGACGAAAACGGGGTAGCAGAAAGCAAGCCGCTGTATCTTGGAAAATATGAAATCCGCGAAACTACTGCACCTTTTGGTATGGTGCTGAATACCGAAGTCCGCACCGTCGAGCTTGTCTATGCCGGTCAGGAAATCGAAGTTACCGAAACCTCTGCCAGCTTCTACAATGACCGCCAGAAAGTCCTTGTCTCTCTGGATAAAGTCATGGAGCAGAATGAGAAGTTCGGCATTGGCATGAACGGCGAAATCACCGCTGTTACCTTTGGCCTTTATGCAAAAGAGGATTTGACTGCCGCAGACGGTTCCATTATCCCGGCTGGCGGCCTGCTGGAAATCCTCTCGGTGGATGAAAACGGCCATTCTGCTTGCAAGACGGATCTGCCTTTTGGAAGTTACTGCCTGAAAGAAATCTCCACCGACAGCCACTATATTCTTTTCGATACCGAGTACCCGGTTGTGTTTGAATATGCCGGACAGGATACGGCCCTTGTGGAGATCAGGGCAAATGATGGCGCTGCCATTGAAAACGACCTGATCTATGGTGAAGTACAGGGCATGAAAAAGGACGACAGCGGCAACGCCCTGGGCGGTGCGCTGATTGGCCTGTTTGCCGCTGATACCGAAGAATTTACAACCGATACTGCGATTCTGACTGCCACCTCCGCAGAGGACGGCAGTTTTTCTTTTGCCCAGGTTCCTCTCGGTAGCTGGATCGTCCGTGAAATCAAGGCCCCGACAGGCTATGTGCTGTCAGAGGACGCCTACCCGGTAAACATAGAAGCGGATTGCGCTATGATTGAGGTGGAGATTGAGAACACGCTGATTCGAGGCACGGTACAGCTTACCAAGGTGGATAAGGATTACCCGGACAACAAGCTGACCGGTGCGGAGTTTGAAATCTACCGTGACTTAAACGGTAACAAGGAGCTGGACGCTGAGGATGAAAAACTGGGAACGATCATGGAGGTCAGCACAGGCATTTATGAGATGAGCGAACTGACCTACGGCGGCTATCTGGTCAAGGAAACCAAAGCGCCGGAGGGCTTCTATCTGGACAGCAATGCTTACTATTTTGAGATCACCGAGCATGGCAAGACCGTGGTTGTGGAAAATGAAGCCGGAAAAGGCTTTATCAATGCGGCACAGGTGGGCAGCCTGAAAATCATCAAGACATCTTCGGACAGCAAGGTGGAAGGTTTCTCTTTCCGTGTGACCGGAGCAAATGGCTATGAGCAGGTATTCACCACGGATAAGAACGGCGAAATTCTCGTGGAGGGTCTGCGCATTGGTGATTACACCATCAGCGAGGTTTCCGACAGCGTATCTCAGAACTATGTGCTGCCTGCGGATAAAAAGGCCACTGTCTTTGAGGGTGCCGTAACCAAGGTGGAAATGCACAATGAACTGCGTGATACCCCGAAAACCGGCGATGACAGCAACCCGGCCCTTTGGATTGCCCTGATGGGCATTGCCGCTGTGGGCGCTGTTACCTGCGGTGTGTTCGGAATCAAAAATAAGAAGAAAAAGGAGGATGCTGAATAATGGATGCAAAAACCGGTATTGCCATCGGGCTGGTCGTGTTTATTCTTGCGGCGTTGGTCTTTTTGAAGATCAGGGCTAAGAAGAAGTAACGGCCTGGGGCGGCTGCAAAGCCGCCCCTTTTACATAACCAAAAGGAAAGGAGTTATGGACAAATATGAAGATCAGAATTTATCAAATCAATTCCGACAGGGATGAACACCGAATGATGTTCCTGTCACATGACCGCCTCGAGAGGTTCCAGGGCAGCCCGGAGGTGGACAGCAAAATCTACGACAAGGTATATGACAAGGAGGTGGATTGCAGCAATCTGGAGGAGGTTTATACCCTGTTGAACATCAACCACCCTTCCGATTACAGGGGGCGTTCCCTCTCTGTTTCCGATGTCGTGGAGGTCTATGAAAGTGATACCGTACCGCAGGGATTTTATTTCTGCGACAGCGTTGGCTTCAAACAAGTTGCTTTCCACCCAGAGGAATGTAGTGTCAGTGAGAGAATGAATCAGAGTGCAGAAAAAATCTCCGTTCTGCTTGTTGAACCGGGTAAATATCCCCGGATAATCGAGATTGAAGATTCCCTTGAAGCCATGCAGCGTGTTGTCGGAGGCGATATTGAGGAATTTATGAGAACGGCATTCGCATGAACCGCTATTTTGTGCAGCACCCGGAAATGGTGCTGGGCGATATGGTCATGGAATCCACCCGGTTCGGCATGGACAGCACCTGCCGGGCCTATGAGGACGCAGACCTGTCGGAGCTGCTTTCCGAAGCGGTACAGAACCTCCATGCGCAGATTACCGATTATGAGGTGGAGGAACTGGACGAGGAGGAAGATCGCTCGATCCCCGCAGACCCTGCGGTGCGTAATTTCAGTTTTTGCCTTGTGGATGGCAAGGTGTATTACCGGGAAAATTCCCGTATGCACCCGATAGAGGTATCCGTCACCGCTGAAAACCGTATCCGGGGCATGATCGCCATCCGGGAATGTGTCCGCAGGCTGATCGAGTATCAGACTGAGGGCTACCCGGACGAGGATATTCAGAAAGAGCAGGCGGAGCTGAACCGTCTGTATGACGATAACACGAAAAAGTACGGCCTGCTTTCCAGCCGGGGCAACAGCCTTGCCTTTGGTGAGGACTCCAGCTATTGCCTGCTGTGTTCTCTGGAGGTACTGGACGAGGAAGGCAATCTCAAACGCAAGGCAGATATGTTCACCAAGCGCACGATACGCCCCCATGAAGCCGTTACCAGCGTGGACACCGCCAGCGAAGCCCTTGCCGTATCCATCTCCGAAAAAGCGCGGGTGGATATGGAATATATGGCGGAGCTGTCCGGGAAAAGCGAGGAAGAACTGGCCGCTGACCTGTCCGGTGTTATTTTCCGGGATATTCAGTGCGCCGAGGAAGCCGCTGCCATACCCAAAGCCTTTGTGCAGGTGGAGCAATTCCCCTTTGTAGCCGCCGATGAATATCTCTCCGGTAATGTGCGCCGCAAGCTCCGAATGGCAAAGGCGCTCTACGAGGTATTACCGGCTGAAAAGAAACCTCTGATTGCCAAAAACATCGAGGCGCTGGAAGCGGTGCAGCCGGTAGACCTGACCGCCGCTGAAATTGGCGTCCGTATCGGTGCCAACTGGATACCCATAGATGTCTACCAAAAATTCATGGTGGAAACCTTCGGCACCAGCTATTACGCAGGAAGCCGCATTAAAATCCTGCGCTCCGGCGCTACCGGACAGTGGGCCATTACCGAAAAGAACGCTGACCGGGGCAATATCAAAACCTTGACCACTTACGGCACCAAGCGCATGAACGCCTATCAGATTCTGGAGCAGACCTTAAACCAGCGGGATGTGCGCGTGTTTGATTATGTGGAGGACGAAAACGGCAACAAAAAACCGGTTTTCAACAAAAAGGAAACCGCCATTGCCCAGGATAGACAGGAGTTGATTAAGCAGAAATTCTCCGAATGGATCTGGAAAGACATTGACCGGCGAGAACGGCTGTGCCGCATCTACAACGAAACCTTTAATTCCATCCGCCCCCGCGAGTATGACGGCAGTCATATCCGCTTTTCCGGGATGAACCCGGAGATCACCCTGCGGCCCCATCAGGTCAATGCTATCGCCCATATCATGTACGGCGGGAACACCCTGCTGGCCCATGAGGTAGGCGCAGGAAAGACCTTTGAGATGGTTGCCGCGGCTATGGAGATGAAACGGCTGGGGCTTTGCACCAAATCTTTGATCGTGGTGCCGAATCACATCACAGAGCAGTGGGCGGCAGAATGGCTCCAGCTTTACCCCTCTGCCAATATCCTTGTGGCGACAAAAAAGGACTTTGAAACACAGAACCGCAAAAAATTCTGTGCCCGTATCGCCACCGGTGACTATGATGCCGTTATCATCGGACACTCGCAGTTCGAGAAAATCCCCATGTCGGCAGAACGACAGGTTGCTATCTTACAACAGCAGATCGACGAGATTATGTTCGGCATTGAGGAAATGTGCTTCAGCAGTTCGCTTGGCAAAACGGAAGTATCCTCACTTGAAGATTTGCCTTGCCCTGATTCTTCCGTATATGTCCAATAGGCTGAATACGGAAAAGGCATACTACGAATACTACTATGATGAAATCATTATTCCA
>CAZRRN010000016.1:0-56793 GCA_964602475.1 uncultured Lachnospiraceae bacterium | reverse complement strand
TTCAATCTATCTATCAATAAAGAGGAAGCAAAAATTGTAAAAGAAATCTATCAGCTATACCTAGAAGAAGGATTGGGTGCGGCTAAGATTGCAAATACGTTAAATGAACGTGGTTTAAAAACGAAACGTAATTGTAATTGGAGTCAGAATGCTGTTTGTAGAATACTGACGAATGAATTATACACAGGTAAGATTATTAATGGAAAGCAGGAAGTTTCAGATTTCCTTACAGGTCAAAGGGCGGATAAGGATGAAACTGAATGGATGGTTACAGAACGACCGGATCTAAAGATTGTCGAACCAGAACAATATGAAAAAGCCCAGGAAATTCTTCATGGTAGACAAGCTGCTTTTAACATTACGAAGGAGAGACAGAGCAATAAGTATCTTTTCTCTACATTGATTCGATGTAAGGAATGTGGATGGTCATTCCGTCGTACTGTTCGTACTTATAAGAATACCTATGTACGATGGGTATGCTCTGGACATAACGGAAAAGGTGCAGACAGTTGTCCGAATGCAGTTACTGTAGATGAAGAAGAATTGATTGAAGTTCTTCAGGAATACTTCAGCAACGTTTTGAAACAGAAGAAAAAAGTAATCCAGTACGTTGTAAATGAATTCCAACGTGTATATAAAGCAAAAGATGAGAATATAGAATACGAGAAGGAATTAACAAGCCAGTTAAATAAACTAAAACGAGATCGCGAGAAATACATGAATATGTATACGGATGATCTGATTACTAGAGATGAGTTGAATGAAAAAATCGGTGGTTCCAGAAAAGAGCTTGAACGATTAGAAAATGAACTAAAAATGATCTCTTATCATCTGACAAAAGGCGAGCAGCTAGAGAATGTACTTAATAATACCTTTAAACAGATTGAAGATATTTCTGATGTGCATGAAATGACGAATGTACAATTGAAAAGACTGATCAAAAAAATTGAAGTAGACAAGGACGGTAATGTTGACATATTCCTTCGTTTGTTTGGTGATTTAGGCTTGGATGAGGAAATTCTAATCGATGACAATACAACCGTTCCAAATTGTAACGACCGTACATAAGGATATCACCGAGCGGCTGGAAAATATCAACCGTTCACTTGCGGAGCAGGTTCGTGCGGTACTTGACGTTAATAAATCCGAGCGGCATATCCGGGGCGGACTTGCTACACGGGAAAAATACCGTACAGTCATAAAGGCTGCCTCTGACAATCAGTAAATCCACATACCTATGGAACCGGTCACGGGAAACGGAACAGAAGACCCAGCCCCAACTGACGGGAGATTAATACAAATGTCAGTTTGGGGCTTGGTTTTTGTTGAAAAAATGTTAGAATAAACAGTATCATCGTCATGTAACATAAATGCCTGAAGGGAGAAAGGAAGAAAACATGGATGTTTTCTTCTGGCATGAAAAATCTATGAAAAAACTATTGGTTGTAGTCGATATGCAGAACGATTTTGTATCCGGAAGTCTGGGAACCGATGAAGCAAAGAAGATTGTTCCGAAAGTCTTGGATAAGATACAGAGGAATCAGAAAAATGATAAAGTTGTGTTTACAAGGGATACTCATAAGGAGGACTACTTGCAGACGCGGGAGGGAAGATTTCTTCCGGTAGAGCATTGTATTCAGGGAACCTGGGGCCATGAACTGATTGATGAGGTAAAACCGTTAGCGGAGAAGATTTTTGATAAACCGACCTTTGGGAGTATGGAACTGGTTCATTATGTGACTCAAGAAGAATTTACTGAAGTCGAGCTGATTGGTTTATGTACGGATATCTGTGTTGTCACTAATGCACTGCTCCTGAAGACGTTCTTTCCGGAAATCGAGATTAGCGTAGATTCTGCATGCTGTGCGGGAGTAACTCCGGAAAGTCATGATGCGGCACTGCTTACAATGAAAATGTGCCAGATAGTCATTCACCGGGAATACTGATAGAAGCCGGAACAGGCTGAAAGAGAAAGTAATTTATATAAAAGAAACGGAGTTTATGAGATTATGAATCATTCTGAAGTACTTGAAATCAAAAAAAGATTTACCAAGACTGCATGCTCGGCGACGAAGATTACCGGCTGTTATGTAACGGGAGCGGACAAGCAGATCCGCACCTATGTAGATGAGACCTTTTTAAATCTGGAGGATGAAGAACAGTACAAATATCTTGAGATTATGAAAAAATGTCTGTCAGGAACTCTGGAAAAAAACCTGCTGAACCTTTCATTTACCAATGAAGCAGAGCTGGAGGGTGGAGTATGGCAGGGGCTGATGGCGGTTCGTGAATCCAAATTAAAAGAACCGGCGATTCTTGAAGCATTTTACTCCCATATCATTGAGAATTATAATTTTAGCGGAAATTATCTGATTCTGCTGGTCTGTGACGCATATGATGTGCCGGTTAAGACAAATGACAACATAAAGCTCGGAGATTCCGAAGAGGTATATCAGTATGTGCTCTGTGCAATTTGTCCGGTTAATCTGTCAAAGCCCGGATTAAGCTACCATGAGGACGAAAACAGAATTGCCAACCGAAACCGTGACTGGGTGGTAGACGCACCGGACACGGCATTTCTGTTCCCTGCATTTAATGACCGGAGCACAGATGTACATAATCTGCTGTATTATGTAAAGGATACTTCAGAGCTTCATGAAGAGTTGATAGAAAAGGTTCTTGGCTGTTCGGAAAAGCTTCCTTCGGACAGACAAAAAAAAGTTTTCCGGGAGATTGTCAGTGAAGTGCTGAATGATGCTCCGGAATATGATACTTTCGAGGTGGTCACGGCAATCAATGACCGGTTGACAGAGCTCGCAGAGGATGAGGAAGATGCAGAACCTGTTCTTCTTGGAAAGGATGAGGTTCGCAAACTTTTTCGGGAGAGTGGGCTGAAGGAAGAACACCTCGGTCTGGTGGATGAAAAATTCGAAGAAGCAGTCGGAACGGACGCAAAGCTTGAAGCGGCAAGTCTGGCAGAAAAGAAAAAGTTCGAAGTTAAAACGAACGATATTCAGATTCAGATGAAACCTGAGAACTCGGATCTGGTTGAGGTCAGGATTCTGGACGGGAGAAAATATCTCGTTATTCCGATGGATGTGGATGTCGAGGTGAATGGAATTGTGCGCAGAATCCGCGAAGAATTTGACAATGCAGAGGCAGAACAGGCTGAATAAAACGGCAATGCTTTGCACACCGTGAGGAACGAGAATGATTAAAAAATGCAACCTGTCCGAAGCAACGGATGGAAAAATCTACTCCCTGAACGATATGGTGAGAATCGGCTGCAGTGACTGCAACGGCTGTTCCAAATGCTGCCGTGAGATGGGGGAATCGATTCAGCTGGATCCGCTGGATGTCAGTCTGCTTCTTACCAACCTGAAAGTTCCGTTTGAACAGCTGATCAATGATAAAATTGAACTGAATGTTGTCGGGGGAATCGTACTGCCGAATCTGCGGCTGACGGAGGAAAGCGGCTGCGCTTTTCTGACGCCAGAGGGACGCTGCAGTATCCATTCGTTTCGACCGGGACTTTGCAGGCTGTTTCCGCTCGGACGTGTTTATTCCGAAGATAAAGTAAGCTACGTACTGCTGACGGATGTTTGTGCAAAGGAACAAAACCGTACCAAAATGAAGCTGCGCGAATGGTTGGATACTCCGGAACTTATTAAAAACCAGAAATTCCTGCTGCACTGGTATCACTTTTTAATGCAGGCACAGGAGCGGTCCTCACGTCTTGAAGAGCATAAACAGCGACAGCTGTGTATGATGATTCTGGAAGGACTGTATCTGCAGAGCTATGACAAAGAACGTGATATTTATCCGCAGCTCGAGGAGCGGCTGCTTTTGACGGAACGGAGAATCAACAGACTGTAATGTAGATATAATTATAACGGAGTAAATGCTTTTCGCAAGAAAAGCATTTACTTTTTTCTTAATACGGAGTATAATTTAGCCAAAGCTAAAAAAGTTTAGCGACAGCTAAAAGACAGGAGCCAAGAAATGAAACAAACAACGAAAAGAAGCTCTCATAGAGTTACCTGCATGATACTTTGCATTCTCATGGTAGTCGGCCTTTTAGGCTGTACAAATAAGAACCCGGAAGGAGATTCTGCAATGGATCCGACAACAACGCCGCAGGAAGCGACGCCCACTGCAGCACCGGAGCCGACGAATACACCGACGCCTACCCCTGCTGATATTTACGAGGGAATTACAAAGAAAAGTACCCGTGCAAAGGTTTCCGTACATGATCCGTCAATTCTTGCAGCTGACGGGGGATATTATATCTACGGCTCGCATATGACGGAAGCATTTTCCACAGACCTCAGAGTCTGGTCGTATATCGGAAATGGCTATACATCAACAAATGCGATGTTTGATGATCTTTTTGCGGATGATCTTGAAATCTTTGATTATGCAGGCGATAACGGCAACGGAGGGTATTCTGTCTGGGCACCGCATGTTATTTATAATAAAGCGATGCAAAAATACGTTATGTATTTCTGTACCTCATCAACCTATATTAAGTCAGATCTTTGCTGGGCAACTTCCGACAGTGCAGCAGGACCGTTTACATTCCGGGGAAACCTTCTGTACTCCGGTTTCACCAAGGATACCATTGACCAGACGGATGTTTATGATTATGTGAGCGAGGAATATGCAGCAGACACTTATCTGAAACTGAACGGATCCTATGATAACGATCTATGGCCGAACTGCATTGACCCGACCGTTTTTTACGATACCGACGGGAGAATGTGGATGACCTATGGTTCCTGGTCAGGCGGTATTTTTCTGATTGAAATTGATGAAGAAACAGGTCTTATGATTCATCCGGAAACAGACGAGGACAACCGTACCGATGCATATTTTGGAAAACGTCTGCTTGGCGGCGGACATAAATCAATCGAGGGTCCGTATATCCAGTATGACGCAGAAAGTGAATACTATTATCTTTTTGTTTCCTACGGTGCGCTTGACCGTATGGGAGGCTACCAGATCCGAGTGTTCCGGTCGAAGACGGTAGACGGCGATTATGTGGATATGAACGGACAGTATCCGGTCGAAGGCCGCAATCACGCATACTATGGACTGAAGCTTTCGGGTAATTACTATCTGCCGAGCCTTACCTCCGCTTACATGGCAACCGGCGGACAATCGGCGTTTGAGGATAGTGACGGAAAAAAATATCTCTGTTACCATACCAGATTTGATTCGGCCAGTGAGTTTCATGAGCCTCGCGTAAAACAGTATTTCATTAATGCGGAAGGCTGGCCTGTACTTGCGCCATACACAACAAACGGTGAAACAATATCAAAGACCGGATACAGCCGTGATGAAATTCTTGGTACCTATTATCTTATCAATCAGGGAACCAAGATTGACTCGACGATTTCCGAGCCGGTATTTGCCGAGCTGCTGGAGGACGGTACGGTAAGCGGAAGCATAAGCGGAACATGGAGTATGACAGAGGGAACCTGCTATATGACAGTGACATACAACGGTACGGAGTACAGCGGGGTCTTCTTAAGCCAGACCGATCAGGCAGACACACCGGTTATGACCTTCAGCGCCGTCGGTGGAAATGAAAGCATCTGGGGTGTGAAATACTGATACAGCGCATAAGTAAGCGCGGAAACGGAAACGACATGAGTAATCCTGCGAATGATCATTCGGCACTGGATCTTGTAAAAATGATACTGATCGGAGCTGTCCGGGTAGTTATTGTACTGGCATGGTGGACAGCCATGCTGTTTCTGGCGTCTGTGTTCCTGATCGGAATATGGAAGACGGAATGGACTTCCCTGATTCTTTATGCGGTCGTTCTGACCGTGATAACCTGTGCTGCTTGCGTAATTGTAAAGGTAATCCGCCGTAACAGACCGAAGAAGTATCAACGATGATTCTAATAAAAAAAGCGTGCGTAGTATCCGGAACGGAACTACGCACGCTTTTTTATTTCTTTTTTATTCTCATAATAACAATCGAGTAACCGGGTATTGTTGTTTCAAACTTCTCTGCAACGGGAAGTGTACTTTCAACCGGTATCATTTTCCCCGGCTCCGAATAACTGTTGGATGCGGTACGGCTTGTACCGGAAAGGGTTGTAACCACGGCTTCGGTCTCGTAGACAGAGGTATCAAATTCGTTCAGTGCTGTTGTTACCGGCAGCGCCGCTTCCAGTGCATTGACAAACTTCAGGATAATATCACCGTTTTCATCTACGCTTGCGGTCTCGTATAGGCGCTCAGCAGCTTCGGAAGTATAATCGATATAAAGGGAATCGTTCAGATAACATTTGATATTGTTGCCTTGTACGACAACTCTGATGGTGTATACGGTATTTTTCTGAAGCTTGACACTTCTTATCGTACCGGTAATCTGACCGCTCTTTGAACCGGCAGAGACAATCTGAAGACAGGAAACGGTATTGCCCCAGCCGCCGAGATTCCAGAAAATATTATTGCTTGAATTAGTAACGCAAACCGGAATCAGGAACCCTTCGGCTCCGGACAGTATCTCGGCTTCAACTGTCAGGGTGTAATTACTCCAGGAGGTAGCTCCGAAATAAATGGCATCTCCGGTGTTTGTATCACTAGGATTTCCGGTATTGCTCTGCACCAGCCTTCCATCAGCGATAGCCCAGTCCCCTTCGCAAATATCAAATCCGGTCTCTTTCAAGGTGGTATCCGTAAAATCACAGGAGAACAAGACCTCGCCGGTGCCGTTTGACGTCACGCTCAAGTTATCATAAGCAGCCTTTGTCTGCCAGGTTCCGAGACCCGCTTTACCGGTCAGAACACTCTCGGTTGAAGTACCGGTAAATTGGATTTCCGAATCCAGCAGAGTTGTGCCGATATTGTTTGCAAATATTTTCTGTACATAGTAATTAACCGAACCGAATACCTCAGAACTGTTAAACCAGATCAGATCGGGGGTCCACTGGTTTGCCTTGCTGTTGGCGAAGAGCGGTGCATAGCAGGCCATCCGGACAATATCGGAATTCCGTTCCAGCCCTGTCATATAGGCCGCTTCTGCAAGCGCGGCATACAGGGTATTTGACTGAGCAGCATATTCACCCAGAAAAACCTGCGCCTGTGTTCCGCGATCATAAGCATCGTAGCGCTTTGTGTTGGAGAGGAACCAGCTTGGTGCTTCGTAGTAATGTTCATCAACCAGCGCAGTCATATCGTCCGGGTAGTCTTCAAGATAATTCCAGCCGTAGGTATCGCCCGAAGAAGGACCGTTTGCCACAATCAGCTCGATTCCTTCATATAGCTCGGGATTGCTTTTTTTTGCTTTGTCAAAAGCGGTCACAAAGTATTCATAATGGTTAAAATATTCTGTCTGCCACTGTTCGTTTCCAATACCGATATAGTGCAGATCAAAGGGCTCCTCGTGTCCCATGGCAATCCGGACGCTTCCCCAGTAGGTGTCACTTCCGCCGCGGCAGAATTCCACAAGATCTAAAGCATCCTGAACAAACTGTTTGAATTCGGTACTGCCAAGCGGGTAGACAATGTAGTTAGTGCTTTGTACCGGACAAGTCATTCCTGCATTTAAAATCGGAACCGGTTCGCAGCTTAATTCTTCACATAGGACAAAATATTCATAGAAACCAAGCCCGTATGTGGTATAATAAGGATCAGAGGAAGTTCCGTTCCAGATGGATTGTCCCTGCGGGCGCGTTGCAATATCGCCGGTAGCTTCTTCTCCATTAACGGTAAAGGTCAGACCGTTTCCGATGGAATCCTTCCAGCTGTACATGGAAGAAAGGGACTTTCCCTCAATGACACAGCCGCCGGGAAAACGCAGAAAGCTTGGCTGCAGTGCTTCAAGATATTCGCCGATGTCCTGCCGGACACCGGTTCCGTGATAGGTTTTGACAGGCATGAGAGAAACCATGTCAAGCTGAACGGAGCCCTCTGTGATTTTAACATAGAGACGCAGGTTCGAACCGCTTTTTGAAGGTGTGAGTACAAGCTCGTATTTGCTCCATTTAGACGTGACTGAAGGAATCGCTGTCTGTGCGTAAACCGTACCGCCTGCGTCTTCAAGAGAAACACTGATTTCGCCGGTGTAGCCTGTGATTGTTCTGGCATACAGGGAACAGGTATAATTTTCATTTCCGGTAACGGAAAGCCCGCTTAAGTATCCTACATTTCCTATCCCTTCATATTGAGAGGATGTATTTGTGACAGCTGCATAATTCGGATTGTTTTCGTTCAGACAGGAGTTGTCTTCGAGACCATCGGTTACAGAAAAGGTTACCGTATCACTGTTGCTTTTTACCCAGCCGTGCAGCTTGACATTTGCTGCTGCAGAACCGTACTCGAAGGAACGGTTTTTTATCAGTTCAGCATACATTCCGCCATCCACTGCGTGGTTGATGTCTTCCAGAAAAATGCCGTACAGCATATCGCTGATGACCTTGGATGAATCGCTGGTGTCCGCTTCACAGCTTACCGTATAAACAGCAGAGCTTTCTTCCGAAGGAAGAACGGCATGCTCCGTCGGCAGCGGTTCAGCGGTTGGAGTCGGAGAGGTGACGGTGTTCGGATCATTTGAAGTGTTTCCGCCGCACGCGGTAAGAAACATCAGTCCGAAGGAAAGACATGCAGTTGCCAGTGATTGAAATGTTTTTTTCATAGAGCCTCCCAATTCTTATTTTATTGTGAATATTGACGAATAAAAAAGTTTCAGTTCGGTAAAATTGACTGTATTCATCTAAATAATTTTAATCATGTCTCTACTATATCAGAAAATAATCCAAATACAGCATTGACTTTTTGCACAATCAGTAGTAAATTATAATATATCAAGTAAAAACTAAAACATTTTACAAAATAATAAACTAAATGCGACGATGTGTCAAGCGGTTTAGGCAGAAAATTGACATTATTTTTTCGGAGGAAGGAATCTGCTATGGGCAACAAAAATCGAAGGAGAATTTTATCGGGATTGCTGGCACTTTGCATGATCGGAAGCTGTGTGTGTTCCACGCTTATACCTGGTCTTGCCAACAATGAAAGTACGGGTTCTGCAAGTTCTGTTTATACGGCGGATGAGTACACCAGTGAGATGATCTCGCACAATTATACCTGTGTGAGTGCCAAGTACAGTGCTCCTGCCTATCAGGGAGAGACGATTGTCTGCCCTGTCGCGTCAGCGATTACAGATATCGGGACAGCACAGCTGACGGATGAAACTTATGATTATCCGCGTGCAGAACAGGTTCTGAATGCAACGATCAAGGATGTGGTAAGCTTTACGGTTGAAGTACCAAAGACTGCCCAGTATTTAATTAACTTCGAGTATCTTTCCTATGACACTTCGATTCTTCCGATTGAACTATCTCTTCAGATTGACGGTGAGTTTCCTTTCTATGAATGCAGAAGTCTGGCATTTGAAACTACCTGGGTATCTGACGGGGAAAAGTCCTTTGACCGTTATAACAATGAAATTATAACCGTTCCAAATAAACTGATTCGGTGGGAAAGCAAATATCTGATGGATTCAAGCTATCGGTATTCCGAGGCGCTTCCCGTTGAACTGACTGCGGGAACCCATAGCCTTACCATTACAATGAAAGAAGGCAGTGTACTGTTTGGTGCCGTATCGCTGTGTGCTCCGACGACAATACCGGAGTATACCGGTTCTGTGACGGCGGAGGGAGCTGAGCTGATTGTGATTCAGGCAGAGGAATTTACTTATCGGAACGATTCTTCTGTACATGCAGTTGCGGAGTATGATACGGGTGTTGACCCTTATGTTGTTAAGGACACAGTTTTGAATACTATTGATTCCGATTCCTTTAGCGATGCAGGGCAGAGTGTGAGCTATGAAATTATAGTCCAAACAGCGGGCTATTATTACATAGCGATGAATTACCGTCAGTCCGACAAAACCGATTTTCCGGTATTTGTTGATTTTACAGTAGATGGTGAAATTCCGAATACAGCTTTTCGCTCATATCCTCTTGACTATACGACAAAATACCGTACGGAAACCATGACAGATGAATCAGGAACTGCCTTAAGTGTGTGGCTTAGCGAAGGAACTCATCTGATTACACTTACCATTAACATGGAAAATATTCGTCATGTTCTGGAAGGTCTTGATGTTGTCATGTCGGGAATCAATGATCTGGCGCTGGAAATCACAAAGGTTGCCGGTACTAATTCAGATAAGTACCGTGATCTGAAGCTAAGCAAATACATCCCCGATCTGGAGGATCAGCTTTATGGCTATGCGCAGCTTCTCTATGATCTTCAGGACAGTGTGCTTATGTATACCGACGGAAAGTCATCTATTGCAGTTATGTCTTCCATGAGTATTGCAGCAGAGCAGCTGATCAGTCTGGCAAAGAACCCCGATGAAATCCCTTACCGTATCGCAGAGCTGTCTACCAGTGTAAATTCGGCCAATCATTATCTGGCCAACACGATTGACAGTCTGATTGACAATAATCTGGCGATTGACCGCATTTATTTATATCAGGAAAATGCGGAGCTACCGGAAAAACCCGGGTTTTTCGCTTCAATATTTATGAGCATAAAACGTTTCTTCTCTTCATTTACGGATCAGGCGTATTCCTCGAGCAATACAGACCCGGATCATCTTCAGGTCTGGGTCAGCCGGTCAACACAGCATGTACAGATTATGCAGAAAATGATTGATGAGTATTTTACACCGGAGACGGGAATCGAGGTCGATATCAGCGTTATGCCGGATCAGTACAAGCTGGTGCTTTCTAATACCAGCGGAGATGCTCCCGATATAGCGACCGGAATCAACTATACGATTCCTTACGAGCTTGCGATTCGAAATGCACTGGTTGACCTTTCGAAGTTTGACGGGTTTCAGGAAACCGCGAGCGTCTATGAACCGGGAATGTTTATTACGTCAGTCATTGACGAGGGAATCTATGCGATACCGGAAACCATGAACTTCTGGGTGCTGTTCTACCGGACCGATATTATTGAAAAACTGAATCTCGAAATTCCGGATACGATGCAGGAAGTAATCGATATGCTGCCGGAGCTGCAGATGAGAGGGCTTAATTTCTATTATCCGACAGCCGGAATGCTTCAGATGAAGATTTTTCATGGAACCTGTCCGTTAATTTTCCAGAATAACGGATATCTGTACTTCCGGACAGCGGATCAGGGAACCGCACTCGGAGAAGAGAATGCCATTGATGGATTTACCTATCTTACCGAGCTGTTTACCATATATGACATGCCGACAATGGTCGACCGGTTCTACCAGCATTTCAGAAACGGAGACCTACCTATCGGAATTGCAGATCTTGGAACGTATAATCTTCTGATTAATGCCGCTCCGGAATTGAAGAATTCCTGGGACATTGCGCTGATGCCGGGAACCGAGCAGGAGGATCAAAGTATTACGCGTTATTCCTGCGGAGGTGCAGAAAGCACAGTCATCTTTAAGTCGGATGAAGAACGGGAAGCAAAGGCGTGGGAGTTTGTGCAGTGGTGGTCAAGCACCGAAGTTCAGGCGCTGTATGGTCAGACCCTGCAGATCACTTACGGTGACGAATATATGTGGTCGACTGCGAACATGGAAGCCTTTATGGAGCTTCCGTGGGATTCTGCGGACAAGCAGGTCATTGCGGAACAGTCCAAATGGGTCTACGATATTGCGAGAATTCCGGGCACCTACATGATGGAGCGGGAAATGAGCAACGCCTTTAATGACATTATCGGCGGAAAAACGGCACAGACAAGACTTGACCAGGCAGTCAAGACCATCAACCGTGAATTCCAGCGAAAGCTTGAGGAATTCGGTTATATCGACAGCGAAGGAAATGTCATAGAGACCTATACAATACCGACGCTGGATTCTGTAAAGAAAATGTTAGGAAGAGAAGAATAGAAAGGGTGGAAAGGGTATGAGTGATACGGCAGTTCAGTTAAAGAAGAATAAAATCGGCCGGCGTCAGAGTAATCGTAACGGATACTTTTTTATATTCCCTTACGCGCTTGTCTTTTTTGCCTTCGTATTGATACCGGTAGTTCTTGCTGTGGTGTTGTCGTTTACGAATTTTAATGCCGTGGAATTTCCGGAATGGAGCGGGTTCTTAAATTATATTACACTGCTTACCAACGACGAAGTATTCATGCAATATGTATTACCGAATACCGTGCTGTATGCGGTCATCGTCGGAGTGGGAGGATATATCCTGTCCTTTCTTCTTGCATGGGCACTGTGTAATCTGACCAAGCCGGTGCGTACGATATTCGCATTGATTCTTTATTCACCGAGTATGACGGCAGGGGTCGCTATGACGGTTGTATGGAAGGTTATTTTCTCCGGGGATCAGACCGGACTCCTGAACAACTGGCTGATGGAGCTTGGAATCATTAACGAACCGGTAATCTGGCTGATCAGTACAGATTATCTGCTGCCCATCGTAATCATCATCGGACTCTGGTCCAGTATGGGAATCGGTTTCCTTGCCATGATATCCGGTATTCTGAATATTGATGAGACACTTTACGAAGCCGGAGCAATCGACGGTGTCAAGAACCGTTTTCAGGAGATGATCTACATCACCGTACCGTCAATGAAACCGCAGATGCTGTTTGCGGCAGTTATGGCAATTGTGAATGCGTTCCAGAACGGTATGGTATCCACGCTCCTTACAGGAAATCCGTCACCTCAGTACGCGGCACAGCTGATCGTAAATCATATTGAGGATTATGGCTTCCTTCGATATGAGATGGGCTACGCTGCTGCGGTTTCGGTAGCTTTGCTGCTGATTGTACAACTCTTCTCCAAGGTAGCGACAAAGCTATTCTCGGAGAAAGACTGAGGGAGGGTGAACCAACATGGCATACTATGGAAATAAAATCAACCCGAAACGCTTTGAAAAGGATCAGGTTAAGATTATACTGATCGTTCTGCCGCTGGTCATCTTTATGGCACTGCCGATCATCTTCATTATCAATCATGCGTTTAAGCCGATGGAGGAGCTGTTTGCCTTTCCTCCGACCTTCTTCGCAAGAAACTGGACCTTGGAGAATTTCACCAAGCTGATTAAGGCAAGCCGGAATTCTGGAATTCCACTCAGCCGTTATGCATTTAACAGTATTCTGGTTACGGCTGTAACGATTGCACTGTCACTGCTGATTACAACGGCGGCTGCATTCTCCCTTTCGAAGCTTAAATACCGGGGACGAAAAACTCTGCTGAAAATTAACGAAATAGCAATCATGTTCGTACCGGTTGCGGTGCTGATTCCGCGATATCTGGTAGTCAGCGGATTACAACTGACTGATACGTATCTTGCACATATTCTTCCGCTGCTGGCAGTGCCGGTTGCCTTGTTTCTGGTGAAACAGTTTACGGATCAGGTACCGGATTCCCTCCTGGAAGCAGCATATATAGACGGGGCCTCGGACATACAGGCATATTTTAAGATTGTTCTTCCAATGATCAAGCCTGCAATTGCAACGGCGGCGATCATGGTATTCCAGCAGGTTTGGACTGCGCTGGAGACTTCCAACTATTATATCAATGATGACAGTATGAAGACTCTTACATTTTACATGAACTCTCTGACCAATGCGAACAACACGGTTGCCGGACAGGGAATTGCAGCTGCGGCAGCACTGATTATGTTTATTCCGAATCTGGTTCTGTTCATTATTCTCCAGAACAGTGTCATGAATACCATGGCACATTCCGGAATCAAATAAGAAAGGCAGGTTATACCATGAAACAATGGAGTAAGACCTGCCGCACCAAGGCAGGAATCCTGATTCTGACCACAGTGCTTCTGGTTGTCGGAGCAGGCGGAGTACAGGCGAGTGCGGATGTTCCGTACAATACCTATACGTTTAATGGGGAAAACGATATTATGCGAACCCAGACGGCGTATCTTCCTTACGAGACACTCAATAAATTCGGTGAGGAAGCCTTCAGTAAGCCAAGTGATTTATGTGTTACCGATGAAGGTGAGATTTATGTTGCGGATACCGGAAATTCAAGAATTCTGGTCGGAGATTTGGAGGGCAGCCTGATAAAAATCATCGGGGAGGGCACTCTGAAGACTCCGAAGGGTGTTTACGTTACCAAAGATCAGCATATTTATGTTGCAGATCGTGATCTTGGTGCAATCCTGGAGTTCTCTTCTGACGGGGAAGTGCTGAATACCTATACCAGACCGGACAGTCCGCTGTATGGAGACGATATCAGCTTTCTTCCAATCAAGGTTGTGGTAAATGATGCAGGTATCATGTTTGTAATCTGCGAATCCAATACAAACGGAATTGTGGAAATCTCACCGAATGAGGGAGGAACTTTCCTCGGATATTTCGGAACCAATAACGCATCCAAATCACTGCAGACGATTATTTACCGTGCGATCCTAAATGATGCACAGCGTGCGAAAATGGTCAGCAATCTTCCGTCTACGCCTGATAATCTTGCCATTGATTCCAAAGGATTGATTTATACGGTTACAAGAGGCGATCAGGAAGAAACACTGAAACGTCTGAACATTGCCGGAACCAATATTTACAGCACCGAGGTTTATGATTCTCTTCCTTCTGCGGTAGCTGCAGGGAATCACGATAATGTACTGATGGTTTCCCAGGATGGTTATATTTACGAATATAATAATGAAGGTGAGCTGCTCTTTGTCTTCGGAGGACAGGAGGACGGAACACAGCGTGTCGGTCTGTCTGTTTATTCCATTGCAATTGACGTGGACATAGATGACCGGATTTATCTGCTGGATTCCGACCGGGCGAGAATTCAGGTGTATGAGCCTACAGAGTTTACACAGCTTTTGCATACAGCACTGTATCTGTACTCCAAGGGACGCTACACGGAAAGCAAAGCACCTCTGGAAGAGGTGCTCGCCATGAACAGTATGTATACCTATGCCAATAAAGCGATGGGACGTGCATACTTTCAGGAAGAAAATTACGAAATGGCACTGAACTACGCCAGAATAGCAAAGGATAAAAGTGGGTATTCGGATGCATATTGGGAAGTCCGAAATATCTGGCTGAAGAAAAATATCGTTCCGCTTGTATTTAGTATCGTCGGATTGTTTGTTCTGATTAAAATCATTTCCCTTCTGAACCTGAAAAAGCATATTCTTGCCGGAGCGGAACGTGGACTCGAGAGGATTTCACAGATTAAGCTGGTAAAGCACACTGGATTTGCATGGCGTTTCATGCGACATCCGATCGACGGAAGCTACGAGCTGTCCCGTCAGGGCATGGCCTCAGTATCGGCGGCTAACCTTCTGCTGCTGATCGGTATTGTTGAATTTCTGCTGAATAAATATATCTGCGGTTTTATAGAAAAACGTGTTAACGAGGGACAATATGAGATTATTCAGGATGCCGGAACGATTGTATTGGTGCTTCTTGTGGTAACAGCATGCCATTATCTGGTGTGTACAATCAATGACGGAGAAGGAACACTGAAAAAGATATACTGTTATCTGATTTACAGCTTCACTCCGTACATCACGCTTTCACCAGTCGTCCTTCTGCTGTCCTACATGGTAACGAACAACGAAGAATTCCTGATTACTCTGACAAAGTTCATCATGTACGGTTGGGTAATCATACTGCTGATTCTTGCAATCAAGGAAGTAAATAACTACACAGCGAAGGAGACCTTCAAGATCATCTGCCTGACGTTATTTACCATACTGATTATGATCCTGCTGGTATTCATTATATATGTACTGTGGGCACAGGTATTTGAGTTCATTTCTGCGATCGTCGGAGAGGTGGTGTATCGTCTTGGATTCTAAAAAGAAAAAAATGAGAAAAAGAATCATTTTGATTGTATGCATTGCGGTTGCTGTTCTTCTGGTGGGAACGCTGATTCTTGCGGCAGCGCTGAAGAAAAGCGGAATTTCACAAAACGATAAAGCACAGCTTGAGGATCCGGATACGATAATGATTGCAGATGCTGATCTTGGTGACACAATAGCGGCACCGGAGCAGCTTGATGATTACAAGCTGGTCGGAGAGAGTAAAAACTATGCGCTGTATTTATTTGAAGATACAATGTCAATCAGAATTCTGAACAAAGCGACCGATGTGATCTATGAATCAACGCTGAGTGACGAGAGAGATGACGGAACAAGTAATAAAACATGGCGTGCAACCATGCAGTCAGGCATTAATATTACTGCTATCAAGGGTGACAAGGATACGTATATGGTAAATCTTGTCGGCGATAAAAATACGATTAGTTACGAGTATATAGACAATGGTTTTATAGCGACGATGTATTTTACCGCTTATGAATTCGGGCTGAGTGTACAGGTAATACTGGACGGAGACAGTCTGGTGGCAACAGTTCCTGAAGAGACCATAGTGGAAAAGAAAGCAAGTAATTATATCTGTACCGTCAGCCTTTTTCCTTACCTCGGGTACACCTGGATGGATGAAGAGGACGGCTATATGCTGGTTCCGGACGGGAACGGAGCACTGATTTATCTGGATGATAAGGACGGACAGTATTCCAGTGGGTTTTCCCAGATGATTTACGGACGTGATGACGGGTTTGACGATACGCTTTCTGTAAGCACCTGGAATGACTATGTTGCCGTAAACGCTCCGGAAAAGGTTCTGGCTCCGGTTTTTGGAATGGCACATCTTGAAGAACAGTCCGCATTCCTTGGAATTGTCGAAAAGGGAGAGGAACGTGCCAGCATTGAAGCGCAGCCCAATGGAGTAACTGTCAACTATAACCGTTGCTATGCTAGATTTTTTGTTCGTAAGATTTATGTTCAGCCCCTGAATAATTCAAATTCCGGAACACAGATTATGGTGGAATCCGATCGGACACACAGTGACCTTCAGGTTCGTTTTATTCTGCTTTCCGGAGAGAATGCAACCTATACCGGAATGGCGGTTGCCTATCGTGAGTACCTGAAGCAGAACGGTATGCTGACCGAAAGTGATACCAAATACCGCACCCGCGTGGATTTTCTCGGCATTGATAATGAGGAGTGGCTGGTGTTTACTTCTTCGGTAACCATGACAACGGCAGACCAGATTGATGAAATCTACAAGGAGCTTAGGCAGCTCGGAGTAGAAAGTCTGCTGACGGTTTACAAGGGCTGGCAGGATGGAGGAATCTACGATCTGCCGATTAAGAAATACAAAGCTGCCGGTGAAATAGGAGGAACCGGCAGTCTGACGGATCTGATTGAATCCTCGGCGGAGAACGATTACAAGCTTTATCTGTATGTCAATGCACTTTTAGCAAATCCGGATGAAAATAATACCACCTTTAATACAATTAAAAAGATAAATAAGCGGCGGTTAGAGCTTCTCACCTACGGAAAGGTTTATGAGGTTATGAACTATCTGGTTCCGTCCAAAGCAGAAGGTCTACTGTCCGGACTGGTCGCGGGGATGGCGAAGAAGGGGGTCAGCACGGTAGCGCTGGCAGGGATTACCGACACAATTTTCAGTTTTACCTATAACGGTAATAAATATACGAGGCGTGATACACAGGAAGTATTTTACCGAATGGTCAGTGAGACAGCTAAGACAACGGATCTGATTCTTGAGAGTCCGTGCGCATACCTCTGGAATCAGACAGATGCCTTTCTTGATATGCCGCTTGAGAGCTCGCATTATATGTATCTGGATGAGGAAGTTCCGTTTTTGTCAATTGTACTGAAGGGCACAATTCCGATGTATTCCGATTATGTGAATCTGGAAGCCAATAAAAATGAATTCTTCCTTCGACTGGTAGAATCAGGAGTATATCCTTCCTTCTATCTGACCTACGAGGATTCAGCCGATCTGATTTATACAAACTCCGCGGATTTGTACAGTACGCTGTATACAACCTATCTCGGTACAGTTGCGGAATATGATGCAGCACTCCGTGCTCTCGCAGAACAGGTGGAAGGAGCCTGCATCATCGATCATAAAAAGTATGACAATGGGATAACCAGAGTCGAATATGATAACGGAGCTGTTATTTATATCAATTATTCAGAGCAGACAGTGACCATGGACGGATATACCGTGGATGCAATGTCATATGTCATCGGGAAAAAGTAACATAACATGCTGATAAGCGGATGTTCCGCTTGCCGATTTGAGTAAGAGCCTTAAGGGGAAGATTATGAAGAATGAAGCGTTAGAGCTGGTCTTAAAGAAAGAAATGGGAGAGAACTACATCGACCCAAAGAAGAAGCGGAAACGTAAAGGACCAAAGGGAAAAGTGGGTAAGCTTGCAAGAAAAGAAGCAATTGCAGGACTGGGCTTTGTGCTTCCGTGGATTATCGGAGCAATTGCTTTTCTTGCATATCCGTTGGGAGCATCCTTCTGGTATGCCTTGAATAATATCCGTATTACTCCGCTTGGAAAGACCTTTAAATTTATTAAATTCGGTAACTTTACTCAGATTCTTCTGTCGGATGCGGCGTTCCCGACGCAGCTTATAGAGTATCTGGTTTCAACGATTATTTCTGTACCGATTATTGTTGTATTTGCGCTGATCATAGCTATGCTGCTGAACGGAAAGATTAAGTTTAAGGGAGGTTTCCGGCTGATCTTTTTTCTTCCGGTAATTGTAGTCAGCGGACCGGTCATGGGAATGCTTTCCAGCCAGGGAGCAGCCACAATCTCCAGTATTGACACGCAGGCGATTACCAATGCGATAGCAGGCGTTCTTCCGAACGGGATTGCCGAAGGCATTTCCGAAATTTTCGAGAACATGATTACCATACTGTGGTATTCCGGGGTACAGATTTTGATCTTCCTGTCAGCGCTGCAGAAGATTGACAGCTCAATGTATGAAGCGGCGGAAATTGACGGAGGCTCCTCCTGGGAGTGCTTCTGGAAGATTACCTTACCGACAATTAAGCCAATGCTTTTACTGAATGCGGTTTATACTATTGTATTTATTTCAGGAAATGAACAGAACGGAATTATCGTACTGATCCAGAATGCAATGTTCTCCGGGACAAAGGAAAAAGGATACGGATACGCCTCCGCCATGGCATGGCTGTATTCTGTTGTGGTTCTCCTGATTGTCGGGTTATTTACCTTGCTTCTGACAGCACAGAAGGATGTATATGCAAAGAAGTATAAGAGACGGATTCAGGTACTGAAGAAAGAACAGAGGGTAATTAAGAAAATCGAAAGGAGGAATCGCCGTCATGCAAAACGTGCAAAAAGAGAAGGTCTTTATTAATCGGCTTAACATGACAGATGTTCAGAAGGATAAGACTAAAAAATTCCTCCTCGGCTCAAGAGAAAAGAAAGGGTTTCTGCAGCAGGTGCTTGTATATGCACTGCTGATCGGAATCGGCTTCATTTACCTGTATCCGATTCTGTATATGACGAGCAGCAGTCTGATGTCAATTGATGATTTACTGGATTCCTCTGTCAATTGGATTCCGAGCAGTCTTGAAATATCCAACTACCTTCAGGCAGGAAAGAGTATGGATTTCTGGAATTCACTCTGGATGAGTATAGTTATTGCAGGAGTTCCGACAATTCTTAGTGTAATATCCTGTGCAATGGTTGGATATGGACTGGCGGTCTTTAAATTCCCGGGACGTACAGTGATAATCGGATTAATTGTTTTTTCATTCATCTTACCAAGCCAGATTACCATGATTCCGAAATATGTTCTGTTTTCCAATATGAAGCTTTTATCTACCCTTTGGGCATATGCACTTCCGGCAGCATTTGCCATGGGACTGAATGCTCCGATTTTTATTCTGATTTTCTGGCAGTTCTTCCGTCAGGTGCCTAAGGTATTGCTGGAAGCAGCCAAAATTGACGGAGCCGGCTATCTGAAATCCTTTCTTAGAGTTTCACTTCCGAGTGCGGCACCGGCTATTCTGACAGTATTTCTTTTTTCCTTTGTGTGGTACTGGAACGAAGCTTATCTGACAAGACTGTATGTAACCGGAGTCCTTACCACCTCAAAGTGGACGACCCTGGTAATCCAGTTAAATGGGTTTGAATCAAATTACTCTGCTTATGCACAGACGGCAACCTCGGCAGCAACCAGCCTGAACGAATCCATCAGCATGGCAGGCACGATGCTAAGTATTTTGCCGCTTTTAATCATGTATTTTATTCTTCAGAGATATTTTACTGAGAGTATTGACCGTGTAGGAATTACAGGAGAGTAAATAACTTTAGCGTTTGTGAAATAAATTTAGGAAAAATGCATAGAAATAGAATAAAAACAGAACAGAAACTGGTAGTATTCCCATGAACATTTTTTAATCACTAAAATAATTTAATAAAATTTAAAAAACATCTACCATTTTTTAAAGAAGTATGGTATAAATAGATATATGATATGGAAGATTCTTAGGATGAAGCAGCCTACTGCCTCGGCAGCAGGGTAAAGCAGCGGAATCTCTCGTACATATCAAGAGGAAGAACCGGTAAGAAAGGGGAAAGGGCATGAAAAGAACAAGCAAAAGAATCATTACCCTGTTTCTGGTATTGGCCATGGCAACCGCACTGCTCTCTGGCTGTGGTAATCAGACCGAACCCGGAAACGACAGTACAGTGACACCCGGAGGAGCGGATGGCACAGAAGTACAAAAGGAGACTACAAAAACAATTAACGGAATCACTTACAATCTGGCAACCGATCTGACGGACGAGAATATTACCCTGACATATTTCAACTTCGATCAGGACGAGACCACAAAGTATTTGGCACAGCGTTTTATGGAGCTGTATCCGAACATTACCGTAAACGCGGTTTATGAAAATGTTTCGACCTACAGCGATACGCTTTTGACGCTGATTGCAAACGGTGAATCTCCGGACTGTATCATGTATTCGGATGCAGACACAGCATTATCGAACATGGAGCTGCTTGATATTACGGAGTACTGGGAAGCAGATCCTGAAACGAAGAATCTTGCATCTACCATCGAAAGCGCAGGTATCGGTACATTTATGACAGGTCACCAATATGCGGTACCGGTAAAATTCTTTCCGGGCTGCATGTATATTGATCTGAATGTACTCGAGAAGCTGAATATTGAAGCTCCTGGTATGGACTGGACTTGGGATGAGATGATTCAGCTCATTAAGGATGCGACCATTCTTGATTCACCGGATGGAATGGCATACTATGGATGTGGATTTTATAATCGTCTTGATTCCTATTACGGAATTGCAGCATCACAGGATATTATCGGTGAATTTGGATTTGACGGACTTGATTTTGACCTCAGTATCTGGGCAGTCGGTGAACAGGAATTTTCGAACCTGAAGCTTGGCGGATATATTGCTCCCTCTACGGAGACGCAGGAAATGGAAGACTGGTGCGGTGACTGGGAAGGCTGGTGTGGAACGACCGGACATGTCGCATTGTTTACCGAAGCTTACTGGACCTATATGGGAACCTGGGGTACACCGGCATATGCAGACTATGGTCTTGATATTGTACCGTATGTAATCCCGGCAGTCAGCGAGGAAGATGCGTCCTCAGACCACCATTCGATTGCAACGATTGATTTCGGAGGAGTAACGACTTCCTGCAAGTATCCGAGAGAGGCATATGAGCTTCTTAAGTTCATGTCCTTCGGAGTTGATGGATGGAAGACAAGACTCGAAATGTACAATGACGAAACAATTGTTAATTCTTCGGGACTTGCATTGAAATATGATGTAATGCCTGCACCCATTACGACAGACGAAGAGGTATGGGAAGGTTACATCAAGATGTACACCAAGGGCTATGATGAAGAGACAGTAGAACGCTGGAGAACTTATTTTGCAAGCTGTATGCAGCCGATTCCGTTTGGCTGGACCAGCATCGCAGGATACTGGAACTACTGTGACGAGTATTTTAACAACATCGGTATTCATACTCTGGTAGATAACGGTACAGCGAAAGCTGCCGACTATGCAGTAGAAGGTACCATGAAAGCAAATTATTATCATGCACAGGCAATGATCGATTACTTTGGACCGGACGGGTACAATATCCTTTCCGCAGATGATCTTGCGAAGTATGAACAGATGGTACAGAATAACCAGTAACGGATAACCGGGACTACACCCCTGTGGGGAGAGTACCATGGAGTGTGTCTCTTTATCATAATATTAAGGAGGAGAATAAAATGAAAAAAAGAGTATTAAGTCTTGTATTATGTGCATGCTTAGTTTTAACTCTGCTTGTTGCTTGTGGTGATAACACTGCTGCAGATCCGACAACAGTGCCGACTGCTACAACAGCACCGGTTGCCACAACAGCGCCGACAGCAACAACGGCACCGACAGCAGTTCCTGCAACACCGACCCCGGAAATCGTAGCAGAAGAGCTTCCGGAAGCATTTGCTCATCTTACTTTTGACGGTGATGATGAAGGATATACTGCGGTAACTCAGATTGAAGACAAAGGTGATAATGACGGCGCAACCTATGGACTTGGCGCAGCTGATGTTGCATTTGGCTATGCTGACGGTCCGGTTGGTAAAGCAATTTATATTGACGGAACCTATGGTCTTGACCTGAACCTTGAAGCAACCAATACCGATGCATATACTGTTTCCTTCTGGGTAAATGCTGACCGTCTTGCAACCTTCGGAGCAACGCTTCAGATGGGTTACAACATGGGAAAAGCGTCTGACGCAGGAAATGACGTAACATGGTTTAATGTAACACAGTCCGAGTGGGGCGATAACTCGGCGAAGATCTTCCCGATCGTATGGAGCCGTAATGAAGCTTCCGATGCTCCGGACGGAACTGATTGCTGGCCTTGGATGTACTCCTTTGACAGCGCAATTCATGGCAAGAGAGAATGGGCTATGGTAACTATCGTATGCTCCGGTGAGACACAGACCGGTTCTGCGGGACAGACAACCGTAGGCGCCCAGTATTATGTTAACGGTGTACTGACCTATGATTCACAGGACAACTATAATAATTCTTCTTATTTTGAATATACCTGGGATGCAACTCTTGCTCCGAACATCATGCAGCCTGCAGGATATGATTTTGAAGCTTACTTTGGTATCAACTACTGGGATACAGTATTTAAGGGCTTTGTAGACGACTTATATGTATTTGATTCTGCACTGACCGCAGGTCAGGTAAAAGCTCTGTTTGACAAGGGGGATATCACAGTTAACTCAGTAGCTCCGGAAGGTGCTGCAGCTCCGACCGATGCTCCGGAATATGCCGGAAGAACAGACGTGGTTGCTAACCCGGATGCAATTGAAACAGTCGGAACACCGGAATGCTTTAATGGCTGGTGGTCGAATTTCAGCAACGCAATCGAGCTTGCTGATGGAGCATCTGTAAATGTGAAATTTAAGAACTACAGCTCCTGCCAGAATAACTGGAACAACTTCCTTGTTGGTTTTGTTAATACAGCAACAACATCGGATGTCATTCCCGGAGCTGACAATTATGCAGGATATGCTGAGTACGGAGTTCTCCGTGCAGATGCATATGGCTGGGGCTTTGCAGCTGACCCGATTTATATCTACGATTGGGACTGGGCAAATTACCTTGAGATCATGAAGGAAGTTGATATCGACATGACAATCAGCCGTTACATCGGTGAGGTTGCATTGGTTGCGACACTCACAACACCGGACGGAACAGAATACAATTACTCTGTTGCATTGACAACATCTGCATCAGAAAGCGATCCGATGTATTTCTTCCTGCTGAGTGAACAGGCATATCTTGAAATTATGTCGATTGAGTAATAAACTACTGTATAAAGAGTAAGGCGGATGCCGTTCCCTGAGCTATGGAACGGCATCTTTTTTTCTGTGGTAATTCTGTCCGGTAAGATATGAAAATTGACAGACAGCCCCGACTATGGTATTCTGTAGCAAATGCAGAACGCTGGGAATAGCTTTTGATATAAAGCTTAACCTTGCTATAGGGCGAAAGCAAACTGCTTTATCTTTGAAGATAAAGCAGTCAGATGGTGATTCTGCAGAAAGCAAATCGCCCGGAATGGAGCTTACAATGAAATTTGAAACATTACAGAAGGATATGATTGCAGCTATGAAGGCAAGGGATAAGGCAAGAAAGGACAGCCTATCGGCCTTGGTTTCTGCAGTGAAAAAGCTTGCAATTGACGAAGGAAAAAGAGACGATATACCGGAGGAAGTGGTAGACCGTGCTATTATGAAGGAACAGAAGACGGCTAAAGAACAGCTGGATACCTGTCCAAAGGAACGTACCGAGCTTCTTCTTGAATACCAGACGCGATATGATGTAATCAGTGAATATGCACCGAAATTCATGAGTTATGAAGAAGTTAAGACGCAGATTCAGGCAAATTACAGTGAGCTGCTGGCATCCGGCAACAAAGGAATGATTATGAAAACTCTGATGCAGGATTTCAATGGAAAAGCTGACGGAAAGGTGATTAATCAGGTCGTAGCAGAATTATGCAGATAAAGAGAAAACTGAAGAGCAACAGAATAACAGCAGCGGTGCTTGTGACGGTAATGATGCTGCTTACCGCATGCGGTAACGGAAGTAATCAGAAGGTGACACCGACTGATTCGCTATCCGTACCCACCGAATCTACCGTTCCGTTTACCATGACTCCGGAACCGACAGCAAGTCCTACGCCGACCCCGGTCTATGTTTATTCTCTGCAGGTTCGAGAGGATGGGACAGGGACAGGCTTTAGCGAAACACTGGAAGCAGAGGATGGAACCTGTGAGGGTGCTGTTACGACGGCATCAAGCCGAAGTGGATACAGCGGAACAGGATATGTGACCGGTTTTAATCAGAAAAAGGACAATCTCTGGAGTATCACAGCAAAGATACCGTATTCGCAGCATTATACCATAACGGTCAGAGCTGCGGCAGACCAGTACAAGGAGAATTTTCTGACCATAAACGGAAGTACAGTCGGAACCATCGTTTGTCAGGCCGGCGGAAAGTTTGAAGAGATCGTGCTGACCGGAGTATATCTGGAAGCCGGAACAGCAGTGATTTCTGTGACGGAATCCTGGGGATGGTTTGATCTCGACTCGGTTACTATTGAAGCGGGGCAGGCAATCAGTTCTGATTATTACAACGGCGTATCTTCGAAGCTTGCAAATCCGGATTCCAATGAGAAAACTGTTGCAATTATGGAATACCTTGTCAGTATATACGGAAATCATACGCTCGCAGGACAGTACTGTGCACACAATACTTCCACCGAGGTTGAAGCAATCTGGAAGGCAATCGGAAAATACCCCGCAATCAGAGGGTTTGATATGATTTTTTACTCACCGAATGCCGGCTGGAATTCGCAGCTTGAGGTTCCGCAGGCAATCAAATGGGCAGAAAACGGTGGCCTTGTAACTTTCTCATGGCACTGGCACGGACCGGTTGGTAACAATGCTTTTTATACTGCGGATACTGATTTCAGAATCAGCCAGGCAAGAACCGATCTTGATCTTGCAACCATGGAGCTGACGGAGATAAAGCAGCTGTATGAAGACGGGAAAATAACAGAAGAGTGTTACCGGTTGATTTATGATATTGATGTAATTTCCTTTCAGTTAAAAAGGCTTCGCGATGAGAACATTACCGTTCTCTGGAGACCGCTGCATGAAGCAAGCGGCGGCTGGTTCTGGTGGGGAGCTTCAGGCAGTGATGATTATATCTGGCTTTGGAAGCTTCTGTTTACACGGCAGACACAGTATCATGAGCTCAACAATCTGATCTGGGTATGGAATGCACAGGATAAAGACTGGTATCCAGGTGATGATTACGTAGATATTGTCGGAGAAGATATTTATGCCGGTTCTTACGATTACAGTTCGCAGTCATCAAAGCTTGCTGAAGTTCTGGAATATCCGGACACGAAGAAGCTGACTACTCTTTCTGAGAACGGGGTTATCATGGATCCTGATCTATGCGTGCGTGACAATGCATACTGGCTGTATTTTAATGTATGGAACGGTGATTTTATCATTAATGCAGGCGGCGAGCTGAACGAAGCAAAGACCTCGACGGAACAGCTGATTAAGACCTATAATTCCGAACTGGTGATTACAAGAGATGAACTGCCGGATTTTAACTGACAGAACAGCAGAAAAAGATAAAAAGGAAGTCCACGGACTTCCTTTTTATTTTTATCTTATTAACAATATGGAATATGTATAGTATTGCCTGACTTTATTTCTCTCTTGAAACAGCATCCGCACGATCGAAGAGTTCTTCTATTTCTTTAGATGGCTTTTTATCTATCAGAGAAACAATGACAGAAGCGAGCATGCCGGCAGCGAATCCTGGGATGATTTCATATAGTCCGGTAGAAGCGCTGAAGAACGCAATCCAGACGGCAACGGTGATACCGCCTGCCAGAATTCCGGCGATTGCACCTTTGTAGGTCAGGCGTTTCCAGAACAGCGATAGAATGATGACTGGACCGAATGCGGCACCAAAGCCGGCCCATGCATTTTCCACCAGATCCATAATACCGCCGGTATTTGGGTTGGAGGCGATAAAGTAGGCAACGACAGCCAGAATCACAACCGAAATTCGTCCGACCCAGAGAACTTCTTTGTTAGAGGCCTGTTTCCGGATCATTGGTTTGTAAATATCGCTGGTGAAGGAAGAAGAAGCCTGCAGCAGTTGGCTGTCTGCGGTACTCATGGATGCGGCAAGAATAGCTGACAGCAGAATACCGGAGATAAAGGACGGGAATATGGAGCGAACAAGGCAAATAAAGATGGTTGCGTGTTCTCCGTTGACTGCAAGCTCAGGAAGTAGTGCACGTCCGGTAAAACCGATGACACATGCGAGTGCAAGGGTAATAAAGACCCAGGTACAGGCAACGCGGCGGGAATCCTTAATCTTCTTTGGATCCTTGATCGCCATATAGCGGATAATGATATGCGGCATTCCAAAATATCCGAGTCCCCAGCCAAGACCGGTCAGTATTTCAGAAATACTTTTCCAGTCAAATTTTCCACTAGGAAGAAGATTAAAATAATTCGGATTCTCAGCAGAGATAGCTGCAAGATTAACATCCTTGGTAAGGTAGATGATAATCGGAACCAGCGCAAGTGCAGCTAACATCAGAAGAGCCTGAAAAAAATCTGTCCAGCAGACAGCCTTAAATCCGCCGGTAAAGGTATACGAGATGATAATCACACCGAAGATGATCATGGGAACCGTCTGACTTTTTAGTCCGAGAACAGTGCTGAACAGTGTTCCTCCGGCTTTGAATGCGGAAGCTACATAAACGGTGAAGCATACAAAGAAAATAACAGCACAAATAATCTGAAGCAGTTTACCGGATGCCTTAAACCGGTTGTTCAGATACTGCGGAATGGTGATAGAATCGTTCGCGGCCTGAGAAAAACACCGAAGACGTTTTGCAATAATCAGCCAGCTTAAGTAGGAACCGATTGCAAGTCCGATTGCAATCCAGATTTTACCGAATCCGGCAACCAAAAGCGAACCTGGAAAGCCCATCAAAAGCCAGCCGCTCATATCGGATGCCTGTGCGCTTAACCCAGTGACCCAGGGACCGAGGCTGCGGTTTCCAAGGTAATAATCACTGTCGGAGCCGTTTGTCATCTTCTTCATAAAGACAAAACCGATTCCGAGCATGCATGCAAAATAAAAAATAAATGCCAGTAGCTCACCAATATTAATTGACATAAAAAACCCCCTCAAAAATGAAAAATTATTAATATTTTCTGTATAGTTACAACATCAACAGTTTACTATGGTAAAGCGTTAATGTCAAGAAATATTAAGATTTCATTTTGAGGGAATCCTTTATCTTGGCATGTATTCAAGACTGAGCATGGTGATGTCGTCAAATTGCGGAGCATCGCCGACAAACGAATCAATATCCCTCTTCACCGCTGCAAGAATTTCAGAAGGTGATGAGGAACGTACATTATTTAATGAAGCTTCAAGCTGTTCCATACCAAAGAGTTCGAGAGAAGAATTCGTTGCTTCTGTTACACCATCGGTGTAGAGGTAAATCTTATCTCCGGGATTAAATGTAATGCTTCCGGATTGATAGGTTATACCACCCATTCCGGCGAGTACAAAGCCGGGCTGAAGGCGGTGAGTCTGAAAGGCTGCCCCGTGTCTGCTGATAAACGGCATCTCATGGCCGGCATTTACAAAATCAAACTTACCGGTAACCAGATCAAGAACGCCCTCGAATGCAGTGATAAACAGACCCTCACTGTTGGACTCGCACAGTATGTTATTTACTTCGGTAAACACGTCGCCAAGATCCCTTCCGAGTTTGGTATGGTCCTTAATCAGTGTTTTTCCTATAACCATAAACAGCGCAGCAGGAACACCCTTGCCGGAAACGTCGGCCATTACAATGGCAATGTGATTATCATCTACCATGAAGAAGTCATAAAAGTCTCCTCCGACTTCCTTAGCGGGAGCCATTGTCGCATAAATATCAAAATCTGCACGGCTCGGAAAAGCAGGAAAAATACATGGAAGCATTGATTTCTGAATATTTGCGGCAACACTTAGCTCTGCTTCGTTCTTCATTGCACGGGAGCTCCAGAGGACGGAATAGAAAATCAGCCAGAACTCAATCACAAAAATCAGACAGATAGTAAGATACAAGGGGAAGAACCAAAATACGTTCGGGTAGATACCATGGCTGTTTGTGAACAGGTTGATTACATAAAATCCAATCACAGAAACCGCAGGAGCGGCAATGAAGGATCCCATTTTTTCGTCCAGTGTCATGATCATGTTTTGCAGGTGTTTACGTAAGAATCTGCAGTACAGAAAGAAGAACAGACAATAGACAACTACTTTGATTCCGATAAAGAATAACAGGTTAGGAGTATCATAAGGACTGACGGTAATCAGACCAAGCCGTCCTGCAAGCAAGGTATCCGTGGTACCGCATAGCATAAACGTGCAGACATTGTCAATCAGGCAGGCGGTAAGTGATACAAAAAGCTTAGAAGAAAAAGTCCCCTGATACAGAAGGTAAACGGCAACGCAGACAAGAGCGGTTAAACCAAGAATACCGACTGTGTCATCATACAGATTCACCGAGTAGGCAAGATAGGTAAATCCATATCCGATCACTGCTGCGAGCGCCCAACAGGGGATTAGTATCTGTTTTTTGTACCGTGGTGTCAGTGTTACAGCGGAAATCATAGCGCCAAAGACAGAGGCAAGAAATACTGCAAAACTCCATAATGCTGTTGTAATCATAAGATAGCCCTCCTAAAACATATTCATATCGCCAAGTACCGTTAAGTAATTTGTCAGATAATTAACGGTTACCGGATTCCATTGTTCATGAAGCATCAAAAGAACATTTTCGGTGATCCTCTGCGAACAGGGAATATAACAAAAATGTATGCTTGGTTTTTCTGTCAACAAACCGTCGGTCAGTTCCTTACCGTTCTCTGAACGCTTCAAATCGAATAGAAGCTGTTCAAACTCTTTGTCAGGGAGCACACGGATGTCTCTGCCAAGAGATTGTAATACAGTAAAAATACTCTTAAATGCAACCTCGTCCGGCGGATAAACATGAAAAACCGATTGGTTAACGGTGGAAGCAGCAAGTGCAACAATCATCCTGGCTGTATCATCGACCGGTGAAAAATTAACGGTACTTTCATAAACTGATTCCGGAACAGCATTCATTTTTATATAGGAAGAAAGCTGACGGGTAAAGGCATTTGATTTCAGATTCATCTGAAATTCTCCGTCGGCACTTCTTCCCTGAAGATTTCCGACACGCATGATTTTTACCGAAAGTCCCTGCTCGGCGGCAGCACGGAGCAGATGGTATTCTGCCATATATTTTGTATAAATATATTGATTATGTATTTCCTGACCGATATAAAGGTCGCGTTCGCTGAATTGTTTCTCACATGCTCCGATTAAGGCGACACCGCCGACGCTGATTGTGGAAATCTGACAAATAGAAGCGTGGTGTGAAAGTGCAAGCTGAATCAGATTCTTAACCCCGGTAATGTTGATTTTTGTCAAAGCATCACCATAAGCAAAATGAGCTACATTTGCAGCACAGTTGATAATTGTATCAATCCGTTCCTCAAAAGCTTCGGAAAAGATTTGCTTCTCCGAGATATCGCCTTCGACCTCTCGCCATTTTGTCCCGTAGTCTGCAGAAAAGTCTTCTTCCGCATAGTAAAATAGAGTGCTTTTAATGCGGTTCTCAGGGGAAAGATTGGTTTTAGCTCTTACAAGACAGAAAATCTTGTCGCAATATCCGGTATTTTTTAACAGCTCCATGAAAACATGGATTCCAAGGTATCCGGTAGAACCGGTCAGCAGAACATTACCAAGATTCTTTTTCTGGGAACAGGATGAGTCCTGGGATGCAAGAAAACGGTTAACTGCGGAGTAGTCCAGAGCATCCACCGGATAATTTTCTGTTTCTGAAGCTTTTCCGGCAAGCTTTTCGGCAAGCAGTGCAGGGGTCGGATACCGGTATATGTCAGTATATTCTATCTCACCGTCACAAAGATCAAGACTCTTTTCTATTTCCAGCATAAGCCTGACGGAGTTTAAGGAGTCTCCGCCGAGTTCAAAAAAGTTATCCTCTGCGCCAATTTGTGCGGTATTCAGAATCGAAGAAAAAGCTTCACAAATCTTTTGTTCTCTCTTATTCGCCGGTGCACGGTAGGTGTGTTCCAGTTCAATATTCATGGCGGCAAGTGCCTTAAGGTCGGTTTTTCCGCCGGGAGTCTGGGGCATTTCTTCAAGGGCTGTCAGAACATCCGGAATCATATACGCTGTAAGTCTCTGCTTCATAAAGCTTCGCAGCTCTTCAGGACTCATGATAACGTCCTTGCTACACGTGTAGAATCCAATTAAATGCTCAGACCGTTCGATTTTACGAACCGTACAGACGGCCTGCAGAACTCCGGGGTAGGAACACATAACGCGCTCAATCTCCGCCAGTTCGATTCGAAGACCACGCAGCTTTATCTGGCGATCGTTCCTGCCGTGATAGATCAATCTTCCATCATCAATCAAATGTCCGAGATCTCCTGTATGGTAAATGTTAAGATCCTCCCAGACCGTGAATTTCTTTTTTGTTTCCTCTTCCCGACCATGGTATCCGAGACCGAGTCCGTCTCCGTAGATACAGATTTCACCGACAGCACCAAAAGGAACCTGATGCCCGCTTTGATTAAGAAGAAGAATTCCTGTATTCGAAATCGGTAAACCAATCGTCTGATTGTCACCTGCTTCTGTGATGGTTGCACCAATTGTGGTTTCTGTCGGTCCGTAACCATTATATATACGAATGCCGTAATTATCACGAAGCTGGTTGACCAGACTTTCCGGGAGAACCTCTCCGGCGGAAAGAATGGCTTTTATGTTCCTGATGGCTGTTGAAAACTTTTCATTTCCGAGATATGCTGCAAGTCTCGACGGAGTGCAGTGCAGAATATCTGCATTATGCTGCAGGATAGCATCAGCGAGGACAACAGGATCCAGCATTGCTTTTTCATTTCCGAGTTCAACAAAGAGACCGTTCATAAGCGGAACAAAAATCTCAAAAAGTGATATATCAAAGCAGATGGAACCGATTGCTACAATTCCGGTTGCATTTTGCGTGATATCCCTGCTGAACGGGTTGTTGTCCGGATGCACTATATTTACGATGCCTTTATGAGAAAGCATAACACCCTTTGGTCTTCCTGTTGTACCTGAGGTATAAATCATATAAGCAGTCTGAGCTTGAGGAATGTCCGGCAGAGTAAAAGGCTCCGTTCCCTCCATCAGCCGGTCAACTTCAAGAAAATCACGTCCGGCAGTCATAGAAACGGAAGCGGTTGAAATCAGATACCTTGCATTACTGTCCTCCAGGATATACATAATCCGTTCATTCGGATACGCAGGGTCGATCGGAATAAAAGCAGCTCCGGTCTTGGAAATTCCGAGCAGTGTCGGAATCAGCCGTAGGTCACGGGGGAGAAGAAAAGCAACATAATCTCCTCCGCGTACCCCCTTTGTATACAGGGAGGATGCAATTCGGTCCGAAAGCCGGTCGAGCTCGGCGAAGGTAAGCTGTTGTGTGCCGGAGTAAAGTGCAGGGCGGTCACAAAACCGGTTGGCGGCGCTGCGGAACAGGGATGGAATCGTATCGTTCCTGTCGTGAACCAGTTTTCTGCCATATACGGAAAGAAGCCGGGATTTTTCATTCTTCCCGATTATTGAAAGCTGTCCGGTCTTTGTGCCGCGAAAACCCTCATAAAGGATGAGATGAATGCTGTCCGAAAAATAATCAACCATCTCGTCGTTGTATATCCCGTTGTGAATATCATAGGTAAAAGTAAGATCATTATCCTGAAGGAAAATATTAAAAGTCAGATGATTGCGCATTGCACCGGCAACACTGATGGAAAGCTCATAATCAAGTTTGCTTTTTATAATGTCACTGTAATAATTAAAAACATATTCGGAAAGCGCATCAGACAGATCACATTCCTCGGAAATGTCACGCAGAATCTGAGAATAACCAATCTTCTTGTGCGAAGACGCTTCCTGTGAAAGGAGCTTCAGGCGACAGCATAATTCGGCAAAGGTTTCCTCCGGATCAATCGTAATCCGTACGGGAATGAGCAGCGTATAGCAGCCAACGGTGTACATCTCAGATTCAGAACGGGCAAGCCGAGGCATCAAAATGACAGCCTCCTTTTTGTCGGTAGCCTGTGCAATATAGATTGCATAAGCGGCAAGAAAAACATACGGAAGAGAAACTCCTGTTTCCTTTGTAAACCGTCTGGTGTCTGGCAGCAGAGATTCTTCCTGATTCCTGCAGTAGGTTGTTTTTTTCAAACCGTCAGCACGTTCATGAAAGATTGCCGATTCAAAGTCGCAATCAGCGAAAAGGCTACGCCAAAAGCCATCGTCAGAATCATTGCTGCTGTGGGGTACATCGGTAAAAAAATGGGAGGGCAGAATTTCCTTCTCAGACAGGAAATCCAGAATATTCTGGACAAGCAGACACATTCCTCGTCCGTCTATAATAATATGATGAAAACGTATGTAAAGAATGACGCCGCCTTCCTTAACGGGTATAATATGTGTCTGGTAAAGTTCCTGCGGAAAGTTAAGCGGCAAATAATCCAGCCGGTCAGCATAATGACCGGCATCGGAAAGAGTCATAGTATCTGTAACTGTACAGGGAGCTATGGGAACAGATCCGGTAATAAAAAACCACTCGTTATCCTTCTCAGTAAGAGAAGCAGTAAAGACATCAGCTGACCTTAATGAAGCCAGAACAGCACCTTCTACAGAGAATACGTCAAAATCCCTCAGACGAAGCCGGAAGGAGATAGTATTCAGTGCGCTTCCTAAGGCAGCAAGCTCACTTTGCAGAATTTCGTGCTGTGATTGGTTCAGTCCAACCTCATTCAGGTTATTCATGCCGGTGAATCCTTTCACGATAAGATAGAATCGTACTATATACTTATAAGTTTACCATAATAATTTCAAAAAACAACACAAAAATACATGAAATCATGACCAAATTTCACAAAATCATTATCAAGTAATTTTAAAGTATTAATATCAAATTCTTGCGGTTGTGCCCGCTGACAAAAATGAATAAACTAAAAAAGTGCAGAAATATACCTGCACTTTGCATAATACAAATTATGTATGCGCAAAAAGCAGCGCAGAAATGGGGATTAAAATGAAAATAAAATTTGCAACCTGTGGAACAATAATGCTATTAACTGGGTTGATGATTCTGCTTTTACTGACCGGCTGTGGAAATTTTGCCGGAAATGGATCGGAAACGACCGGTTTGCCGACTGCCGAGCCGACTGCTTCCGAAACAGGTGCAGCAGAACCAACTGTTACAGAAACAGTCGTTACGCAGGCTTTTGGTACGGATGCGGCGCAGACTGTCCCACTCATGGTTTCCAAAGATCAGCTCGCCGGAGAAGTCGTATTTTCGGCAGATACAGGAGTGTATGAAGACTCATTCAAACTGACGCTTACCTACGTGAATACGGAAGGTACGGAACAGAAAACCGGGAATGATATCCACATATATTATACGACGGATGGTAATGACCCGGCGACCTGCGGGCAGGCTTTTTTGTATATCGGAGCAATTGAAATCTCTGAACGAAATGAAGAAGAGAGAGTAGTATCCGCTGTGGATCCCCTGCTTTATGATGCGGCAAATACAGAGGTCAACAAAACAAAGGACGGTTATGTCAGTACGCTCGAGGACTATGACAGCGCAGAAGTCGATCAATGCTGCGTAATCCGTGCAGTCGCAGTCAGTGCATCAGGAGCGGCGACAAAGACAAAGACGAATACATATTTTATCGGAACGATGGAGGAACACGTTCAGGGTGTGACAAAGAGCAGTGAAGCCGCAGGGAGTTCGCTTGCGGTTATTTCTATCACGGTCAATTTTAATGACCTGTTTGATTATGAGAATGGCATTTATGTAAAAGGAAAGACTTTTGATGAAGCTTTAGCGGAGTTTCTTAACGGAACCGAACGACTGAAAAATGATACCGGACGAAAGCTTGCCGCAAACTACAACCAGCGTGGAAAGGCATGGGAACGTACTGCACATATTGATTTTATTGAAAGTAACGGAACCGTGACGGAATGCGTACTGCAGCAGGACTGCGGAATCCGGATTCAGGGAAATTACTCACGCTCGGATCTTCAGAAAGGATTTCGTCTGTATGCACGTTCTGATTACGGTGAAAATAACTTCAATTATACCGTATTTGGAGAGAGTTTTACGAATGATGCCCAAGAGGTGATGGATAAATTTAAGGTTCTGACCTTACGGAACGGTGGAAACTGTGCCTTTACAACAAAGTACAGCGATACCTACTGGCAGTCTCTCGTTAAGGATATGGCAGTCGAAACCCAGGAATCACGTCCTTGTGTTGTATATCTAAATGGGGAATACTGGGGACTTTATATTCTGCAGGAGGATTACAACGACGATTATTTTGAAGACACACACGGGGTAGAAAAAGAGGATGTGATTGTCTACAAGGGAGATGCAGAAACTTATGAAATCGGCTATAAACTGGACGAGGGTGAGATTCCGGAAGGAGAGACGGTCGATTATTATTTCCGTGAACTGATAGAATTCTTTAATTCACATGATAATCTGGAAAGCAATGATGACTACGAGGCATTTGAAAAGCTTGTGGATGTGGAGTCTGCGCTCGATTATTATGCAGTCGAGCTGTGGATTAATAATAAATGGGACTGGCCGGGAAAAAACTGGTCCATGTGGAGAACAATTAAGGTGGACAAGAATAATCCATATGCCGACGGACGTTTTCGATTCTGTTTCTATGATCTGGAATTTGGAGGAGTCAGCGGAGAAGGCGATGCGTCAACAAATACGATAAAAGAAGATAACTACAAAACATACGGAATGCTCGATATGAACACAAACAATCCTTCTGTTCTGGTCTATACATATCTGATGACAAATGAAGGTTTTCGGGAACGTTTTGCAAAGCGCATTACAGGACTTGCTAAGGGAAATTTCGAGCAGACAAAAGCTTTCGCTAAACTGGAAGAGTTTCAGAATATTTACAGTCCTCTTTATCCCCAGTTCTTTGCCCGCTACCCGGGAACGGGGAGTGCAATGAACAGCAATAACGGCAGCTATGCAAGTGCAAAGTGCATCAGAAGCTTTCTGGAAAAACGCCTGAACTATATACAGAATATGCTGGACTATGTGGATTCACATTACGGTACAGAATGAAACTACCGGTGCCGCAGGCTGAGAAGCAGTACCCCAAAGAAAATCAAAAGAATACCGATCAGACAATACAGATTCGGCTTCTCATGAAATACCACGATTCCCATGACAGTTGCTGTCAATGGTTCAAAGAATGCAATCACAGATGCTTTACCGGCCTCGAGCTTCTCGAGGCCCTTTGTATATAGAAGAAAAGGAAGCAAGGTTGAAATCAATCCAAGCAGTACTGCTGGAATCAGAGCGGAGGGCTGCAAAAAAATCAGAGTTATAATCTTTCCCGGATTTGTAAAAGGCAAAATGCCGGCCGAAGCAAACAAAAAGGTATAGAAGGTCACTGTGACAGAAGAGTATCTTGTAAGAGCCGGCTTGGCGAAGATGGTATAAAGACCATAGCCAAAGCCGGATCCGATACCGGTTAGCATGGCGGACAGAGTCAGTGAAGTACTGCTGCCAAATGCGCCGGTAACAAAGAGGCAGCCGGAAAAAGCAAACAGGAGAGCAAGCAGCTTGCGTGGAGTTATTCTCTCATGGAAGAATACCGCGGAGAGCAGAATTACAAAAAAGGGAGCAGTATAAAGAAGCACTGATGCGACGGAAACCGATGTTTTGTTCAGTGTGATAAAATAACATATGTTGAAGAAGACAATACTGCAGATTCCTGTACCGAAAAAATACGGAAGGTCACGCAGGCGGATATGGAATGACTGCCGTCCGGTTATGAGTATCCGGAGCAGCAGACAAAGAGCGGCAATAAAACAGCGTAAAAAAGTAATCTGTACCGCATTGAAACCGGAATCCGATAGCCGGCGCGAGAACAGACCGATAATTCCCCAGAGGATTGCCGCTGCCAGAACAAGCAGAACGGACAACAGACCGGAATACTTTTTTTTTGAGGAAGCTGCAGGTGTCATCTGATTCATAGCAGAAAGTCTACAACAGGAAACAGGGTCTGTCAAGACGACTCTTTTACAGAAGCAAGAAATATCATTGACAAAAGAACACGAAAAATCTATACTGAACAAAAAATGTACATTGTTATGCAGAAGATGTAATGCAGAAACGGAGAACAGTATGGATACCAGAATCGAAACAAAATGTGTTCAGGCAGGATGGGAGCCGAAGAACGGTGAGCCAAGATCCCTTCCTATTTATCAGAGTACGACCTTCAAGTATGATTCCAGTGAAGACATGGGAAAGCTGTTTGATCTGGAAGCAGAGGGATATTTCTATACACGGCTGCAGAACCCGACCAATGACGCAGTTGCCGCAAAAATCTGTGCCATGGAAGGCGGCTGCGCAGCAATGCTGACTTCTTCCGGGCAGGCAGCAAACTTTTATGCAGTATTTAATATCTGTGAGACTGGTGGTCATTTTATTGCATCTTCAGAAATCTACGGCGGAACTTATAATCTTTTCGGTGTTACCATGAAGAAGATGGGAATCGAATGTACCTTTGTTGACAAGAATCTTTCGGAGGAGGAGCTTTCAAAATACTTCCGCCCGAATACGAAGGCAGTCTTTGGAGAGACTATCACCAATCCGACTGTCGGAGTACTTGATATTGAAAAATTTGCACGTCTTGCACATAAACACGGAGTACCTTTGATTGTGGACAATACATTTGCTACTCCGGTCAATTGCCGCCCGTTTGAGTGGGGGGCGGATATTGTAACACATTCCACCACTAAATACATGGACGGACATGCATCGGCGGTCGGCGGCTGCATCGTAGACAGCGGCAATTTTGACTGGCTGGCGCAGAAAGACCGGTATCCTGGTCTGACACAACCGGATGAATCCTATCATGGGATTACTTATGCAAAGAAATTCGGAAAAGGTGCATTTATTATGAAGGCAACGGCACAGCTGATGAGAGATTTCGGCTCCATTCAGTCTCCGCAGAATGCATTCTATCTGAATCTTGGGCTGGAAGACCTGCATGTTCGTGTACAGCGGCATTGTGAGAACGCGCTTGCCATAGCCGGATTTCTGCAGTCCCATGAGAAGGTATCTTGGGTGCATTATTCAGATCTTCCGGGAGATGAAAGCCATGAGCTGGCAGTAAAATACCTTCCGAACGGTTCCTGCGGAGTTATCGCATTTGCAGTCCGTGGTGGAAGAGAAGCTGCCGTTAAATTCATGGACAGCCTGAAGCTTATTACGATCGTAACCCATGTGGCTGACAGCAAAACCTGTCTGCTCCATCCTGCGAGCCATACCCATCGTCAGATGAGCGATGAAGAACTGAGCGCGGCGGGGATTGCACCGGATCTGATTCGGCTGTCTGTCGGTCTGGAAAATGTAAAGGATCTGATTGCTGATCTGACGCAGGCACTTGCCGGTATTTAAACCGGAAGTGCAGAATAAGCACAGAGCCTTGCTATGCATGTTCAGATATTAGGATAAAGCTGTTTCTATAGGACACACTATTATATATTAAGAAGAAATTTCAGGAAAGTCGAGGGATAAGCAGGAATGACGGCGAAAGGGACATTTCGTGGTGGAATTCATCCGTATGACGGAAAGGATTTGTCCAAGAACAAACCGGTTACCGTGCTGCTTCCGAAGGGAGATCTGGTATTCCCGATGGTACAGCATATCGGTGCACCGGCAAATCCGATCGTAGCGGTTGGAGACAAGGTTCTGGTCGGACAGAAGATCGGAGAAGCAGGAGGTTTTATTTCGTCCTGTGTGAACAGCTCTGTTTCCGGTACGGTTAAGGCAATTGAGCCGCGGCTCACAGTATCCGGAGCAGTGGTTAATTCAGTGATTATTGAAAATGACAACGAATATAAGGCAATCGAAGGTTTTGGAGAAAAGCGCGATTATACCAAGCTTTCCAAAGCAGAAATCAGGGAGATTGTTAAGGAAGCCGGAATCGTCGGAATGGGCGGTGCGGGCTTTCCTACGAATGTCAAGCTTTCACCGAAGAATGAGGATGCAATTGATACGATTATTATCAATGGAGCAGAATGCGAACCATATCTGACCTCAGATTACCGGATGCTGTTAGAGGAACCGGAGAAGGTGATTGGCGGGCTTAAGGTTATTTTAAGCCTGTTTGACAATGCAAACGGGATTATAGCTATTGAAGAGAATAAACCGGACTGTATCGAGAAGCTGTCTGCCATGGTGGAAAATGAGCCAAGAATCAGGGTTCAGAGACTGAAGGTAAAATACCCTCAGGGCGCAGAGCGTCAGCTGATTTATGCCTGCACGGGACGAAAAATCAACTCCTCCATGCTGCCGGCAGATGCGGGCTGCGTTGTAAATAATACAGATACAGCAATCGCAATCTATATGGCGGTCTGTGAGACAACGAAATTGATTCGGAGAATCATAACAGTAACGGGAGATGCAGTTAAAACACCGCAGAATTTCTCCGTAAGAATCGGAACACATTATCAGGAGCTGTTAGATGCAGCCGGCGGCTTTACAGAGCAGCCAGAGAAAATCATTTCCGGCGGACCGATGATGGGTCTTGCAATCTTTGATACAGAGCTTCCTGTCACTAAGACTTCGTCTGCTTTACTTGCGTATAAGAAGGATCCGGTTGCTCTGATGGAAACAGGTCCCTGTATCCGCTGCGGACGCTGCGTGGAGGTCTGCCCGAGTCATTTGATTCCGCAGAAGATGATGATTTATGCAGAACGCTTTGAGGATGCAGGTTTTGAAGCACTGGATGGAATGGAATGCTATGAATGTGGCTGCTGTACCTATGTATGCCCCGCTGGTCGTAAGCTTACGCAGGCGTTCAAACAGACAAGAAGAAGCATTCTTGATAACCGGAGAAAGAAATAACGTTGAAATAGAAAGGTGACCCCCTATGAAACAATTATATCATGTATCGGCCTCACCGCATATTCGAAGCGGAGCAACAACGGCATCGATCATGCGTGATGTGGCGATTGCACTTGCACCGGCAAGCGCTTTTGGCGTCTACTGGTTTGGCTTTCAGGCTTTCTTAATACTTGTAGTCAGTATTACAACCTGTGTTCTGACGGAATATCTGTGGAAAAAGCTGATGAAAAAGCCGCCGGTTCCATACGAATGCAGTGCACTTGTAACGGGACTATTAATCGGAATGAATCTTCCTGCTTCGGTTCCTCTCTGGATTCCGATTATCGGCGGTATTTTTGCGATTATTGTTGTAAAAGAGCTGTATGGCGGACTCGGACAGAATTTTATGAATCCGGCCCTTGCAGCACGGTGTTTTCTTGTAATCTGTTTTGCGGGACGAATGACCTCCTTCTCCGTAACAAACTGGACAACCGCCGCAGCAGAAAATTCAGCATATATACAGAAGCTGTATTATTTTTTTAACGGAGCTTCCTCTATAGATGGCATTTCGGGGGCGACTCCGCTGGCTGTTATGAAGGAACTTGGGAGTGCAGCTGATTTCAAACTGACAGCCTTTAATGGTTTCTTTGGATTTTCCGGTGGTGTGATCGGAGAGACCAGTGCACTACTGCTTCTGATTGGAGCGTTGTATCTTGTGGCACGGAAAGTGATTTCCCTGCGTATCCCGTTTGCTTATCTACTGTCTTTCTCTGTATTCCTGCTGATTTTTGGCGGACAAGGCTTTAATCTCTGGTATCTTGCGGCGGAGCTCTGCAGCGGCGGTCTCATTCTTGGAGCCTTCTTTATGGCAACGGATTATGTGACCAGTCCCATTACAAAGACCGGACAGATTATTTTCGGTATATTACTTGGTATTTTTACCGGATTGTTCCGTATCTTCGGAAACAGTGCGGAAGGTGTTTCCTATGCGATTATATTCTGTAATCTTCTGGTACCGCTGATTGAAAAATATACAATACCGAAATCCTTTGGGAAAAAACCGGTAGTTGCAGCTGGGAAATAGGGATAGGAGGATAAAGTGAGCGAAAAAGTGATTAAGAAAGATACTCCGGTAAAGGATGCGGCACTGCTTGTTGCGATTACGCTGGTAGCGGCAATTCTGCTTGCCTTTGTACATGAGATTACGCTGGAGCCGATTGCGGCACAGCAGGAAAAAAAGAAAACCGAAGCGTATTCTGCAGTTTATCCGGAACTTGCAGGAACGCTTGCTTGTGAACCACTGTCGAAGAAAGCACAGAGCTTTCTTTCCGAAGGAGGGATTACGATTGACGAGGCATTGTTTGCAGTTGATGCAGCAGGAGCTCCGACCGGAATCCTGATGACAGTAACCTCACCGGCAGGCTACGGAGGAGATATAACATTTACCTGTGGATACACACTGGAGGGACGCTTCACGGGAATTGCTTTCCTTTCTATATCAGAGACGGCCGGTCTCGGAATGAAAGCACAGGATATAGAATTCCGCGGGCAGTTTTCCGATGTCGCCACACAGAGCTTTGCTCTCTATAAAGGAAGTGCAAAGGTGATTGCCGGAGACACGAAGGTCGATGCAATCAGCAATGCGACCATAACATCAAAGGCAGTGACCAATGCGGTGAACAGTGCACTTAAATTTGCCGGGGAGATTGCTGCTGACGGAGTGGAGGCCTACGTCAATGAATAAATGTACAGAACGCTTATATAACGGTATCATTAAGGAGAATCCTACCTTTGTGCTGATGCTCGGAATGTGCCCGACACTGGCGGTTACTACCTCGGCAGTTAACGGACTTGGCATGGGGCTCTCAACTGCGGTAGTTCTTGTTATGTCTAATATGCTGATATCCATGCTGCGAAAGGTGATTCCGGATAAGGTCAGAATTCCGGCATTTATTGTAATTGTAGCATCCTTTGTAACCATAGTTCAGCTGTTGATTGAAGGATATGTACCTGCTCTTAACGAATCGCTTGGTATTTATATTCCATTGATCGTAGTAAACTGTATTATCCTTGGACGTGCGGAATCCTATGCATCTAAGAATCCGGTTCTTCCTTCTGTCTTTGACGGACTGGGAATGGGACTTGGCTTCACAGCCGCTCTGACGATTCTTGGAGGACTTCGTGAGCTGATCGGTGCAGGAACCATTTTTAATTATGAGATTCCGTTTCTGAAGAATTACGAACCGCTGACCATTTTTATTATGGCACCCGGCGCATTTTTCATGCTTGCGGCACTGACGGCACTGCAGAATAAGCTGAAACTGAAATCGGCAACCAATGTTGAGGTCCCTGATGATGCTCCGCTTGCCTGCGGAGGAGACTGTACCGGCTGTATCGGCAATGCCTGTAAGGCAAACCGGCTGGTACTCGAACTGGAAAAGGAAGCAGAAGCAAAAAAGAAACAGGAAGAACTGAAAGCAAGACAGGAAGCTGCTATGAAAGAAAAAGAAACTGTCAGTGAAGGAGGCGCGAAGCAATGAAAGAATTATTACTGATACTGATCGGCTCCGCTCTGGTCAATAATGTTGTACTCAGCCAGTTTCTTGGATTGTGTCCGTTCCTCGGTGTTTCTAAGAAGACCGGAACGGCAGCGGGAATGGGAGCAGCGGTTATCTTTGTTATCACGATTTCCTCTGCAGTCACAAGCCTGATTTATACAGGAATTCTGGAAAAACTAGGACTGGAGTATCTGCAGACGATTGTGTTTATTCTGGTGATTGCTGCGCTGGTGCAGCTTGTGGAGATGATTCTGAAAAAGAAAGTCAAGGGTCTTTACAATTCGCTTGGAGTATATCTTCCGTTAATTACAACAAACTGCGCAGTACTCGGTGTAGCGTTGAAAAATGTTCAGAATAAATATACGCTTCTCCCGAGTATTGTGAACGGAATCGGGATTTCGGTTGGTTTCTTTATTGCTATCGTGATTATGGCAGGAATCCGTGAACGGATTGAGCATAATGAGATCACTAAATCATTTCGGGGGACTCCGATCGTGCTGATAACTTCCGGACTCATGGCGATAGCATTTATCGGGTTTTCCGGTCTTCTGTAAGCAAAGAGCCATCCGGTTCGTCCAATAAACTTATGTGAAATGAGGAAACAATATGGTTACAATATTAGCGATAAGTATAAAATCGGTTCTGGTCGCTTCCGCTGTAGTAGCCGGAACCGCTTTACTGATCGGTATCATGCTTGGCATATTTGGTAAATTTTTCAAAACTGAGACTAATGAAAAGGAGCAGGCTGTTCGGGAACTCCTTCCCGGCAACAACTGCGGCGCTTGTGGCTTTGCAGGCTGTGACTCGCTTGCCAAAGCAATTGCGGAAGGGTCGGCGCCGGTCAATGCCTGTCCGGTCGGAAGAGCGAATCATTCTAAAATTGCTGAACTTATGGGAGCTGCTGTGGAGGAAACCGAAAAACAGGTTGCATACGTCCGCTGCAAGGGAACATGCGACAAGACAACTGTGAAATACCACTATGACGGGCTTGCCGACTGCAAAAAACTGGCGCTGATTCCGGGACATGGAGAAAAGGTCTGTTCCTTTGGCTGCATGGGCTATGGATCCTGTGTCCGTGTCTGTGAGTTTGATGCAATACGTGTTGTGAACGGAGTGGCTGTAGTTGACAAAGAAAAATGCACCGCCTGCGGCAGGTGCATTAAAGAATGTCCGAATCATATTATTACACTGGTACCGTATGATGCACCGTACGTGGTGGCATGCAGCTCGACCAATAAAGGAAAGGATGTGCGTCTTGCGTGTTCCACCGGCTGTATCGGCTGTGGAATATGTGCCAAGGTCTGTGAGTCTGGTGCCATTACCGTGGAGAATAATCTGGCGCACATAGATCCGAAGAAATGTACCGGCTGCGGAAAATGTGCGGAAAAATGTCCGCAAAAGATTATTTACCAATCTAATTTGTAAAAATCAGAAACCGTAATCGGTTTATAATAAAAGTATCCTTGAATCATATCACACTGGTTCTCGGCAAGAAAGTCTGCCTGTGCCTTAGTTTCGACTCCTTCACAGACGACCTTCATGCCGAGACCTTTGATTAACTGGATAATGTTCAGAACAACGGTGCGCAGATTGCCGGTCATTTCGTTCTGCAGGAAAAATTCCTTATCGAGCTTAATGATGTTGGCCGGAAGAGTCTGAAGCAGGTTCAGGGAAGAAAATCCGGATCCGAAGTCATCGATTGCAATCAGAAAGCCAAGTGACTGAAGTTCGTTAAGTATCTGGAACAGGCGGTCAATATTTTCATATACCAGGCTTTCGGTAAGCTCCAGCTCAATATAGGAGGCCGGAAGCTTGTATTTCTTCAGCAGATCCACCAGCCGGTAAATGAAACTATTATCGCTGATATGACGCCTTGATATATTAATGGAAATAACAGGAGGAATCCTGCCGTCGTTAAGCCAACCGCGAATTGTAGCGAATACCAGTTCATATACAAAGAAGTCAAGCTCGACAATAAATCCGTTCCGCTCAAAAATCGGAATAAATTCATCAGGAAAGAGCATAACTCCGTTATGCTTCCACCGCACCAAGGCTTCTGCACCGGCAATCCGTCCGCTGCCTGGCTCAACCTTTGGCTGAAGCATAAAAAAGAATTCATTATTTTCCAGAGCAGAATGCATCTGAAATTCAATTTCCTGTTCACGCGTCATCTGCCGGTTCAGAATACTGCTGTATACTGCAATTGCATTCTTGTGTGAGGATTTTACTGTTTTCTGTGCCATTTTAGCTTTGTCAAGAGCAGGAGGAATTAAGGTGTCCTCGGAACGGAACAGGTAGAGACCTGCAGTTAGTATGATTGTGATATTTGGATATTTTGTTTTAAATATACTGGTAATGATGTAATCGACACGCTGTATTCTGCGAAGCAGAGACTCTTTCCCAGTGTACTTTATAAGAGCTGCAAACTGGTCTGAAGCGATTCGGCAAAGCAGTTCTCCTTCTTCCAGCTTTGCACTCGCAGTTTCTGCAAGAATCGACAACAATTCGTCACCCAGGGAGTAACCCCATTCATTATTAATGAAATTAAATTTTGTAATATCAAAATAAAGCAGGGCATACCGACGTGACGAATTCTTCCGATCCAGAAGAAGCGCTGTAGCATCAATATCAAACCGATAATAGGTCGGGATACCTGTCAGCTGATCCCTGGAATAAACCTGATCAATAAAGTTTGTAACATTTGATTGGCTGATCAGAAAGATTTCTCGTCCGGTGGGAGTTACCGCACGGGAGGCAGCAGTGTTATGCCAGATTCGCTGAGCCTCGTCATAGGAATCAAATGAAATCGAATCCTTTCCGCTTTGTTCCAGCATGAGAAGAGGGCAGATATCGCAGGGAGTGGAGCGCTTTTTAATTTCGCGGTAGCAGGGCTGTCCAAGCCGGATATTCGGAAAAAGTGTTCCGGTGTATTCACTGAAATACAAAAGCTCATGTGTTTTTATGTCTATAGCATAATTTGTCAGCTTCTGGCTTTGAATCAGAGACTGGATATAGAAGAGACTGTTATCCAGCTCCGCCTTGCTCTTTTCACGAAGAAGAAAGGCTCCAATCAGACGGCTGACGGTGACGAGTGTATCGATTTCGTGCACGGACCAAATTCGGGGCTGCTGTATATCTGCAACATTAACGATTCCGCTGTAACGGTCTCCGTCATAAAATGCATACTGAAGAAGGGATTTTGTTCCTGTTTTCTCGAAAAGAGCTCTGGTTATGGGATCAAGCTCGGCACTGCTGATATCATTAATAACAGAAACATTGCGTTCGTCAAAAAGCTGTTTGTAATGGTCATATGGGATGTCCGTGCAGGCATCAATTTCTTCTAAGGCAATATCGGCGCCGGTGTTGCACCACATATAGATAGTCTTCAGGTGATTAGTTTCTGGAGACAGCATCATAATGGAGATCCGCGACAAATCGTAAAACTTGCCGATTTCCCGAAAGACTTTATTCAGGGCAGAACCGGTGGAGTCATCATGGGAGAACACATCCAAAGCAAAATTGGCAATATTATTCTCAACAAAGCTTGATGCGGCTTTTTTTGTCCATTCATCATGAGGGGTATGCCGGAAAAGCATATCATTGTGGTAGTCCGGGCTGGTGGTATCGCTACAGAAGATCTTATAATGATTCTTTCCTGCGTACTTGGCAGAGAACAGGGCGATGTCTGCCGACTTAAACAGTGAATCAAAATCAAAACCGTGTTCGGGGTAAATAGAGATACCGATGCACGCAGTGAGCCTGCACTCTGCTTTTTGTCCGCGAAGACCACTTTCGGTACGTTTCAGAATGTGTTCGGCTAGAACCTCCGCTTCCTCCGGACTTTGAATACTTTTCATAAAGATAAGAAATTCATCACCGCCGATTCTTCCGATGGTGTCACTGGGAGAACAGAAGCCGTGAAGCATTTCCGCATAGTTTTCCAGTAACAGATCACCGTAAAGATGACCGAAATTGTCATTCACAGACTTAAAATTGTCAATATCAATGATGAGCATTGCGTGGACTTCGTTACGGTAATTAATATTACGATCGATGCAGCGTTCAATATTTTCACGGATTGCCGACTGATTCAGTACTTCAGTCAGTGGGTCAAGATTGACCCGGTCATCTGTAGCAATATGTCCGGTGTATTCGTTCGTAACATCTGTTGTCTTGCCTACAACACTCAGCAGATTACCGGCAGAATCCCGAACCGCACCGCCATGAAAGTTCATATAGATATATTCATCAATATCTCCGAGTGCGCGGAGGGTATAATCAAAGGAAGCATCACCGCGATCCATGCTGTCGCAATATGCGTTAAAGATATCCAGATCGTCGGGATGTACGATGTTCCAGCTAAGAACGGAATTGCGGTAATCCGGCATCAGAAGATTTTCGTTGGAATAGCGCCCGTTCAGTTTCTTTAGCTGATTCAAGGCTTTTATCTTGGGATTGTATTCCCAGATGGCGCAGTTTGAGCTTTCGGACAGAGTCCGGTTCAGTTCTTTTTCAACCAGAAGCTGGTCGGAAATGGTTTTATTCGCTGAAGCACTTGTAAATAACACACAGACTCCGACAATCGTATGAACGGAGGAGTAATCGGGAACAAGATCAACCTGCCAGGAGCCCCCCCTTGAGTCGGTGAAATTATAAGCAGTGGATGCAGAAGTATGCAATACCTGCAGAGCAGCTTCATATAGTTCGGAAGAGGAAGTTAATTTTCGCGCAGTCAGATAGGGAAGTGCAGAATAATTACCGGAGCTTATATTTTCAATAACGGTTTCGGGCAGTGCAAGAATCCGGGCTGCAGACAAGGAAATCGCTTCAACAGCAAGGTTATTGTCGAAATAAATAAAGCCCTGATTCAATCGGTTAAATATCGATAAAATCCGGTTTTGGTTCATTCCATACTGCATCTCAGTACCTCCGGTCACTACAATACACTAATTTTAATACATTTGTCATGGATTTGCAAGAAAATACTAGAAAAAGAAAGCACTTTGTGGTATATTCACTAACAATGGAAGATTTCGGAACTTAGAGACAGTTTTATAAACGGAACACCGGTGCGCTGCGGAATCCGTAAATTTATAAGCGCAGGATGAAAACATATGGAATGTAAGGTATGCGGCAGATGGTCTGCCAATGAAGATGCTAATTTTTGTGATTATTGCGGAGCCTCTTTCAGGGAGAGTCAGGAATACAGCTACACAAAAATCGCTCAGGAAAAAAAGCACATGGAAGGAACGCTCTATTCCGGACAGGAACGCAGCAACAGTCAAGGAGCAGGACGGCAGAATTTCCTCGATTCCCTGTTTGGGGGAAGGGACAGTACCGGAAACGAAAAGCCAATGACATTTATGAACTGGTTGATGATGTTTGCGATGATTTTTCTTCCGTATGTCGGATTGCTTTTGTTTCTGGCACTCATGGTCTATTGGGCAGTTGGCAGGGGCGTAACAGCAACAAAGAAGAACTTTGCCCGTGCAGCGTTACTTTTCTGTATCGTATTGTTCTTCTTTTATCTGGCAGTTATGTCAGTTTTTTTTGCTTCCATGGACAATCCGGAAGAATGGCTTCAGAATCTTCTGAATATGGCAAAAGCTTCGTAAATGAAAAATGTAAAGTATTTTATCTAAAAAAATTAGGCTTCCTTTATCGGTTTTTGTAAGGTAAAATGAAAACATGTGGATGATAGTAACAGGGAGTATACGTAACCAAGCGTGTGCGCCGAAAAGGAGGAGCCCGCTGTGAATCATATTATGTGGTATAACAAACCGGCCGCTGAATGGAAAGAGGGGCTGCCGATCGGAACCGGTCGTCTTGCCGGCATGATACTCGGAGAAATCAAAACCGAACGAATTGCACTTAATCATGAATGGCTGTCTCTGGGACAGCATAGAAATCGCAAAAATGAAGACCGGGCAGCATATCTTAAAAAAGTACGGGCGTTACTGATACAGGAACGTTATGACGAAGCAACGAAGCTGGCAAATGAAGCCTTTGGCGGCAACGGAGGAATCAGCGGCAAGCCGAGCGGAGAGGACGCTTATCAGCCGGCAGGGGATTTTATGTTTTCTCTTTGCCACGGACCGGCGAAAAATTACCGAAGAGAGCTTGATCTTAAACGTGCCTGTGTAGAAGTATCCTATGATGCGGTGCTGCAGGACACAGAAGCAGAACAGGAAAGCACTCCGGTCCGCATTACCCGGACTGCAATTGCCCATCTTATCAGGGATGTTCTGATCGTACGGATCTATGCAGAGGGAAAGCCGATCAGCGGAGAGTTCCGGCTGAGCAGAATTGAAGATCCCCGCTGCCGTATCAGGTTTGAACAGGGTGACGCAACCGTGATCATGCACGGAGCATTTGAACGTGGGACACAGTTCTGTATTAAAGCTGATATACGAGCAGACGGTGGGACAATTCTTCCGTCCAAAGAAAACGGTTTAAGTGTCAAAGCAGCAAAGGAAATCATGATCTTCTTAAATATCGGGACAGATGTCAAAGGGGAAAACCCATTAGAGGATGTCAGAAGGTATGTACTGCCGATAAAGCCGTGGACAGAACTGCTCCGGGAAAATGTCATTGAACATGAAGAGCACTATGGACGGCTGAAGCTGGATATTTTTGAACCGGAACCGGAGCTTCCTACAGATGAAAGGGTAAAAGCGTATCGGGAAGGTAATAACGACGTAACGATGCCTCTGTTGTATTTTAATTTCGGGAGGTATCTGCTTTGCGCTTCTTCGGCGAACGGGGAGCTGCCGGCAAATCTGCAAGGGAAATGGAACGAAGAAATATATCCGCCATGGGACTGCGATTATCATAATGATGTAAATCTTCAGATGAATTATTGGCCTGCAGAAGGAGGACATCTGGAAGAATATACCGAAGCATTCCTTGCATATATTGAAAAAATGGTACCCTCAGGAAGAGAAGCAGCAAAAAACCTTTTTGGCTGCAAGGGTATCTGGTTTCCTCTTTCTTCCGATGTATGGGGGCTTGCAACACCGGAGACCTTTGGCTGGTCCGTATGGGTCGGGGTTGCTGCCTGGCTTGGACAGCATATGTGGCTGCATTATGAATATGGGATGGATGAAGAGTTTCTACAGAAGAGATGTTATCCTTATTTGAAAGAGGTTGCGGCATTTTACGAAGACTTTCTTGTGAAGGATAAGAACGGAACCTACCAGATTATGCCCTCTCAATCGCCGGAGAATCGGTTTGTCGGCGGCGGAGAATTCCCGGTAACGATCTGTACATCTGCAACAGTGGATATCGAACTTGTACAGGAGCTGCTGACCCATGCGGTAAGAGCAGCAGAAATCTTAAAGACCGATGGGGACAAGGTAATGCGGTGGAAAGAAATACTGAAGGCACTTCCACCGTATCAAACAGGAACATTTGGACAACTGCTGGAATGGAACCGGGAATTTGAAGAGGTGGAGCCGAACCACAGGCATGTATCACATCTGTATGGACTGTACCCAGGAGATTTGTTCAGTGAGGAGACCACCCCGGAGCTTTACCGTGCAGCACGAATCTCACTGGAACGGCGAATTGCAGCAGGCGGTGCTTATACCGGATGGAGCCGGGCATGGACAGCATGCCTGTTTGCAAGACTCGGAGATTCGGAACAGGCATGGGAGCATCTGAAAGCCCTGATCGGAGATTTTGCAACCGAAAGCCTTCTGGATCTTCATCCACCGAGAATTTTCCAGATTGACGGTAATTTTGGAGGAACTGCGGCAATTCTGGAAATGCTTCTTCAGAGCTATGGAGAAGTTCTCCACTTTCTTCCGGCTTTACCAAAGGGCTGGAAGAACGGACGGATTACCGGTCTCAGGGCAAGAGGCGGCTATGTTGTCGATATGGAATGGAAGAACGGTTCACTGCTAAAGGCAAAGATCCTGAGCATAACGGACAGAGAATGTATCATCAAAACAGACGGAAAGCCTTACATTGTACGTGACAGTTGGGGGAATGAAGTTGAACAGCGTATTGCTGGAGAACGACTGGAATTCCATGTTGTGAAGGATCGGATGTATATTCTCACGTATTGATGAATCAGAGGAAAGACAGACAGGAGCTTTTGTACGAATCATGTACGAAAGCTCTTTTTATGATTGTAGAAAGCGATGTTTTGTGATAAAATTAAACCATGAATGCTTTCGGATCATATCCTCAAAGCAATCATGTATTTTACAGGTGTGCAGAGGATTGTGATGCTGAAACAGAATATAAAAAACGGACAGTGGATGAATAATCTGAATCTGCATGACAAGCTGATTCTGATTTATTTTGTGTGCGGGGTTCTTCCGCTTCTTCTGTTCGGCGCTTATACAACGGTTTCTTCGCGCAATAACCTGATTAGTCAGGCCAAGGAGTCGGAACAGAATGAGCTTTATCTTCTTGAGACAACAATCTGCGAGAATATGAGGATCATTACCGATGTTTCGTTAAAAATGTATTTTGATCCGGGACTGGAGAAAATCTCACAGACACAGTATGATACGTATGAGACTTATATAACGGATTATCGGAACTATGATACAATTGATGAATATCTGAATGATTATACGCATGAGCTGTCTTCTATGAGCATTTATCTTGAAAATGACACGATTACCGACAGCTCGCGATTTGTCCGTGTCAATGATACCATCCGGTGCGAAGAGTGGTACCAGCAGGCGCTTAGGCTGGAAGGTGGATCATTTCTCTGTTATCGATATGAAAATGTTTGGCACAAGTCTTTCCTAACGCTGATCCGCCAGCTGAGAACCGAGAACGGAAAAAAAGTCGGTGTACTTGTAATGCTGGTGAAAAATGAACTGCTTTACGAACTGCTTTCCGGCAGAGAATATGAAACGGTTCTGGTTCTTGACCGTGAAAGTGTTATCGCAACAAATTCGGAAGAAACAAAAGAGGATGAAATACTCGAATTGTTGAAGAAGTACGGAGATTCAGGCGAAAGTGTGCAGGTTCAGTACCGCGGTGAAGAATGTGTTTTGACAGTGCTGAGACTTCCGTCGGATAAGACCTACGGAACAGCGATGAACGAAATCGCACTGGTTAGTGTGCATCCGTATAAGGATATTCTTGCACAGACGAATCAGAGTCTTCTGGCAGGTATTCTAATTGCCGGAGTATGTGTGGCGGCATCGTTTCTGTTGATTTCGGCATTCTCCTACGGCTTTAGCCGGCGGATTACTTATTTTAAGGAACAGATGCATAAGGTTGCCGGTGGCGATTTTGAAATTGTTAAAAAGGTTAGCGGAAGTGATGAAATCAGTGAGCTGTATAATGATCTTTACACGATGATTGACAGTATGCAGCATCTGCTGACTGAGATATACGAGGAAAAGCTTCAGAAGGAACAGTTGAACAGCCGGCAGAAGGATGTGGAATTCAAAATGCTGGCAAGCCAGATCAATCCGCACTTTCTTTATAATACACTCGAAACAATCCGCATGAAAGCCCGTGTCAACGAACAGCCGGAGATTGAGGAGCTGGTGAAGATGCTGGCCAAAATCATGCGCCGCAACATACAGGTTGGAGATAATCTGGTACCGTTCCGGTCGGAGCTTGAGCTGGTGGAATACTATCTGAAAATACAGCAGTACCGGTTTGGAGACCGTATTCATTATCAGGTTGAACTAAGCTGTGATATTTCCGAATATAAGATAATGCCGCTGCTGATTCAGCCGATTGTAGAAAATGCTTTTGTTCATGGGCTTGAACAACAGGAGGGCGGCGGTGAAATACGAATCGTCGTCGAAAATACAGACAAGCTTCGGATTCATATTATTGATAATGGCTGCGGAATGACAGCGAAGGAACTGAATGAAATTAATCAGAGCCTTAATGACTTCACGTATCTTGACCGAAGCCACATCGGACTAAGCAATGTTAACCAGCGGATTCAACTGATGTATGGTGAGCACTACGGACTGATCATAACCAGTCAGGCAGGCAAAGGAACCGAGGTTGTTATGGAGCTTCCGGGAAGCAGATGAAATGCAGAAAGACTGATATAAGATAAGGCGGAACAGTTTATGTACCAGATGATGATAATTGATGATGAGCCCATGGTACGGGAAGGTTTGAAACAGTTGCTCCCGTGGGATAAGCTTGGATTCACAATATGTGTGGAGGGTACGGATGGAAAAGACGGACTTGCAAAGGTTCTGGAATTCGATCCGGATCTGGTGCTTGTCGATGTCAAAATGCCCGGCATGACAGGAATTGAGCTTATCAGAGAAGCAAAGAAACAGGGCTTTAACGGGAAGTTTATCATTCTGACCGGATATTCTGATTTTGAATTTGCAAAGACGGCGGTATCTCTTGGAGTGCGTGCATACATTCTGAAGCCGATTGATGAAGATGAGCTTCAAAACAATATCAACGAGGTTCTTTTAGAGCTGGAAGCAGCACGAAATCTAGAGGCGTATTACGGACAGAATGAACTGAAGGCAAAGCAGGAGCTGATGCGAAGACTTCTTTTGTATGTTGAAGATAAAGAAGTTCTGCGAAAGGAAATCAAACCCTATGGGGTCGATTTCCGATATCGCGATTTTTGTGTTGCGATTCTGACGAATCGTTCCAGACAGGCGGCTCAGGAACCGGGTGAAAGTAATTTCGTTGAAAGAATGGACAGTCTGCTGAAAGGCATGGAGCGCACCGAGAAGGTTCCGCTGGAAGATGACCGGTGGGCACTGATCGGTAAAGGGTACCGGCGGGACGAGTTTGAGCAGAAGCTGATTCAGGGAAATGAAAAGGTAAAGGTGCTGTTTGGGACGGGATTTTTTATACTGGTCGGACACTGTGTTGCCAACTGGGAGGACATTCATTTTTCCTATGAATGTGCCTGCATGCTGGAGAGCTACCAGTTTCTGTATGACACAGAAGCTGTTGTTACGCTGCGTCTGCTTTTAGAAGCACAGTCAGGGAGAGCAGGATTGTCAGTAGAACAGATGATGCATCTGATTGAGCTCGGCGATCAGGAAGGAATCGGACGTCTTGAAGAACAATTTGCGGCTGATTGCAGGAAAAACCTTCAGAAGGGACCGGAGATAAAAATCTGGTCGACGCATTCCATGACCCAGATGCATAATCTGATCCTTGGACGTTATGAACAGAAGAAAGCGGAGTTTCCTGATATCGAAGAACTAACGGAGGAAATAAAAAATTCCGTAACAGTATATGAGCTGGGACAGATTCTGACAAAGTACTGCAGGCAGATGAGTACAATTATCGGTGCATCCTCTTCTGATAATGTGGTACGAAGAATGTATGCATATATGGAGAAAAATTATGACAAGGATCTGAAGCTGGAAATGATATCAACGATGTTCAATTATAACAGCGCTTATCTAGGAAAGATATTTAAAAAAGAAATGGGTGAGAGCTTTAATAATGCGCTTGATCATATCCGGATCAGTAGTGCAAAGCGTCTGCTGACCGATACGAGTTTAAAGGTATATCAGGTGTCGGAACGCGTCGGGTTCAGCAATATAGATTATTTTTATTCGAAATTCAAACGCTATGTAGGCATCAGTCCGAAGGAATTCAAACGGCAGGTGGAAGGAAAGCAGACGGAGGTCGAACATGAAGAATGAACAGTTTTACCGAAGGGGAACAGCGCTGCTACTGACTGCTGTAATGGTGGTTTTACTGTGCACTGCCTGCGGGAATGGAGAAGAGGAGTCAGCAGCGGATCCTGTTACGTTTTCTTTTTATAATGCGGATGGGGAGGAAGATCCCTGGACGGATCCGGTTGCGCAGTTGATTACAAAGAAGACAGGAGTTACGCTGACGACTGATTATCCTGTAGACGGGACAAACAGCAAAATATCACTGATGATTGCATCAGGCGAATATCCTGATATTATTTTTGCAAAGGGTGACGGAGTGACGTTAATCGAGGCGGGTGCGTTGCTGGATCTGACCGACCTGATTGAGGAATATGGACCGAATATCAAAAAGCTGTACGGAGAGAACTACAGCCGGCTGAAATATTCGGAGGAGGATCCGTCCATTTACCAGCTGGCAAGCAATCCAGTTGATACATCGCTGTACACCAGCTCAGGCACGGCGCAGCTTCAGTGGGCGGTGCTTGCATACAATAACTATGAAATACCGTATACCCTGGAACAGTATGAAGACCGGATTAAAAGCTATCTGGCAGCATATCCCGAAATCAACGGAAAAGCAACGCTTGGGCTGAGCATATCCTGTTCCGACTGGCGTTGGTATATCACACTTGCTAACCCTTCCGGTTTTATTAACGGATTTCCGGATAACGGACAGTGGGTGGTTGATGATGATAATAATTATCTGACTGTCTACAAACATGCTTCTGCAGGACAGTATGAGTATTTCAAATGGCTGAACCGTATGTACTCAGAGGGCATTCTGGATCCGGAATTTGCAACGCAGCGTCATGAGGATTATATGGCAAAGATATCGGAAGGTCGCGTTCTTGGACTTCTGGATGCGCTGTGGGATTATAACGAAGCGGAAATGATTCTCAAGGCAAACGGGGAATACGAACGCACCTATGCGGGACTGCCGGTAACGATGAGTGAAGAGGTGGTCTGCACGTCGCTTTACAGTCAGGGACTTCAGGCCGGCTGGGGTGTTGCCGTTACAAAGTCCTGCGAAGACCCCGTACGGGCGGTTCAGTTTCTGAACTGGATGTGCAGCGAGGAGGCGCAGATTCTCCTCAACTGGGGCTTGGAGAATGTCAATTACATTCTTGATGAGAACGGTATGAGAAAGCTTCCTGATGATGAACTGCTTGAGAAAAAAACAGACACCCTGTATGCAACAAGAACGGGAGTTGGTTATCATTTGTATCCGTTCCCGCGTTACGGTGACGGCGTGAAGGATTCTGCCGGAGATTACTTCACGACTACAAGCCGTCAGGCGGTCATTGACAGCTATAACGAAGAAGAAAAGAAAGCACTGGAAGCATGGAATGTTGAAATGCTTGTGGATATCTTTCCATCTGCAGAATCCTTTGAATCAATATCACCTTATGGGTCGGTGTACCAGTGGTCACGTCCGCGTGAACTGCTTGAGACGGAAGCCGTTCTTGATGCAATTTCAAACGAGTATCTGGTAAAAGCAATCATCTGCAATCCGGAGCGGTTTGATGTAATCTGGGAAGAATTCCAGCAGAAACTAAAAAGTGCGGGATTGGAGACAATCAACCGTCGCATGACAGAGCTGGTTCAGCAAAGAGTTGAATTTTGGGCACAATAATTCCAGAATCTTTGAAAAAACAACCGGCACATTTTCGTGACTTTAGTCGTGAGTAATACACTACTTTACATCTGCAGCTTTACAGCTATGGTTCAAAGCCTGCAGAAAAAGGAAAGGAATGAGTAATATGTTTGATTATGATGTGATAATTATCGGAGCAGGACCGGGAGGTATTTTTTCTGCATATGAACTTACAAAGCTGAATCCGAATCTGAAAATAGCAGTATTTGAAGCGGGAAATCGCCTGGAACGGCGTCATTGTCCGATTGACGGTAAAAAAATCAAAGCATGCATCAAATGTCCGAGCTGTGCAATTATGAACGGGTTCGGCGGTGCGGGCGCATTCTCGGATGGCAAATACAATATCACGAATCAGTTCGGCGGTACGCTTTATGAATATATAGGGAAACAGACAGCAACGGAACTGATGCAGTATGTAGATTCGATCAATCTAACCCATGGAGGAGAGGGAACGAAGCTGTATACAACTGCAAATTCCAAAATCAAAAAGCTATGTCTTGAGAATGGTCTTCATCTTCTGGATGCTTCGGTACGGCATCTCGGAACTGATATCAATTATATTGTTTTGGAAAATCTGTTTCAGGAATTGGACAAGAAGGTAGAGTTCTTTTTCAATTCACCGGTGGAAAAGGTCTCTCTGCTTGATGGGGGATATTCGGTAACGGTAAAGGACAGAAGCTATACCGGTGAAAAATGTATTATTTCTGCAGGGCGAAGCGGCAGTAAGTGGATGGAAGGTGTATGCAGGGAGCTTACGATTCCGACGAAATCAAATCGTGTGGATATTGGCGTGCGTGTGGAACTGCCTGCCGAGATATTTTCCCATCTGACAGACGAACTGTATGAAAGTAAGATTGTTTACCGAACAGAGAAATTTGAGGATCTTGTTCGTACCTTCTGTATGAATCCGCGCGGGGTGGTGGTGAATGAAAATACCAACGGAATTGTAACCGTTAACGGACACAGCTATGAAGATCCGGCAAAGCATACAGATAATACGAACTTTGCGCTTCTGGTTGCAAAACATTTTTCTGAGCCGTTTAAGGACAGCAACGGGTATGGCGAGAGCATTGCAAAGCTTTCCAATATGCTTGGAGGAGGTGTGATTGTACAGCGCTTCGGGGATTTGACCCGTGGACGGAGAAGTACTGTGAGCCGGATTGAAGAAAGCTATATTACACCTACACTGACGGCAACGCCGGGTGATTTGAGCCTTGTTATGCCAAAACGGATTCTGGACGGAATCATCGAAATGATTTATGCACTTGATAAGATTGCGCCGGGTACGGCAAACGATGATACGCTGCTGTATGGGGTTGAAGTAAAGTTTTATAACATGGAGGTTGACATCGACAGGAATCTTGAGACGAATCATAAGGGTCTGTTTGTCATTGGGGACTGCAGCGGGGTGACACATTCCCTGTCCCAT
>CAZRRN010000015.1:0-57408 GCA_964602475.1 uncultured Lachnospiraceae bacterium | reverse complement strand
CATTCCAAAGAACGCCAACTGACTACGGAGCTTGCCTCACTTATAGAGACAGGACTCTATTACTATGATTTATCTGAAGGACGATTTGATATTACAATCAGTCCGCTTTCTGATTTATGGACATTTTCTTCCGATTCACCGGTTCTTCCTGCTTCCGATGAAATTAAAAAAGCCAGAGAGCATGTAAATGCTTCTCTGGTTCATATTCAGGATTCTGTTCTTCTAACCGATGATCCTGAGATTGAGCTGGATCTTGGTGGACTCGCTAAAGGCTATATTGCAGACAGACTGAAAGATTACCTTATCAGTGAAGGGGTAACCTCTGCCTGTATTGATCTTGGAGGAAATGTTCTCTGTATCGGAAGTAAACCGGACGGTTCCGCCTTTCGGATTGGAATTCGTGAACCCTTCTCGGTGCAGGGCACTTCAATCGCTATTGCAAAAATTCAAGGACTCTCTGTTGTCACCTCCGGAATATACGAACGATATTTTATAGTGAATGATGTACTGTACCATCACATTCTGGATCCTTCCACAGGTTATCCATTTCGTACAGGACTGAATTCCGTTACAATTATCAGCTCTAGTTCTCTGGACGGAGATGCTCTCAGTACCGTATGTTTCTCCCTTGGTGCAGAGGAAGGAAAAAAACTGATAGACTCTCTCTCTGATATTTATGCCGTCTTTATCACAGAAGAAAACGAACTGATTTATTCTGACGGAGCGGAGTCTTTCTTTCTAAATGACTGATTCCGTACAGACTACAGCAGAAGAAAAACCCCGAGATTTCTTATAAAGCCTGACTTATAAAATTTATATTTTATTACGCATTGGCGCCTGTTAAGCCACCCGCTTTTATTTAATCTGAAAAATGCTGAAACAATCTGTTGCTTGTCAGCCGATAATTGATCTCCATAGAGACTATAGAACTCCTCAGCCTGCTTTTGAAGTATTAGAAGACTCGTTCTTTGTTTCTTCAAAGAAGTGACCCGGTTTATACAATAAGAAAGAAATCCCTTTGCACCGACTTCGTTATTGCCATGCTGTCGGTAATACAACGTTCCGCGATTTAAGAATGCAATATGTCCGAATCCCGCCGCCAGCAGAGCCATCCACCAGTCATGCTGTTTTATGCTTTTAGGTAGCTTAGTTAACTTAGCGACCAGCGCCCGGTTCATCATCACGGTACATCCGATACATTTATTTTCCATCAGCAGATGTGACAGATCCGTTTCTTTCGGATTCAGCCTGCTCTGTTTCATGAAGGATGGGTGAATCAGACCAAGTTTCTCATCTGCCACAACTGCATCGGTAAATACCAGTGCAGGGCTGCTATTTCCATAGCGGTGCTCCACTCTTTTTATTAAATCCAGCGTAAGCTCCAGCTTATCCGGCATCCAGACATCATCCTGATCACAGAACATAAAATACTGTGAAGACTCAGCTAAAGCACTTTCGTTATATCGATTTTTCAGTCCGGTCAGATAATTAGCCGAACAACCCAGCTTAGTTTTATTTTTATAAAAAGAAATCTTTTCAGGATACCGATCTGTATAGTTTTGCAGTATCTTTAGAGTAGCATCTGAGGATCCGTCATCAAAAACATCCAGTACCCAGTCTGTATATCTGGATGCAAGAATCGATTCGATCTGCTCCTGTATATATTCTGCTCCGTTAAAGCTTGTCATAATTATGTTAATTCTACCCATAGCTGCCGCCTTTCTGTTTTTTACTTCACGCTTTATTCTTTCCAGTAATCCCGATTCATACTGAATAAAATGCGAAGCTTTAGTGGCAGTAAATCATAATGAATCCCTGCTTGATACCCGGCATACCTTACTGCAGACTGGATTAACAAATCACCGACAGATAAATATTCTCCTTTTTTTGCCAGATGTTTTGCAGTTTTTATTACCATAAGAATTCCTTCTTTTTCCGAAGATACCTGAGCGAAAAACGCAATGTGTTGTTTCTGAGATACCCCAAGATCAAAGCTCCTTTGGAAATCTTTTGGATAGCTGTAACTATGCGAATGAATCACCTTTGCATCTGCACAATAAGCAATTGCAAATTCGGAATCTATGGATTTGGCAGCATAAATCATATCTTCATTGAAAATGGTTCTGCGTTCAAAACCACCAAGCATATTGTATTTTTTCTTATCATACATTGCGCAGACATCGGAACAGAAAAAAGTCTTGATCCCAAGCTCTTTAATATCTGCTTTTGTTTTTATTCTGCTTGTCGGAGGGTAATTAAACTCGCGCTGATACCGTTCTTTTTCGTCTGCTTCTTTGTTCGCCAGCTGTCTTGCATATGCAACCGCTGTTTTCTGTAGATCAAAGCTTTGAAGTAATTTTTCAGCCATCTTCCGATCGTATGGAAGTGCATCTTGTGTCATAAATAAAACATATTCGGAATCACAGTACTGTACGGCCAGATGTCGTGTACCTCCATGATCAAACTCTTCTTTTTTAACTGCCTTGATACTAATCGAAATCTGTCCTGCTCCCGGAATTCTGCATTCACTGATGCTCTGCTCTGCCCTTTTGCGAAGCACGTCACATGAGAACCCAGGCATTACCGTATTCATAAGAATAATTTTCTTTGGAGGTATAGTTTGCTGCAGCATGCGAATAAGTAGCTGATCAAGCTTACTATCCGGACGATAAACAGGAATTACCAGATCATATTGCCTCATAACCGGACTTCCTTTCCGATTTCATTTTGATATACCGATTTACGAATAAAAAGAATTGTGATATACTGATTCTAAATATATATGTAGTTTTTGTCAATCTTATTTACATTTATAAACCGATACAGAATCGAGGAACTCAATGAGTACATCACCTTTCCGTGATTATTATAAAATCCTTCAGGTACATTATGACGCTTCCCCTGAGATTATTCGTGCTGCATATAAAAAACTTTGCAAATCATATCATCCTGACGAGAATCACGAAGACAGTGAGCAAATGTCAGTTCTGAACGAAGCCTTCCAGGTTCTTAACCATGTAAGCAGCCGTAAAGCGTACCACTGTCAGTGGCTTGAGCACTATGCCCCGCAAAATGATTACGTTCGAAGTCTGGAGGAAAAGGGTACCTATCCAAACGACACTTCTGAGTCTTCTGCGAAAGAAACAATGGAACTTTTCTTTCACGCATTACATAAACATGACTGGGAAAGCGCGTATTTACTGCTTACTGACGAGGATAAAAGCAATACATTGCCGGAGGATTTTACAGACTGGCGCGAAGCGATTGAACTCTGCAGCAGCATGCAGTCATACATTATCTCGTTCATGAGAACCTTTCATGATTGTCGGCTCGATCAGGTACTGTATAAGATTGTTAATGAATTTCAGGTTGAAGTAAAGGAGCTAGATATGCTGACTCTGGAAGCTTCTGTTAACACCGTTCGAAAATGTGCTGTTTACGACGGAGTTTCCTGGCGTATCTGGCTTGGAAATGCGAACATAAAGTCTGCTATTCTCCGCTTCCGTATGATGGCAGAAAAGAATAAAAATATTAACCCGATGGCAATCTATCATAATGCCGTTTCCCGTATAGATTCTCTTACTGGGTTATTGAGCGAACGTGGTTTTTATGATGATGCAGAACGTGAGGTTGCACGGACAAGAAGGTATAATAATCCATTTACTCTTCTTGCCTTTCAGCTGCACTGCAGCAGCCGTGAGAAAGAAACTGCCTGTCTTTTTCAGCTGTCTTCCATTATCAAAAATGGTCTTCGCACTACTGACATTGCTGCCCGGCTTGACAACAACCAGATCATCTGTCTTCTCACCGAAACACGAAAATACAGCGGCGATATGGCCGCCAACAAATTTCTGCGTCTTGTTTCTGAAAAGCAGTCCGAATCTTTCCAAGTCAGTTTCGGTGTAGTATTCTATAACGGCTTCAACAGTCTGAAGGATGCTGTACTCACCGCCTGTTCCATCGCAGACAGCAGTGCACAGAGCTGAAAATAAAATAACCTCCAGACTGCGATTTTAAGTTTCATCAGTCCGAAGGTTATAATTCATTCTGTTATTTAGAAAGTAACCTTACCCTCATCATATCCATTAATCACATAATAAACCGTTCTGTCCTCCGGCTTGATGTAAAGCTCACACGAATGATATTCGGAAATCTTATGTCCCTGTGCCGCCCAGTCTTCTTTTGAGACTTCCAATAACACTGCAGTATCATATTGCACACCACAGTATTCCATTATTATTTTTTCAGCTGCTTTCTTCGGTATCTTTGTTTCTTTCACTGCTTTCACTTCATCCTTTTTTTCTGTCTTAACCGCCTTCATTGCGACCTTTTCTGCTGCTTTCTTCTCTGTCTTAACCGCCTTCATTGCGACCTTTTCTGCTGCTTTCTTCTCTGTCTTAACCGCTTTCACTGCGGCCTTTTCTACAGCTTTCTTCTCAGTCTTCACTGCCTTTTCTGCGGTCTTTTTTTCTGTCTTTACCACTTTGTCCGCCTTTTCTTCCTTTTTGCTCTTCTCGGTTGTTTCAGCCGTTATCTTATCTTTCTTTATACTCATAAATTTCTCCTTTTCTTCCGGACGTAAATGTCCGCTCCTCATAACCATTTTCAGCAATCCTCTGCTTTAAGCAGATAATACAATATTGAAAATAATTTAGCAAGTACTTCTTTGTTTTTTTACATTTTAACGCCCAATTACCTATTATGTGAAGTTGCGTTGTGCATATTGTATAAATAATTTTTTGTTTTCTATATATTATTTTAAAAACATTCGTTATAGTATCGTAACAAATTCCTATAAAATACAGCCTCTGTCATTTTACTGCTCCACCCGGCATGAATAAATCCCTCATACAGTTTCGGCATACTCTCAGCTCCTGTAAGCTCCGGATTTTGTATGATACCATCAAAATCTGATCCCAGAGCAAGACAGTCAATCCCACCAAATTTCATAATGTGCTCCGCATGGTGTAATACCGCCTGTATCCCTGTGTTTCCATCATGGTTCAAAAACGTTGTTTCAAAGTTGAGTCCGATAATTCCGCCACGTTCACTTATTTTTTTAATCATATCATCTGTCAGATTTCGAACATGGTTTTTTACTGACCTGGAATTGGAGTGGCTTGCAAGAAAAGGCCTTCTTGTTATCTGATAAACGTCATAAAATCCTTGATCCGACAGATGAGATACATCAACTGCAATCCCAAGCCGTTCCATTTCCCTTACATAATCGATTCCGTATTCGGTAAGCCCGTCTTCTGTATTGGGAAGCTGTAGACTTACTGTTCCATCCGGGCGGATACAGTTTGGACATCCGATTTTATTTTTATGATTCCAGGTCAGTGTAATCATGCGAACCCCATCTTCAAAAAGTTGTCCCAGCTGTTCGATACTGGATATCGCAGCTCCCTCCTCCAATGTCAGCAGAGCCGACATTCGACCGTTCTTTCTGTTCGTTTCGATTTCGTCTGCTGTTGTTACCTGACGTATCAGATCGGAGTTTCTTTTCATTTCAGCCAGAAACAGGTTCCGCATTTCACAGTACGCCTTATATGGCTGCGGTTCTTCGTCTGTATCGATATAAACAGCAAAATTTTGAAGGATATATCCGGAATTCTTCATCCGGATTAGATCTAGCTGAAATCTATTTTCTCGAAGCTGTTCCGTAGCTTGTCCACGCAGTCTTGATATTGTGTCACAATGTAAATCCGCTGTCACAGGTGCTCCTTCCTTCCAATGATCCGCTAAAGAGATATGAATGATATAAATCCTCACGAAACAGATTCGAACCCTTAACAAGACTGTTGATTGTCACTCCAGCTCCATCCTTTGCTGTTGAATGAATATATTCACCGTTTCCAAGGTACATCGCGATATGACCCGGAAAATACAGCAGATCCCCAGGTTTTCTCTCACAGTCTGCTATTTTCCTTATTGATGAATCCGGAAGCCATGTTGAATCCCGGTGAATCAGTATTCCGTTCAATGCATAGCACATGAACGTCAGTCCTGAGCAATCAATCCCAAACGGTGTTTTCCCGCCCCACCGGTATGGTGTTCCAAAATAGCTTAAGGCGGTTTCAATCAGTCTTCTTCGAACTGCCGTTTCCTGATTAAGTGTTCCGGTTTCAGCTTCCGTAGTATTCTCCTGTAAAAAGTATTCATTTCTTAAGTACCCTCTTGTTCCGTCTGTCAGTCCGACACAGTGATAGCCATCTTCTGCATCTCCATAATCAATCAGTCTGCATCCTCTGCAGACGGAAAGTAAAACAGTGCTTTTTACGGCAGGAGCGCTCATAACATCGCAGCAGCTTCTTTTTACGGTCAGTTTTGGATTATTGTTCCAATCCCGTATTTCTCTTTTCCCAAGAACGAGTCCTGATTGATCAACAAGACCGGTATAGTGGTAGTCTGTCTCTACACGATACCGGTCCGGCTCTTTCGTTTGATAAATAAAAACCTGCATTCCATATAAAAGCTCATCCGTCCGTATTCCCCATGTGCCGGAATTCTCATAAAGTGGAAGAATCATTTTGTTAACTAATGCAGTAGTTTTCATAAGCTTCCTTTCTAATCACCTGTTATCAGTTCAGCTTATGAATCAGTTTTCTATTTATTCCACGTTATTATTCATTTCTTGCAGGATCTGCATAATCAACGAAGCTTACATCCAGATCGACGGCTCCGTCTATACCATCAACAATTCCACTGTCTGAATACTGATACATGTGAAATTCATACGGAAAAGTGTAATTTGTTCCATAATAGGCAAACCACTTTTCATACTTCGAAAGTCGTTCCAGTTCCAATCCCATAATCATATATCGTGTATTTGCATAAATCATCGGTGTATAGCCGGCAGCATTAATACAATCACAGAAAGCAATACATATATCCGTTCGTTCTGCTCTGGTCAGCTTATTTGCCCGTGCATCGTATGTCGTAACCTCCTCCGTATCAATTACAATCGGATAATCAACGACATAATCTTTAATTTTATTCAAAATCATCTCAGCTTCTTCTACTGCCTCTTCGGTATTGACTGCCTGAGAGAAGAAATATATGCCGACATGCACCCCAGCTTCGTTTGCGCCTTTTATATTCTTTAAAAAATATGGATCCGTTTCCAGCGTTCCCTGACCCATACCTCGGTAGCCAAGTCGAATAATTGCATATTCGACTCCCGCTGCTTTCACCTTTTTCCAGTCAATCTCTCCCTGGTACTTTGATACATCAATTCCTCGTATTGAAGTAACCTGATTATCAACAACGTATTCATATAAGCCGTTGCTTTCTGTAACCTCCACCCAGTTCTTCCAGTCAATGGTCGATGGAATGATTTCGTCTGATATTTCGATATAAAAACGTTCTTTGTTCTTCCCATTAATGATAATATATTCACTCATTGGATAACTTCTCGGAGTAATAACGCCATCTGAGCCGTAATCCTCCTGATCCGCTTCCACATAAGCACCATAACGTACATTAGAGAACTCGAATGCCTGTCCGTTTCGGATAATGGTACCGCTTAATTCTCCAAGATATGTTTTTTCTCCCAAAGAAACCACTGCCGTAAATATAATTCCTGCTTCTGTAAACTGAAGCTCAAACATCGGCTCAATAATCAACTGGTCTTCCTCATAATAAACGGCATCAATATACTCTTCCTTTGAAATCAGATAGGTATAGGCGACCTGCTGAAATGTCAGCACCAGATGATTTTCTGTTTCTGTACCTTCGCTTGTTCCCGGCTGTTCGGTGTAATCACTGATAAACATTCCTTTCAGCTTAGACGCAGTATGAATTATACCGTAATCAAACAGATTTCCTGTATCAATAAAATGCAGAGTTTCTGGAAAACGGGAGTTTTCCTCACTGTATTCAATGAACAGCAGCTGGTTCGTACTGTCCCCTCCGAATGCTCCTACCACCGGTACAAGCCTGCTGATATCCGCGGTCAGATCATAGTTCCAGTCAAACTCCGTCAGCGTACTTCCGTTATCAATTAATATTCTCCTGCGGTCTTCGTCACCCTCCTGATATTCGTTCCGATAATAAATCCGTATATTCTGATGATGCAGACACAGGTACTCATAACCAAAATACTCGACAACACTGACAGTAAACGGTGCCGTCTGTTCTGAGGAAAGCTGCCCGACATAGGTCTTAAGATCCTTAATAATAAATCTTGTAGCCGGCTTTACTTCTCCTTTGGTCGGTACCGCTGTTACTGTTGCTGTCGGCTGATTTTCATAAACCGGTTCCGTCTTCTGGCTCTCAAAAAAGATATACCAGAGCACTGCACCGCAGATCAATAAAAGGAGTACAACTGTAATTCCCTTCCAGATGTTCCTTTCTTCTTTTTTTGGTATCTTCAGCTGTGCATTTTCAAGCTTAACCGTTTCAAGTTCCTTCAGAAGAAGTCCGATATACTCCTTTGTGTCCTGAAGAGTAATGTCCGGACGAAACTGCGGTGGATCTTCCTCAAAAACAGAATCAGGAAGATTTAATTTTGGAAGCTCCTGCTCCGTTTTTTCTTCCACGTTCTGTACTGTTATTTCGGTACTCAAGGGGGGATTTTCCACCTCGTTAAGCTTAGGATCTTTTTCATCAGAAGGCATTATTTCCGTTACTTCAATCAAATTCTGCCGGTTTCTTTGCTTCTGTTCCTTTTTTGATCTAAATAAACCGTTCTTCATCTTTGCCTCCCTGCGGTGACTGTTTACAGGATTAACAGACCTTTACATTACGTAAACAAAAGATAAATCATCGTTGCGCAAAGTCCTACACAAAACATCAGAAGACCAAAAGATAATGTACTCTCCAGCATCCGGTTTCTTCGTTTGTTCAGCTCATAAAGTTCTGCAAATACAAGTCTGTAATCCGTAGTAATCTGATTATTCTTCCATATCGTGCGGTTCAGCATTCTAACACCAAAATTGGCTATTCGTCCGAAATGTGTTGTCATTCTTGTACCGATATAAAGATGTTCTGTCGGTAATTCTTTATATACGCTTTTTCTCAGCCCGAGAAGAATTCCGTCGGTGCTGCGGTCAAAGATTCTTACAATAAGCGCAGTTACTGTCATTCCTGCATGATACAGAGTCTCCGGAAGTGTTTCGGAAAGGAACTTGCATATCGCTCCGAGGAAATCCGGTAATACATGCAGCAGCAACGGACGATAAATCCGATCCTCCAAATCCAGCCAGGACGGCCAGCGGTTAACATAAATCTTCCCCTGCTCCGTTCTCTTCATCAAAAAACGTCTGACAATAAAAATGTATATCAAAATTCCTGCAGCAATTGAGATAAGTGCCCCCTTCAGATTCGTAAAGGACAGATAATGAATTTCGTGTTCTATCGGTGCTCCGTTCATGAAGCGCCTAGCTAACTCTGACATTTTATCAAAGGTGGAATGCGGTATGCATCCAAATATCGGAATCAGCACTGCCGGTATTCCGATTGCAAACCTTCCTGCAGCGTTCAGATAATTACTGTCAGAAGACCGCATCTTTTCTTCCTGTGTACTGTTCTTTTCTACAAATACTGCTATAAATAATTTTAACATATAAGCTACGGTAATACCACCAGAAAGTAAAAATATTATTTCCGCACAACGCAGTGCACCCATGACTGCTGCAGACTTCTCAAATAATTCAATTCCTTCTACTATTCCTTCATGAAGAAGAGTCTTGCTGATATAACCTGAAAAGAAAGGAATTCCTCCGATTCCAAGTGCTGCCGACAGGTAACAGATTTTTAGAAACGGTTTTTTTCTGCCGAATCCGCGTATATCATTTAAATCCAGACAGTGTAAATTCTGTACAATAACACCGGCAATCAGAAACAATACCAGCTTAAACAGGGAATGATTCACCATGTGAAGAAACGTACCGCCGGCCGCCAGTGCATTTTCCTCTCCAAGAATCTGCTGCATACCGATTCCAACGAGCATAAAACCAATCTGGGATACTGAGGAGCAGGCAAGAGTTCTTTTAAAATCCACGGAAAATAACGCCAGAAGCGCTCCAAGAAACATCGTAATAACACCGAAGGCCAAAATTACTCCACCAAAAGCTGTATTACCATAAAACATTCTGCAGCACACAATCAGAATTCCATAAATACCGACCTTGGTCAGCATACCGGATAAAAGTGCACTCGCAGGTGCCGGAGCCACCGGATGCGCCTTCGGCAGCCAGATATGAAGAGGAAACATTCCTGCCTTTGCTCCGAAACCAAACAGAATCAGTCCCCCGGCAACATAAAGCCTTGCCGTCGAGCCTCCTGTCTGCTTTATCGTCTGCAGCCATAGCTCGCATCCACTGCGTAGCTCATCAATCCGCAGTGTTCCGATCATATTCTTCAGAAGGAAAATACCCATCAGCATAACAAGTCCGCCGATTACCGCAACCGCAAGATACGTTCCTGCTGCACGAAGCGCTCCGTCTGTTTCTTCCTGTGCCACCCATACATAGGAAGTAAAGGACATGATTTCAAAGAACAGAAAAGCCGTGATTAGATCTCCTGACAAGAATACTCCGACTGTTGCTGCCAAAGTAACCATCCAGAAAAAATAATATCGGTTCCGATTGGTATAATGTGCAAAATATTGTCTTGAAAACAGCGTTGCCATAGCCCACATAAACATCGCCAGAAACGCATATTGAAAACGAAAACCATCAATTCGAAACAACAGCCCAAGTCCACATACACCCGGAAGCTCCAGTGTATATACGGCACCACTTATTGCATTTCCGTAACAGACGGTAAACATCAACAACTCGGTAAACGTACATATAACAGTAAAATAATCCCTTACTGTTTCATTTTTTCTTCCGATAACGTAACCGATCAATGCCGCAGCAAGCGGAAACAGCACAAGAACCGGAATAAATGAATTCCCTGTCATAACATTCTCCCTTATCAGATCTATAAAAATGTTGCAAAATATGAAATTAGCGGCTGAGAAAACAATCCAAAGCAGACTATCATTACCGCAAAGAAAACTAACGGAAGCTTCATATACCAGTTCGGCCGGTTCTCACACAGATTCACGCTTCTGCTGCCGGACGGCGGCAGCCAAGCACGAATTACAATTGTCAGCATATAAACTGCAGTCAGAAGTGCCGAATAAAGCAGCACTCCAACGGCAAAATACACGGTGGAATCTGTACTTTCCAAAATACTTTCTGCAATCCACCATTTACTGATGAACCCGGCAAGCGGTGGAATCCCAACCAGGGAAATTCCGGCAATAGTAAAGCAGGTCATAACAAGCGGCATTTCTCTACCGACTCCGTTCAGCTCATCTACATAAGTTCTGTTTCCGCGCTGCATTATTACACCGGCACAGAAAAAACAACAGATTTTCATAAATGCGTGAAATACCATATGACTGAAGGCTGCAACGATACCTGCCGTACTCATCATTACCACTCCAAGAAGTACATAGGAAAGATTACTCATTGTTGAATAGGCAAGACGTCGTTTCAGGTGAGTCTCCCTGACTGCCATGGTTGAGCCGTAAATAATCGTAAGAGAAACAAGCGTAAGCACTACATACTGCGCCCATGTACCGGATAAGTTCTCTGCACCAAAACAATAATAAGTCAGTCTGATTAAAACAAATGCTCCTGCCTTAACTACGGCAACTGCATGTAGAAGTGCCGTTACGGGCGACGCTGCAACCGATGCAGAAATCAGCCATTTTCCAAAAGGAAAAAGTGCTGTCTTGACACCGAAACCACAGAAACCAAGAACATAAGCCAGCAGAAAAAGATCCTTTTTATCTGCATTTTTAACAAAATCAATCATTCCCGAAGTGGTAAATACAGTAGCATCTCCGTAATTAATCAATAAAATCAACGTAATAAACCCGAATGCTGCACCTCCAAGCATATAAAGAAGGTATTTCTGTCCGGCTTCAATGGATTTATGATTCTGCAGATGAATTACTAACGGCAGAGTTACAAGTGTCAGTGCTTCAAAAAAGACATACATGGTCAGCGGATTTCCGGAATAAGCAAGACCAACTGTAATTCCATAAGTCATTGTGTAATACGCAAAGAACATATTGATCCATCTTTCATCCTTGTTCAGATGTTTTTTTTCATGATCCATATATTCAAATGCATAAACGGTAGCCGGAATCCATAATGTTGCTACAAGACAGGAAAAAACACGTGCAGGACCGTCTATAAAGAAAGTCAGCTGAAGGTTCTGCGTAAAACTAGCCAGCAGTAGAACCTCATCAAATGGAAGAAATGCCAGCAGCCACACGAGCGCACAATTAAGCACCAGAACAGTGACCAGATAAATTTCCCGTGGTCTTCTGCTCTCAAAACGGAATGCAAATATGAGAGCACCACAAAGGATCGGTATGATAATTGGCAGTAACAGAAGATAGTTCATTTTTTCCCCTTCATATTCAATCTTATCCTAGTACATTACAAAGGATAATACGATTTCTCTGACTGCATCACATAACGGTGCTGCAAAAATGCCAAACAGAACAGCTCCTGCCGTTAAAAGAAGCATTGGCACTGTCATTATTTTCGGTGCTTCACAGCGTTCATACAAGGTTTCGGAATGCCCCGGAAGAAAACCCTTGACAGTTACAGGAAGCAGGTATCCGGCGGTAAGCAGAGCACTAATAAGAAGTATCACCGGACCAAGCCATTCAAAAACTGCAATATTCGATGACAGCGCACCTGAAGCAAGATACCATTTGCTGATAAATCCGGACAACGGAGGGATTCCGACCAGCGCCAGTCCAGTCAGAGTAAAACACCATATTGTCACCGGCATTCTTTTTCCGATTCCTGTAAGTTCATCAACTCTCTTGCAGCCTGTCTGCATAATTACAGCACCAGCAGCCAGAAACAGCGTATTCTTAATCAGTGAATGAAACACCACATGAAGGAGTGCGCCAAGCGCTCCTGTTGTATTCAGCAGGGACAATCCGAATAAAATATAAGAAACCTGACTCACTGTGGAATATGCCAGTCTTTTTTTCAGCAATGGTTCCTTGTATGCCATCATGGAACCCATAAATACCGTAAAAAGTGAAATACTCATCCACGCCGTTTGTACCCAGGTTCCTCTTAAAAAGTCTGCTCCGACAATAAAGAAAACCATACGGATAATCGCCAGCACCCCGGCTTTCGTAATAATACCGGAGAGAACCGCACTGGCAGGGGATGGTGCAACCGGATGTGCGGTCGGAAGCCACGCATGAAGCGGAAACATTCCTGCCTTACATCCAAATCCAAGAATCGTTAAAAATGTAACCGTCAGAAATAATCCCTCATGACCGGAAAGCTTCGCAACATTCAGAACTCCGCCAGCGGTAAACTCCATTGTAGTTCCGTACTGGTATACAAAGAAAATCCCAAGCAGTGCCATAAACGCACCGGCAACAGAATAAAAAAGGTATTTTAAACCGGCAAGAACTGCTTCCTTCGTACGGTTATGCAGCACAAGAGGTAACGATGTCAGCGTCATCAGTTCGTAAAAAATATAGAGTGAAATAAGGTTTCCGGAAAAATCCAGTCCCATCAAAACTCCATATACGATCAGATAAAAGCTAAAATACCGTTCTTCCTCTTCTTCCTGTTTCATATAGCCAAAAGAATAAAATCCGACAATGACCCATACTGCAGTTGTCAGATAAGCAAACAGCTTTGACACCTGATCAATTTTCATATAAACAGGCAGTTTTTCTGTCAGGTTCCAGATTAGCAGCGTATCGCTCCCCTCTTTGACTGTTAAAAGTGCTACAACAGACAATAGCGCAGAGCTGCATAAGCTGATTCCGACATAAATCATTTTCTGTTTTCTGCTTTTAAGAAATTTCAGAAAAGGAAACACCGCACCCAGTATTATCGGTATAAATACCGGAAACAGAATGAAAAGATTACCGTTCATCACTTATTATCCTCCATATATCTTATATCTGTAAAATTAACCGAACATCTGCATTCCCATATCAAGCATCGACAGAAAAATCCCGGAGAACAGACCAAACGCCAGATTCACAGCAATAAACAAGCTGACGGAAACCGTAAGACTTTTCTGCTGCTTCCATGACTTTTGATACATTCTGTCACGATCTGTCGGAAGATACAGCTGTACCAGCATCCGAAGAAAATACATAACCATCAGAATTGTACTTGCCGCCAGCGCAAGCAGAATCGGCCACATCTTACCGCTTAACTCCAGTGTAGAAGATGCAATAAATATCTTGGAAGCAAATCCTGCAAACAGCGGTACTCCAACTATAGAAAGCGCTCCGATCGAATATCCGATTCCTGCTGTCCAGTTCCGATAACCTGCCCCCCTGATATCATCAAACCGATTACTGTCCGAATAGGGCTTTCTTATAATCACATCCGGGTGATGCTTTATTTCCTGCAGATTGTTATCAAATACCTCTGTAATTCCGCTTACTTCTATTGATTCCAAAAGCAGCTCCTGCCTGCTGCCTGTTCGCCTGCGCTTTGTTTTTTGACGAATTCTTGTTCTGTTCATTTCTTTTCCGTCTGAATGTTTTTTCAAAATTGCAACCAGTCCCTCCGCATTCTGAAGATGAATGGTCTCTCCGACCCGAAGTCCTGAAACATCCGCAATTCCGGCAACTGAAAGAAACAGCATCGCCTTTGTAATCGCATGAGTATAAAGATGAAAAACAGCAGCTGTCATTCCAAGCTCCGACCCCATACCGATGCACATAAAAATATACCCTATATGGGAAACCGAAGAGTAAGCGCTCATTCTTCGAATATCCCCTTCCATCAACGCATGAACAGAGCCCATAATCATTGCAATAATACCACAGATAAAAACCACATTCAGTACTCGGCTGGAAATAATCAAATCAATTCCGAGTACACGATAATAAATCTTGATAAGCAGAAAAATATATCCTTTGGAAGCTAAACCCGACAAAAGAGCGCTGGACGTCGGAACAGAATTACTGTATGCATCAGGAATCCAAAGATGAAAAGGATACAATCCGCTTTTTATTGCAAGTCCTACCGTAATCAGTCCAATGACTGCAATCAGCGGCACGGTATAGGTACCATCTGCAACCAATACCACAATTGTTTCTTTGATGTTCGACATCAGAAGATGCCCAGTCAAAGTATACAATAACGTAATTCCAATCAGTACAAGACCTGATCCCAAAAGACTCATGACCATATACTGAATTGCAGAAGCTACCGCTCTTCCTGTATGTCGGATCATAATCAATCCGCAGGCAGCGATGGTATTAATCTCAATGAAAACATATGCGGTAAAAATATCATTGGTATAAATCAAAGCCAGAAGCGCTCCAAGCAGCAGACTTGTAAGAAGGTAAAGGTAATTCTGTTTCTGTTCTTTGATTTCCTCGGTATATCTGCTTCCCCCAAGCAGGGAAAGAAACACAATCACACTAAAAACACAGGCTGTCAAGGCCTCCGTGACTCCGGCACGAAGCTCATTTCCCCAAGGTGCAGGAAAATGTCCCATCCAGTATACAAAGCTTGTCCCTGTACTGTACACATAATACAGCACAAGAACCGACATTGCCGTAATCAGCAGAACTGAAGTCATACAGACATATTTTGCTTTCTTCCCACGAAGCATGGAGCAGACAACTCCGGTAAACATAGCCAGCATGATCGAAAAGAAAGGAAGGTTTTGAATAAAGCTCATCACATACCCTCCTTATTGGCTTTTCGTAAGATCTCGTCAAGATCCAGCGTGTGGTATTTCCCATATAGGATTGCCGTCATCGACAGCATCAGTGCGGTTACGCTAACAGAAACAACAATTCCAGTAAGAACCAGTCCACTCGGAATCGGATTGATATATGCTTCTACCGATTGTATTCCGTCAACGACAATTGGCGCTTTTCTGCCCTCAATGTATCCCTTTACCGCAAGAAACAGATATACAGCTGTATCCATAATATTAAATCCAAGAATTTTTTTAATCAGGTTCTGATTGAATAAGAGCAGTGCAAACCCGATTACAAAAAGAAGAACCGCCGCTATTTCATAATAATGTGAATATAAACTCGATATCATAATTCAAACAGCTCCTTTTCGGAATAAGGAATAAAATGCATACATCGTACAGGCCACAATGATTCCAACACAGATATTCAGTGGCAGAATCAGTCCGGAGCTTAGAATCGCTCCGGGAGTTCCGAGCGGAATTCCGCTTTCAAGATGATTGGCACCGGTAAAAAAAGAATAGCTTTTTGCCATACAGTAAAAAGTCAGCGCAATAAAGGTCATCCATTTAACTGTTTTTTCATTTAGAAACCGATGGGTTTCATCAAAACCAAATGCACTGAGATATAGAATCAGCCCTGCTCCGATAACAGCGCCCCCGGAAAATCCTCCTCCGGGTGATATATGTCCGTTCAGAACAATATATATTCCAAAAATCAAAATCACCGGTACCAGCAGGCTAGTAATTGACCGTAGGATAATATCGAATCTCGGTTCATAGCTTCTGTCCCGTTCAATTTCGCGTTCTCTGCGCTTTTGATCCAGTTTGTTATCTCCGATTCGAAGCATGATAAAAACACAACAGGAGGCTATGAATAAAACGCAGGATTCACCGAATGTATCAAATGCACGATAATCAAGAATCATCCCTGCAACAATATTGACCGCTCCGGTTTCCTGAAGTCCTTGTTCAATATAGCGCTGTGATACTTCATTATTCTCCGGGTTTGCCGGATCCCCGACTTTCGGAAGACAGCTGACCGTGACAAGCAGAATTGTCAGCAGACTGATACAGGCTATGACCGATATGATTCTGTAAAGAATTCGAAATCGTTTTTGATGCAGATTGGCAAACTGTTCTGCCTCCTTCTTCGCTTCTTTTCGGATGGAATCGGTAACTTCGATATATTTCTGTTTCTTATTCCGCGACTTAGGTTGGTGTACAACCTCAAACTTTTCATCGGCGGGAACACTCTCCCCGTTAATCCAGTCTTTCAGTTTTTTCACCATGTTGGTACTCTTATTCTCCAATTTATCTCACCTCTGTACATTGCTGTATGTTAATTGCCTTATATAAATTACACATCATCGGCATACCATTCTTTATCACGATAAAGTATACTCACTTTGCCGAAAGTAATCAAGTGGAATTCTTGCGAAATTATATACCAAAGAAAAACGAACGAATTTATGATATAATCCATTGAATTCTTGATTAAATTACATTAGTATATTCTTTATACTATTCTGTTCTAAAATGATGGAGGAACTTATGAAGCTTTTATTTAATGACAACTGGTCTTTTTCAAAATATTCTGTAGATACCCGTCCTGAGGATCTTGTAGCTTCCGTATTTCATCCCGAAACAATCGACTTGTCAGCAGTATGCCGCGCAGACTGGCAGCCGGTTGATATTCCGCATGACTGGATGATTTATGACACATTAAATCTTTACGAAAACAGTATCGGCTGTTATCGAAAGACCTTTACCGTTCATCCGGAGCAGGGCAAAAGGCTATCTCTTCTTTTTGAAGGTGTTTACATGAACACTTCTGTTTATGTTAACGGCATGCCTGCCGGCGAATGGAAATACGGCTATACAAGCTTCAGTTTTGATATCACCGAGCTGATACATGACGGAGAAAACACCGTTCTTGTATACTGTGTCTACCAATGTCCGAATTCCCGCTGGTATTCCGGTGCCGGCATTTATCGTGATGTCTATCTACTAGATACCAGGGAAGCACATCTTGTCCATGATGGTATCTATATTTCAACCACAAAAAATGATACGGACTGGACCGTTTCCATTGCAACGGAACTGATAAATGAAACTATTACCGGTAACGAAGCAGTTCTCTCTGTACGTCATTCGGTTCTCGATGCAGCTGGAAACAGCATCATCTCCGGTGAACAGCTTCAACATGTTCCGTCCTCAGCTCCGGTTCAGTATGCAGTCTTAAGCTGCCATCCGGAAAGCTATACCATAACGGATCGGCAGAAGCTTCACATCACCTCTCCCGCTCTTTGGGATATTAACTCTCCAAATCTCTATAAAGTTGTAACCGAACTTTTTTCGAACGGTTCCTGCATAGACCGTACCGAATCCCCGCTCGGCTTCCGTACCATCCGGGTTGATTCTTCAAAGGGGTTCTTTCTAAATGACCGCCATGTCAAGCTGAACGGAGTCTGTATGCATCATGATCTTGGTGCACTTGGTGCTGCTTTTAACGTGACAGCTTTAAGACGCCAGTTTAAGAGTCTGAAGTCGATGGGTGTTAATGCAATTCGTACTTCCCACAATCCTGTCGCTGTTCCATATATGTATCTTGCTGATGAAATGGGTCTTCTGATTATTTCCGAAGCCTTTGATATGTGGGAACGACCAAAGACAGACTATGATTACGGTCATTATTTTAATGATTGGTACGAAATTGATTCTGCAAGCTGGCTGCGCCGCGATCGAAACCATCCGTGTCTGATTATGTGGAGTATTGGAAATGAGATTTACGATACCCATTTGAAACGCGGTTACGAAATTGCTAAACAGCTAAAAGACCTTGTGCTGTTCCACGACCCGGAACAAAACGGCTTTACAACAATCGGTTCAAATTATATTGAATGGGAAGGAGCACAGCACTGCGCCACTCTTCTTGATGCCTCCGGCTATAACTATGCAGAGCGTCTGTACGAGCAGCATCATGCCGATCACCCGGACTGGGTGATTTACGGAAGTGAAACCTCTTCAACTGTACAGAGCCGCAGCATTTATCATTTTCCTGCAAGCAAGCGTCTCCTGACACATGATGATCTCCAGTGTTCTGCTCTCGGTAACTGTTCCACAAACTGGGGAGCAAAAAACTCCTCCTCAGTTGTAACAATGGATCGGGATACAGATTTTAGTCTTGGACAGTTCATCTGGACCGGCTGGGATTATATCGGGGAGCCGACTCCTTATTTTACCAAGAACTCCTATTTTGGACAGGTTGATACAGCAGGGTTTGAGAAGGATACTTATTATGTATACCAGGCAGAATGGACTGATTACAAAGTCAATCCGATGGTACACATCCTTCCCTATTGGGATTTTAACAAAGGACAGCTGATTGACATCCGGATTTATTCCAATGCCCCGAAGACAGAGCTTTTCTTTAATGATATTTCCCAGGGCAGATATGAAATCGATCATAAGAATGGTTACCAGCTGAGTGGCGAGTGGCAGCTTCCTTATGCCCCCGGTACAATAAAGGCAGTAGCCTATGACGAAAATGGAACCGTGATTGCTACCGATTCACAGTCTTCCTTCGGTGACACCGCTGCACTAATCCTTCATCCCGACAAGACCGAACTTTTTGCCGACGGACAGGATCTCATTTTCGTCGACATCAGTGCCTTTGACAGTGACGGACATTTTGTTTCCAATGCACGTAACAGAGTTGAGGTAACAGTCAGCGGTCAGGGACGTCTGGTAGGTCTTGATAACGGTGACAGCACTGACTATGACCAGTACAAAGGAACCAGCCGTAAGCTTTTTGGTGGAAAGCTGCTCGCTATCATAGCCGCAAAGCTTGAACCCGGTGAAATACACATAACTGTCTCCTCTCCGTCACTTCCAACTGCTAAGCTTTCTCTCACAGCGCTTCCCGCTGCTGTGGTTCCCGGAACCTCCTGTACAATGACAGAGAACAGCCCAAGCACTGTAAATCATGAAATTCCGGTTCGTAAAATAGAACTGCACAACCTTGGCATTTCTCATCTTACAAAGGAATGTCCGACTACAACCATAGAAGCCAGACTCTATCCCGCCGACAATACTTATCCGGATCTTAACTGGAAGGCTCTTCTGCTGGATGGAATTGAAAGTAATTGTATACAGCTTAAAACAGACGGAAATACCTGTACCCTTACAGCAGTAGGTGACGGTGAATTTCGGCTTTGCTGTTATACAAGTAATCGAGGCAGCGGACTTATTACTTCTGAAGACCAGCATCCGGAAGTAATTTCAGAACTTGAGCTGGACGCAACGGGGCTTGGACAGGCAACACTTGATCCCTACGGAATGGTGTCTTCCTGCCTTCATACCGCCGCACTTTCCGAACCAAAGCTAAGTTTTCAAGGTGGGGTATTTACCCAAGACGAACGAAACTGGATTCAATTTGATCTGGTTGATTTTGGAGACTACGGATCCGATGAAATCACTATTCCGGTTTTCTCCTTTCTTACAAAGCTTACTTTGGAAATCTGGGAAGGCTGCCCGGATAACGGAGGCGAGCTTCTGTTAAAGTGTGAATACGAACATGAGAGTATTTATAATCATTATAATTCAAATACCTGGAAGCTTCCAAAACGTCTTCGCGGAATTAAATCCATCAGTATTGTAACCTATAACCGTATTTCTGTTCAGGGCTTCCGTTTTACTCGTTATGAAAAAGCTTTCTCGCAGGTACCTGCAATTGAAAGAACCAGAATTACCGGCGATATGTTCAACATTGAAGACGATGCCATTACCGGAATCGGAAACAATGTTACACTCGAATTCGATCATATGAATTTTGGTGATAACAGCTTTACAAAGCTTACGGTCTGCGGGCGCTCCAGACTAGACCTGAATACGATTCATGTCTGCTTTGAAGGAAGCGTTAATAACTCCAAACAAATTGTTGAATTCCTTGGATGCAGTGACTATACAGAACAAATCTTTGATTTAAAACCGGTTACTGGAGAACAGACCGTACTCTTCATTTTTCTGCCCGGAAGCAACTTTGATTTCAAATGGTTCCGTTTTGAGTAACACTCTAGGAATCTTCAAAGCATTTTTTCATCTGAGTATTTCTGTAAAATTAAAGAACCGCATTGCCTTTTATATTCTCCGGCAATGCGGTTTCTCTATTTTATTTATCCGGTACTTCTACCATTTCTATAGAACTCTGTTCCTGTTCTTTATTTTGATTCTGAATCATTCGGGGAAAAGTTACTTTTGCCTTAAAAAGATCTCCGTCCACTATCAGATCAAAGCGCCCACCCTGCAGTTCCGTCAGGCTTTCTGCAATGGAAAGACCAAGTCCGCTGCCTTCGGTATGACGTGCTGTATCACCACGTACAAAACGTTCCTTTAATTCTGAAGCATTGATATTCAGGATATCACGTGAAATATTCTTTACCGTCACGCAGATGCTTTCTGCACTTGGACTGGTAATATCAAAATATACCCTGGTATTCTCCTGTGAATATTTGCATACATTACTTAACAGGTTATCAAAAACTCTCCAGAGAAGCCTTCCGTCTGCCGGAATAACTGCGTCCTCTTCTACTGCATTGATAACAGGGGTCAGTCCATTCTTCGCCAGCCGTTCACTGTATTCTGCGACGGATTGGTTCAGCAGCTCAACAATATTGGTTGGTGCAATTTCCACCTGAATATTTCCGGTAGAAGCCTTAGATGCCTCTAGCAGATCCTCGGTTAGTTTTTTCAGCCTTGCCGACTGACGATCCAGAATCCCAATGTATTCCTCTGCGGTCGGATTAGTAATATTTTCTTTTTTCAGCAAATCCACATAATTAATTATGGAGGTCAGCGGAGTTTTGATATCATGCGAAACATTCGTTATCAGCTCCGCTTTCATACGTTCACTTTTTACCTGAATATCGACTGCCTTTTCGATTCCATCGCCGATATGGTTGATATCTTCACCGAAGGATTTATAGTCACCGTACATATTCACCGACTGAACACGATAATCTTTTTCTCCGGCTGCAATTTTTTCTGCGCCTTTTTTTAACTGGTAGAATTGTATTGCACGTATACTTACAATGCACAAAATTGTCAGATGCATCAGAATCCACAAAAAAGCACCAATTCCTGATAATGAACTGTCATCAAAAGCCATAACTGAAAAAATCAGATTAGCGAACAGAAATAACGCAAACTCCAGCATTCTTCTTACAATCAACGGAAAATTTCTGAACCATAACACAATTCCGTTACATGCTGCTTTTGTAATTTTCCAGCAAATACGAAGAATCATCCAGCATACAGTATTACTGAAAAAGGTTCTCATTTTCAAACGATTTGCAACTGACATAGTTACTGCAATCAGAAAAATCAGACAGATGGAAGCAATGCTGACGGTTGCAATTGCCATAATGAGAAATGAATTTGTATTTTCCATTATTTCAGCATAAGCAGATATACCGAGTGCCGTCAATCCTGCAACAACGCAAAGATAAAAATCAAGAGGGATTCTATCCTGAACATTAGGACGAACTTCTTCATAGCCTTTGCGATGCCCTGCTGCACACATAAGAAAAATGAACGCAATCAGCATCAGGAATAATGCAGCTATACTAAATGTTATAATCCAGTAACGTAAAGCATACAATTCTTCAAAAACCCGCGCAGGCACATAATAGTCATCTTCAATGGCAATCGGAGAACGCATTCCGAAATGAATACTGTATTCATTCATGAAAACTGTTGTATTTACTCCATCAAAGTAAAAATTCATCGTATATGTTGAAATAACATTTTTTTGAGAAGAAGCACCCGATTCTTCTTCGTCACCGATCGTCCAATCATAATAATAATGATATACAGGTTTAGTATAAATATATTCTACCTGCGTTTCCAGTTCTTCTTCCGTACAATTTGACAGAAGTATCTTACCGTTCCCATCTACGATTTCAAACATAAAATTAGTACTGTCAGAGCGAAACTGTTTTTCCATGCGTTCTAAAGCTGACCGGTTCAAAAATGAAGGTTCTATTTGTTCATTTTCGATCTCCAGCGGAAAATACTCATTCACCACACGTTCCATATATCGCTGTGAAATACTATGCTCCCAGCCGGTTCCGGAAAAGCTCACCTTTGCACTGCTGTACAGATTCTCATCGGAAATATAAAGGATTGAAATAATTCCTGTAGTCAGAAGAATACCGGAAATAACAAATAGAAATATTGCCACTACCTTTGCAAACAGACTGTGTGTAATTTGTTTCATATAATCTCCATTTCTGCGCGGCTTTTTGCGCATAACAGACTTTGTGTCAAGCATCGCGCAGACACAAATCTGCGTGTGAAAGGTTCATCTTTCACACTATCTCCATTTCTGTGGCTATTGTCTGACGATATTATAGCCCTGTCCCCAGACCACCTTAATATAACGCGGTTCTGCCGGATTAATCTCGATTTTTTCACGCAGATGACGGATATGAACCGCAACAGTGCTTTCTGCTCCGATTGCAGTATCATTCCAGACTTTTGAATAAATCTGAGTAGATGAAAATACCTTTCCCGGATTTTCCATCATCAGCTTAAGAATATCAAACTCCGTCGGAGTAAGACTGATCGGTTCTCCTTCTACTGTAACGGTCTTTGTTATATCATCCAGACAGATTCCTCCGATTTTTAATACCGCGTCCTGCTTTACAGCTCCTCCAAGGTTCATGTATCTGCGAAGTTGTGCTTTCACACGCGCAATCAGCTCGACCGGATTAAACGGTTTTGTAACGTAATCATCCGCTCCTACATTTAAGCCAAGAATCTTATCCATATCTTCACTCTTTGCAGTAAGCAGAATCACCGGAATATTGCTGATTTCTCGAATCTTCGTCATTGCAGTCATTCCATCCATCTTCGGCATCATGATATCCATCAGTACAAGATGAATCTCACCGGATTGAATAATTTCAAGAGCCTCTGCTCCGTTATAAGCTTCCAAAACAGTATAACTTTCCGCGCTCAGATAAATTTTCAGCGCTGAGACAATGTCCTTCTCGTCATCACAGACCAGTATGTTTGCCATCATTTTTCCTTTCTGTCTCATCGTTTAGTAGTAGTATAGTAGTTTTATTTTTAAGATAAAACAATATAAATGATTAAAAAGTTCTTAAGACCGTCAGCAAATATAAAATCAGGAGCATAAATCATGCTCCCACCCTGTATTAAACTTTATTTATATTGTTAGTTAAGTATTGCTAATTTAACGCTTTATTTAAGCGTTGTTAATTGAGTGCTGTTGGTTGAATTCGGTTGGTTGAATGCTGTTGTTCAGATCTTAACCGTTGATTCATCCATAATAATCGTGAATGGTCCATCATTCACCAGTGAAACACTCATATCAGCTCCGAATTCACCGCACTCGGTCTTTAATCCGCTTTCTCTGCATTTATAAAGAAAGTATTCATACAGTTCCTCTGCCTTCACCGGTTCACCTGCATTGATAAAGCTTGGCCGGTTTCCATGGGAACAGTCTGCATACAAAGTAAACTGTGAAATAACCAAAAGCTCACCCTCCACCTGTTTGAGCGAAAGATTCGTTTTCCCGTTCTCATCTTCAAAAATACGTAATTTCAGAAGCTTATCGGCATATTTGTCTGCAGTTTCTTTTGTATCTTCTGCTCCGACTCCCAGTAATACAAGAAAGCCTCGATTGATTTTCCCCCGACAGACTCCTTCAATCGTCACCGAAGCTTCCGTCACTCGCTGTATTACAAGTCTCACACTCTCCTCATTTCTGCGCAGTTTTTTGCGCATAACAGACTTTTTGTCAAGCACCGCGCAGGCACAAAGCTGCTATTATCAGTAATTTAGGTGTTCTTTGTAAGTCCGGTTCAAAGCCCACATATACTACAGTAGTAGTCTTCTGCTTTTCTTCGGATTATCTCACTGCATTCTGGATAACATTCAAAACGAAACGGAATCCCCAGTGTTTCGTACTTTTCAACACATAGCTTCCGAAACGGAAGAAATTCAACCTTTTCAATAATCGTAAATTGATTAGTAATTTGACAGAGTCTTTTCAGATTCTCTTCATTATCATGCAGTCCGGGTACCAGAACCTGACGAATCCAGGTCTTAATCTGATACTGTTCCAGAAGCTTTAAGAATTCCATAACATGATACAGCGAGCTTCCGGTATATTTATTGTATTCTACTTCTGTAGTGAATTTAATGTCAAGCAGACATAAATCCGTCACCTCCAGAAGCTCTTTCAGCCTTTGCTTTGCCGAAGAATTCATCGTCTCACAGTTTTCACCGCTGTCCTCATTCCACAAATCCAGACAGCTTCCGCTGGTGTCGAGTGCAGTATGAAATCCGTTCTTCTTGCATTCCCGGAACAGCTCAGTTACAAACTCCATCTGACACAGAGCTTCACCTCCGGATACCGTAATTCCCGGCTGTTTGCCGTAATATGCCCGATACCGTGCTGCGTTTTTCGCAAGCTCTACTGCTTCGATTTCAGTACCTTCCGACTTCTTCCATGTGTCCGGATTATGACAATAAGCACAGCGCCAGTCACAGCCCTGAAGAAATACCACAAACCGTACTCCCGGTCCGTCTACGGTTCCCATCGTCTGTATGGAATGAATTCTCCCTATCATAAGCTGTCATGGAAGGTTCTGCTTATTACCTCTCTCTGCTGTTCTTTGGAAAGCTTATGAAAATTAACCGCATATCCTGAGACACGGATTGTCAGATTCGGATATTTCGCCGGATCCTCATATGCTTCCATTAATTTCTCACGGTTCATCACATTCACATTGATATGATGGGCATGACTGTGAAAATAACCGTCAAGAATATCTACCAGATTACTGATTCTCTCTTCTTCAGTCTTGCCAAGTGCAGAAGGAGTAATAGAAAAAGTATTCGAAATGCCGTCACGACAGCTGTCATACGGAAGTTTCGCAACAGAATTCAGTGAAGCAATTGCTCCATTTTTCTCTCTGTTATGCATCGGATTTGCGCCCGGCGCATAGGGTTCTCCTTTTTTTCTTCCATCCGGAGTTGAACCTGTCTTTTTTCCATACATAACGTTAGAGGTAATGGTCAGAACTGACAGCGTATGCTCAGCCCCACGATAAGCAGGCGTTTTCTTGAGCTCTGCCGAAAAATCGCGAAGCAGTCCGATTGCGATACTGTCAACCCGTTCTTCATCGTTTCCAAAGGTCGGGAATTCTCCTTCTGTACGGAAGTCAATTATCTTTCCGTTCTCATCACGAACCGTATGCACCTTTGCATATTTAATTGCACTGATTGAATCGGAAATGACCGAAAGTCCGGCAACCCCAAACGCCATAAAACGGTGAACATCCGTATCATGAAGAGCCATCTGAAGCTTCTCGTAAGCATATTTATCATGCATATAATGAATCACGTTCATGGTATTCACATATAGTTTACATAGCCATGCACGGTATACTTCAAAGCGCTGCATAACCTGATCGTAATCAAGAACTTCATCTTGGTAAACCGGCATCTGCGGTCCGATATTCAGACCGCTCATATTATCATAGCCCCCGTTCAGTGCAAGCAATAACAGCTTTGGTAAATTACAACGTGCGCCAAAAAACTGCATTTGTTTTCCGACCTTCATCGCCGAAACACAGCAGGCGATCGCATAATCATCACCGTAAATCAAACGCATCAGATCATCATTTTCATACTGAATGGAATCCGTATCTGCAGAAACCTTTGCACAGAACCGTTTGAAACCAACCGGAAGCTGTTCCGACCAAAGAATCGTCAGATTCGGTTCCGGAGCCGGTCCCATGGTATACAATGTATTAAGGAAACGGAAGGAATTCTTCGTTACCAGTGTTCTTCCGTTCTCACGCATTCCTCCAATGCTCTCTGTAATCCACATCGGATCTCCTCCGAACAATTCGTTGTATTCCGGAGTACGGAGATGCCGCGCCGCACGAAGTTTCATAACAAAATCATCAACAAGCTCCTGTGCACGGCTTTCGTTAATTCGTCCAAGCTTCAGATCTCTTTCGATATAAATATCAAGAAATGTGCTGACACGACCCAGTGACATCGCCGCTCCGTTCTGTTCCTTGATTGAGCCAAGATATGCAAAATAAACCCATTGAAATGCTTCCTGTGCTGTATCAGCAGGAAGACTGATGTCAATTCCGTAGAGGAGTGCCATCTCTTTCATTTTCTTCAAAAATGCAATCTGCTGGTACAGTTCTTCACTTAAACGAACATTATCCACTGTCATCGGACGTTGTCCGATTTCATTTTTATCCTTTTCTTTTTCATGAATCAGTACATCAGCACCGTACAGCGCAACTCTCCTGTAGTCGCCGATAATACGTCCACGACCATATGCGTCGGGAAGTCCCGTAATGATACCAACCTTTCGGGCCAGACGCATCTCATCGCTGTAAGCACGGAAAACACCGTCATTATGAGTTGTACGATAGTTAAAATACTCTTCGATTTTTTCACCCATCTTGTATCCATAGGCTTCACAGGCACTTCGGGCCATTCGGATTCCTCCGAATGGATTTACTCCTCTCTTAAGAGGTGCATCTGTCTGATATCCGACAATCAGCTCATTTTCGCGGTCAAGATAACCCGGTTTATAATTAGTAAGAGAAGAGACTGTATCTGTATCTATATCAAGAACGCCGCCCTTATCACGTTCCATTTGAAGCAGCTGCTCCAGTTTATCGTATAGTCTTGAAGTCCGTTCGGTCACCTTTTCAAGAAAAGCTGCGTCACCTTCATATGGCAGATAATTAATATGTATAAACTGTTTCACATCTATTTTACTCTGCCATTCACCGCCTTGAAACCCTGTCCATTGGTTAAACTCCATCTTAATCCTCATTTCTGCGCGGCTTTTTGCGCATAACAGACTTTGTGTCAAGTACCGCGCAGGCACAAATCTGCGTGTGAAAGGTTCATCTTTCACACTATTCCCGATGCGGCGACTGTCTTTTATGAGCCATTAATGGGTACAGGTTAATATTAATGGCTGCAGGTTTGGTGCCGCTCAAACTTGCATACTCGATTATAGCGTTCCCTTAATTGAATTGCAACCCACGATTCTGGTTCTTTTCCACTTTTATCCCTCATATATGTTAATAAACGTGCTTTTGGAAATCTATGCAGATCATAATTCGTTTTTTAAGCCGTTACGGGCTCCCTGCAATATTTCTTGTTATTCTTCTGGAATACGCCTGTTTTCCGGTTTCCAGTGAAATCATTCTTCCTTTGGCCGGCGCACTTGCTGCAAAGCAGGAGCTTCCATTTGTTCTAATAATCTTAGTAACCACCCTGGCAGGTCTCCTCGGAACCGGAATATGCTATATTGCCGGCAGAATCGGTGGTCAGCGGTTGATTGAATTCCTTATACATCGCTTTCCAAAAATCCGATCCGGAATCGAATCCTCCCGTATTCAATTCGAACGCTGCGGTGTATATGCAGTTGCATTCGGCCGTGTCATCCCGATCTGTCGAACTTATATTGCTTTTATCGCAGGTGCAGCCGGCATGAAAAGTATTCCCTTCTTCTTATGCTCAACTCTCGGAATCGCTGTCTGGAACAGTCTGCTCACCGGTATCGGTTATGTTCTGCGCGATCACTGGTCATATGCCGCAGCATATTACTCGAAATATAAAGCTGTACTGATTCCTGTTCTGCTGGTGCTTCTCCTGCTGATATTCTGGCATAAGCTTCAGAAGAAAAAAAATAATGGGAGAAGACAGCTGCCTTCTCCCTGATTTTAATACCGAAGTATCGTACTTCCTGCGATTGCATTCATAATATCTTCCCTCATATCAACGACCGCCTGACGTGCTGCATCGGCAAAGCATTCTTCTCCAAAAGCGGAATAACTTTCAGACTGGTACGCTGCAATGATTCCGCGTGAGGAATTAACAATGGCTCCGAGTCCGTCCTTATTGAAGAACGGACAAAGATCCTCTCCTTTTCCACCCTGTGCTCCGTATCCCGGAACAAGAATATAATTCTTCGGCATAATACGACGCATTGCTTTTCCTATCTCAGGATAAGTTGCTCCGATGACTGCTCCGATATAGCTGTATTCATTACCCATACAGCTGTCTCCCCACTCTGCAACCTTTTCGGCTACCATCTGGTAAAGAGGCGATCCACCGACAATCTGATCCTGAAATTCTCCACTGGACGGATTGGATGTCTTGACCAATACAAACAGACCCTTTTTCTCCTGTTTGCAGACATCAAGAAATGGTTGAATTCCATCAATTCCAAAATACGGATTCACAGTCATGAAATCCTCATTAAATACTGACTGACTGATCTGTCCTATTTTCACTCTTCCTATGTGTGCGTTTGCATAAGCTGCCGAAGTAGATCCGATATCTCCGCGCTTCACATCGCCGATTACCACCAGATCATGACTTCTGCAGTAATCTACAGTCTTCTTAAAAACCGACAGTCCCGGAATACCAAACTGTTCGTACATCGCAATCTGCGGTTTCACAGCAGGAATAATATCAAAAGTTGCATCTACGATTGCTTTATTAAACTGCCAGATTGCTTCTGCTGCCCCCTCCAGAGTTTCCCCGTATTCTTCAAATGCTTTCACTTGTATTTTCTTCGGAATCAGTTTTAGCGTCGGGTCAAGCCCCACTACCACCGGTGCCGAGGTATTTTCAATTTTTTCAATCAGTTTCTGTATCATGCTGCTCCCCCATTCTGTTACATTTCTTCCGCTGCTTTTGCGCCATGCTCCGAAATGTATGAAATATTGTATTATTCCTGTCACTAGATTATGATAATCTGTTATATATCATGGTATACTGTTTTTCCTTCGCAAATGGTCATTTTAACCCTTCCGTAGACAAATTCTCCTCCAAATGGAGTATTTCTGCCCTTCGACCGGAATCTATTTGGATCAATAATCCATTTTTCTGTCGGATCTGTAATCACCAAATCTGCGATTGCTCTCGGTTGCAGAGTTCCTCTTCCGTCTTTCTCATCGAGTCCAAGAATTCTTGCAGGCTTCAGACTCAGTTTATCTGCCAGCTGAAGCGGTGTCAGTATTTCTGTCCTCACAAGCTTTGTTACAGACAACGCATAAGCTGTCTCAAGACCTACAATACCAAACGGTGCCTCTTTCATGCTTTTTTTCTTATCCTCGATACTGTGCGGTGCATGATCTGTTGCAATCGCATCTACGCTTCCGTCTCTTATTCCTTCCAGTACCGCAGCCACATCCTCCCTGCTCCGAAGTGGTGGATTCATCTTGAAATTTGTGTCCTCCGTAAGAATCTCTTCTTCTGACATTGAAAAATGGTGCGGACAGACCTCTGCCGTAACCGGCGCTCCAATTTTCTTCGCTAGTCTTAAAAACTCCATACTGAGCTTTGTGGAACAATGACATAAGTGTAATCTGGTTCCAAGTTCATTAGCAAGCAGAATATCCCTGATTGTAATGTAGTCCTCAACCGTATCGGAAATACCCGGCAACCCAAACTTCTCTGCCGCTTTTGTGTTCAAGACCCCGCCCTGCAAAAGCTCCCTGTCTTCACAATGCGCCATAACGGGAATTCCAAGTACAGCCGCCTGTTTCATTGCTTCACGGTAAAGCAAAATGTTCATGACAGATCTGCCGTCTTCGCTGATCCCACAGATTCCTTCTGTCGCCATCCCACGAATATCTGTAAGTTCCAATCCTTCCTGTTGCTTTGTAACTGCACCATAGGTCAGAACATGTACCGCAGCATCTCTTTTCACAATATCATAGAACGCCCGCACCCCCTCCGGTGAATCAATTACCGGTTTGGTATTCGGCATGGCACAGACGGTAGTAAATCCTCCCGCTGCAGCTGCAGCGGTTCCGCTTGCAACTGTCTCTTTGTATTCATACCCTGGCTCACGTAAGTGTACATGAAGATCAATAAAGCCAGGCATCACAGTACAGCCTGATGCATCAATCAACGTGTCCGCTTCCTGATTAATCTTTGGTTTTACGGCAGAAATACAGGCATCCTCTATCAGAATATCCCGGATGCCCTGTGTTCCGTCAGACGGGTCAAGTACATATCCGTGTTGTATCAGTGTCCGCAATCTTACACTCCTTATTGTACCGCTTTCATAATATCGCACAGTACATTTTTATTCATTGTATATTCGTTGAGTTTTTCCGGAAGCTCCCAACATGCTTCCAGCAGTTCTTCCGAAAGAAAAACTTCTGTCTGGGCAGTCTCAAAAAGATAACAGATTCCAACATAACACACATCCCCGACCACATAGGACCATGGATACAGGAATCTGCCGGCTCCAACCTCCAGCTGTGTCTGTTCCCTTACAATACGTTCCGCAGCGCGTTCCGGCTGCTCTCCAAATATCATATCACCGTCAAGAAACTCCCACTGGTACGGTTCTGCGATTCTGTCGTCGTACCATTTTTTAACAATAAGAAACCGGTTTTCATGCTGCACTACCGCTTTAATTTTGATTTTGAATTTATCCATAAACACCTCCGTGATAGGACATATTCATAATGTTTAGTATAACATATCCCGCAGCTATGAGGCAAGTAAAATATAACCTCCGCTTCGCAGAAAAACCATTTGACAATTGAGTATTCTATGATATACTAGAAAACTGTAATCGCGATTAACAATTAAACAATGTTCGCTAGGGGCGCTTAAGCTGAGATGCGGTCAATACCGCTGTCCCTCACTACTTGATCCGGATAATACCGGCGTAAGGAAGCATTTTTAAGCCCCTCCTGCGCACCAATGAAGGAGGTTTTTTTATGCAACAACAACGAACAAACTCATTTTTGGTAAAGAAACTCGTATTCTGTGCCGCTGCACTTGCACTTGCTACCGTAGCCTCACTAATTAAGCTGCCGCTTCGTATGCCTTACGGCGGTTCGGTAACTCTGCTCAGTATGTTTTTCATTTGCTTTATCGGTTATCTTTATGGAGTCGGAACCGGTCTTGTCACCGCTGTCGCCTATGGTATTCTTCAGCTGATTATTGAACCTTATATTATTAGTATTCCTCAGTTGATTTTTGATTATATTCTGGCTTTTGGTGCACTTGGATTATCAGGATTGTTCCATAAAGTTAAGGGAGGTCTGATAAAAGGATATCTGGTTGGTATTCTCGGCAGGTTTATCTTTGCTTATCTGTCTGGTTTGATCTTTTTTGCTCAGTACGCTGCCGATTACGGAACGATTCCCATCATTTACTCCGCCGTTTATAATGGCGCATATATTGGAACTGAGGCCGTTATCACACTGATTATCATTGTCATTCCTCCGGTTGCTGCTGCTCTGGAGCGTGTGAAGAGAATGGCTTTGGAGAAATAATCTGGCACCATTCGCATTTTTCATACTGGACGTTTTCTCGGTGCCACATATGTGTTATTCTTTGTACACTAAATCGGTACATTGGTTACCGCATAAGGAGAACAACATGAAGAAGAACACATCGAATAATTCCTCCTCTGATCGAATCAAAACGCTGGCACTTGCTGCTCTTTTTGCTGCACTTTGCTATATCGGTTTTCAGGTCTTTCGTTTTGACATTCCGGTCGGTACCGAGAAAACTGCCATTCATTTTGGAAATGCCTTTGTTGTAATTGCCGCTCTTCTGCTCGGTGGCGTATGGGGTGGACTCGCCGGAGCAATAGGACTCACACTTGCCGATCTTACCTCCGGATACGTAACCTCTGCACCGGCAACCTTTGTTCTTAAATTCGGAATTGGTCTGATTACCGGATTGGTTGCTCATCAGATTTTTCATATTACTCAGGAATATAAAAAAAGCCGTCTCACTCTGTCTGTTATAGCGGCTTCTTCCGGCGGTATGCTTTTTAATCTTGTTGCCGATCCGATTATCCGCTATCTTTACAAGCTTTATATTCTTGGCATTCCGCAGGATGCTGCCACTGTACTTGCAAAAATTGGTGCACTTACAACTTTAGTAAATGCGGTTACTTCGGTTCTGATTGCCTCTGTTCTTTACCTTGCTCTCCGCCCTGTTCTGATAAAGGCCGGTCTTTTTCCGAATCGAGAAAAGAAATTAACAGAAAACAGCGAAATGAGGCAGACGCATGAATAATTCAACGAATGGCAGCAACCAGATTACACTCCAAAAGCGAATGGCTCTTTTCAGTGCTTTGGCCGGATATGGGCGTTGTTCCATTACTGTTTCCCTTCCTGTTATTTCACATCTCGGAATCGAATGCTGTCCGCTTCCGACTGCTATTCTTTCTAATAACAGCGGATTTCCCGAATACTTTATGGAAGACTACTCAGACCGGCTTCCTGCTTACATTGAGTACTGGAAAAAGCTGCAGCTTTCCTTTGATGGAATCTGTACAGGTTTCCTTGGTTCACGCAGACAGATTTCCATTGTTCGGGATTTTATCCATGACTTTCGAACCGACTCGACCATTATTGTAGTCGATCCGGTGCTTGGTGATCATGGCAGACTTTACACCTCCTGCAGCACAGAGCTTCGAGATGAAATGAAATCACTTGTCGCACTTGCAGATATTATCACACCAAATATAACAGAAGCCTGCTGTCTGACCGGAACCGGATACCACGAAGGCAGCTGGTCTCTTTCTGAGCTGGACCGTCTGACCGAATCTTTAAGAAAAAAAGAGTCACAAAAAATCGTCATTACCGGAATCAGTAACGACGACTTTATTTCTAATTATATCTCGATTCCCGGAGAAGATTCCCGTCTGCTTCAAATACACCGCGTGGGCTGTGAGCGAAACGGTACCGGAGATATTTTCACCGCTGTGATTGCTTCTGATGCAGTGAATCAGGTTCCCTTCCCTCAGTCAGTATGTCATGCACAGGATTTTATTGTCCGGTGTATCACTGCTTCAGATGAAATGGATGTTCCAAAATCAGACGGTGTCTGTTTTGAAAAGGTGCTTAACTATCTGTGAAACACTGATTTTCAGCTTTCCTTTGGACTGATTCGATAATCACGTATTATCATCTGCATAGACTGATTTCCTTCATAGGAATTTAAATCCATGTCGTAAGTCACAGAGAATCGAACCTGATTTGTTTTTCTCTGAAACATATGTTCAATCTCCTCTGTTCCAAACTCCTTTTTTAATTCTTCTATCATGGTTTCTGAATCCCCGAAATACAAAGCATCGCATCCGGCTCCGTCGGTATTTTTTACCTTAAATTTTAAATATTTTTTGGTTTTTCCTATGTAACGTGCTTCCGTGACTGAAAGCTCTCTCTCGGCAAATATCGGGCGTGAATTACCTGTCCCGAAGGGCTCCAGTAAATCAAGCTCCTTGTATAATCTCTCCGTCATGTAAGGGATTGGAAGCACCATATCAATTACAATCTTCTGTTCAAGAATTTCATTCGTCAGTGTAGATGATTCATTTAGTCGTTCTCTCAGTAAAGAAACATTTTCTTCCTTCAGCGACAAGCCTGCCGCCATTTTATGTCCCCCGAAACTAATCAGAAGCTCCTTACACTTTGTCAGCTCTTCAGTAATATTATACTGTTCAACCGAACGCGCCGAACCCTTCACATAGTTCAAGCCATAAGTCAGTATAATTGTAGGTTTCCCGTATTTCTCACGAATTCGTCCTGCAACAATACCGGCAATACTTTCATGACATTGATCCAGTAAAAGTACAAAAACAGTATTGCTGCCATTCTCATTTTTTAATATTTTTTCTTCTGCTTCCGCCACTGCATCTGCTGTCATTTGTTTTCGCTCATCATTCAGCTTTTGCAGCTTCTCTGCCCTCATCTGTGCCATCTTACTGTCTTTCTCCAGCAGCAGTTCCATGCTTTGAAGTGCCGTATCAAGACGTCCGCTTGCATTGATACATGGTCCAATCACATACCCAAGGTGGTAAGAGCCAAGCTGTTCCATATTGATCCGGTTCACTTGAAATAGTGCATTCAGTCCGATATTTCGCATGTTTTTAAGTTGTTGCAGCCCAAGCTTAACAATACACCGATTCTCACCTGTCAGTTCAACAACATCACAAACCGTAGCCAGCGCCGCCAGTCCAAGGTATCGGTCCAGAACACCGAGCGCCGGCTTCAAACCGGTTATTTCTTCTGTTTCTTCTTTTTTTTCTGTTTCTTCTTTTTCGTCAATCTTATCTGTTTCTTCGTTTTTTTTCCCTTTTCGCCAGAATTCCAATGCTTCTGCGAGTTTCAGTGCAACACCTGAGCCACAAAGTTCTCTGTAAGGATAACCGCAGTCTGTAAGCTTTGGATTAAGCAGGATCTCCGCTTTTGGAAGATGCTCCGGAATTTCGTGATGATCCGTGACAATCACTTTCATTCCAAGACGGTAAGCAAGATCCACCTGTTCCCACGCACTGATTCCGTTGTCGCAGGTTATAAGAAGTTCTACTTCATCAGAAGCCGCATCTTCTACCATAGTAGAACTAATTCCATATCCGTCTTTCACGCGTTCCGGTATCCTATAGTCGGCTTTTGCGCCGCAGGATAAAAGATAATCATACAAAATATAAGTCGACACTACTCCATCAACATCATAATCACCGATGATACGAATCTTTGTTTTTTTTTCTATCGCATTATTCAAAAGTTCACATGCAGAATCCATTCCCTTCATAAAAAAAGGGGAATGCAGGTGTTCCCTAGACGGATAAAGGTATTCCTGAATTTTTTCTGGTTCTGTTAAAGAACGATTGCAGAGCAATCGTGCCGTAACCATGCTTACGCCAAACTGCTCTGCAACTGCTTTGAAATCCGCTTTTTTTGTCTTTATCATCCACTTCGTCATGCGAATCGCTCATCCTTTATTTATGGTTCCTTGTTAATATTCTACGTCCGAATGACAGTAAATCAATGACGTCAATCCTCGCTCTCCGGCTTTGTCTTAATGTGTTTCTGAAGAAAATACCACAATGGTCCTGTAAGACAGATAGAGGAATATCCTCCTGCAACTATTCCAACGACCAGCGGAATAGCAAATTCGCGTACTGTATCATTTCCAAGTACAGCAAGCGCTACAACCATAAAAAGTGTTGTCAGCGAAGTATTAATACATCTACTGAAGGTTTCACCTATACAACGGTTTACAATCTCCAGTGTCGACTCCTTATTCAGCTTAGTCTTCATTCGCTCTCGAATCCGGTCAAAAATAACTATTGTAGCATTGATTGAATAACCAAGTATAGTAAGAATACATGCGATAAATGTACTTCCAACCGAAATAAAGTTTCTCGCAACAATATAAACTACAATTACAATTAAGACATCATGTATGAGTGCAATCACCGCACTAAGCGCAAAGTTGATATTCTTAAACCGAATCCAGATATAAAGAAGCATATAAATGATTGCAATCACAGTTGCCCAGATTGCATCCTTTTTCATTTCACCGCTGACAACGGAACTGATATTCTCACTTTCAACCTGTTCAGCATCGACTCCAAAGTCAGAAACAAGACGGTCAATGATTGCTGCACGTTCCTCCTGCTCCAGATTGGTGGTACGGATTAATGCAGTATTATCTGATTCAACCAGTGAAATTTCTGCATTCTTACCGGTCGTTTCATAAACAAGAAGCTCCAGATTTCCTTGGATTCCCTCCGGCAGTTCTTCCGGAAATACCACAGAAGTCGAGGTTCCTCCAACAAAATCCAGACTGTAATTAAAAACGGTTCCTTTGCTTCCGGCATTGACTCCTGCGATTACCATACCAGCAAGAATAATTGTTCCTGACAGAATTGCGAAGCGAACTCCGTTTTCAACGTATCTGCGAGGCTTCTGCTCTCGAATCGTTCCGAACAGTTTTTCTGATTTCAAACCTATACTGTAAAATGCATTCAAAATGAAATGCGTAATTACCATTGCTGTAAACATGGAAAGAACAATACCAATTCCAAGCGTCAGCGCAAACCCTTTGACAGAACCTGAACCTCGAAGATAAAGTACAACTGCTGCAATCAGTGTTGTGACATTACCGTCAACAATTGCCGACTGTGCTTTTTTAAACCCGATCTTTATACAGGAGCGGATTGTCTTTCCGGTTGCCATTTCCTCCTTGATACGGGTAAAAATGATAACATTTGCATCCACTGCCATACCGATGGAAAGAATAATTCCTGCAATTCCCGGTAAGGTCAGAGTAACATTAAAAATATTCATAAATATTACAATCAGTCCGACATAAATCGTTAATGCAATTGATGCAGCAACGCCCGGGATACGATACATGACAATCATAAAAATAACAAGTACAATAAAGCCGATCAGTCCGGCAAGCAGACTTGTTTCTACTGCTTCAACACCAAGCTTTGCACTAACCACCTGGGACCTTATTTCTTCCAGTTCAATAGGAAGTGCTCCGATTCGAATTGTTGTAGCAAGATTCTGTGCTGATTCATAGGATTCCTGCCCTTCAATCACCGCACTGTTGCCACTGATAGCATTTTGTACCATCGGCGCACAAACTACCGTTCCGTCATATACAATGGCAATAATATTCTTCAGATTCAATGATGATGAGCTGTAATACTTGCTTACCTTTGCCGTTGCCGTTTCGAATTTTTCCGCACCGCTTTCCTTCAGCGTCAGTTCAACATAATATTGTGTAATCGCATTTTGACTACTCATGTTTGCTGCTGCGCCTTGAATATCTGAGCCGTCCAGCACAAGATTTCCGGCTACTATAATCTCTTCCATACTGCGTGTCAGAATGTCATATTTTTTTGTTTCTGAGTTATATGCGATATTAGCAACATCATCGTCACCCTGTGCATAAATAAAATAAACACTTCCGACCTGTCCCATTTCCTCAAGAACCTTTGTCGCGTCGGTTACATTTGGAATATCAACATTAATCCGGTCATTACCTTCACGGTATACCGCTGATTCAGTACTTTTCGCCTCTGCTCGCTTCATCAGCTTGTATCTCGCGTCTTCCATTTCCTCTTCAGTAACATCATCATCAACTGCTCTGTAGGTAATGCTCACTCCACCTGCAAGATCCAATCCGAGCTTTACTCCATGATAACTTCCGGCTTGCGATTCTCCAAAACCAAAGCAGGATATAAATGCAATCACTGCAATAAGAAGCACCAGTCCTCCGATTTGTAACCAACCCTTTTTCATTTCTACGTCCCTTTCCGATTAATCTATTATTCTCAAGGCAGCTTCCACCTGTAAATAGTAATCTATTTCGGTTGGATCACTCCTCTTCGCTTTCTGCTGCTTTAATCATCAACGCACATTCGATACGTTTGCGCTGCATCTCGCATCCGATGTCATAGGCATCATCTATTTTTCCGTGGAACTTGTATGAATTTGCAGTACATCCTCCACTGCAGTAAAATCTGGCAAAACATTCCCTACATTTATCCTTTGCATAAACATTCAGTTTTTTAAATCGGTCTCTAAGTTCGGTATTGGTTACTCCTTCATACACGGTACCCATCTTAAATTCCTCTTCTCCCACAAACTGATGACAGGGATAGAGGTCACCCCATGGCGTTACTGCCAAGTATTCCGTTCCTGAGCCACAGCCCGACAGTCTTTTTGCAACACATGGACCTCCGCTTAAATCAATCATGAAATGAAAGAAATTAAAGCCTTCTCCTTTTTTTCGTTTTTCGAGAATATATTGTGAAAGCTTATCATACTCTTCCATGATTTTAGGAAGATCTTCTTGCTGAATTGCATAACTATCTGTATTTTTTGCTACTACCGGTTCTACTGAAATCTGTTTAAATCCAAGCTCGGCCAGATGTTTTACATCTTCGGAAAAATCCAGATTATTATGTGTAAAAGTCCCGCGTACATAATATTTTGTCTGATTTCGACTTTCGGCAAATTTTTGAAATTTCGGTACAATCAGGTCATAGCTTCCGGCTCCGTTTCGGAACGGACGCATCCTATCATTCACTTCCTTGCGTCCATCGATACTAAGAACAACATTATTCATTTCCTGATTAGCGAATTCCATAATCTCATCATTCAGTAGAATACCATTCGTGGTAAGTGTAAAACGAAACAGCTTGTCATGTGTCTTTTCCAGCTCACGTCCATAACGTACCAGTTCCTTTACAACTTCAAAATTCATCAACGGTTCTCCGCCAAAGAAATCAACTTCCAGATTTCTACGGTTTCCCGAATTAGCAACTAAAAAATCCAATGCCTGTTTTCCTACATCCAGACTCATAAGCGCACGTCTTCCATGATATTCGCCTTCTTCAGCAAAACAGTATCTGCATGCCAGATTACAGTCATGCGCAATATGAAGGCACAGTGCTTTTACCACAGTTTCCCGCTTAGAGAAATTATCAATATACGGTTCATAAACATCCTCTGTAAAAAGACTTCCGTTATCTATCATTGTCATGAGCTCATCATAAAGAGAAGAAAATATATCTAATATAGTTTCTTCTGTCAAAGCTTCCTCTGCCTGTTGTTGATAAACAGCTGCTTTTTCTGGCTGTTTGTATAATCTTCTCATTTCCTCAAGAACCATTTTCCGGTCTCTTGTCTGTTCCATCAGGCCAATCATATCATATGACATCTCATCTGTAACATGTACCATACCACTATTAACATCAAGTACAATGTTATATTGATTACATTTATATCTGTGTATCATTTTCCGTATTCCTTCCTTAAGTGCAAAAATCAAGCAGCGGCTTTCGACGCTGCTTGCTGTAAGTGATTACTTATTCTCGCAACTCTGATTTCCGACTGTACAGGAAGTCTTGCAAGCCGACTGGCAGGATGTCTGGCATTCACCGCAGCCGCCCTTTTTAACAGAATCTTTCAGGTTTCTGGTATTTAATGTCTTAATGTGTTTCATTGTTTGTCTCCTAGAATGATAATATAGTATTAACTCATTTTTAACCTAGAGATTATTATAGCATGAATTTAAGAAATAGCAAATCTTTTTTTTATTTCAGTATTGAAATGTTTATACTGGTATGTTATAATCCGTAATGTAGTTTGAAGAACTACATTACGTGTTTTTTATGACATAGTTCTGCTATTTTCATTATTACATGTAATACTTAGGATAAAGTGAACGACAAACCTTCGTTCACTTGACAAGTTTGTTCGGTGCCAAACTTGTTGCCATTAGCGGCTCCTAAAAATAAGTCACCGCATGGAGGCAGCGATGCGCGATTTTATTATTTCTACCGAGACGACCTCAGATTTTCCTGAAAGCTACATTACAGAGCATAATCTTCTGATTCAAAAGTTGTATTATAAATTTGGAGAAACTGTTTATGGAGTTGAAGAAACACTTGAGCCACATGATTTTTACGATCATATGAGAAATGGAGAAACGCCGACTACGATGGCTTCCAATCCCGATCTGATACGTGAATCATTTACAAAAGTACTTGATCAGGGTCTCAATATTCTTCATATCGCATTTTCCTCCGCACTGAGCAGCAGCTATAATAATGCAGCCTTTATCGGTCGTGAACTTCAGAGCTCATATCCTGATGCAAAAATAATTGTAATTGATTCTCTCTGTGCTTCTCTCGGTGAGGGACTTCTTGTTCATTATGCTGTACAGATGAAGGAAGAAGGAAAGTCAATAGAGGAGATTTCCGAATGGGTTGAGAATAACAGACTGCATATCTGTCATCAATTTACGGTAGATGATCTGATTTATCTTCACCGAGGCGGCCGTATAAAGAAATCGATTGCTATTCTTGGTACCCTGATTAACGTAAAACCTGTTATGCACGTAGATAACGAGGGGCGCCTTGTTCCTCTGAACAATGTCCGCGGAAGAAAAAAATCACTGAATGCATTGGTAGATAATATGGGTGCAGCAATTGAAGGCTGTAAAAATGACTGGGTATTTATCAGCCATGGCGATGCTCTTGAGGATGCAGAATATGTCCGTAATCTGGTTCAGGAACGTTTCGGTGTACAAAACTTTATTATTAATCCGGTAAGTCCTACTATTGGTTCACACAGCGGTCCCGGCACAATCGCTCTTTTCTACTTTGGAAATCAGCGGTAATGAGGAGTGTTCACAGCGATAGTCCCGAGAGCACTGAGAGCACTTCAGTTATCTTTCTAATTTCAACCCCCACTCCGAATTATGGAGTGGGGGTTTTTACTCTAATACAGTAACTGAACTCGATAATCACTTTCATCTGAGAGTCCAACAGAAAAAATAAAAACATCACCATCTTCCAATGTAAACTCTATACCACTGCTGTCTCTTGCCTTTTTCTGAGCTCCCTCTGTTTTCCACATGTTGTTAAAGCCCTTTATAAAATTTTCTTCATTTATATATGAAACAATCTCATCTTCCTGCTCATTACAAAGAATAATATCAAAATTCACCATCAAATAGTTTGCATTTCGATATAATTCCTTAAGCGCAGCAATTCCTCGATTTGCTGCAAATAATAAGATAGGAAAATTCTGAGGAACCGGCCATACAATCTGAGGAAAAGCAAAGCCACCCTCCCAAAGCTGCACATTGTTTTCACCTGACAAGGGTTGATTCAACCAGCTTTCATTCTTTACTTTGGTCAGTTTCTGTCTTCCGTCAATTTCATTGGAAAGGCAGTAAAGATCCACCTTCTCCCATTGCCCGTCTTTTAAAATCCGACTGTTTATTTTAATTTTTATTTTTCCGATTTTTGATTGTTCTCCGACTGTTATTATTTGATAAATTACAGTCGATCCGAATCGCAGACTTCCACGATTAACGTAGTTTGGATGACTGCCGTTTATCAAGGGAAGCAAATAGTTTCTTTCTCTTACAATATTTCCATAGGAATCGTTTTTCCCGACATAATAGCGCAATCCATTAAAAAATGTCTTTTTCCATTCCGCACCTGAAATATCTTTGATATGAAAACCATACATTCGCCCGGAGACCTGAAACTGTATTGTATTAAACGCAATATAGTTCACCGGCGATCTGTTAGCCGATTTTTCCTCCCTCGGTCTTTCCTGTGCAGACATTTGAACATCATGTTCATTAATACTGTCGGTTTCCATTGCAGCATTTGCAGCGACACTTCTTACCTTCGCAGAATAAAGACCTTCTTTTGTATTTTCCGGTAAATAGAATCGCTGCGTTTCGGTTCCAAGAAGATACCATATTCCACGTTCGAGAAATGTATCGTTGTCGGCACATCGATCGTTTTGATTATCTATCCAGATATCAAAATCAAAACAAACCTCGTTTTTTACTCTTCCTCCGTCCATTTTCAGGTAGCCTTCAACAACGCTCCCGTAATCCCGAAGACCGTATCCTTTCTCTTTTATGTGCTCTCCATAACCGGAAATACAGAGAGTAAAATCATTTAATTCATGATTTTGGTCTATAACAAGAGGAACCGCATTATCCTCAGGCAATAAAAGCTGCACATATTTTTTATTATCGCATACAAGCTTCGGAATACAGACAACCGGTGTATGAATAACAACAGGATTAACCTCCGTTATTTGAAATTTACGTTCTTCTTTCAATTCTGTTTCTGTCGATAAAATACATCTGTAAACAGCTGTCCCCTGAGAAGAGTAGCTTTCGTTCGGTAAATTACATTTCAGACGGATCTGTGAGGATTGATTATATTGCTTTTCAGCAAACAGATTCTGCAAAATATCTTCTCTAGGTGCTGATGCCGTCTGAAACTTCTCTTCATCTGACAGAATAATATTTCCACCAACGATCAGCCGGTCATTATGCACGCGAACGGCTCCTGTCTGCTGTTCTGCAATCACAATGAAATCCTCCTCCGGTATGCTTCCATCTTCCGACAATATTCCGTTTACTATTGTCAGCTCGGTACATGGCAGAATTATATGATTCTGTATTTCTCCATATTGCTTAGCAGCGGTAACCGAATGATTCTCTATAGAGGAACATACCGGCACACTGATGATTCCGTTCTCCAGTGCTTGATTCAATATGTTTACATCGGATAGCTCATACATGCAAAAATTATCGATTACCCAATAACCATATTGCCGTTTGACCTGTACCGTTTCATGTCTGATACGACATCGACCGTCTCCTGCTGCCGACCAATACTCTTTTTTCACGGTTACAGGGACAATAACCGTCCCGCTGATATAATGAAATCCCCATTGACCCATATATTTCTTTATATCAAAATAAACATACACTTCCTCTCCTCCCGGAATTGCTTTTTCGCAGGAGAAACGGTCGGAACAGATTTCTACTTTTCCATTAAGCTTCGTTAATAATTCAACTTTATTGTCCTGGGTGTCCGGGGTGTCAGTGTTATCTTGGTTATCTGGATTATCTTGGTTGTCTGGGCTGCCAGTATTATCTTGGTTGCTCGGGGTGTCCTGGTTGTCTTGGTTGTCCGGATTATCCTGGTTGCTTAGGTTATCTGTGTTGTCCGGGTTGTCCGGTTCTTGGATATTCACCGGAGCAACCGGATTTTCTATATACTCTTCCTGTATACGGGCAATCAGCTGCTCCGATATCGTAAGCTTCATATCGTAATAATGCTTTAGCTTATTCTTTGTTGCTTTGGTCCATGGACAAGCATTTATAATACTTTCCATGTTATAATGGACTTTTTGGTCCGCATAAACAAAGGCTCCGTCTCTTCCCTCCGGGAATTCTACTACACGAAAGATATTATTGATATATAAATCTTTCATTGTATATTTTCCGGATTGAAGCCCAAAGCATTCAGCCCATTGCTCCAGTATACTCTCCGGGAACAGATAGGTTGTCGTTTTTTCGTCTCCAATAGTCACACCGCTGACGTATTGTTTCGGCATTTCATCAAATCGCAGAACAAATGCTGTTCCTTTTTCTTCAAGGTATTGTTCCACCTCTCCATAACACGGACAATCTGTAATCACAAATCCAACCGTCTGATATGAGATTCTTGCCTTGCTTCCCATATGCTTCCCAATAATGCGAAATCGGCCATCCTCTGTAAATTCCATTCTGTATACTTCATTTCCGCTCATTGTATATACTGTCTGGCTGTATTCCGTTTCTTGAATGGTAAATGTTTCTGCTGCTTTTGCATCCTCTTGCCGGCTGCATAGCAGTAGAATACAAAATATCCCCAGCAGACAAGCCTTAAGGCATCTATCCTTAGTTTTAGTTTGGTGCATGCACCGCCAGCGGTTCACAGCATTCACCTGCGTATGCCCCATATTCAGCACATTCCTTTCTCGTATAAAATACAACTCGTCTTATATCAGTTTCTTTTGACACTGCAGTACAATCACTTCGATGATATATCCTTCCATCCTTTTCCTCTGTTACAATGAAACAGTCTGTTTTGCTTATTCTTGTACCATGCAGCTTGTACGCCAGTGCAGAACCTTCATACATGCTTCGGTAATATACTGCAAGAATTCCGGGAGCACTGACTGCATTAACAAACTCTCCATCATCCATCTTTGGTAGATCAATGCTCAGTCGTTCTGTAGTCCGGTTCAGCTTTCTGTATTGGTCTAAATAAAACTGCATCGCATTTTCAACTGCTTCTGCTCTGATACTTATTCTTAATTCGGCATCATTTTTTACGCTTACCTTTGTTACATCATGAGCATTTACATACATAATAACCAAATCATCCAGACCGGCGCAGTAGATTTTATTCCTATACTGTACCGCAAAACTTCTTTCTTCAGTCCATTCTCTCTTAAATTCATTGTTTTCGGAAAGACCGTAATAGCCGATAGAATATCCGCTGTCTGAAATCACACACAAGACAGGAACCAGCCTTTGTAATTGCATTATATAGTCTGGTCTGTCACTTAATCCCAGTCCGGCACCCAATGTTCTAAAAAACTGGTCTTCAATTGTTTGTATTTTTAATTCGTCTGTTGCAGAATAAAGCAATGAATCAGTCATATATTCTATCTGTTTTTTCGATGCTGCTTTTACAGCACCTGCCACTGCTTCTTCCATGATTCTAAGTTCTTGCTTTTGTTCTTCTTTATACTTTGTTTGAAGTTCCAGTACAATACCCATAGAACATGAAATTATTAGAAAAATCAACACCAAATGACATAATCTCAAATAATTCCTCCATAATTAATCATCAGCCATTCTCTTCTATTACTTGTATTACAGCTGTCAAAAAAACGAAACACAAACGGAATGGCCTGGTAAACTCGTATTTTTACAAAATCCTGATCTCTGAGAATAAGCTTTTCATTGAGTTCCAGATTGTTTCTTATTTCATAATCAGAATATTGTACAAAAATCTTTTTTGCATAATAGCTTCCGTTATCCTCTTGTTCTCCCGGAAGATATTCATAACGACTGATTTGAAGCTCGGCTCGTATGAAAAAAGCATTTGAAGAAAGCATCTCCTGATAGTTCTGATAATCATCTGTACATAAGATTCCGGAATTTTGAATCTGCTCAAGAAATATCGCTGTTCGCTCAAGAAAATATTCCTGAAGATATTCTGTTTGCTTCATCTGAACATAAATGAACGGCAACAGAAAAAAAATAATTACAGCAATAAAAATATCAATGATTCGTTCTACAATCACAATGTTTAGCCTCCGGTTCCTCCATAAATGATCGTTTCTTTTGAAGCAAGTGTATCTGCAATAAGATAAATCGTCAGCGATTCATTCTCTTCGACATCATAAAATCCGTTATTTTTAAGATCTTGAAGAATTCCATCGGTATATTCAATCTGTTCATGCCAATAAATCGATGGATTATGCTCCGAATATACATCTGCAACCAGTTTATTATGAACCAGTTTGATTTGCTTTCTTTTTCCGGGTAACACTGCGATTCTGCATAAATTGTTATATGTATCAGGATTGATTCCTTCATTTTCACGTATTTCATTATAAAGCTCCTGTACACAGCTCCGTAAATACTCCCTATTACTATTCTGTTCCAGCCGTTGAATGAAATAAGCAGGAAGCATTATGACAAAACACGCCGTAAGACATACAGCAATTACTCTGCTGAATAAATCCATAATAATACCTCTTCGTTCCCTTCTTCAGAACAGTGAGCAACAATGCACTCTTCACAGAATAATCTTCCTTCATTTATTTCCGGATTGTCTTCTGCAATCATCGTCTGATACCCATAGTTAAGGTCAGAAAGCGATTTCATCTTTTCAAGTAGCCGAATACTATATATCAGATATGTTAGCGCTATACAGAAAACAATGCATGCGACAGCCTGTTCTATCAGCTTGATTGTTACCTCCGTAGTGTCCTCCTGTTATCGCTGTGCAAACTTCATTGTCACGCGTCCTTTTGCATCAGTCGTAACCGAACCGTCGAAGGTTCCGTTTGGATTGATATAGTCTGCATTGCTGTAATCTCTTGCTGCTGCAGTATCTGCCAGCTCTGTGTCAAACATTATCTTATGCCGTTCCCCTTCTGTTCTTCCGGTTATAACCTGAATAACTAAGCTTCCGTCAATCAGTTCGGTTCCGTACTTATCTACAACTTCAAGTACTTCTTTTCCCGACACTCTAAGTCCATCATATAATTTCATCATTACATCATCAGACATGGCAATTTCCGAAATCTGACTCAATCCATTATTTGCTGCATTCTTTGCCTCTCTCGCAATAAAGAATCCCAGACTTACAATAATGCATGTAATAACCACGCCACTTGCTAGTATTAATCCCTTTAGTGAATTTTCCATATTTGTCCTTCCTGGCGAAGTGTTTTTACACTCTTACCCCTTTACTAATTGAAATTTCATTCCGATTATCTCTCCGTCTGGACCACATATTATCGTTCCCTGATACGCAGACCATGGTTCAATATAATATTTACTGTTTTCGTTTGCTGCCTGCCTTGCATCTTCATAACATTCACAGTGCAGTGTTTCTTTACCGATTATTTCGATATATCGAAGTCCTGTTATCGTATTTTGCATAGTATTAAAGTGATATTTTGTAAAATTAAGCAGCTCGCTTCCTGATATGATACTGTTATCATAGCTGCGTAATCCGCTTTCAAACAGATTTGTTCGAAATTCTGCCATTTGGTTCAATGAAACCGATGCTGTATTCTTTGCTTCCCGCATCGCAATGAATCCAAACCCGATAATCATGCAGCTCAGCGCAATTCCAGCAGCAAAGTAAAGACCTTTCAATGCGTTTTCCATGATGTCTCCTTTTTATCCTACATCTGTAGTTCGCCATATACTTCTGTCAGCATTCCAATGCTTTCTCCTGCAAACGGTATAATTAGATAACAGCTTACGGTAAAAATCATTGGAATAAATGCCAGAAACTGACCAACAAGAATTTTTTTACCTATTGTTAATTCTGCCTGCTGATCTTGTTTTTGTTGATAGAAAATCCGGTCTGCCTTTATCTCGTCAAATGCTTGACGAACCCCGATTTCATCACACATTATAAACTGGTCAACCAGTCGCCGGAATGCTTCACATCCCTCCCGCACCCTTAATTCTTCAAGTGCCTCACAATTCCCGGAATGATAACTGTTAAGACAATTGCTGATACTTCTTCGAAAGATGACAGAAAACTGCTCCAGTGATTCAAGAATTTCATATACAGCAATTTTCTCAACATACATAAGCATGACAATGATTGAATGATACTGCAGAACTTCCTCTTCCATTGTTATTCTCATTAAGATTTTTTTGATTTGTAATTTATAGATTGGATAAAGTCCTACGATAAATAAAACCGAAATAAAGAAAATAATACTTATTCCTTCTTCTTCATTGATTTTGATCCATATTAAGTAAACAAAAGAGAACACTGTAACACTTCCCACCCCAAGAAGAACCATTAAATACAGCTGTCTGACATTCATATTTTCACCGGCCTCATCCAGTGCCGTCTCCGCCATCCTGCGCAGCACTGGGGTACGAGCCTCAAGTCGATGTAATAAACGGTTGATTTTTTTATTTTTTTCCAGGCGGCTTAACACAGCATGTACCTTGTATTCTGCTTCCCTTTGTTCCTTTAAGAGATTTAGAATAAAAAAGACAAGAACAGAAACAGAGAATGCCAAAGCTGCAATTGTCCTTCCCCTCCTGCATTGATAAAACTCCTCGAGCTCCGGTAGATTACTTACTCCCCAATTTTGAATCAGCTTTAGAAAAAATGCCGGGATTACAGCAACCATTGTCATTCCTGACATTTTTCCGAACAACCGTTTTTTTTGCATTTGCTCTCGACGCATTTCATATTTCAAGTTCATTAGATTCATCAAAAACATGGAATAGCCATCGACTTTTTTATCACCAAATTCCATAACCGTAAGACAAATTGTAAGGAATAATTTTAAATAACGATTGGTTTCTTCTTTACGGTATTTCTCAGCCTCTCTGTTATAATCCTCAGATTTCAGCACAGCACAAAGCCTTTGAATTTTCTTTTTAATAATTAAATCAGTTACGGTTTCTTCTGCATCAAAAACTGCTTCATCTGCCATTCCGTGAATATAGAATTTATGTCTAACTTCCGAAAGGAACCTATCAATCTGTTTCGCTTCGTTACTCATCTTTCTTCGTTCCACATTTTCTTTCCATTCGATCAAAATAACAATCCCCGCATAAATCATACATACTATAGGATAGATTTTGGACTCATTGCTATAATAAGCAGTAAAGACGAATATAAGAAACACAAATGCTACGATAAGTATTTTATTAATATTTTGGCTTTTATAATCTTTCACTTCATATCCTTCTTATCAATTATATATTGTTGCTCATAATCCATCTGTTCTCTGCACTGTTAAAGTCGTCCTGCTGCTTCGCTGTCATTGCATCAAGCATAGTTCTTCGTGTTTCCGAACTGATTCCCGTCAGGTAACGATAACCATCTGCTGTCAGAATAACAAGATCATGAAAAGAGCTTTTTTCTTTCTCCGGACATTGCATAATCTCACTGATTCGTTCAATACACCGACTTCCATCTGCTTTTCTTATTAAATGAATATCAAATCTGATTGCTGTACGAACCTGTTCTTCTGCTATTCTTTCATCATGAAATCCTGCACTCAGCATCAGATCATTTCTCATACATGCAATCAGACTGTCAGTTGTCTTTGCATGATGAGTAAACAACGTAAACCGACTTGCAACCTGAGATACCATAACGAGCCATCCGGCAACCGCGGCTGTAGCCACCTCACCGATTATATTAACTGTTCCATCTGTTTTCTTCTGAAGATCAAGTCCCTCTCTTCCGGTGATTTCATCTGTTTCGCGAAAAGTAACAATATTTCTATCAGGATACAGTTCCCGTAAATGCAGTTCAAAAAGCAGTTCCTGAATCCGCAGCGTATATGAAGCCGGAATATACTCAATCAGCGCTTTCAGGAATGTTGTCTTTCCGCATCCCTGTTCCCCTGTTATTCCAATTACCTGACATCCTGCAATCATATAATATAGTAATTCAATTATCATTTCGCTGTTCTTTCCCCGAATCAGCCGTTCTAATGAAATCTGTTCCTTTTTACCAAACTTTCGTAGAAAAAAAGCCCAGCTTTCAGAAAAAGGTGGACGAACCACAACAACCCGCGATCCATCTTTCATTTCATTTGCAATATAACCCTTTGAAGCAGATAACTGTCCCGGACTCCCATATCGATAGATGTTCTTGCATACTCGTTCCAGTTCTTTCTGTGTTCCGAAACTCATAAAGGCCATTCGAAGCATGGTTCCGTGATAAAAAACCCATACACTTTCATATACTCTTTTACCTTTTATACTTTCTTTACCTTCTATGGTCTTTTCCTCATATTCATCTACAACAATTCCGGAAACACCTCCGGATATCCCATCAATCTCCAAATCACGCATTTCGTCAATGATTCCATGTCCTTTATAATACTGATAAATCCGTTGCGAAATAATCTCTGCCTTATCGTTATAGGATAATTGTGGTGTGCTCTCTTCATAGACGTAACGTATTGCAGCTTCATCAATTACTATCTGTGAACTTGTTCTTCTATTCTCTTTCGGTTCTTTTTTTGCTTCCTTTATCTCATAATAATCAGAACACGGAATATAGTTCAGACACTCCTCCAGAAGCTTTTCCAACGCATGCATCGAATACTGTCTTTCATATTCATAAAGAAGAATATCAAAACGGTCAATCGGCGATAATTGCTCCGGGTTTGAAAACGGAATAATATACTCAAGCTCGCCCTGACCTTTGCAGTATAAATTCACTAACCATTCCTTAATGTTCTTCTTTATAAAACACTTAGCATTGCGATCACCATAACTACAGCACCGGATAGCTTTCAGAAGCTCAAGGCGAAAGCGTTCAATTCTTTGCTCTTCTTCAGACAGGTTTCTCCTGTTTCCGTTTCCAGCCCCAACGGTTTCATTAAAGTATTCTTTTACGCAGGTAACAATTACATTGATATCATACTTATTTTCCGGAAAACTTTCTGTTCTCTTCTTTCTCATGAAATATAACGTCCATAATATCAATAAAGAAACAGATATCACAATTATAACTATACTTTTTAAGATAGGTTCCTCTCTTTCAATGCTGTATTGATCTTAATGATTGCATCACGCGCATGGAAAACTTTTGTATTTTCTTTTTTGACCGGCATATTAAAATATGTTTCTTCAAAGCATTCATTTAATCTTCCGGCAGAGTATGCATCCATCAGCTCTTCTGAATAATAAAATGGTAAAAAGCTGTAATATAACTGTTTATGAAATCTTCGATTTAAATTAGTTATATTTAGAGTCGAATCTTCCATATATCGACCGATTATGTTAATTCTTTTTTTCTCCTTCGCAATATCCTGCTCCAGATAACTGTTTATTACATACAGATTCTGAGGCAGACAAACCAGAATCCGGTCTGCCTTTTGAAAAAGCACTGTGTTTTCATCACTCTCTCCATTCTCAGCTTCAACATAAATACATCCATAGTTTTCTTTTGCTGTTTTTAATATAGAAAGAATTCCTTTGTTTAGTTCTTTTTCAAAGACTTCTCTGTGAATACTACGACTTCCTTCCATTATGAAAAAGCCATCTTCAAGATTTATCAGTGCATTTTCAAATGAACTTTTTAGAACAAGCCCTGATGCTTCCGCCATGAGAACCTTGTCAATTCCGGCTGCATTCATTCCGAAGTGTGAATGGCTTATGGTTCTATCCATAATCTGGCATAATCCGGTCTGCTTAAATTTAGTTCGCATAAGCAGAACAGACTCTGTACCATACTTTGCGGAAGCCGCTGCCAATGCACATGTAATTGTAGTTGTTCCTGTCTGTCCGTATACCGGACTCCAAATGACTGTCAGCATCATTTTCCTTTCTGATATTTTAGATAGTATTTATTTCCCTCTTGCTGCAAAACGATATGCACGTTCCGTTTCTTTTGTGACGGTGTCAGGAACAAGCAGCTTAATAATCTGCAGCAGTGCACTGCGGACATCCTCCGACATGAACGAAAAAAGAGCCTTTGCCTGATATCTTTCCGAGAGTTTATATTCCTGATTACGCTCATTTAGTTTCATGTGGTATGTACTGCAATTTTTTTGATCAATATGCATTTCCCGAAGTATTGATTTTTCAGAAATTCCATATCCGGTAAAGTCTTTTAATATAACAAGAATGCTTTGTTTATCGTGATATGGAACTAACGATAAACGTTTGACATTATGAATCTGCTGATCACTGACAAAAATAAGAATATCACATTTTCCTATCGCAACTTGACCTGTCTGAAATCCAAAATCAATCAAAATATAGTCATAACAGGATTCCTGTTTATATTGATCTGCTAATGCTTCAAGAATAAATGCGTTATATGCACCATAGTTCAGAAAATCCACTCCCCGATACTCCATGATCGCATTATATTCGGTTCCGCCATCAGGGCGCTCCGACATTCTCGGCTCAGGAATGCTTTCTGTCAAAGCCCGACTTTCAGAACAATCCACAAGAAGAACCTTCTTACCAAGATGATATAAAATTCGCGAGAGATAGCAGATAATATCATGTTTATCTATTCCTAAAAAGCCAACCAGTATTGTATTCCTTTTGTCTGCAATGGTATTTTTAATTTTATTCATACAGCCAGTACTCCTCTTTTACTGTCTCTTCTACTGTCTCTTCTATGTCGTCTTCCTTTCCATACTGAGCAGATTGATTCTGAACACAAATACGTTCGTCCATATAGTTTCTGAATTGCAGCATTTGCTGTGCCTCTTTCTCTGTAATCATAGAATATGTTAAAAGCAGCTGAATCGTACTGATCTTCGGAGTATAAAGCGTAGTCGTTCTATTTCCATATTCACTTACATATTTTACAAGATATAAGTAACTGCCTTCGATATGATTCATATCAAATGCTGCTGACGATAAAAACTGCAGTTCTTTCTCGGAAAGGCAAAAATAAATCTGTCTTTCGTTGTTTTCTTCTATCAAGTGGATTTGTTGTCTTGTAAGGACCGCATAATCTTCACCATTTGGAAAACGAATCCGAAGGTCTACAAAATCTTCGTTTGCAATATTGGAACCAAATTGAACTTCAGAACAGCTGATCTCCCTCATCTCCCCGGAGGAGAGAAGTTCGTTCCATTCGCTTTGTAATCCACTCGATATGATTGTTTCATTATAACAATGCTGATCTTCTTCCATTGACTGGTCAAGATTATCCGGCAAAACCACCTCTTGCGTTTCTATGCTCGCCATACCAATCGGGAGCAGATTTATTCTTTCCGGTAAAAGATAATTCACAACCATATAGCTTATCAACATCACTGTAATTATAACAATCATTGTAATTATGCAGGAATGTCTTACCTTGCTTTCAATTCTTAAATGTCTACGCATGCTCCGTTCTCTCCATTGAATTGAATATTATCTGTTATATTATTCATCAACATCGTTGCCGCCTTTTTTAAGTGCCAGATATATTCATAGGGGGATGAATCCTTTTTACACTCCGCATTTTCTGTGATATATTCAACGATCCTCCCATCACAAATATTAGCATGAAATATTGGACTGAACGGAATCACCGCAACTCTTCCAGGATGAATGCGAAACTCATGAACAAATCTCTTTTTCATGTATCCACTGTTCTTTTGATAAGCACTTAATACAAATACACATTTACCAAGCAGAGAAGAATATCTTTTAAAAAAATTACGAATTGCTGTTTCTTCCTGTCGAAGATTTACCACCACAATATCGGCACTTTCAAGCAGATGTTTCGTACTAAGACTCTCCTGGCTTTTGGCATCAATAAAAATTAATTCAGCGTGCTGCTTTAAATATTCCAAAACCGATTCCATTTCTTCTTCCGCTTTCATATCAGAAATTCTGCTGTTAAAGATCGGACAATCAACATAATAATATAACCCATCATCAATAACCTCGAGAATATTCTCCGTATGCTGTCTGCGATTGCTGCGGTTAATCAGCTGTTTGATATAGTTCTGAGCACTTCCGTTTGCAAAATAATTACACTCCTCCTTCAACATCTCATCATACGTCTCTCCCAACAGTGACCTTCCAAGATTTTCCTGATTATAATGGTTTGACAGCATTACAAGCCTGCCATGATAGATCAGTGATATCATAACTCCAATTGCTGTCATGTTACTTGTCACTCCACTATCAGGATAGTTAGACCAAAAAACAACTTTCATCCACGTTCCTCCCTGTTTGTTTTACACATATTTACTCTGTGTGCCAAAATAATACACCGTTTTCCATGTTTTGGCAAGTCCTAAGTTTACTATTTTTGGAATTTAACTGTAAATTCTTTTCTCATATTTTTGTTCATTATTAACAAAAAAGCTGATTGACATGTCTTGTGCCAATCAGCTTTCACACTATTAAATAAAAAATATATATTACAGAAGAAGAACTCCTGCTGTTTCTGCTTCTTTACGTATTTCCTCCGGCCATATTGAAGACTGAACTTCTCCAATATGCGCTTTACGCAGAAAGAACATACAGATTCTTGATTGCCCAATTCCACCGCCTACTGTATATGGCAGCTGCCCTCCTAATAAAGCTTTCTGAAAAGATAATTCTGCACGCTCCGTACAGCCTGCTTCGCAGAGCTGCTGTTGAAGAGTTTCTTCATCGACACGAATTCCCATAGAAGAAAGTTCCAATGCAATATCAAGGACAGGATAATAAACTATAATATCTCCGTTTAATTTCCAGTCATCATAATCCGGTGCTCTTCCGTCATGCTTCTGTCCGGATGCAAGCAAGCCTCCGATTTGCATGATAAATACAGCACCCTTGATTTTGGTGATTTTGTACTCCCTATCTTTCGGTGTATCATTAGGATACATATTTTCCAATTCCTGCGTTGTTACAAAAGTAATTTCCTTCGGAAGAATTTCTTTAATATAATCATAGCGATCCGCAATATAATGCTCGGTATCTTTCAATGCCTGATAAACCTTACGTACTGTATATTTTAATGTTTCGATATTTCTTTCATCCTTTAAGATTATCTTCTCCCAATCCCACTGGTCAACAAAAATTGAATGTATATTATCGGTATCCTCATCCCGGCGAATTGCATTCATATCTGCATATAACCCTTCACCATAGGAAAAACCGTATTTTTTCAAAGCCATACGTTTCCATTTTGCAAGAGAATGAACAATTTCAACTTCATTATCATTCTGTTCCTTAATACCAAATTTAACAGGTCGCTCAACACCGTTCAGATTATCATTTAATCCGCTTTCCGGCTTAACAAAAAGAGGTGCCGATACACGGGTTAAATTAAGTTGTTTTGATAATTGTCGTTCAAAGTGGTCTTTTAAATGCTTTATAGCACCCTGTGTTTCTTTTATCCCGAGCTCGGATCGATATCCTTCGGGAATAAGTAGTCTGTCCATGGAATTTTCCTTCCGTTCGTATAATAATAACCAACCAATTGCAAGTTTTGTTCTTCGGTTGTTTCATCATATAAGACAGAGAACGATTTCATTATCGTATCGTTCTCTGTCTTGCAATGTTAAATTTAGCAGATTCCCTGAGCCAACATTGCATTTGCAACTTTTTCAAATCCGGCAATGTTTGCACCAACTACATAATTACCCTCATGACCATAACGCTTTGCAGCGTCATTCATATTATGGAAGATATTAACCATGATGTTCTGAAGCTTTGCATCAACTTCTTCAAAGGACCAGCTCAAGCGCTCACTGTTTTGAGACATTTCAAGTGCAGAAGTAGCAACTCCACCGGCATTTGCCGCTTTTCCGGGTGCAAAGAGAATGTGATTCTCCTGAAGATACTTTGTAGCTTCCAGTGTAGTAGGCATGTTTGCGCCTTCTGCAACAGCTGTGCAGCCATTTGCAACAAGCATTTTTGCATCATCAAGTAATAATTCATTCTGAGTTGCACAAGGAAGTGCAATATCACACTTAACAGACCAAACCCCTTTGCCCTCGTGGTATTCACAATTTAGACGAAGAGCTTTATATTCGGTAAGACGTGCTCTCTTTACTTCCTTAACAAGCTTCAGTGTTGCAATATCAATTCCTTCCGGATCATATATCCAGCCTGTAGAATCACTTACCGTTACCGGCTTAGCACCCAGCTGAATTGCCTTCTGGCAAGCATAGGTTGCAACATTACCCGAACCGGAGACAGCACAGATCTTGCCTTTAAGATCAATTCCATTGCATTTTAACATTTCCTGAGTCAGATATAAAAGACCATAGCCGGTTGCTTCTGTTCTTGCAAGCGAGCCACCGTAGGAAAGTCCTTTACCGGTAAGAACACCTTCATATACCCCACGAAGCTTCTTGTAATACCCAAACATATAACCGATTTCTCTTGCGCCAGTACCGATATCTCCGGCAGGAACATCGGTATCTGCTCCGATATACTTGAATAATTCAGACATAAATGCCTGGCAGAATGCCATAATTTCTCTGTCTGATTTTCCCTTCGGATCAAAATCGGAGCCACCCTTGCCTCCACCGATCGGAAGGCTTGTCAGAGAGTTCTTAAATATTTGCTCGAATCCAAGGAATTTAATTATGCTCTTATTAACGGATGGATGAAGACGAAGTCCTCCCTTATACGGTCCGATTGCATTATTAAATTGTACACGATATGCCGAATTAACCTGTGTCTGTCCCTTGTCGTCTACCCATGCAACGCGGAACTTAATCTCTCTGTCAGGCTCAACCAGTCTCTCTAGAAGAGCTTCTCTGCGATAAACTTCTTCATTTGCATCAACAATCGGACGTAAAGATTCAAGAACTTCCTTTACTGCCTGATGGAATTCCGGCTCACCCGGATTCTTTGTAACGACACGTTCAATTACTTCATCAACATAGCCCATTTCTTTTATCCCCTTTATAATAATTTAAGCAAATAGAAAAAAGGTATGCGAAACAAAAAGCACCTACCCCTTTGTATTTGCTCATTAAATCAATTGTAATAAATACTGAATAAAAATGCAAGAATGAAAATTCATCAATAAACTCCAAATTCTCTATTAATTTAATGTATTAAAGTGCAAAAGAATGAATATCAGAAAAATATTATATCATCGAAACAATCTTTGATTCATAATTCTGCCCTTTTATTCAAATCCGTTATATTTTGTAAGTGTTGATAAATAGCCATTTCGATAATGGTTATCAAATGTTACATCCTTTCCAAACCATTCCGGCGGATAAAATTCAGCAGCCTGCTCTACGTTCTCAAACTCAACCTCAACAAAACTAAGTCCTGTAAGCTTTCCGTGAAATATATCAAGTTCAGCTGTCCGCCCACACTCAAGCGGTATAATATATCTTGTTTTTTGAATTAAATTATCGTCTATCTTCGTACGAAGATGCTCATATGCTTCTTTTGTCAGCGGTGCTTCAATTTCATTGTTCATCAAAGCTTCCTTTTCAATGTTCAGCTTTGATTTATATGTAAAAATATAATCTTCATTTTGTTTGCGGATTCGTAATACCGGAGAACGATTTAAATATCCTTGTTCTATTTCGAGACTATTATACTCCGAAAGATTCGGCAGCTTAAAAATTAAGTATTTCTTTTCTATCTCCATGTAATTGCTCCTCGTAACAGATTTAAAACTTCTCTTATAAAAATATGGTTCATACTTTGAATAGAAAAAAAAGAAAAAGAAACAATATCTCTATCAATTAACTTTTACCGGAGGTGCATATGAAGTATCTAATAAAAAACTTCTGCCGGTGCGGACTCGGGGGCTGGTGCCTTGAATGCTTCTGGACCGGACTCGGTTCTGCTCTCTTCCATAAAGATAAATGTATGTCCTGTAAAACATCTATATGGATGTTTCCGATTTATGGCGCAGCTGCATTTCTCGCTCCTTTATTTCATCGAATGAAAAATGTTCCGATGCCGTTGAGAGGAATTACTTATATGTTGCTTATTTACCTCGGCGAACTTCTGTCGGGCTTGCTGCTTAAAAAGCATCATGCCTGTCCATGGGACTACAGTCATGCAAAAATGAATTTTAAGGGTGTTGTCCGCCTTGATTATGCTCCGGCATGGTTCATGACCGGATTATTATTTGAACGCTTAATCGGACAAAAATAAATGCCTCATTACAGATAAAAAGTATATCACATCAGCGATGGCTGTGCAATCCTGTTTTACAGTGTACTGAATTATTTGATTAATTAAAAAAACGTGGTATACTGTAATAAAGTA
>CAZRRN010000014.1:0-60059 GCA_964602475.1 uncultured Lachnospiraceae bacterium | reverse complement strand
CAGTAAAATCAATGGATTGAAACTGATTTTAGCATTAATCAGCAGACACTAATTAGCTTTTTTAATTTAAAAATTAGCCTGTAAGAAAAGTAAAATCAGTGCTTGTTCAAGTAGAAATATTACATTTATCTAAAAGTAAAATAAATGTAAACTAAACGATGTGGTTGGGTAATTGCAAACGAGGTCAATTATGGGGAAAAGAATAATACTTTTAATTTATGCTACAGTATTACTGTCCGGGTTACTTACGGCATGCAGAGCAAATACAGTTTCAGAAAAAATCTCAGATAATAATAAAAATATGTACAATGTCGAACTGTCGGAAGAAGAACAAAAGCTCTGCGGCAGCTGGGCATACATTCATGACAAGGAAACTGCGGCTGTAATATTTAACGAGGACGGGTCGGCGGAATATAGAGGAGAGGAGTACTCGTATTCCTGTGACGGTCAATTTATTTCGCTGACAGACAACGCAGAAGAGACCTTAACGCTTCGTTATGTTCTGGATGAGGCCGGAATGTATCTTTACAACAATAATATATACACCTATGACGGTGAGGGGTCACCGGATGGACTGGTCGGTGAATGGACCTGCAAGGAAGATCACTGGACCTTTTCTTTTACGAAGGAAGGCACCTTTATGGAGGACGGATATTTTACAGGTTATTATTCCGTAGATTCGGCAAAGTCCTGTTTTACACTGGTTTATGAAGACCAGTTTGAAGACACGGTCTGTTACTTTCGGCTAGAGGAGAAGAAATTATATATAGAATATCCGTGGCGCATGGTTCACACGGTTTAGTATGATTGGGGTGGGAATATGTTTCGGTACAGCAGGTATCAGGGGGAATCTCTGCACAGAAGCCGAGCCGGAATGTATTAACATAAAAAAACACATCTTAAGGAGGATATTATGAAAAAAGTAACTGCGTTACTGCTGGTACTGGCAATGGTTATTTCACTTGCTGCCTGCGGAGCAAAGAACGATGAGCCGAGTGCAAGCAACCCGGTCGATCTGACTATGTGGTGTATTGCAACCGAGAGTGATTCCAACCGTCATTCCTATGAAGCATCCATCGCTGATTTCCAGAAGGCACATCCGGAAATTAATCTGACCTGGGAGGCTACGGAGAATCAGGCTTACAAGACAAAGATTAAGGCGGCGGTTTCCGCAAATGAAATGCCTGATATTTTCTTTACCTGGTCCTGTGCATTTCTTGGTGATTTCGTTGATGCCGGCCGTGTTTACTGTGTAGACGATGTTTATGCTGAACACAAGTCGGAGCTTCCGGAAGTTATGATGGGAAATGTTAAGTACGACGGAAAGTATTATGGCGTACCGATGACTATGAACATTGTCGGGATGTTCGCAAATCTTGAAATTCTGAAGAGCGTCGGATACAATGAAGTACCGGCTACATACGACGAACTGATTGCATGCTGTGACACTCTTGTTGCAAACGGAATTATTCCTTTTGGATGTGCAGGCAAGGAAACCTGGTGTGTAACCGAATACCTTGAGTCAATCATTGAGAAAACCGCAGGAGCAGCTGCTCTGAGCGAGATTTTCGCAGGAAATGCAAGCTGGAAAAATGATGATGTATCCAAGGCAGTAGGCATTTTCCAGGAAATGATCAATAAGAATTATTTTGATCCCGAAGGAATTGCTCTTTCCAATGATGAAATCAAAGCAAACTTTATGGCCGGTAAATATGCATTCTACATGAATGGTACTTGGAACTGTGCAGATTTTGATAAGGCTGGATTGTCTGAAAAAATTCAGGTTTCTGAATTCCCGGTTATTGATTCATCCAAATCAAAGCTTGGTGAACTGATCGGTGGACCTTCGGATACTCTTGCTGTAGCTGCAGGCTCAAAGAATGCCAAGATTGCTGCTGAAAGCGCATTTGAAATCGCAAAGGGCATCTGCCATTATGGATATCTTGATGGCTGTGGTCTCCCTGCATGGACACCTGATTATGATACAAGCAGCATCAATCCTCTGACACAGTCAGTAGCCGGAATCGTAGCAAAATCGAGCCAGATGGTTCTTTTTGGTGATACGGCAATGTCTGCAAATACCGCTAATATTTACCTTGATTATGTAGGTCAGATTTATGCTTCAGCAATCGATGGTACGGCATTTGTTAATGGACTTGTAAAGGATATCAAATAACAATGATTGCAGAAATAACCAGAACCGCCGTGTTCTGATTTGATCTTATGAGCGGTTTCCGTATGAACATCTGGAAAGTCATCCGGAAACCGCTCTTTTTCGTTAAAATATCGGAGCGGCATGAGAGGTATATAATGAAGAAACTGTACAGCAACCAATTAACAATCCTGCTATTTATTCTTCCGGCACTGGTTCTTTTTATTGCTATCCTGGTAGCACCGATTTTTATGTCGGCGTACTACAGCTTTTTTGACTGGAATGGATTTGGAACGAAGACCTTTATCGGATTGGACAATTATATAGAGCTTTTTACCAGCAACTCCATCGGGTTTATGAAGGCATTGCGAAACGCAATGCTTCTGGCATTATTTTCAGTCGTTCTTCAGCTTCCGCTTGCACTCGGGCTTGCATTACTTCTTGGGAAAGGAAGAAAGGGTGAACGTACATTTTTATCAATTTATTTTGTTCCTGTTTTGATTTCGACGGTTGTAATCGGACAGCTTTGGCTGAAAATTTACAATCCCTCTTATGGAATTCTGAATGTGGTACTTCGTGCAATCGGACTTGACAACTTGGCTAAAATCTGGCTTGGTAATATGAATACGGCACTCGGTGCAGTATTTGTACCGATTCTTTGGCAGTATGTAGGTTACCATATGCTGCTGATGTATGCAGGAATCAAAAGTGTTCCGCCGGAATACAGAGAAGCGGCAATGATTGACGGAGCGCGTGAAGGACAGATTAACCGCTACATTGTTCTTCCGTATATTAAACCGATATTGAAGGTCAGTACAATTTTTGCTGTTACCGGTTCACTGAAATCATTTGATCTGATCTATGTTCTGACCAACGGCGGACCATTGCATTCTACGGATGTACCCAGTATAACTATGATCAGTATGCTGTTCCTGAGGAATCGTTATGGTATGGGAAGTGCGATAGCTCTCCTGTTGATTATCTTATGCTTTGTATTTGCATTAATTATCGGAGGAATATTCCGAGAAAAGGAGACCTGATATTGTGGAAAAAAGCAATCATTTAGCTGAAATAAAAGAATCAAGTATCAGAAGCAGGTCTTCTGTGAAAAAAGAAATTAACTTGAAAGAGATTATGATATATACGGTCCTGATCATCTGGGCACTGATTAATCTGTTCCCGGTATACTGGATGTTTACCTTTTCACTGAAAAGCAATGCGGAAATCTTCGGGGAAAATGTAGCAGGGCTACCAAAGGAATTTTTGTGGTCAAATTATGAGAAAGCAATAAGCGTCGGTCATATCGGTAAATACTTTGTAAACAGTGTTATTATCGCTGTTGTGACGATTGTAATTGTTATGCTTATTTCCCTGATGGCCACATTTGCCCTAACCAGGCTGGTCTGGAAGGGAAGAAAGCGTATGAACAGCTTCTTCATGCTTGGACTGACGATTCCGATTCATGCAGCAATTGTACCGATTTATGTAACACTCTCGAGGCTTGGACTTCTGAACACCTACGCAGCACTGATTATTCCTTATGCCGCTTTTTCTCTTGCAATGGGAATCCTCGTCTGTACCGGGTTCATGGTAGAGCTTCCGATTGATCTGGATGAGGCAGCATGTATCGACGGCTGCGGTACATGGGGAATCTTCTTCCGTATTATTGTTCCGCTGATGAAGCCTGCGGTTGCTACCGTATCCATTTATACATTTCTGCAGTGTTGGAATGAGCTGATGTTCGCCAATATCTTTGTCAGCGATTCTGCACACAAAACACTTCCGGTCGGTGTACAGGCATTGTCCGGACAGTACCTGACGGAATGGGGACCTATCGGCGCAGCAATGGTTCTGGCGACCTTTCCGACGCTTTTATGCTATACCTTCCTGAGCAAGAAGATTCAGGGAAGCTTTATTGCCGGAGCCATCAAGGGCTGATATCCCGGTAAATGTTTGACAACAGATAGAACACCGCTGTGGTCAAGGCTTCAGCAGCCGTCTGATGAATGGACAGCTTTTTTATTATCATTGTAAATGATTATGTTTAAATGATTCGATTGCGGTAAACATTGAAAAACAGAAGAACCCGTGATAAAATTATTCCATAAATGAATAGTTTTACGGGTTCTTCTTTTTCTGATGAATGAATCGGAGACGGGGTTTAAATGTGGGGTAACAGGAAAAATAAAAAAGAAGAGAGAAAGCGCTCATTACAGCAAAGAACTCTTTTACTGCTGATTATTTTGCTGCTTTTTTTCTGTACGATGTTTTTGATTGCAACATTCATCATACGGAAGAGAACGGAGGATGATTATAAAATCAGAACCTCCGAAACAGCAGTCAATAATGTAGCCTCCAGTATACGTGCAAGTCTGGTGAATTATAATTACATATCACGTCTTCTTATGGTAAATGAAAGAGTTCTTGAATTCCTGCATTCGGAGAATGTCGATAAAGATAAAACCTATGAAGCAAAGATGGGCATCTATGATGTGCTTAATGTATACAGCTACATTGATTCGGTCTATATTTACCGAAATGACGGGAACTATGTCAGTACCGGTCGTGGAGAATATATCATTGACGATATTGGTGGTGCCGAGCGGGAAAGAATCCTTAAGGCACGCGGTTCTACAGTTATCTCAATCAACGGAAATGGGACAATCTGTAAGAAAAACGGGAAGCCGATACTTACCATGGCAAGGGCAATCTATGATATTTATTCTCAGGAACAGTTAGGAGTCCTGATTATTAATATTTCCAATGATGTTTTTGACGATACGCTTACGCTGCAGAATTCCGGCGGAATGTGTGTTGTTGACAGCTGCGGTACATTTCTCTGCGGCAGTGCAGAGGTTGCGGAATTGTTTACCGGTGAGTTTATCACCGATAACGTAATACACAGGGAAGTGTACAGGAACGAAGAGAAAAAAACACTAAGCGGGATTCAGGTAACTGAACCACTGGTTGTTTTGTGCGTAAATGCAGACGGTACAACCACGTTGCCAGCGGCGACAGTTTATGCGCTTCTGCTGATGCTGACCGCCTTTCTTGCATCAACGCTTGTCTGTGCATGGTTTGTCACGGTAAATATTGCACGACCGATTCAGGATCTGAGTACGGCAATGGAACGCACCAAATCCTCCGGCTGGCTGAAAAGGATAGATACAAAGATTCCGAATAACGAAATCGGACAACTGGCAGAGAGCTATAACAGTATGATTGAATACTTAAACGAACTTTTTAACCGGCTCCTTGAGAATGAGAAAAATGTGCAGAAGGCAGAAATGCGCGTACTGCATGAACAGATCAAACCGCACTTTCTCTATAATTCGCTTGAAACCATCAGTTATATGGCTGTTCAGGAGAATGCGGGAAGAGTGCATGATGCTCTTGAAATGCTCGGAAGCTTTTACCGGAATTTTCTAAGCAAGGGAGACAGAGAGATTTCATTGCGTCGTGAGCTTCATATTACGCAGGATTACCTTGCTCTGCAGAAGCTGCGTTACGGGGATGTGTTTGAAGACGAATATGTTCTTGATGATACGACACTTGATTATATGATTCCGAAGCTGATTCTGCAGCCTCTTGTGGAAAACTGCATTTATCACGGGGTGAGATTGAAAGGGGAAAAAGGAATCATACGGATCACTACGCGGATGGAAGAGGACGGGCTGCATGTGATTGTCTATGATTCAGGGGTTGGTATGACGGCAGAACAGATTAAGGAGGTTTTGGTGACCGGGGATACGGAGGAAGGCGACGTTCTTTCCGGCTTTGGTCTGCACGGAACAATTAAGAGAATACGGTATTATTGTGACTGCGATGAGGTAGTACAGATAAGGAGCGAACCGGGGGAATATACGGAGATTGAAATCCGTATTCCGAGGATGATCGAGAGCGGAACGGAGGGAAAATCGGATGTATAGGGTTATGGTAATTGATGATGAGCTTTCAGCCAGAAGACTGCTTCAGGAATCAATCGACTGGAATTCGCTGAATATGGAGGTTGTAGGGGAAGCCGAGAGCGGAATTGAAGCAATCAATATTATTGACGATTTGCAGCCGGATATTGTTTTTGTAGATATCTCAATGCCGTTTATGAACGGAATTGAGTTTACGAAGCTTGTAACACAGAGATATGAGAATCTGATTATCATTATACTGACTGCATTTGATGACTTTGAATATGCACGAGAGTGCATACGGCTTCCGGTAGTGGAATATATGCTGAAACCAATCGTACGTAAGGAGATTACGGAGGTTCTGACCAGAATTAAAGAAAAGCTTGACAGGCAGAATCCGGATGCTCGGGAGAACGGACCGGAAATAGCTCCATCAGCCATTGAACAGATTATGAAGTATCTGCAGGAGAATTTTACGGATTCCGGAATTAACCTGACTTCGGTCGCGCAGCATTTTGGTTTCAATTCCTGCTATCTCAGCAGAAAGTTCAAACAGGAAACAGGGACGAGCTTTACTGAATTTCTGATTGAATGCCGGATGGAACGTGCGATAGAACTGTCTGGAACCGGACTGAAAATGTTTTGTACGGCAAATGAGGTTGGAATTCCTGATCCTAATTATTTCGGACGCTGTTTTAAAAAATATACAGGGATCAGTTATTCGGAATACGCGGCATCGCACGGCTCCCGGCTGACATAGACGTTGCTGTATAATCTGCATGGCGTAAAATACGTGTTGCAACCTTGAGACCGGAATGGTATGATATCTGTAATTAACTGTCGAATTATATCCTGATGATGGGGACGCAGCGGAATGAAATACGCTGCAGAATGGGGGAACCATGCGTGTGATGTCGAAGGCGGAATGGAGACGCCGTCGAAGAAGAAAAGTATATATGGTACGGGCAGCGGTGTTCATCAGCCTACTTGCGGTGATAGGACTACTCCTGTTCGGAGCGGTAAAGCTGGTACGTAATCTGATTTTCCGCGAGGAGATAGGAACCTGGGAGGCGGCAGGGGATGTTCCGATTCAGGCCAGTCTGTTAACTCCAAATGATTATTCCCGTTCTCAGGCTCCCTTGAAACAGGTAAACGGAGTAATCATTCATTTCGTTGGGAATGCCGGTTCCTCGGCAGTAAGCAACCGGAATTACTTTGAACAGCTGAAGCTTCTGAAACAGACAGCGGCAAGTGCTCATTTCATTGTCGGGTTGGACGGCGAGATTATCCAGTGCATACCGGTGAATGAGGTTGCTTATGCATCCGCAGAACGTAATGAGGATACGATTGCAATCGAGTACTGCCATACAGATACAGACGGTACCCCGAACGAAGAAACCTATGCTTCTCTGGTTAAATTAACTGCAGAGGTGTGTATCCGGTTTAGCCTTACGGAAGAGGATATTCTGAGGCACTATGATATTAACGGACGGGACTGCCCGATTTATTACGTGGATAATCCGGAGGAATGGCTTCAGCTTAAGCAGGATGTCATGGCTATTGTGAATGCAGGAAAATAAAAGCACCCATTGTTTTAGTGGGTGCTAAAGTCCCCCTTTATCGGTTGATTCTGTAAAGGGGGTTTTATGTTGCGTCTGGTACATTATAAATCTAAAGTGATTGCTTTTTGTGCGGGAACATACTGCCGGTATGTAATTCCGGCGGAGCTACACATCCTTTTTGCTGCCAGTGTTGAATCGGTTGCAGCATATTTATCGGAGCTGTAGATGATCTCGGATATTCCGCTTTGAATCAGAGCTTTGGTACATTCGTTGCAGGGAAAGAGAGTGGTGTAGACTTTTGCACCGCGCATATTGGTTCCGGTGTAGTTTAAGATTGCGTTCAGTTCGGCGTGACAGACAAAAAAATACTTGGTTTCGAGGTTCCCGCCGACGCGTTCCCATGGATATTCATCGTCAGAACAGCCACGCGGCATACCGTTATATCCAACAGACAGAATTCGGTTGTCCTGACTTACGATACAGGCACCGACACAGGTGTTCGGGTCTTTGCTTCGCAGTGCCGACAGCATGGCAATTCCCATAAAATATTCGTCCCATTTTAAATAATCCTGTTTTTTCATAGTCAACCTCATTTCTGCGCCGTAATTACGTGCATATAATTTAGATGTAATAATAATTTCTTTTCTTAGGCATGACATAATCATCATCATGCAGATGTTCTCTGGCAGGATATCGTAGCATTAAAATGATGCCTGCAGCCAGTCCGGGAAGAACGATAACAATACTGAGCAGTGCGATGTAGGAATACGGAAGCAGTGTAAGAAGGTAGGAATCCTGTGACAGAAAAGGATGTCCGAAAATGAGCGGATGAAAACTGCGAAGAACAGAAGGATATCCGATTAATAGAGTGACAGATAAAGCAAGAGGAAAGAAAACAGCCAGTATTCCGGAAATCAGTGCAGTTTTACGGTGTGTTCCGATCCGTGCGATATACAGGGCGAGAAATCCACCAAGCGATACAGTAAAAACTGCAATGAGAATCGTTGTAAGAATCCGGTAATCACTCAGTACGGTCAGGGAATCGTGTTCCAAAACCACGCTGAAATCCTGCAGAAGAGCCGGTTTCCATGGAAACAGAGTTGAAATGACTGAGTGGTAATCACTCTTGAGTATCTCCGGTAAAATACCGGAAGAGACCGGTAAAGTTGAAAATTTCAAAAAAACAGTGTATAATGGCTGAATCAGCAGAGCAAGCAAAAGTCCGAATGTCAGGAATACAATTCCGGACAACAGTCCGGTTATAATATCCAGACAGGCAACAGGGGTTCTTCTTCGGTGCTTTGACATGATGGATCCTTTCGTAGCTTCGTAGATTTGTATTCTGAAATCAGTATATATTAAAATTTATTTAAATTCAACTAAAGAGTCGTTAATTTTCACGGGAATCTGTTGCTGAACGAGATAAGGAATGGTATAATCACAAAACAACTGTAAATAACCGTTGATGTTCATTTGCCGATATGTGGGAGAGCTATGAAAAAGAACAAATATAAATGGGGACTCTGTCTACTGCTTCTGATTATGATAGGGATGACGGTAGTCCTGCTTAAAAAATTTAATCTTCACGCAATTGAAGAGGTTCTTCAGGGCGCGGATAAACTGCCGCTGCTTGCGGCTGTTTTACTGGTTTTCCTGCATCTGACTCTGGGAGCGTTGACGATACAGATTATTCTGCGTGCGCTCGGACAGCCCAACGGATATTTGAAAAGCATAAAATACGCTTGTGTGGAAATGTATTATTCAGCGGTTACCCCATCTTCAACAGGTGGTCAGCCCGCACAGCTGTACTATATGACGAAAGACGGAGTCAGTACTTCGGCGGCAACGCTGACACTGCTTCTTGTAACCGTGGTCTATAAAATAGTTCTTCTTTTATTTGGCGTAGTGGTAATGATCTTTAATTCTGACTTTGTATTTGGAATCAGTAAGGCTGTTACGATATTATTTCTGCTTGGGATACTGATTAATATTGCGGTGGTTGTGTTTTGTCTGATGCTGATGTATTCCAAGGGTTTTTTGAAAGGAATTGTGAAAAAAGCAGTTTGGTTCCTGGCAAAAGTTAAGCTTTTGCGGAACCCGGAGCAGAAGCTTAACAGATTTATGAATACCTATAATGACTATCATGCAGGCGCAAGATTTATCATGGAGCATTATGGAATCACGATAAAGCTTACCCTGCTGATGATTCTTCAGAGAGCGTCACTCTTTTCTGTTGCTTACTGTGTCTTTCTGGCTCTTGGTGGGAGGCGGTTTTCCTGGTTTGATTTTCTTGCAATCCAGATTGTGATTTCCATGGCGGTAGATTCCATGCCGTTTCCGGGCGGAGCCGGACTTGCGGAGACTTTGTATGGCCTGATTTACCGTAAGGTGTTCATGAAATGGATGGTTATTCCTGCCATGCTGTTAACCAGAGGGATTTCCTTTTACTTTTATTTTATTATCTGTGCGGCAGTGACTTTTATTTCCCATACAATTCTTGTTATCAGGGAAAGAGCTTCGAAAACGCAGGGAAAGCGGCAGTGCCGGCTGAAGGGAAGAAAACTCTGGTCACCTAGAATTAAAAAGCATTCCGGAAGACTGAAACAAAGGAAGAAGATAAACAGTCTTCTTAGTGATAAAAAATCTCTGGTTACAGAACGGGGAAAAAGGATTATTTGTTACAAAAAGATGAATTTTGAAGAATGTAGTTGTAAATAAAATAAGAATTGGGTATACTTATCATGCGTTGATGAGGGAACGGAATAGATAGGAGAGAGTTGTATGATTGGGTTTTATAATTATACGGTATGGCTTACATACTGCAGTGTTGTATCTGCGATTATCGGAATCTGTATGGCAGCACAGGGCAGTCCGCTGGCTGCAGTCATCTGCTTGATGGTATCGGGTGTATGCGATATGTTTGACGGGCAGATTGCACGTACAAAGAAAGACAGAACTGATTCAGAAAAGAAATTTGGAATTCAGATTGATTCACTGGCAGATGTGATCAGCTTTGGTGTACTTCCTGCAGCAGTCGGGTATTCTCTCGGTATGACAGAATGGTATTACATAATTATTCTTGTATTTTATACGTTGGCGGCGCTGATTCGTCTTGCGTATTTTAATGTGTCCGAAGAAGAGCGTCAGCAGAAGACCACAGAAAAAAGAAAGTATTATGAAGGGCTTCCCGTACCGAACTGTGCGGTGATTCTGCCGCTGGTTTATTGCTTCAAGAGCATTCTCGGAGCAGCAATGACTCCGGTCTTTGCGGCAGCAATGCTTATTACGGCAGTCTTTTTTATAATCCGTTTTAAGGTTGTTAAGATCGGAATTAAGGGATTGCTGGTATTTTTAGCAATCGGAGTGGTACTGCTTGTCTGTATGCTACAATACTGTAAATAGTCGGTTTTGTTTTTTGAACAGGAATTAAGCCCGGCAGTCGAAGGTGAATCGTTTGGTTTTGATGGTGCTGTCGTCTGCAGAAAGAAATTCCCGAACGGGATCTGCCTGCTGCTTTCGGGGCAGTACTTCATAGGTCATTTCAAAGCCCTTGTCAGCGAGGGCTTTTTTTAGTTCAGGAAGATGCTCTGTAAAAATGGAATCAGAGCCGGAATCATTCAGGTAGAACTTGGATATAAGCGAGGAACCGCTCAGACTTAGGTAGACATCGGTGGGCCCGAGCTTTTCCATATCAAGATGAAGAAGAACGTTGATGTTGCCGCTGTCCTTACTAAGGTTTTCTTTTTTTGTATATACATAAAGCTCACCATGAGTCAGCTGCTCTGATAAATTCAGTGGAAGCTGGACATAGGAGAACATCCGGTTCAATAAACCTAAAAACTCCAGATTGTCTTGAAGATTCTGAATGGATTTTGAAAGGGCAGCATGCTCCGGAACGTCGGAGCTTAATCCGGAAAGCGATTTTTTAATTATTGCAAGATCTGCTTTTAAATCCTCATAAAACTTTTCTACACGGTTTTCTTCCGGCAGTTCCTCGGGAGAAAGAGTCCAGCGGTTCAGTAATGCGGTGGTCAGTGTTTCTGCGGCGCTCTGTGTTTTAGTAGCCGTTGAGGTATTCTCAGAAACAGAGGAAGGAACGGATTCGGCGGTTGTTGAGCCATTCACTGTTTTTGAGGAACCAGATGTTCCATCAGGTTCCTGACGGAACTCGGCAGATTGCGGCAGAGCGTTGTCCGTGTCGGCAGCAGACGACAATGAGGCTTTGTTGCCGGACTGAACGTCTGATAACGAACCGGCATCTGCAGCAGGATTTTGACCTGAAGACAGCGCCTGTTCTGAAGACAGTGCCTGTTCTAAAGACACCGTTTGTTCTGAGGAAGGTGCCAAATCTGAGGAAAACTCTTGTATAGAAGCAAGAAACCCTGCAGATGTCGGAGCATCTGATGGCAGGGAAGACTGTAAGGAGGCTGGATCTTTGGACAGTACAGGATTTCCGGACAATGAGGAGTTCCCTGTGGCGGCAGTCGTTGAAGATGGAACGGAGGTGGAGGAATGATCCGGGGAGAACGTGGTTTCGCTTCCATCTATATTCAACAGATTCTTAAGTTCATGAAGAAATGCAGCACGCTCCGGTGAATCCTGTGATGCAAGCGTATTCAGGCTTTCTGCGAGGGTTGAGACCTGCTGTAAAATCCGGTGTTCATAGTTTCGATAAGCTTCAAACTGCTCGGCTGTGGCCTGTGTCGCGGGAAGGCGATATTTATTCATTAATACAAGTGTTTCAACAGAGATATTTTTCAGTGAATTTCCTTGCTGCAGAAGCTGATGTATGCTGTCTTTGTTGATTGACATCCGGTTTGCCAGCAGTTCCCGTACAATCGCAATGCTCCGATCAGTGGAAGGAAGACCGGCAGCATCAAGTGCTTTGGTAATCAGATTCATCTCGGACTGCGAAGTGTCCTCCGGAAGAATTCGAAGCAGGAGCAGTGACTGGTCTGCCAACGAGACCTCAAAGGAAGCAGTTTGTCCGATGGAAAGTCCCACGGAGGAATCAAGCTTTGCCTGTAATGTGCTGCCGTCCTCCATTCGAAGCGTCACGCGGGAGCCAATCAGATCCGTAATTTCACCATGGACGGTCTGCCCCTGCGTATATGATGAAGTATTCTCAAGGTTTTGTGACCTTGCAGCGGCAGAAGGCGCAGAAGAAGAAACCTGGCGCGTGAGTGGCGCCGGATTATGTTCGGAATAGCTGTTGTTAATGGAGGAATCAAATGAACTCATATTCTGCTCCGATCTGAGTCTGAGATTGCCTTTACTGAATCATATTTCGGCTGAAACCGGCAGGATGTTGAGAAAAATAAGTATTTTTCAGTTGAAATTCTTTACAAGGTAAAAAAGTCTTGCGTTTTTAAAAAATTCACTTATAATAAATGAAAACTAAATATGTGAAAGAAGGTTTGATTATGAAGAGAGTAATGGCACTTTTTCTCGTCCTTCTGTTAGGAATCACCGTACTGTGCGGCTGTGCAGACGGCAAGAATCAGAACGGAAATTCGGGAGACTCCGGGGATAATCCTTCTTCGGACAACGGGACAACGGCAGGCGATATGACGACCGAGCCAAAGTACGGAGGTACTGTCACCGTTGGAATTACACAGGATATAGACAGTCTTGACCCACACAAAATTGTATCGGCAGGAACCAGAGAAGTACTTTATAATGTCTACGAAGGCTTGGTAAAGCCTGACGTCGACGGTAATATGGTTGCGGCGGTTGCCAGCAGATACAGCATCTCGGAAGATGCAATGACTTATACCTTTACATTGCGTAAGGAAGTCAAATTCAGCGACGGAACGCCGGTAACAGCCGAAGACGTTATTTATTCAATCAAGCGTTGTGCCGGTCTGCTTTTGACCTCCGACCCGGAGGTATCAGTTCAGTCGGCATTTTCTGTTATATCGGACATCCGGTCAGAGGAAGCAGATGGAGAGGTACGTATTATCATCTCCCTATCCGAGCCTAATACCGAGATGATCTGTTATCTTACAACGGCGATTATTCCGGAAGGGTATACGACCGCTGACGGTGTACCCTGCGGGGTCGGACCGTTTCGTGTTGATTTGTACACTCCGCTGCAGGAACTCACGATTGTGCGAAACGAATTCTATTACAATACAAAGCTTCCGTACCTTGATAAGGTAATCTTTAAGATTGCAACGGACTCTGATGCCGCCTTTATGGAGGTTCTGAGCGGTGCAATCGATATATTCCCATATCTGACGTCGGATCAGGCAGCACAGCTTACGGCGGATTACAACATTGAAGTCAGTGGTATGGCACTGGTTCAAGCGCTGTTTCTCAATGCCCAGGTTGCTCCGTTTGATGATATTAATGTGAGAAAAGCATTGAATTATGCCATTGACCGGCAGTTCATCATTGATATGGTGGCAGATGGAAGAGGAACTCCGTCGTGCAGCGGAATGTATCCTGGATTTTCCAAATACTACGATGAGACACTGGAGACCTATTATACCTGTGATACGGAAGAAGCCAAAAGGCTGCTGACCGAAGCGGGATATCCGAATGGTTTTTCATTTACGATAACAGTTCCTTCTAATTACAAAATTCATATTGATACAGCTCAGGTTATTGCTGTACAGCTGGAAAAGGTCGGTATTACAGCAAAGGTGGAGCTGGTGGAATGGGCAACCTGGTATTCGGAGGTCTATAAAGGGGAGCATTATGAAGCCACCATCATTGGACTGGATGCGAATCTGGCTCCGAGTGATGTACTCCGGTTCTATCCGTCCGTTTCCAGCAAGAATTTTATGAATTACAGCAGTGCGGCATTTGACGAGATTTATAGTCTTGCAGTCAAGGAAGCGGATGACACACAAAAGGTTGCCTACTACAAGGAACTGCAGAAGCTGCTGACAGAAGATGCAGCAGCGGTTTATATCCAGAATCCGGCGCTTATCGTTGCAGTTAATAAACGCCTTGGCGGCTATACCTTCTACCCGGTCTTTGTGCAGGAGATGGCAACGGTATATGTAAAATAAAGCATATTATAACACTTCAGAATGGAGAAGAGCATGAAGTTTTTACTGAAACGCTTTATGGCCTTGCTGCTGACACTGTTCTTTGTATCAGTGTTGTCTTTTGTTGCGTTTCAGATTATTCCGGGTGACAGTGCACTGCTACGTCTTGGAATGGATGCGGATGAAGCGCAGGTTGAGGCTCTGCGGGAAGCGATGGGTCTTAACCGCAGCGCTTTTGTCCGCTTTTTTGAATGGTTTGCCAATGCTGTTCGTGGTAATTTCGGAGAATCCAGCCAATACGGAATCTCTGTCAATACTCTGCTTGCGGATCGGCTGCAGGTTACGGTCTGTCTCGCGGTCCTGTCTATTGCACTGATTATTCTGATTTCACTTCCGCTTGGTCTGCTGGCCTCCAGAAAGGAAAACGGTCTGATTGACCGTGCTGTTACGCTTCTGACCCAGACCTTTATGGCGATTCCGCCGTTCTTCCTTGGTATTGTACTGACGCTGGTGTTTGGAGTTATGCTTCGTTTCTTTGTACCGGGTGCATGTCCGAAGCCGGGAGACGGTCTTCTGCCGTTGCTGAGGTATCTGATTTGGCCGTCCATAGCTATTGCTGTACCGAAGATTGCCATGATGGTCAAGTTCCTTAGAAGCTCACTGATTCGGGAACTAAAACTGGATTATGTCCGGACAGCGAAAAGTAAAGGAAATTCCAACCGGGCGGTACTGTGGAGGCATGTTTTGAAAAATGCGCTAATGCCGGTCATCACATTTCTTGGAATGATGATTGCGGATGTTCTTGCAGGCAGCATTATTGTAGAGCAGGTCTTTAATCTGCCCGGAATGGGAAAAAGCCTGATTCTAGCAATTTCAAACCGTGATTTTAATGTAGTACAGACGATTATATTGTATATTGCAGTACTGGTTATTGTAATGAATTTTATTGTTGATGTCTTATATAAGAAAATAGACCCCAGAGTATAGAGTAATTATAAAACGCCTTGATAGAAAGTTGAAGTAAAATGAAGAGTTACCGGCATGATTTTAATTTCATATTTGGCTGTATCCTGCTCGGACTGGTAATGCTTCCGGTTATTACAGGGTTTTTCTGGATGCCCTATGATCCGTCTGAGATGGATATTGGCGCAAAAAGTGTAGGACCGTGCCTGCAGCATCTCTTTGGTACTGATTACTTTGGACGGGATATTTTTAGCAGGGTACTCGAGGGTGCACGTATGACCTTTCTGGTCGGAGCAGCGAGTATAGGAATCGGTGCAACTGCAGGTATTTTTATTGGAGCACTGACCGGATACTTTGGGGGACCGGTGGACGATATTCTGATGCGCGTGAACGATGCACTTGCTTCTTTTCCGAGTGTACTGCTTGCACTGGTTCTGGTCAGCATATTCGGATCCGGCAAATATATGATTATTCTGACACTTGGGATTGTTTTTATTCCGAGCTTTGCACGTGTGGCACGCGGAGAGTTCATTGCCCAGAAGAAAAAGGATTATGTGAAAAATGCAATGCTGATGGGAGCCGGACCGCTGCGAATCATGTTCCTGCATATTCTGCCCAATACAAAAGCCATTCTTCTGTCGGCGGTTACCATCGGCTTCAATAACGCCGTGCTCGCCGAAGCCGGCTTAAGCTACTTAAGTATCGGAGCGCAGCCGACGGATGTCAGTCTTGGAAGAATGCTTTCAGAGGCACAAGGGTATCTTATGACTGCTCCGTGGTTTGCACTTGCTCCGGGGCTGACGATTGTGATTACCGTACTTGGCTGCAGTCTGATTAGTGAATCGCTTGCCAAGACCGGAGTGCCGACTGCGAAGAAGCATAAAAAGAAGAAACAGGGAGTTGCCGCAGTCCTTGAAGGTCAGCAGCAGGAGCAGGCGGTTGAAATACCTTCGGAGGCTTTACTTAAGAAATACTGCAAGACGGTTACGGAACCGGTACTTCTGGAGGTACGAAATCTTACGGTCGGTTTTTTTGAGGAAAACGCATGGGATTATGTAGTGAAAAATGCCAGCTTTACGGTACGCCGCGGCGAGGTTCTCGGAATTGTCGGTGAGTCTGGTTCGGGAAAGAGCATGACCGCACTGGCAGTGATGGGACTCTTGAAGAAGCAGGGAAAAATTACTTCGGGAACGATGGATTTTAACGGAAGAGAGCTGACAACGATTTCTGCGGAAGAGTATCAGAGAATCCGCGGATTCGAATTGTCCATGGTATTTCAAGAACCAATGACATCACTTAACCCGCTTTTAACTGTCGGTTATCAGGTTGAGGAAATGCTGCGTCTGCACGGGCTGGTCGACGCCAATTCCTATGACGAAGGAAAAACGGAAGATATGGAGCAGAAAAGCACTCGTCACTCAGCGGAATTTTACCGGCGCTGTAAAGAGAGGACGCTTGCAGCACTGCAGGAAGCGGGACTGAAGGATCCAACGATAATCTATGATAAATATCCACATGAGCTTTCCGGCGGGATGCGTCAGCGCGTCATGATAGCGATGGCGATGATCTGTAACCCGAAGCTTTTGATTGCGGATGAGCCAACGACTGCTCTGGATGTTACAATTCAGGCAAAAATCCTGAAGCTTTTGAAACAGATGAACAGAAAACATGGAACGTCCATTATTTTCATCTCCCATGATCTGAACATTATCAGAAAAATGTGTGACCGGGTTGTCGTTATGTATCACGGGGAAATGATTGAACAGGGAAGTGCTGAAAAGGTATTTGCAGAGCCTCAGCATGAATATACGGTTAAGCTTCTTCATGCTGCGCTCGGAGAAAAAAGCAGAAAGCCTGCCGCCGAGTACGGGGACGCGTGTTTTAGTGAGGACGGCGATCTGAGAGACGCGAGCAGTGCTTCTTTGGGAAGACAACAGCCCCATATGCTTGATTTGCAGCATGTCAATGTTTATTATCCAGAGAAAAGTAAGAAGCTGTTTATACCGGCGGGCAGAAAGCAGGTGGTGGAGGATGTAACCCTTCATGTTCGAAGCGGTGAAATTCTGGGGCTTGTCGGTGAATCGGGCTGTGGGAAATCAAGTCTTGCCAAGGCAATCGTAGGACTTCAATCGATTGTCGAGGGACAGATTCTTCTTGGAACCAATCATCCGCAGATGGTATTTCAGGATCCCTACGGAAGTCTGAATCCATCTAAGAAAATCAGCTGGCTTCTGGAAGAACCGCTCCGGATGAGCTGTACTTCCATGACGAAGGAAGAACGTGAGAAGCGTGTTGATGAAATACTGAATAAAGTGGATTTACCTCTGCGATACAGGAACCGTTATCCGGCTGATTTAAGCGGAGGACAGCGGCAGCGTGTTGCGATTGCAATTGCGTTGATTCTGAATCAGAAGCTGATTATTCTTGACGAACCGGTATCGGCACTGGATGTGACGGTACAGGAACAGATTCTTGAACTCCTTCTGCGACTGCGTGATACCGAGGATCTAAGCTATCTGTTCATTTCACATGACATGAAAGTAATCCGGCATATTTGCGATTATGTCTGCGTGATGTATCAGGGTAGAATTGTTGAGCATGCAAGAACAGAAGAAATATTTACAAACCCACAGAACGATTACACAAAGAAACTGATTCAGGCGGCAGAGCTGTAGTACCGGGGTAGAATCAGGTTCATTTACCAAGCAGTGACAATGTATGTCCGATGTCTCCGTCTTCAAATATATAGTTACATTTTACGGCATTGATGTCGGAGGAAAGCTTTGATGTCTGAACCAGTACGGCGTCGATGCCTGATGCATTGGCACAAGCAATATCCGAGTGGGGTTCATTTCCTATCATAATGGATTCGTCTTTCAGAAGCCGGTGTTTCTTAAGAAGAATATCCATATAAGCCGGATCCGGTTTCATACATCCATAGTCCGAAGAGATAAAAATATCGTCAAACATCCGATTCAGTCCGGTCTGAACCAGTTCTCTCTGTGTGTAGACACGTTGGGCGTTAGACAGAAGAAACACTCGTCTGCCCTGTGCATGAAGTTCACTTAATACCCTAAGAGTGTTTGGGTAAAGCCGAAGGTATTCCGTTGAGATTCTGCGGAACATTTCGCCGGCGTCCCATACTTCCCGATCGGTGATGTCTTCTTTTCTGTCTCTGCAGATTTGCTGAAAGAGCGGGATGATGTCAATTTCGGGATATTGGAATTTCGATGGAGCCTGCCGCATCTGACGGTCTCCTAAGAGATATCGTTCGCGCAGTTCGCGCCATTCATAACAGATTCCGCGGTCTTTTAGCCAGGCGGCATACCGCCGCCAGACAGAAGCTCCTTTTTCGTCTGTTCGTATATCAATCAGTGTTCCATACAAGTCAAAAATGAAATTGCGGTACATTTTGTTCCTCCAAAAGAACCGTTTCCTTACGATGCCACCGTTCTGCATCAGATGATTGCATTATAACTGATTCGTACAGGAACGTAAAGAAAAACGAAATTCTATCATGTTTATCCAAATTTCTGCTTGAAATGTTACAGTATGAATGTTATGATTTTCTGTAGAACAGGGAACCAAACTGAATACGAAGATAGAGGCGCGGGAGATTAAGAGTACGACGGAGCAGTCCGAAGGAAAGGAATCACCGCCGAAGCGGGAAACCGCTGGGCCGTTGTAAAACATGCAGCGGACTGTCACATGTAGATGTGGAGAGCTATCGGGGAGTGGCTACAGGGTAGGAGTAATCATACGATTATTTTATTTTGCAGGATACAGACACGAGACCGCTTATCCGCGGTTCCGTGTCTTTTTTATTTTCATAGGAAAATGCGGCTTATGCCGCAGAAAGAGGAGAGGTATGAAAAAATTATCACTGAAGAAGAGAACCTTTGTTTATGTTCTTCTTGCAATGACATTGCTGCTTGCAATGCCACAGCTGAAGGCATTGGCTTCCGAAGGAACCTATGCGAGTGTGGAGGATGCAAAAGGGGTTATCGAAGAACAGAGTGCTGTGGCTGACGATGCAGCTGCAGTAATCGAGGATGCAGAGCTTTACATTACAGAACAGACAGTTCCGATGTATGCAACCTTTTGTGCTTTGGTTCCTCCGCTTATCGCCATTGTACTTGCGCTGATTACCAAGGAAGTATATACTTCGCTGTTTATTGGTATCCTGTTTGGTGCACTGTTCTATGCAAATTTCAATATTGAGGGCATGTTCAGTACGCTGTTTGTGTCTGGCATGATTGCTAAGATATCGGATTCCTGGAATATCGGTATTCTCATTTTCCTAGTGATTCTTGGTATTCTTGTCTCATTAATGAACAAGGTCGGAGGAAGCGCCGCATATGGAAAGTGGGCGGCTACGAAGATTAAATCAAAACGAGGCGCGCTGTTATCAACAGCAGGACTTGGAGCCCTGATTTTTGTAGATGATTATTTTAATTGTCTTACGGTTGGAAGTGTTATGCGTCCGGTTACCGATAAATTCAACATTTCACGGGCAAAGCTGGCATATATCATTGATGCAACGGCTGCGCCGGTCTGTATTCTTGCACCGATTTCATCCTGGGCGGCAGCTGTTTCCGGTGTTGTAGAGGGCTATAGCGGATTATCCTTATTTGTAAAAGCTATTCCATACAATTATTATGCATTGCTGACTCTGCTGATGATTGTTGTCATGGCGGTTTTGCGTTTTGATTTTGGAGCGATGAAAAAGAACGAAGAAAACGCAGAAAACGGTGATCTTTATACCACAAAGGATCGTCCGTATGCAGCAGCGCAGGCAGCAGAACAAAAAGAAACAAAAGGAAAGGTTATTGACCTGGTTCTTCCGGTTATCATCCTGATTGTATGCTGTGTTCTCGCATTGCTTTACACCGGAGGCTTCTTCGGAGGCGGACTCAGTATCTTTGAAGCCTTTGAAGGCTGTGATGCTTCCATTGGTCTGGTTTATGGTTCCTTTATCACTCTGGTTCTGACGTTCTTCCTGTATATTCCGCGTAAGGTTATTACCTTCAAGGAATTTGCAAAATCATTTACCGAAGGCTTCTGTGCCATGGTTCCTGCAATCATGATTCTTATTTTTGCGTGGACGCTTGGAGCAATGACAGGTCTGCTTGGTGCAGATGTATTTGTAGCATCTATCGTAAAGAGCAGTGCCGGAGCATTGAATCTCTTCCTTCCGGCGATTGTATTTCTGATTGCTCTCGGACTGGCATTCTCCACCGGTACCTCATGGGGAACATTCGGAATTTTGCTTCCGATTGTTGTAAATGTGCTGACGCCCGGCAGTGAGCTTTTAATTATTTCCGTATCAGCCTGCCTTGCGGGTGCTGTATGCGGGGATCATGTTTCTCCGATTTCCGATACAACAATCATGGCTTCTACCGGTGCGCAGTGCGATCATATTAACCATGTGTCAACCCAGATGCCATATGCGCTGCTGGTCGCTGCGGTATCGTTTGTATGCTACATCATTGCAGCCCTGCTGCAGAACGCCTGGATTAGTCTTGCAATTGCTGTTCTGCTGATGGTTGCGGTACTTCTGGTCGTTAAAATGCGTGGTGAGAAGAAAAAAGCGGTGAAGTAATATATCAGGTACCTGCTGCCGTTAATTTTGCTTTCAAAACGGCAGCAGGTAATAATTCACAGAACTTTCTTTCAGATAAAGCATCGGGCTTGGAAGACCATTGCTGATATAAAAACTTATACAGGAAACAGATTCCGGATAAAATGTAGTTGACACGGCAGAATTCGGGTGCTATAATACAAAAGCTGTGTAGGTGCAACGATATGCACCTGCCGATAATGAAGCAGAGTATCCACTCTCACCCCCAGCTGTTACTGATGCGATAGGGTCAATTAATCCAGATAGTTTACCTGCAGACGTTAGGTCTGTTGTGTTATAACAATGGTTTAAAGTGGATAGCTTGCTGTTCACTTTATTTTTTTATCTTTGTTATGGAGGTGGAGTGCGATTAGCGATTTAATGATTAATGAGCAGATCAGAGACAAAGAAGTTCGTCTGATTGGAGAGAACGGAGAACAGCTCGGCATTGTGTCGGGAAAAGATGCTTTCATGAAGGCTCAGGAAGCAGGACTTGACCTTGTAAAGGTTGCACCGACTGCAAAGCCGCCGGTATGCAGAATTGTTGATTACGGAAAGTACCGTTATGAGATGCTGCGTAAGGAAAAGGAAGCTAAGAAAAAGCAGAAGGTTACAGAAGTCAAAGAAATCCGTTTGACACCGAACATTGACAGCAATGATATGGTCACAAAGGCCAATTCTGCCAAGAAGTTTCTTGAAAAAGGTGATAAGGTTAAGATCACTTTGCGGTTCCGCGGTCGTGAGATGGCACATGTGGGATACAGCAAGAAGATACTGGATGATTTCTATGCTCTGGTTGAGGATGTCGCTTCGCTCGACAAGCCGACCAAGATGGAAGGCAGGAACATGACCATGTTCCTTATGAAGAAATAAAGCTGATTACGAGATATCTTAAGGAGGAATCATTATGCCGAAGTTAAAAACCAAAAAAGCAGTAGCCAAGCGCTTCACACTGACCGGTACGGGAAAGCTGAAACGTATGAAAGCAGGAAAGCAGCATATTCTTACCAAAAAGTCCCGCAAGAATAAACGAGACCTGCGTAAGCCTGAAATGACAGACAAGACAAATCAGGCAACTATGAAGAAATGCTTACCGTATCTGTAGGAAGAAGGAGGAAGAAACAATGGCTAGAATTAAAGGCGGATTGAACGCAAAAAAGAAACACAACAGAGTATTAAAGCTGGCAAAGGGCTATCGTGGTGCCAGATCAAAACAGTATAGAGTAGCAAAGCAGTCAGTTATGCGTGCTTTGACTTCTTCTTTTGCAGGAAGAAGAGAGCGTAAGAGACAGTTCAGAAGACTGTGGATCGCTCGTATCAATGCAGCAGCAAGAATGAATGACATCTCTTACAGCAAGCTGATGTATGGACTGAAGCTTGCAGGCGTAGAGGTTAACCGCAAGATGTTGTCCGAAATGGCAATCTATGATGCAGAAGGCTTTAAGTCTCTTGCAGAGCTCGCAAAGAGCAAGATTGCTTAATAAAGCACCAGACAGTTAACAGGCATCTCTCTTAAATGGGAGATGCCTTTTTCTCACCTGATTCTAATGGAACTCTAACTTGCATTTCCGACCGTCGTAACGTAATATTATGGCATGAAAAGAAACAAACAGTCACGACACCGAACGTAGAGCAGATTACGGCAGAGTGACAGAATGGAGAAACAATATGGTTAGGAATAGAATGGGTAATATTTTATGGGGAGTATTCTGGCTGGGAATTGGAGTTCTTCTGCTTGGCAAGATATTCTCATGGTGGGAGTTTAACTTTTTCTTCCCCGGCTGGTGGACCCTGCTGATTATCATTCCGAGTGCAATCGGAATTGTAAAGTACGGATTTGGCTGCGGTTCGACGATCTGCTTTATCATTGGACTGTTGATGCTTTTAACCTACCAGATTCCGGAGATTATAACAACCGAGCTTGTCTGGAAGCTGTTGTTACCGGTTATTCTGATCGTAGTCGGATTGAACATTATTTGCCGCAGTCTTTTTTTTTCAAGAAAAGAGCTGATTGACAAGACATTACGGCAGCAGAAGCCGGAATATGCTTCTGTATTTAATGCACAGACAATTAGTCCGGGAGGACCTTTTTACGGATGTCATCTGGATTCGATTCTCGGATCAAGCAGATTGGATCTTAGAAATGCGCAGATTGAGACGGACGTTGTAATCAATGCGACTTCTGTCTTTGGATCATCGGATATCTTGATTCCTCCAAATGTTAACGTTAAGACCTCCTCTGTCAGCTTGTTCGGAGGAACGGAGAACAAGGTCAGAAATAGTCCTGCGGCGCAGGCAACCGTTTATGTGAATTCAATCAGTCTGTTTGGAGGTGTGAAACTGGTATGACATCATTTCAAAGAGCAGTCAAATACTGCGCACTTATATTTGCAAGTCTTCTTGCGGTTGGAATTATTTCTCTGTGTCTTGGAGTAGTAATTAAGGTGGCGGCCGGTGTAGCCGTCATAGAAGGGGTATCGGACAGTATGAATGTAGAAACAACAAGCTTTACAACAGAATTTGACGGAACCTCCATTAAAAAACTAAATATCAACAATTACGAAGGAAAGATAACCATTCAGACCGGAGATACATTTCGGGTGGAAGCGGTGAACGTACCGATTGATTATGTAGCCGAGATTCGAAATCAGGACACTCTGTATCTTGGTTATCAGAGTAATACTCACACATTTAACTTTAACTTTGGAATTCTGCTCAAGAATAATTATCCTGAAGTCATTCTGACGATTCCGACCGGGTTCCGAGCAGAATCGGTGTTGCTGGACTTTGGTTCCGGACAGTCAAATGTAAGTGGAATTACAGCAGAAACGATAAATATTGTTCTTGGCTCGGGAAGAAGTACACTGAATCATCTGACGGCGGGCAGACTGCTGGTAGACAGCAACTCGGGAAGTGTTGAACTGACAGATACATCAGCTGTGGATACCGTGTTCCAGAGTGGATCGGGACATGTGGGCATTTCAGGAAGCAGCCTTGGCAGATTCAGTCTTGACAGCGGCTCAGGTTCAGTCAGTATGGCGGAGGTAATGGTAACAGATTATCTGATTGACTGCTCCTCGGGAAGAGTGGCTTTTGAAGACGGAAGCATTTCGGGAAACATTTCCGTGAACAGCGGTTCCGGCTCTGTAATCATCCGGGTAAACGGAAATTTGCAGAACTATTCGGTATCTGCCTCTGTTGGCTCCGGCGGATTATGGATTAACGGAAATAAATACAGTGACAATTATCGAAGCAACCCACAGGGCGCCGTCTGCAGTATGCAGATCGACGGAGGTTCAGGAAGAATCTCCATTGATCTGAACGAGTAGCATAAAGAGTATTCAGGATTGCTGTTCTTTGATGACACGGCTGATGTATTTATAAATGAGAGCGACAATCAGGGAGACCAACGCATATTTAAGCAGGTTAAACGGGATAACCGCAAAGAAAATGAAGGTGGAAAGATTGCTGATTGCTGCGTTTTTCTCGGTTCCCATATCAATAAAGAAGGATAAATCCTTGTGCATCAGCTCAACATACTTCGGGAGCAGCACATAAGCATTCAGAACTGCAGCAGCAGAGGTGGAAAGAAGAGTCCCTGTGATTAGACCGATCAGGGCTCTTTTTTTTGTCTTTCGATAGAAATAAATCGAAGCAGCGGGAATGACAAAGGCACTGCCCATCAGAAAATTCGCAAATTCACCGACAAATGCCGAAGATGTACCATTAATCAGAAGATTCAGAAGAATCTTTATGAATTCAATGGTCAGACCGGCAACAGGCCCAAGAGCAAAAGCGCCGAGTACAACGGGTATTTCACTAAAATCCATTGTGTAAAAACCGGGTGCAAACCACAGGGGAAACTTGAACAGCATCAGCAGAATAGCAACTGCAGAGAGAATACCGATTAACGCCATACGTTTCACCTTCAGCTTTTCTTGACGGAGAGGTGCTGCAGTTTTTTTAGAAATCCACAATTCAGCGGCATATGCGGTGAAAATCAGCAAAGCGACAATTCCGATACTGATGAGCAGAAAACCGATATTTCCGGAAGCAGTTGCAGCAATCTTGTTCAGATTATCAAAAATACCTTGAAAAAAATTAGTCATAGTGTTTGATCCTTTTCAATTGTTATTATTTGATATATTCTTACGGAGCGGTTTCGCGAAGGGGAACCGGCTGTCTGATGAATAAAAAAACCCCACTGAAGACAGCGGGGTAAATAACGCATTCCAACGCGACCACGTAAAAGCTTACGGACCATTGACGGAATCTTCTTCTTTCATCCAGACTATACTGTCGGTTTTGGAATTACACCAAATCTGCAGGTATCTGCAAAGATACCAAGCTCGCGGACTATACCGCCGGTAGGGAACCTCCCCCTGCCCCGAAGAATATTTCTTAAAATCAATGGATATCATATATCAGTAAAAGACAAATGTCAATATGCATCTTCTCTGAAAATGTGTGTGATTAATTTTGCCCAAAATCCGTTAGTGATTATTTTCCTTGATTACTGTAATCTGCTGGAACAATAGACCGGCATCTACAGCGGAAAGCAGAAGGCGGTTCAAACCCGGTTTTAAGCGTACATCATATTGCAGCTCACGGTAGTTATCCAGAACATTTTTACACCAAGGGCGGTTATAATGTGCTCCCGCCAGAAATCCCTCGGGAAGAGAGTCGAGCACTACCGGATTTTCTTCATTGACACGGAATGCAAAACGTAGCCGGACCTCTTTTGTCAGGTGGTTGGACGGGGAGAACAGGAAGGTAAGCTGATAGGTTCCGCCTTCGTATACAAATACAGAGTATTCAAGACCGGGTGCAGCAGCACTTTCATCAAAATTCAGCAGAGTCGGATAGACCTTTGCCGTGGTGCCTGTAAAACCGTATTCCCTAAGAAGCACAAAAGAAGCTCCTTCGGGAGAGGAATAGGAAGCCGTATAATCTGCAGCGCCTATGACAGCGGTTCCACCGGTTAGCAGTACAGCACCTGACACCGGTTCTGACAGTCTGCAGATACGAACGGGAACGGAAAGCATGCAAGTACTGCCTGCACCTTGAATTATCAACGGGAGTTCCAGCTGCAGGCACGTATTTCCTGCGAAATCAATCGCTTTTTCAGCTTCCGCAGAATATTTTCCGGAACGGTACTGTTCAAAGAGAAGGCTTGTATCGACAGAGAAAGAAACTGTATCCTGATCGGTCACTGTCCCACTCGTATTGGAAAGACAAAGAAACGGATATTCAGAGATTATAGTGTAATCAAAAGGGTCTGTCCCTCCGTTTGCTATGTCAATCCGGCGAAATTCGCTGCCCTTTACTGCAGTAATTCCATTGCTGTCAAGAGTTAAAACAAGTTCAACAATCTCATGTGCCCGGATCTGCTTTGGATAACCGTCGGGGGTCTGTGTATAGACCAGAAGCTTTGCACCGCTAATCGGAGTACAGTGACAGCTGACCGGATAGGACCAGCGTTCATCGTTCCAGGTTTCAAAACAAATGTGGGCTGACGACATCATGCCACGCCATTTTCCGTCTGCAAGACAGTTGTATTGTTCTGTCAGATTTTTGTCCAGTGCAATGCAGTCGGTAACCGCTGTTTCATACTGTGCAGAAACAGAACGGTGTTCTGTGGCATACCGCCGGTTGAGCGCGGAAAGAAGACTCATACGCTGCACGTTCATGGACGCTACCGCGGGGAAATAAACCAGCTCAATAAAAGCGCTGCGATCTTCATTTGAAATCAAAGGAAGGCATTGATCTGCAAGACGGATGACCTCATCCGCCCGGGCAAGCATTCGACAGGCGTCATTTCCCTTATTTGCAGAATAGACCTCGGGATTCATCGCTTCGGGACGCCGCATGCCGTTGATATCGGTATACTCCGTCAGAATCCGTGTGATTCCGTCAAGCTGTTCGGAAGAATTCGGAAATTGCTGTTCTGCCCAGTGCCGGGTGTATTCACGCGTTGAGTTTGGAGCAGAGGTTCCGTAGGTATCGAAATCATAGGCAAGATCCATAAAGAAGGAAAGAGGAAGCTCCTGCGGTTTCAGATCGCCGACATTAACAATCCAGACATCACGGATTCCGTAATCATAGGCCATGGACATCTGTTCCCAGGTCTTTGCAAGAGGAGAACTGTTAACCCACTCATAAGAAATCGGTCCGCCGTGATAATCAAAATGATAATACATTCCAAAACCGCCGTTCCGGTTGCGCAGATTTTTGGGCGGAAGAGTGCGGAGATTTCCGTAATTGTCTTCGCAGAGCATAATTGTTACCCCGTCAAGCTCAGGAAAGTCAATCAGCCCTTCTGTATCGTCATCTCCGTAATAATAAGCCTCAACTTCCTTATAGAGGGCGAGAAGACGTGGAACTTTGGAAAGCTCGGGATTAACATAAGTGCGAATCAGCCGGTTCTGCTCTGTAATGATATCCTTCAGCAGGTCAATGTTCTGACGCAGTGTTGCATCCGGTCCGAGCATGGAGGTATCGCGTTCGCCCCGCATCCCGATGGTAATCATAGATTCCAGATTCTTGTTGCGCTTCAGACCGCCTTCCCAGTAACGGAGCAGTCCGTCTCTGTTTTTATAAAAATTCCATTCATTGCCGTATACTGTGTCTTTGCCCCGAACCGCATCCCATTCTTCACTGGCGCGGGAACAGGGTTCATGATGGGAGGCACCCATAACGATTCCATACATATCTGCAAGCTCTGCGCTTGCAAGCCCCGGACCGTCACAGGAAAAAGAAGATGACCACATTGCAGGCCAGAGATAATTTCCTTTCAAACGAAGCAGAAGCTGGAACACGCGCTCATACATGGAAGCATTGAAACCGCCAAATTGCCCCATCGTCCATGAACCAAAGGACGGCCATTCGTCGTTGATGAAGAAACCACGGTAACGAACCGAGGGCTCTTTGGAACAGTGATTGAGTATAGAGACGGAAAGCTTAGGCGCGGGATTTTTTCTTGGCGCGGCATCTGCCCACCAGATGAAGGGGGAGACACCGATCAGTTCTGAGAGTCGGAATATTCCGTAGATGGTTCCGCGTTTATCACTGCCGGCAATTAACAGAACCCTCTGAAAGCCGGGAATTACCCCATCGAGCACCTTTGTCAGGAATACTTCACGTTTCCCGCTAATCCCGTCAAATATTCCGGGTACGGCAGCTGCAATATATTTAAGCAGTTCTGATTTTCCAAGGGTGCCGACAATGACTGCTTCACCTGCGGAGGTTCCGGAAGCGGTGTTCGTTAAATGATAAACATTCGGTCGAAAGCCGGTCACAGCTTCGAAGTCTTCGGTATGTAACTTCAGTATTCTGGAAACACCCTCATATTCTTCCTCTCCGATGTAGTAAGAAACAGGCTGGGTTCCGTTACACAGCGGAAAGGTTGCGTTTTCCTGTACAGACATGATTGTATCCTCGCTTATGTTTTATAGTGAAATCAGCTTCTTTAACAGCATGTGGAGCATTCTTTGGCATAAAATTAAGTATGGCTTTATTATAGTGGAAGCGGAATTCTACAGCAAGGCGGTTTTTGGCATTTATTGCTCGATTGTTGCTTGAATTCTGAAAATATTGAGAGAGACAGAAAAAAACAAAGCGCAGACTTGGGGGATCTGCGCTTTATAAGAGAGGAGGAGCATTATGATAAAATATGTGAGGGGGGAGATTATCACAATTCTCCGGTAGGTTGTCAATTAGACAAGTGAGTTTACTAAATATGATTTATGAATATACTATAACACATAAATAAAAAATGTCAATAGCTAAAATGCAAAAAAACAAATAAATATTAAAATATCACAAAAAGAATAATTTGGTATCATGTGATACTATAAAGAGGAATGATAAGATACTTGCATTTATGCCGGAATACGATATAATTATCTGTATGAGGAAAAGGGTGAAAGAAAATGCTGATACGGTTTTCATTCACTCAGTAAGTTTGTGACGGAGCACAAACTTGAATCGTAGAGCAGAATCTGAAATTCTGCTCGCGTGCTTATGCAAAAAAACTCCGGCATGGAGAAAACTATGAAGAATCGCTTATATATAACATTGCTGACAGCTCTGCTAATTACGGTCTGCTTCGGAGGGTGTTCTTTTTTAGGTAAGACAACACCGGAAGCTCCGACACCGCTTCCTACCGCTGCCGGTACAACAGCAACCGTCACTCCGGTTCCGACAATGGCACAGGTATTGACGGAAGTACCTTCTGCTGCTCCGGAAGCTACGACGTCACCGGTTACAGAACCAACGGCGACCGCGATTCCTGCAATAACGGAGAACGTAAGTCCGACGATGGAAGTTACAGCAACAGTGACTCCGGAACCGACCCTGCCTGTATCAGGAGATTTTACCGGTGCTCAGGCAAAGCAGAAACTGCAGAATGCAGTGGGTGAAGCGTATTCGGTATCTGAACCGGAGAAGAGCTCCATCAACGGAGCGGACTATTATATATTTACGATAATGGATGCGGAGAAGACCTATACGCCCTCTGTGATCGTCTGCAAACAGGACGGTACAATTTATTATTACTATTCTGACAGTGAGATTACCGAATTCTCAAGCTTTCCACCGGATAACAGTGAAGCAGGAGGAACTGAGGATGGCGGATTCTCAAAAGATGATGCGCTTCGCCTGCTCGAAAAAATCAGTCTCGAGGATCTTAATCTTCCTGAAGCCATTACTTCATATACTCTTTCGGTTGATGAATGGACCACAATGATCCGCGGGGAAGAATGCTACTGCATCAATGCTTACGAAAAGCTTGCGGATCGTTACCAGCTGGTGGGAATTTATTATGTTGCAGTTAACGGGAGTCTGGTATACCGTGATGATATGGGAGATTTTATATTGATATACTAAAGAATGATACAGGGGCGTGAAGGAGTGAAGCAAAAGATTGAACAGCTGTCGAAGGGAATGTTCGAATACCGGCAGCCTGAAATTCTTCTGTCCGAGGAGAGAATCAGTATCTCAGTAGTTGCGGGCAGCACGTATCATGGGTGTTTTACGGTAAGTAACAGCAAAGGCAGCCGGATGAAAGGGGTGCTCTATTCGTCGAGCCGCCTTTTTGTATTGCCAAGCGATAAATTCATTGGAGAACAAAATGTCATAAACTTTCATTTTGTGGCAGATTATGTTGACCCGGAAGAAACCATGACCGGCGAAATCAGTATTATTACAGAATGCGGAGAAACTGTACTGCCGTTTGAAGTTCATATCATACCGCCGTATTGTGACTCCTCTGTCGGTACAATCCGCGATTTATTTCAGTTTACTAATCTTGCCAAGAGCAACTGGGACGAGGCGGTTCAGGTCTTCTGCTCAGAAGAATTTTCAAGAGCGCTTTATTACTACGATAAGAAGCTGGTGGTTCCATACCGTCATCTGATGATGGAGAACGATGGAAACCAGGCATTGGAGGAGTTCCTTGTTGCAATCCGAAAGAAGCTTCCGGTTCTGGTGAGTGCGGACAAGACACTGCTGGAATATAACGGCGGCGAGTACAATTTCCTTGACAAGATAACGATTACCCGGAATACCTGGGGGTACATGGAACTCAAGGTTCGTTCCGATATGGATTTTCTGAAGCCCGAGCATGCAGTAATCAACACAGGATCGTTTCACGGAACTACCTGTGAAGCAGGATTTGTAATTGAACCGGCGAAGATGCATGCGGGACTCAACTGCGGATATCTGTATTTTGAAGGAATCCATCAGACGCTGAAAATTCCGGTGACCTGTCATTGTAAGGGAAAAGAATCATCAAAAAGCGTAAAGCTGCGTCGGAAGAAGCAATATGACAGAAAGCTTCTTCAGAACTATATTCGTTTCCGCCTGAATAAGATTTCAGTTGGAAGATATACCACAGAAGCGGAAAACCTTCTGCTCGGCTTGTCCAATACCAAGGGGGCGCAGAGTAATGGAGATGCACTCTACCGGATTCATTTACAGCTTGCCGAGGGAAAGGAAACACAGGCGAAATCAGCGCTGACGGCACTCGAGGAACATATTTCAGAAGAAAACGTGGTTGAACGTGCGGCGTTTCTTTATCTTTCCGCTCTTTGCAGTAAACAGACAGAAGTTACGGAAAGCGCCTGCAGGGAAATCGGGAATCTGCGGCTTCAATACCCGGAATACTGGCAGCTGCTGTGGTTTCTTATCTATATTGATAAATCGTTGATTAATTCCCCACAGCTTCGTATGGAAGAAATAAAAAAACAGTTCTGTCAGGGAGGAACGAGTCCGGTACTGTATTACGAAGCTGCCTTTACCTTGAATGAAGCACCGGAGGAGCTAAGAGAACTGAAACTGTTTGAGCTCCAGATTCTGCACTTTTCCATCCGGCATCAGTTTCTGTCAAAAGAGACGATGATGCGGCTGAATTATCTTGTGCTGCAGGAAACCGAATTCAATACGCTTCTGCTTCGGCTTTTACAGATGGGCTATGAGTATTTTCACGAAAAAGAAACCCTGTCAGGTATTTGTCACCTTCTGATTCTTGGCAGCCGCCGTAATCCGGGGGTGCACGAGTGGTATGCAAAGGGTATTCGGGAACAGGTAAAAACGGTCGGAATACAAGAATATTATCTGATGTCAGCAGAGGATACAGAAGAGCTTCTGGAACATTCCGCACTGACTTATTTTGCGTATAACTGTGAGCTGCCGGTGGAGACGAAAGGATATCTTTATGCCAATATCGTGAAGCATCGGGAAGAGTATGCGTTTATTCTGAAGAGCTATGAGAACGACATTCAGACCTTTGTTCTGCAAATGTTGGAGGAAGGACGCATTGACCGAAATCTGGCGGTTCTTTATGATGATATACTGCCGCGTATACCATTGACTGTCAGACTTGCGGAGCAGATTCCGGGAATCTGTTTTTATTACGAGATTGAGTGCCGGAATCCAGGAATTACAGGAGTCTGTTGTGCGCATAAAGAGGTTGACAGTGATGTAACGGTTCTGCTTAAGGACGGTCGGGCTGAGATTGAATTATATACGGAAAATGCAGAGGTTTTACTGACAGATGCAGAAGGAAAACGTTATTTATCAACGATAGATTATACTCTGAACAAACTGGTTCATCTGGAGAGCATGCTGGAACACTGCTGTGAACTTTCCGATGATAATCCGCACCTTCTGCTTAATCTGGCAGAAAAGGCGCAGTATTATCAAAAGTTTGATGAAGCTGCAGTCGAGCTGAGAAAGAGGGTTGCCCGGATTCCGAATTTAAACCCGGAATATGTTCGCGAATATATTGGCTCACTGATTAACTACTATTATGAGAATTATGAAGGTGAGCTGCTTGAAAGTTATCTGTTGCAGGTTGACTTAAAAGCGATGGAACGGCAGGAACGCATAAAGATCATAGAATATATGATTATCCGCGACCTGTATAATGTTGCACTTCAGGCAATGGATGAATATGGGTTTGAAGGGATTGATGTAAAACGTCTGATGAAACTCTGTTCCAGACTGCTGCTTAATGCAGGCGGAATGGAGAAGGTTGAAGTGCTTGTAGCAGCATGTCATTATGTATTTCAGGCCGGAAAATACGATGAGACGATTCTCGGTTATCTGACAGATTATTTTTATGGTACAACGATGGAGATGTACGAGGTATGGAAGAGTGCAAGAACCTTTGAAATAGATACGGTTGATCTGGAGGAGCGTCTGCTTGGACAGATGCTGTTTGCGGAAAGCTACATCAGTAATGCCAAGGCAGTATTCAGCAATTACTACCGAGGCGGGACGAACCGGAAGCTGATTCGTGCATTTTTGTCTTACTATGCGTATAAATATCTGCTGAACGACCGGCTGGTGGAGCAGGAGATATTTGATATTATGCGGCGGGAGACAGGATATGAGGAGAATGATGTCTGTCTTCTGGCAATTATCAAATGGTATTCCACAAAGGAACAGCTGAATGACGCAGAGGTTAATTTTGTAGACTATCATCTGTACCGCTTTGAACAGAAGGGAATCATTCTTCCGTTTTTCAAAGAGTTCAAGAATTCCATGCGGATACCGCAGACGATATATGATAAATATTTTGTGGAATATCGGACAGATCCGAACTGTAAGGTAGTAATTCATTATTCCTTTGAAGATGAACGGAACGGAACGGGATATCGATCGGAGGAAATGGCGGATGTCTGTTATGGAATCTTTGTAAAGGAATTTGTTCTCTTCTGTAATGAGACTCTTCAGTATTATATTACAGAGATTCAGGACGGAACAGAAACAATTACGGAGAGCAAAGAGGTAAGGCTGGCGCTGGAACAAACCGGAGGAGAGGATACAAAGTATTATCAGCTAAATCTGATTATAACGGCAAGGGAAATGCAGGACGAAAAGACGGCACTGAAGCTGATAGAAAACTATGTTAAGACTGATTATGCAATATCACAGCTGTTTCGTCCGTTGTAACGATACAGCAGAATTTGGAAAGGAGGAAGCAGATGGATGAAGAGCGTACACTGATTATAGGCTTTGATCTTTGCAATGATTATTCACAAATCAGCTGCCTTCAGAAGAATTCAAATGAACCGGAATCCGTCTGTATTACTCCGGATAAGACAAAATACCTGATTCCCACGGCAGTATGCGTAAGGGAGACAACGAAGGAATGGCTGATCGGAGAAGAAGCAGAGCGCTGTAGAGACCGTCAGGGTGGGGAGTATATCGAGGGGCTTCTTGACAAACTGGAACGGCAGGAAACAGTAACAATTTATGGAAGCGTCCTCTCGGCTGAGACACTCCTTGAGAAATTCTTCCGAAAGGTGCTTGGAATTATACGGCAGAGATTTCAGAACAACAGTATTCTGAAACTGGTTCTTACTCCGGAGCATTTATCATTTGAGACAGAGAACCGTTTATATCTGATCCTTGAGACGCTTGGAATGCAGAAGGACAGAGTACGGATTATCAGTCACACCATGAGCTTTATGTACTATATTGTCAACCAGCCGGGGGAACTTTGGGTCAATGATGTAGCTTTGTTTGACTATAGCCAGGACGGTTTAAGGTACTGTCAGCTAAACTTTGGAGGAAAAAGCATACCAAATGCGGTGGTGGCGGAAGTTGCGGATCTTTCGGACAGCATATCCTATGAGATGTTGACCCAGAAGCCGATTGAACGGCTGACGCACCAGCTGGAGGCTATAGCAGGACTGACACTTCATAAGAAAATACTGACTTCGTTATTCTTTGCGGGACGTGGATTTGATGGAAGCTGGTCGGATTCTGTACTCCGCGGACTTTGTATGGGAAGACGTGTATTCAAAGGACAGAATCTTTATACAAAGGGAGCCTGTTACGCGGCGCGAGCCATTCAGCAGGGTGGTCTGGAAAAATATCTGTTTCTTACAGAAGACATGGTGATATTTGATATTTCACTGAAGGTATACCATGATTCTGAAATGACACTGCTTCCGCTGGTGACGGCGGGAGATCTCTGGAAAACCGGAGGAACTACCTGCTCGTTGATTATGGATGATACGACGGAGCTGGAGTTTGTCGTAAGTAATCCTGTAAGTAAGTCGCCGATACAGGAAATTGTAACACTGGAGGGACCAATCCGGCGGGAAAATAAATCCGTCCGGCTGGAGCTGAAGCTTTCATTTATTGACAGGGAGACGGCGGTTGTAAAACTGAAGGACACCGGATTTGGCGAATTTTATCCGAACAGCTGCCGGGTGTGGGAACAGATTTTGAAGCTGACACAATAAAGGGGGAGGAAAAGTAAGGCGGTATGGGAAAACTGATTTTATGTGCCGGAAAACAGGCAGAGCATCCGTATTATTTCCCGTCTTCCGGAGCCCGGGTTTATACGATTGAAGAGCTCTGCTACTATATTTATCATAATATTGAAACGGTAGGAGAGGAACTGATTAGTCCGGAGCTGGTCATTTTTCTGCGAGATGAGATAGGACTTGTCGAGCGGGCGCACCAGCTGGATCGGCTGTTATCCACACATGCCGGAATAAAAGATATTATTGTCACGATTCTTTGCAGTGCAGATTATTATGAGGAGGAGGAAATCAAACAGCTTTTGACTGAGCTTGATTTTCTGAACAATATGACACCTCTGCAGAGAAAAAAAAGGAATGCGGATCATTCGCTTGCAGAGGGAAAATACAAAGATGCAATGAAAGGCTACCGTGATATTCTTCATTCCAGAGATTCAGCGGAGCTGAACCAGACAGAGTACGGGAATATTATGCATAATATGGCTCTTTTGCATGTGAAAGCCGGGGCATTTATTACCGCAGCAGAGGAATTCCATGATGCCTATGAACGGAACGGGAATCCGGAATCGCTGAAGGAATATATTTATGCACTTAAATTCGGAAAACAGGAAGCAAAGTTTGAGTCGGAAATGAACCACCTAAGTGAAAACCGGATTCTGACAGAGCAGATGGAGAATGAACTGTATTTTGTTTCGGATACCGAAGAAAACACGTATGATGCCCATGAGGTAAGCAAGCTGAAAGAAATGCGGGAGGATGGCAGAATTGCGGAGTATTATAAAGCCGCAGAGGAGCTGATTGACCGGCTGAAAAATAAATACAGAGCGGAGAACGGATAATGGGGCTTTTCAGACGAAGAAAAAAGAAAGAAGATGAAATTGTCCGCTTCGATTGGATGACAATCGGAGAAGCTATGGCGCGCAGCAAAATGAAAAACGGGCAGGTAGGATTTGAAGATTTCAAGGACCGCTGTAAGGAATGCTGCGAACAATATGTGGATGCAAAAGACCGTCTCGAAACTGTGAAGCATGAATATGACGCAGTGAATTCCTATCTGGCTGATCTTCAGAAGGTTGACGAGCTGCCTGCCGAACAGCATAAGGAATTGGAAGAGATTGCACGAGCGATGGTTACCCTGAATGATGAACGGGTCAGATATCAGGAGAGTGAACGTGAGCGGATTACACCGGTTCAGTTCCGACAGATGGAACGATACGAGGACGAAGTACCGGAAGCACTAAAAAATCTGGAACAGCAGGAACAGTATCGGGATACGGTAAATGAGGATATCCGACAGCTTGAAGGAGAGAAGGGTGCGCTTGCATATGAAAAGGAACAGGAGAACGGAAGACTGAAATTCTTAAAGAATCTTTCTGTAATTTCCGTTGCAATGATCTGTCTGCTGTTCATGGTTTTATTTTATCTGTCCAATCTTCTTGGAACTGATCTTACCATGGCTTTTCTATTAACCGGAATTCTGGCGCTTGCACTTGCTGCTTATATTATCAGCAGCATCAGAAAAGCACGTTATTCGATTGCAACAGCAGAAGCGAAGACGAATAAAGCTATTTTTCTGATGAACAAGGTAAAGATAAAATATGTCAACAGCACAAATGCCATTGACTATGTGTATGAAAAATACGGGATAAACAGCCGTTATGAGCTTTCCTATCTCTGGGATCAATATCTCAAGGTGAAAAGTGACCGGGAACGATACAGAAAGAACACCGAACTTCTGGAAAACTATAATAAGTCGCTGATTGCCTGTCTGCAGAGATTTGACATCAGAGATGCAGAGGTTTGGATTTATCAGCCGGAAGCAATCTTAAGTAAAAAGGAAATGGTTGAGGTAAGGCATCATCTGAATGAACGGCGGCGTGCGGTACATGACCGGATGGATTATCTAAGCAAGCACTTTGAGCTGGCTGATTCAGAGCTGGTAGGCTTGAGAGATTATTTTCCGCAGTATGAGGAGGACATTAAAAAAATGATGTTAAAATACAAGATTTGCGAGGATTAGTGTTATTTTTGATAAAATAAGTCGTTTTTCCTATAGTATGATAAAGTAGTATTCATAAAACAGTAAACCGACGATTGGTGAGGGGAGGAACTTAAGGATGCCGCAAGAAGAATATAAAGCAAAAATGCCTGTCATGAAAATGCCGGACGGTGACGGTATGCAGATCATGGTTAAGGAAACAGTAGTAAGCTTTATAAAACAGGGAGGAGCAAGAGTCCACGATCATAACGTGATTGCAAAGCTTGGACTAAACCCGGACGGAACACCGAGAAATATGGAATCAATGCCCGTTGCACTTTTACTTTCCTTTGCAAAATCAATGGATATCTGTGATGTTAAAATGGAACCGGACGGGCTTCCGACGGAAGAAACGGTATATAATCTGGCAAATGCAATGCGGACAGCAGGCGGCGACCGGTATCGTCTTGATTCATATTGGCCTTCGGACAGGAAAGGCATGCTGACCGGGATGGCACAGGAATTCCTTGAATCTATCAGTGGAGTGAATCCCAAAGGACTTGTATTCCGGTCGGAAAACGGACAGTTCTGCTCGGTAGAGACCCCATTGCAGACAATAACACCACAGGATCTTGTCGGTTCTGATTATCGAAAACAGGAACAGAAGCCGGGGATGATTGAACGGCACAGGTCTCCCGGAGCAGAAAATCACTACAAGCTGGTATCAGCAATGCCTGAGTACATTGCTTCTCGTAAAGCGGATGGGTATCTGCGCTTTATAAAAAGGAACTATGCACTGCAGACTATACGAGCTGCAGAAGCAGGACGTAAATCCGTACTTGAAGCAGAGCGTGCAGAAGAAGAGAGACAAAAAGCACGGCTCAATGCCGAGAAGAAAGAAGCCGATGCTGAAGCAACGCACTTTACATCCATTTTTGGCATGGGAGAAGATAACGGCTTTAAGAACCTGATTACCTCTACGGTTCGTGAATATATTCAGCACGATCAAAACAGACTTCATGACTATAATGTCGCTTACAAGCTTAAGCTTGAACCCAGCGGAAGGGCGGGAAATGAAGCTTCAGGACCGGCTGCGTTTCTTGTACTGTTTGCCAAAACCATGAAAATCTGTGATGTTGAAATGGGACCGGACGGACTTCCGACCGAGAAGTGCGTGGATGATTTGGCGGCAGCAATGAGAACGGCAGACGGAAAACCCTATCACATGGAGTCGTGGCCGCAAGGAAAGAACGGAAAGCTGTCTGGGATTGCACAGGAATTTATCGAAGCATTGAGCGGACAGAATAAAACCGGACTGGCTTTTCAGACCAGAGACGGGGAACTTTGTTCTTCACAGTCGCCGCTGTCTCGTCTGACGGGAAAGGATATTCTGGGAGCTAAGTATTGTGAGGAAGAAAAGAAACCGGGCTTTATTGATAGAATCCGGCATCCTTCCTGTATGAAGGTATACAATACCCGTATCAACACACCGGATTATATTGAATCACGAAAAACAGACACCGCTTTGTCGACACTGAAAGCAAGATTTACTATACAGCAGAATTCGGTAATCACTACCGATGCGGCAATCGCAAAGCAAAAAGCGGCTGCTTCCAGAATGAAAATGGAAGGTGGTTTCAAGGAGCTGCAAGGGGAAGAAAAAAAGACCTCAGCTTCCAGATCTCTACGAGCCGAATCCAAAACACGGGAACATCAACAGCCGGAGCATCAACAGCCGGAACGAGCACCCGGTTCCAAAGGCAGGGAGCGATAGAAGCATAAAAAAAGCTTGACAATTGAAGGGGTCTCGCATATTATATGAAATATATTTTATCGAGAATTTGAATTTACTGTACAATCCGGCAGAAATTCATGTCAATATGTCAAAGGTTATGATGGAGAGGATTAGGTCGCTGACACCGTCAGAGAAACTGCTTAGGAAGACGAAAAGGTATTCCTGCTGAAAGAGCGGTTCGGTACGACACGATTGAAGGTAGCTCCTGAACTGTGTATCTGAAAGCAGCAGCTGTGTAGGATACAACGGGAAGTCCCGTTACAGGCGAGTGCTTTATTGGAAGCACGGAAGGAGGCAGCAGTCATATGCTGTGAATAAGGTGGTACCGCGGTTCTTCGCCCTTACAGGGCAGAGGAACTTTTTTTATCTTTTAAAAAGCTTCCGCTAAAAAAGCACATTACAGACATTGTGACAAGCAACGCACAGGCACACGTTAACTAATATTTTGAACAACATGAAACGGAGGACACAATGAGCGAAAAAAAAGAACTGGCAAAGACTTATAATCCCAAGGATATCGAAGACAGACTGTATGACAAATGGATGCAGAAAAAGTACTTTCATGCGGAGGTTGACTACAGAAGAACTCCGTTTACCATCGTGATGCCGCCGCCGAACATCACCGGTCAGCTGCACTGCGGACATGCACTTGACGGAACCATGCAGGATATTCTGATCCGGTTTAAGAGAATGCAGGGCTTTAATGCACTCTGGCAGCCGGGAACCGACCATGCAAGTATTGCGACTGAGGTTCGGATTATCGAGAAGCTGAAGACAGAAGGAATCGATAAGAACGACCTGACCCGGGAACAGTTTCTGGATCGTGCATGGGAGTGGAAGAAGGAATATGGCGGAAGAATCATCGAACAGTTCAAGAAGATGGGTGCTTCCTGCGACTGGGACCGTGAACGTTTTACAATGGATGAAGGATGCTCAAAGGCGGTAACGGATGTATTTATCAAATTATACAACAAGAAAATGATCTATAAAGGCTCGCGGATTATCAACTGGTGTCCGGTATGCCATACCTCCATTTCGGACGCCGAGGTAGAATATGAAGAGCAGGCGGGACATTTCTGGCATATCAAGTATCCGGTTGTCGGAACAGACGAATTTATTCAGTTTGCAACCACGCGTCCCGAAACCATGCTGGGAGATACTGCGGTTGCTGTTCACCCAGAGGATGAACGTTATACTCATCTGGTCGGAAAGACAGTAATGCTTCCATTTGTAAACCGTGAGATTCCGATTATTGCGGATAACTATGTAGAAAAGGATTTCGGAACCGGTGTTGTAAAGATTACACCGGCGCATGACCCGAATGATTTTGAAGTTGGAAAGCGCCATAATCTGCCGGAAATTAATATCATGAACGATGACGCGACCATCAATGCGAACGGTGGAAAGTTTGAAGGGATGGATCGCTATGAAGCAAGAAAGCAGATTGTTCAGGAACTGGATGAGATGGGTCTTCTGGTAAAAATCGAAGACTATACTCACAATGTCGGTACGCATGACCGCTGTAAAACTACAGTTGAACCGTTGATTAAAAAGCAGTGGTTTGTAAAAATGGACGAGCTGATCAAACCGGCAGCGGAAGCAGTAAAGACCGGAGATATCAAGCTTGTTCCGGAACGAATGGATAAAATCTATTATAACTGGACCGATAACATCCGTGACTGGTGTATTTCGAGACAGCTCTGGTGGGGACACCGGATTCCTGCGTACTATTGTGAAAAGTGCGGTGAAACCATAGTATCTGCTGCTGCACCCGGGAAATGTCCGAAATGCGGATGCGAACATATGATACAGGATCCGGATACACTGGACACATGGTTCAGTTCTGCACTCTGGCCATTCTCAACACTTGGCTGGCCGGAGCAGACCGAGGATTTGAAGTATTTCTATCCGACAGACGTTCTTGTAACCGGATATGACATCATTTTCTTTTGGGTTATCCGTATGATCTTTTCCGGATATGAACAGATGGGAGAGAGACCGTTTAAAACAGTAATGTTCCATGGGCTGGTTCGGGATGATAAGGGACGCAAGATGAGTAAATCCCTAGGAAACGGGATTGATCCACTGGAGGTGATTGATAAATACGGGGCGGATGCACTCCGTTTTACACTGATTACCGGAAATGCGCCCGGAAATGACATGCGGTTCTATTGGGAGAGAGTTGAAGCAAGCCGGAATTTTGCCAATAAAGTATGGAATGCGAGTCGCTTTATCCTGATGAACATTGACCAGATCGGAGTAGATGCCATCTGTTCCGGAATTGATGAGACAACACTGATGGCAGCAGATAAATGGATTCTGTCCAGAATGAACGGTCTGATCCGTGATGTTACCGAGAATCTTGAGAAGTTTGAGATGGGAATTGCTGCACAGAAGATTTATGATTTTATCTGGGAAGAATTCTGCGACTGGTATATCGAAATGGTAAAGCCTCGTCTGTACGGAACAGAGAGTGAAACAAAAAAAGCAGCTATGTGGACTCTGCGTACGGTTCTGACCGATGCACTTAAGCTCCTGCACCCATATATGCCTTTCATCACCGAGGAAATCTTCTGTACTTTGAAGGAAGCAGAAGGAACACTCGCTGACAATGAATCCATTATGATTTCCTCCTGGCCGATATGGGAGGATAAGAGAAATTATGCGACGGAAGAGAAGGACATTGAGCTCATCAAAGAAGCGGTAAAAGCGGTTCGTGCTGTACGGACAGGGATGAATGTACCGCCAAGCAGAAAAGCAAATATAATTCTGGTATCTGACAGGGAAGACATTCGTAATTCGTTTGAACACAGTAAGGTATTCTTTGCTGCACTTGCATTTGCATCAGAGATTCGGATTCAGTCCGATAAGACCGGAGTTGATGAAGACGCAGTCTCGGCAGTGATACCGAATGCAACTATTTATATGCCGTTTACGGATCTTGTTGATCTTGACAAGGAAATTGAACGTCTGCAGAAGGAGAAGGATCGTCTTACAAAGGAACTTGCCCGTGTAAGCGGAATGCTTGCAAATGAAAGCTTTGTGAGTAAAGCACCGGAAGCCAAGCTTGCGGAAGAAAAAGCGAAGCTTATAAAGTATCGGGATATGATGAAACAGGTGGAAGAGCGACTGGCTCATCTGCAGTAAATAAGTTTATAACAGCGAAGCGAAGAGAATCTGACCGGTTTTCTTCGCTTTTTTATTTTACGAGAAAGTATGCTAAGGACAAAAGCACTTCGCTAAAAAAGCGCAAACGCACACTTTGTTATATAATAAACAGATAAAATAACTAATTTCGTTTAACTTTTACGATAAAATGGAACAAAATCGCATAAAATGTAAAACAAATAGGAACGCAGAAATAAAAATATACGACAAAAAAAGAAATAAATTTATAATTGCAAACAATAACTATTGACAGGTATCAGAAAAAAGAGTATAGTAACAGTTGCTTGATAAGGAAGAACTATTTTCGGCATTTATAAAATTTCATAATAAAGAACCGTCTGAATAGAAGGGCTTTATAATATTTCACTGCTGAGAGGTAAGCGATATGAATGAAGCCGCTTCTGTTTTTTTGCGCGCAGATATACAACCCCGGGATGGATATAGCCTGGCAGAATGGATGAATGACCGAATGATTACACAATATCTGAATGAACAGAACGAAATATCGAAAGAGATACTTCATCTTGTTCATAACTCTCCGATCGGAATGTTTACTTATTATTTTAACCGGAACGGACATTTTTATATGATTTGTGACAGAAACGATCATTCGATTGGATTTATTAAGGTTCAAAAACGGTCAGAACACCGCTGCGAAGTTGTATATGTCATAGGGGAAAGGATTCTATGGGGTCATGGATATGGAGAACAGGCACTTGATCTTGCCTTATCCAAAGCTTTTTTTGATTTGCGTATGGAACATGTTACAGCCCGTATAAGAAAAGAAAATATCCGTTCAATTCGTACAGCACTGCACTGTGGCATGAGCTGCACCAAAGAAGATGAGAGAAGCTTCCTTTATGAGATTACACTTCATGAATACATTGAATATAAAGCCAGAATCAGGGCGATAGATGAAAGAAACTTTTTATCTGCTACGGGCAGTGAAGGTGAATAAAATTTAAGGAGGAGCGATGAAAAATATTATTGAGGCAAAAATGCGGGATGTAAAGGTAAAAGGAAAGCAGTTAAGACGAGCGGGAATCATTCCCTGTGTAATCAGTGGGGGCGGACTGGCGGAATCTCTTTCCGTTCAGATCGATCAAGCAACAGCCGCCCAACTCAAACGCTGTAAAAGAGACGGAAGCAAGCTTGATATTCGGGTCGACCAGACGGTGTATCATACCCTGATAAAGGATATTGAATACAACGGAATGGATGGAACGGTTGTTCATATCACCTTTCAGGTTCTGGATGCGGGAAAGAAAACAAACAGTATTGCGGATGTTATACTGCTGAATAAAGATAAGGTCCAGGGTATACTTGAGATGATTCAGATGAGAATTCCACATGCAGCAGAACCGGAGAATCTGATTGATACGGTCACGGTTGATCTTGACGGAGTTCCGGTGGGAACAACCATTACGGTGCGTGACATTCCGGAATTTCAAAATGATAAAATCGAGATACAGACAGATCCTGACAGCATCATATTGCGAATCAAGGAAAAAAATCGAATCCAGGCATAATTAATTAAAAGCACTATTGTCATTAAATAGTGCTTTTTAGCAGGCAAAATTTGTTGCAATGCTTAAAAAAACAAGTATAATAATTATATGCTGTAAAGACGATGTAAATGCCTGCAACAATACAGGTATAAATTTGAAAAGCTTTGAAACGGAGACCAGAATGATTAATTTTGATGAAGAGGTTGCAAAGTATCAGCCCTGTCTTGAGGTTGACCAGGCGGAAGAAGCAATTGGTAATAACGAAATGACAGATATACGGGATATTGTCGATATTATGATTAAAAAACAGCAGAATACGGAATATACTGAGAATCAACAGTAAGTATGCACGGTATGGAGGAATACCAATGATTTGTCCGGAATGCAAAAACCCGGTGTCGCCCAAAAAGACATTCTGTGAAACCTGCGGATATGATCTGACTTTATACAGAAAAGCGATTCGGCTTTCCATGCAGTATTATAACCGGGGACTTGCAAGTGCAAAGGTCCGGAATCTTTCCGGAGCAATTGTGCTCCTGAAACGAAGTCTTGAACTGTATAAACGAAATACAGATGCCAGAAATCTTCTTGGGCTGGTATATTTTGAAACGGGCGAAACAGTTGCAGCAATCAGTGAATGGGTAATCAGCAAGCACTTTCAGGGAAAAGATAATGCAGCCGATTATTATATGGAGATAATACAGAATAACCCGGTAAAGCTTGATGCGGTGAATCAGGCAATCCGTAAATATAATATTGCTGTAGAAGCGGCACATCAGGGAACCGATGACCTTGCGGTTCTGCAGCTGAAAAAAGTAATCGGCATACAGCCGAGTTTTATCCGGGCGATGCAGCTGCTATCACTGCTGTATATGAAAAATAATGAGCTTGAGCGAGCGCGAAAGCTATTACAGCGAATTCTCCGGATTGATGTTGCAAATATCGTGGCCTTGCGATATCTGAAGGAAGTCGAGACAGCACTGTATGGCGGAGCGGTATTGAATGAAACAGCCACCGATACCGCAACAGAAGCATTTCAGGCTGCAGCTCCGGTTACATATCAGGAAGAAGAGTATCAGGAGGAAAAGCCGAATGTCATGGCCTTTGTTGGGCTGATTGCAGGAATTCTGATCGGAATTGCCGTCGTATTTTATATGATTGTCCCTGCAAGAGAGGACAAAATACGTCAGGAATACCTTGCCGAGGAAGTAGATTACAGTGAAACCCTGAATTCGAAGCTTGCTCAGATTAATTCACTACAGACCAAAATAGCTTCGCTTGAGATTGAAAACGAGGAATTACAGAGGGATCTGTCAGAGGCAGTAACGAAGGTTGAATATGTGGCATATGAGAATCCGGAGCATATGCAGCTGTTCACCGATCTGTTCGAGGCAGTTTGCAGATATGCCGATTATATGGTGGATCGACAGTTAAAGGAGGATAAGGGAACCGCCGCGGATGAGTCGCTGTGTCTTGCTGCTGCGGATGCACTGCTTACGGTCGATATTTCAAAGACCGAAAATGAAGAGGCAGTGAAGTATTATACCAAAATGTGTGACAGTATTCTACCGGATGCAGCATCGTATACATATAAACAGGGGAAGACACTGTATGATGAGAAGAGCTATACAGATGCAATACCGTATCTTGAAGCGTCCATTTCCTATGACCCGGATTATGACCGGCCGATTTATTATGCCGGAAGAGCCTATCAGGCAATCGACAATACGGAGAAAGCACTTTATTACTATGATATGCTTTTGAATCTCTGTCCTGACTCGAGTTTATCCGGTTATGCATCAGACCGGATCAAAGCACTTAAGGGAACTGAATAGTACAGTACATATCGATAACAAGACCGATTTACAGAAGAAAGTTTCTGTGGATCGGTTTTTTTATTTCTGAGAATTATCTTGTATAAGGTCGAATTTGCGAAACTTTACAGAATCAGATTCAAAAACAGCATAGGAAGCGCCGGTAACAGTGCTTTAGAACGGAGGCGAGCATGAACAGGGATTTTATTACAGAAGAGGAGCATGATGGGACAGCAGAGTATTCTGCATATGGTTTGACTTTGGTAATCCGGTTCCACGGAGATGTGGATCATCACAATGCAATTCAGATACGGACGGAAGCAGATCGGAGAATTGAGCGGATCGGAGCAAGAAATGTTGTATTTGATTTTACCGGAGTTAATTTTATGGACAGCTCCGGGATCGGGGTAATTATGGGAAGATATAAGAAGGTGATTTTTACGGGCGGCAGGATTGCCGCAGTCGGCGTGGGCAGTGAGGTAGACAGAATTCTGCTGGTTTCGGGTCTTTACCGAATTATGGATAAGTATGACAGTGTTGAGACTGCAATCCGTAAGCTGAATACAAGAACGGGGGAAGAGTAACATGCAGGAAGAAAAGAACATGGACCAAGGGTATTTTAAAATGGAATTTGACAGCTGTTCCCAGAACGAACAGTTTGCCAGAATTGTGACCTCTGCGTATTGTACCCGTCTGGATCCTACACTCGAGGAAATGTCAGATCTGAAAACAGCAGTGTCCGAGGCAGTCACCAATGCAGTGATTCATGGATACGAGAATGGGCCCGGAAAAATTGAACTTTCCTGTAGAATCAAAGGATTCTGCATTGTTGTTGAGGTTCGTGATTACGGGGTGGGGATTGCAGATATTGAGAAAGCCATGGAACCGATGTACACGACGCGTCCGGAATGGGAGCGGTCTGGAATGGGATTTGCATTTATGGAGGCATTTACGGACGAGCTGGAGGTTGTATCGGAACCCGGAAAGGGTACCTGTGTCCGTATGACGAAGAAAATCGGGGGATAAAAATTGGACACGATTGAATTAATTCGTCAGTCACAACAAGGGGATAAAGCAGCAAGAAACAGAGTGATTACCGAAAATGTCGGACTGATTTGGAGCATTGTTCGACGATTTATGGGTCGTGGATATGAGCCGGATGATTTATTTCAGATTGGATGCATCGGTCTGATGAAGGCAGTAGATAAATTTGAATTATCCTATGATGTCCGTTTTTCAACGTATGCTGTTCCGATGATCAGTGGAGAGATCAAACGCTTTTTGCGGGATGACGGGTTGATTAAGGTCAGCCGGTCACTGAAGGAAACAGCATTTAAGGTGCGCCAGGCAAGAGAGCTTCTGGAGCTTGAATTCGGAAGAGAGCCGACGCTTAGGGAACTATGTGAACAGATGGTTCTTCCCGAGGAAGAGATTGTTATGGCAATGGAATCAGGTGCAGAGGTGGAATCACTCAGTAAAACCGTTTATCAGAATGACGGAAAAGCAGTCCTTCTTATGGACAAAATCGCAGAAGATGAGGATGAGAGTGAACGGTTAATTAATCATATTGCGCTGAATGAGGTTATGCATGAAATGGGAGAACGGGAACAACAGCTAATCAAGCTCCGTTATTTTGAAGAAAAAACGCAGGTTGAGGTGGCATACAGACTTGGAATCAGTCAGGTTCAGGTCAGCAGAATGGAGAAGAAAATCCTGCTTGAGCTGCGACGGCGGCTGACCGGCTGATAAAATATGACGGCGGCTGACTGGCTGATGAGATATGAAGAAATTCCTGTAGATCAATACAGGAATTTCTTTGTTTAAAATAAATCAAATGCGTAATACTAATGATACAATTGCAGTTAATCTCAGATGAGGAGGAAAAAGATGAGAGGAAAAGGAATTCTTGTCGGGACAGCGGTCCTTCTTCTGATTGCGCTTGTAGCATTGCTCTGCATTTATTTTTTGCAGGGAAGCGCTGAGGCTCTGGAAGGAACACTGATATAAGCGTAGAAGGAGCGAGGAACGGATGGAGGAGTCAAAAACAATAACTGTCTATGTAAAAGCTGAGCTTTGCACCGTTGTGACAAAGAAAAAGGTTCTGATTGAAGACGTAGTGCAGTTGTTCGGCACAGACCAGAAGCTGATAAAGCAGCTCAACAATGAGCTGTTAATGGTGGTACCTAAGGAGGAAAAGAGAAAATACATCTTTTCTGTTCTGAAGGTATTGGAGCTGTTAAGTAAACAGCATCCGAAACTGGAATTCAACAATATCGGTAAAGAGGATTTCATTGTTGAATATATTCCGCCAAAGCGTAAAAACAAAGCGCTGGAACTTGCAAAAACAGCATTTGTATGTCTGGCGGTATTCTTCGGTTCTGCATTTACCATTATGACCTTTAATCAGGATGTGGCGGTTGCGGAGGTCTTTCGACTATTTGAAGATATGGTATTTGGCGGAGGAACGGAGAGCGGAATAATTGAAATCACATATTCCGTCGGTCTGCCGCTTGGTATAATTTTTTTCTTCAATCATTTTTCCCGTTTAAAAATGAGCTCAGATCCGACTCCGCTACAGGTGCAGCTTCGAGTCTATGAGGAAAATGTCAACAAAGCAATCATTGAAAATGCATCAAGGGAGAACAAAACAATTGATTGAAAATATGTTACTTGCTCTGATCGGACTGGCTGCCGGAGTATTTGTGGCAGCAGGAGTTTTTGCTTTTATGGTCATGATCGGTGTTGTGACCCGCATGGTAGCTCGTACCAAAACAGTAAAATATCTGTGGCTGTATGAGGATATGATTGTTCTTGGTGGCGGCATAGGAAGTCTGTTGATGATTTACCGCCCGCAGCTTCCGATTGGGGGCTGGATTCTGGCGCTGTTTGGTCTATTTTCAGGAATCTATGCGGGAAGTCTTGCGCTTGCGCTGGCGGAGATTGTTAATTCGATTCCGGTTCTGACACATCGTCTTCATATGAAGACAGGACTGTGGGCACTGGTAACGGTATTTGCTCTTGGAAAAGGTTTTGGTGCATTGTGGCAGCTGTGGGTGAACAGATAATTCTGCAGTGTTAAAAATGATTTGTATGAAAGATTAATCTTTCACACGCAGATTTGTGCCTGCGCGGTGCTTGACACAAAGTCTGTTATGCGCAAAAAACCGCGCAGAAATGAGGGTAGATATGGGAAAGAAAATATCAGCCAATGAAGTTGTACGAACCACCGGAAAGCAGGAGCATGACAAGCTTTACAATGATTATGTAAAAGCAGTCACTCCGGTACACAACAAATGGGTCAATCTGGGATATGCATATCTTGTGGGAGGACTAATCTGTGTCTTTGGACAAATCTGTACGAATCTGTTCCTGCACTGGGGATGCGAAAAGGAAACGGCACAGATTTGTACTACAATAACATTGGTTTTTCTGGCGGTTCTTGCAACCGGAATCAATCTTTACCAGAAGCTTGCAAAATATGCAGGTGCCGGAAGTCTTGTACCAATTACCGGTTTTGCGAATTCTGTTGCAGCACCGGCGATTGAGTTCCAGAAGGAAGGCCAGGTGTTTGGAATCGGCTGCAAGATTTTCACAATTGCCGGTCCGGTAATTCTATATGGAATCTTAACTAGCTGGGTGCTGGGGATCGGGTACTGGATTTTAACCTTGGTTCAGTGAGGACTGTATAGATTAATGCTTCTCTCATCAGCTGTAAGCAGACAGCAGATGAGAGATTTTTAATAAAATATTTATTTTCTATAGATTATTTATAAAAAATATGTATAATAGAGTCTAAAGTATCATTAAATTAATTAATGGAACATGAATGGATAGCAGAGATCAGAGACATCAGACTGGGGGGGAAAAGTGTGACAAGGTTTTGTACGAATTGTGGCAAGGAAGTTGCGGACGGAATCGTTTTTTGTACTTCCTGCGGGGCGAGAATGACAGAAGCAGTGCAGCCGATACAGACAGGCGCAGATACGCAGGCGCAGCAGGCGGGGTGCCAGAATGCAGCAGCGGATCAACAGTGGCAGCAGGCGGGGTACCAGAATACTGCAGCGGATCAACAGTGGCAGCAGGCGGGGTACCAGAATACTGCAGCGGATCAGCAGTGGCAGCAGGCGGGGTACCAGAATGCAGCAGCAGATCAGCAGTGGAGTCAGGGACAGCAATATGACAGACAACCGTATACAACCGTACCGCCATACAACCAGCCGCCGGTTTATCCGATACCACAGGCGGTAACAGAAATGAACACAAAGGTCGGAACCTTTACATATTTTGGACTGATTTTGTTATTTGCAATACCGGTAATCGGATGGATTGCATGCCTTGTAATGTGCTTTTCTTCTAAAAATGACAGTATTAAAAGTTTTGCAAGAGCAGTGCTGATCTGGCTGATTATAGGTGTTGCATTTGCAGTTGTTTCTGGTATTATTATTATAGTGGCGTTAAACCGGCTGCTGGACTTTGTGCAAAGTCAGTTAGGAGAGCTTGCCAATATAAAGGATCTGATTTCCCAGTTTACCCAGTTTGATCTCAGTAGTTTTGGAATGGACGGACTGGATATGGAATCCCTGATGGAGGGTTATGATCTGACCGGCATTCCTATAGAATAAACACAGGATATTTGACAGTTCAGTGAGTGAACGGCAGAAAACTGCCGTATAAGAAGGAGGATATAGTAATGGCATTTTGTGGTAAATGTGGAGCACAGATGGAAGAAGGAACCAAATTCTGTCCGGCATGTGGGGCAGCGGCAGAAGCAGCACTGGCTCAGGAACCGGCAGCAGAGCCTGCTGTAACGGCAGAGACCGTGGCAGCGGCATCCGCATCGCAGGCAGCGCCGCAGGGGCAGGGAACAGCTCAGCAGACGGCACAGGAGTTTTCCGAAAAACTTCAGGGGCTGAATAATACTGCAGATACGACTTCCGACTATACGAAGGAAGACATTGAGACCAACAAAATTATGGCGATTCTGTCTTACATCGGTCTGCTTGTCATTGTTCCGATTTTTGCGGCACCGAAGTCAAAGTTCGCACGCTTCCATGCAAATCAAGGAATCTTAGTATGTATCGGGTGGATTGCAGCAGGAATTGTGAACGGTATTATTGCTGTGCTTCAGATGATTATTGCATTAATTGCGTATAATACATTTACAAAGATTATCATTTTCCTTATTGGTATTATTCCCTGGGTGGCATGGCTTGCAGTTGCGGTTCTTGCAGTTCTCGGTCTGATTAATGCAATCAACGGAAAAGCAAAAGAACTTCCGGTAATCGGTAAGTTCAGAATCTTGAAATAATACATAATAAGCCGGATCTTCCTGAGACCGGTGAATATAAAATCCCGTATCCGGTGCTCCGGATACGGGATTTTTAGCTGGCTGAAAAACATTATCGTCACAGGCTGAGTCCGGTTTCCTCCGGAACACCGATCATCAGATTCATACACTGGATTGCAGCACCGGAAGCGCCCTTTCCCAGATTATCAAAGCGTGAGCTGACAATAATCCGGTTGTCATTTCCGTAAACCATGATTTCCATGTCATCTCTGCCGGCAACGGTATTCGCGGGAATGAAATTACCCTCAATCAGTTCATCATTAAGGGGAAGAACACGTATCAGACGTTTCCTTGCATAATGCTCTGCATACATTTCCTGAATTCCCTGAAGAGAGCAGGATTTTAGCAGCTGTGTTGTATGAAGAGGAACCGATACGAGCATTCCGCTGTGAAAATCAGAAATCAACGGCAGGAAAGCCGGTTCGTAAGTCAGTCCGGGAATAAATTTCATTTCTTTTAAGTGTTTATGCTGCTGTGCCAGCGCGTACTGTCTTGGAGAACAGAGCGGATCCGGCTGGGAACCTGCAGCACGGTTTTCGTGGTCTTCATAGACGGCAATTGCTTTTTTACCTGCACCGCTGTAACCGGTGACGGAAACGCAGCTGAGCAATACGTCGGGTGACAGCAGACCATGCTTGACCAGAGGATAAACCAGTGAAATAAAGCCGCTGGCATGGCATCCGGGAACTGCGGTTCGCTTTCCGTTTGAAATCCCCTGCATATGCTGCTCGGAAAGCTCCGGGAACCCGTAATTCCAGCCGGGTTCAGTACGGTGTGCTGTAGAACCGTCAATGATTTTTACATTTGGGTTTTCAACATATGAGACCGCTTCTCTTGCTGCTGCATCGGGCAGACAGAGGAAGGTAATGTCGGATTCATTCATTTTCCTTCCGATCTCAGTCGGATCCTTACGAAGCTCCGGATCAATCGGAATAAGCTCAATATCGGGACGATTGAGAAAGCGTTCCTGAATACGAAGACCGGTGGTACCTTCGCCGCCGTTAATAAATACTTTTATTTTACTCATAAGGTTTCTCCCTGCTGATAATATTATCGGTGTTTTGCAAGTTCATGTTCAATCCGGCCTTTGACAAGCTCGGATATCTCTCTTGTATTCATATTCTTATATTCATTATAATAAATCGGTTTCAGATAGTAGACTCTGGTGTGTACATCGCCGAATGTAAAATGATTGAAGACCTTCCAGGAATCCACCAGGACAACCGGGACAATCGGGCACTTTGCCATCTGAGCACTTTTAAAACACCCGGGCTTAAAATCACGCATGTAGTTGTGATTCTTGGCGTATCCGCCCTCCGGGAAAATGATAATCCGTTCTCCGCTGCGAACCCGTTCCGAAACCTGCTGAATGACACCGATGGATTGGCGGATGTTGTCCAGTTCCATACCAAGACTATTAGTCAGTTTGAATACCTGGTAGGTAATGGGGGCATTTGCTTTGGCTGCATCAATAACAAAGGAACAGCGCTCTTTATGCGTATAAATAATGCCAAGGGCATCGTATTTTCCCTGATGATTCGGACAAAGAAGATAACCGCCTTCCTGCGGGAGATTCTCCAGACCGTGGGATTTTGTAAAAATACATCCCTAAATCTTTAGAATCCGGATTACATTGCGCACTACGGAATATTTCTGATCTTCCGAGTAGCGGTCGGGATGAGCAATAATATAATTCATGCGAAAATAATAATAAACCTCATAAAACAAGCTTGTAAATATAACATAATAAAATCGAAACATGGAAACCTCACTTATCACGGATGAACCAAAGAAAACCTAACTGACCGAAGTTGATATTGATTTTTGAATCGGAACATGCTTTAATGGAGTACGTTATTATTTATTATAATGAAAAAAATAAAAAAATCAACCGGTGTATCTTAGTAACGAAACAATCGGTTGGAAGAAACTTTTGAAACGGAGAATTTCATGGAAATCGGACTGGCGGTTGCGAATCAGGTTGCAATCATGGTAATTATCATAGCTATTGGATTTTTTTGCTATAAAATTAAGCTCCTGACGGATGCCGGAGTCAAGAATATGTCTGATATTCTTCTCTTCGTTGTAACACCCTGTATGCTGATTAATGCGTACCAGCAGGATTATACATCGGATATGGCGAAGAAATTTCTTCTGTCTGCCGGAATGGCGCTCGTTCTGCATCTGGTGATGATCACGGTAGTTACTCTGATTTTTCGCAGGGAACGGTCGGAGGAACTTCGTAAAATTAACATCTTTTCTTCTATATATTCAAATTGTGGTTTTATGGGACTTCCTCTCCTGTCTGCTGCGCTTGGCACGGAAGGCGTATTTCTTGGATCTGCTTATCTGGCAGTATTCAGTATTCTGTACTGGACACACGGAGTTTTTGTATTTACCGGAGATAAAAGATCACTGATTGCGAAAAAAGCAGTTCTGAATCCGGGGGTTCTTGGCGTGATAGTCGGACTGATTCTTTTTTTCTGCAGGATTAAACTGCCATCTCTGATTGGAACGACGGTTTCCGGTATTGCAGCTCTTAACACACCGATGGCGATGCTGGTAATCGGGGCATTTCTTGCCAAAACAAGACTGAAGACTGCTTTGAAGCGGATTAATGTCTGGCTGGTATCCGGACTCCGCCTGTTACTGCTTCCGCTTGCTGCATTGTTAATTCTTAAGCTGTTTCACATCCCGTCATTGGTCGGAATGGCGATTTTGCTGCAGATTTCCTGCCCGTGTGCAACGGTGAGTTCGTTATTCGCTGTACGATACGGATATGACCCGACCTACGCTTCCGAGGTTATTTCAATTTCTACGGTTCTATCCCTGCTTACAATACCCCTGATCGCTTTTCTCGGAGCATGGCTGTGAGCTGTCACGAATCCCCAAACATTGCTGACTTTCTCTCATATCTAAGCATTTCATTGACAAGAAAGATACAGATTTGTTAACTTATAGAAAGTATAAGAATCATCATCCGGTAAAAAAATCTTCCGACCGGAAAAGCTTTCGTAAAGGACGGGTGGCGGACCAATGAAACAATATCGCAACTTATTTGCAGAATACGGATACAGTGAGACGGAGATTATGGAGCGTCTTGACAACATTTTTCAGACGATTTTTTATGGAGCAGAAGGAGAGAAGTTTTATTATACCGCCGGTGATGACATGGGTTATCTTACCGATACCGGGAATGATGATGTGCGTACAGATGAATAAAAAGGAAGAATTTGACCGGCTCTGGAAATGGACCATGACCTATATGTATATGGAAAGCGGCTGGAATAAAGGGTATTTTCGCTGGTCGTGCGGCAGGGATGGGGTGTCTAATGCAGAAGGACCGGCTCCGGACGGAGAAGAATTCTTCGCAATGGCTCTGATACTTGCAGATCATCGCTGGGGAAGCAAAGAAGGCATCTTTGATTATATCGGACAAGCGCGTAAGCTTCTGTCTGTCTGTATTCATAAAGGGGAAGACGGAGTCGGGGAACCGATGTGGGAACCGTCGAACAAGTATATCAAATTTATCACAAACTGTAACTGGAGTGATCCTTCCTATCATTTGCCTCATTTTTATGAGGTATTTGCAGAGGAAGCCAACGAAGAAGACCGGAGCTTCTGGCGTGAAGCTGCGTCAGCGAGCAGAGAGTACCTCAAAAAGGCATGTCATCCGGTAACAGGGCTGGCAGCTGAGTATGCTAATTATGATGGAACTCCGCATAAAAGTCATTTTGAAATGTTCGGAGGACGGCATGACTGGTTCTACAGCGATGCATACCGTGTCGCACTGAACATCGGTCTTGATTACTGCTGGAATGCGGCTGATCCGTGGCAGTGCGAGTGTGCTGACCGGATTCAGACATTTTTTGAAGAAAAAGCAGATTACAATGATCTTAGAATCTATGAAACGGATGGAACCGTCCTTTCACAGCCGGCACTGCATCCGGTTGCAATTATTGCAACGAATGCTGCATGTTCTCTTGCTGGAGAAGGAAGATATGCCCGCCGTGCAGTAGAACGCTTCTGGAATACTCCGCTGCGTACCGGTACGCGGCGTTATTATGATAACTGTCTGTATTTCTTTGCTTTTCTGGCATTGAGCGGGAACTATAGAAAGTATTGAGTATTATGCTATAACGTGAGTTCGTAACCATCCTCACGTAAATAAAAACTACGGAAAGGCAGGCCGAAACAGGTCTGTATAGGAAAACCAATGAAAAAAAGTATGCTTTATCTGGCGCAGGGAGCAATCATTGCTGCGCTCTATGTTGTTCTGACGTTCGTTTTTGGTTGGTGTGCCAGCGGCGCGGTACAGGTTCGTGTCGCGGAGGCGCTGACAATTCTTCCTGTCTTTACAACGGCGGCAATTCCGGGACTTTCAATTGGCTGTCTTATGGCAAATATTCTGACCGGCTGTGATATTCTGGACATTATCTTTGGAACAGCCGCCACCCTGATTGGAGCAATCGGAACCAGACTCCTCAGAAAATGTAGGTTTCTGTTTGTGCTTCCGCCGATTCTGGCAAATATTATTATTCTTCCGTGGATTATTAAGTATGTTTACGGTGATGCGTGGCCAATCTGGCTGCTGATGCTCACCATAGGTGCAGGTGAACTGATTTCTTGTGGGGTTCTGGGACTTTTTCTGCATGCAGCATTGAAAAAACATTCCTCAAAACTGTTCGGAGACTCTTCAAAAATTTAAAAAAAACTTACGAAAATAATTTTAACATGCTAAAATAGATACAAGAGGGATCTAGTAGACACTGGGTAAACATTGTATCTGTTCCGGTCGAACCATGATGGAACCGGGTCTTTTTTATTCGTTAATTCTGTATCACTTCTTAATTCAAATCCGGAAGATGGTAGTGTGAAAGATGAACCTTTCACACACAGATTTGTGTCTGCGCGGTGCTTGACACAAAGTCTGTTATACGCAAAAAGCAGCGCAGAAATGAGGATAAAGATGAAACGTGTTAAAGCAGCATGTATCACACAGACACTGCATTTTCAGCTTAAGGAGGACTATGGTCATGACTATGCTGTAAAATGTGTTCAGGAAGAGGCGGCTAAGTACAAGAAGCAGCTTAATCATTCCGGGAGTAAATACCGGATATTAAATGAGCAGGAACAGCCGGACGGCTCAATTATAATCGAAATCAAAAAGCAGTACAATACCTCACCGGTTGGAACATATCTGGACTAATACGGAAGTACACACAGGGATAACCAGATGCGGGCGGAAACGCAGCATCTGGTTTTTTATTGCATAAAAATAGATATGGTGTGGATATGGTAAGGTACGGTATAGATCTTTACAGTACGGATTATTGGACAGCTGTGCTACTATAATGAAAATGTAGAAAGGCGTTAGGCAAAAATAACTGCAAATACAAAAAACGCGGGAAAAAGTTGAACAAGGTCGCAGGCTTGGCAAGCAGAAAAGAGCTGCCTGATACAAAGTATATTATGCGCAAAAAGTAGCGCAGAAATGGGGATTACAATGACAGAGCTGAGAGTAAAAGAAAGTACAGAAAACATACCACACCGGAAGAGATTTGATGCAGTTACTGCAACCTTTTTAACCGGAATATTTATGATTGTGGGATATGTATTTGTACTGGGTCTGGACAAAATACTGAAGAATATGGTCTCAACGGAAATGCTGGTGGTTTTATGGAGCTTGTTTACCGTCGGAGCGGCTTTTCTGGTATTTGACTCTAAAAATAAGCCGAAGCACTAACTTGATTGACCAAAGATTATAATTTATCGTGCCGGATCTGCTTTTATTTGTGTCAGTAAAATTGTGGTATGAAAGAAAAAATGAAAAATGGTTACACTATTCTCCGAGAGCAGATTATACAATGCTTGAATGCTATAGCGGAGGATACAGTGAACAACACAAAGAAAATAGGAAAACAAAGCATTTGTTTCTCCGGGCGTCCCCGAATCATTGCGGCTGCATCTGTAGCCGGTAAAAAAGAAGGAGAAGGACCGCTCGGAGGATTTTTTGATTTCGTCGGACAGGATCCTATGTTCGGCGGTAATTGCTGGGAAGATGCCGAGAGCAGAATGATGAAGCAGACGGACGAGCTTGTTTTAAAAAAAGCAGGTCTTGTGAAAGATGATATTGATTTTCTTGTTGGAGGTGATCTGTTAGGACAGCTGATTGCAACCTCATTTGGAATCGAAACACTGGAAATACCGATGTTCGGAGTATACGGAGCTTGTTCAACAATGGGGGAATCCCTGCTGCTTTCTGCTATTCTTACAGATGCAGGATATGCAAAACGTGCACTGGCGATTACCTCCAGCCATTTTGCCGGAGCAGAAAAGCAGTTTCGTTTTCCGCTTGCTTATGGGAACCAGCGTCCGCAGGCAGCGACATGGACTGTTACGGGAAGTGGTGCGGTTATTATAGAATCAGGATTGGAGCGGAATTCTAAGACAAACAAAGTAAAATCCGATAATGCGAGCTGTATCTCTTGTCAGAATCTGCGAGAGATTGTTATCTGCGGGGGTACCATCGGTAAAATAGTGGATTACGGAGTGAAGGATTCGATGAATATGGGAGCAGTAATGGCTCCGGCTGCGGCAGACAGCATTTTATGTAATCTGGCAGACTTCAATAGAAAGCCGGAGTATTACGACAAGATTATTACCGGAGATCTGGGTTACGTCGGATCTGAAATACTAAAGGAGCTTGTAGCCCAGAAGAAGGTTGATTTAAGTAAAAACCATATGGACTGCGGTATCGAGATTTATGATGCCGAAACACAGGATACACATTCCGGAGGAAGTGGCTGTGGCTGCAGTGCGGTAACTTTATCTGCTCTGATTCTGAGAAATATGCGGGCAGGTCTTTGGAAACGTGTATTATTTGTACCGACAGGAGCACTTCTCTCTACCGTCAGCTTTAATGAAGGACAAAGTGTGCCGGGAATTGCTCATGCGGTGGTTTTGGAAGCAGAAGAAATTTAACAGGGAATGGAGATTACTATGCTGGAATACCTCATTGTTTTTCTTGTAGGAGGTGCAATCTGTGCGTTGGTACAGATTGTGATGGATAATACAAAGCTGATGCCCGGACGAATCATGGTAGGGCTGGTAATGCTGGGAGCAGTGTTAAGTGCAGTCGGGCTGTATGAACCATTTGCAGAATGGGCAAAGACCGGAGCAACGGTACCTCTGCTTGGTTTTGGGCATACGTTGATGAAGGGTGTGAAGGAGGCAATTGATGAGGAGGGCTTTACGGGTTTGTTTAGCGGCGGATTTCGAGCCGGGGCAACCGGATGTTCGGCAGCACTCATTTTCAGCTATCTTGCATCTTTGATTTTTCAACCCAAAATGAAAGGCTAATAAAGCAATACATGAAAGGTTATCACTCCTTCAGGAGTACTTTCTGCCCAGATTGTACCATGGTGCTCTTCGACGATGCTTTTTGCAATAGACAGTCCCAGTCCATAACCGTGTATTTCGCCTCGGGAATCGTCTCCACGGTAAAAACGTTCGAAAAGCATAGACAGCTGTTTTTCAGAAATCGGAAGTCCTTCATTGGATACGGAAAGATGAATGCGTTCGGAATGTTTCTGCCGGGAACCGTGTTTTTCTTTTTCTACGCAGATACTTATTACACTTCCTTCTTTTCCATATTTACATGCATTGTCAAGAAGAATTGCAGTCAAACGGCGCAGGGAATCTTCTGATCCGGAAAGCTTCAGTCCGTCTGCTATCCTAATATCAAGTTTTTTTCCATTGTCGTATATTACAGGCTCAAAAACAGCAGCGCAGTCTAAGGCGATATGGCTGAAATCGACAAAAGTGTGGGCAGTCTGTATGGTGCCGCTGTCTGCCCGGGCCAGAGTCAGCAGGTTTTCAATCAAGGTCTGCATATGGGTCAGCTCCTGAGTACTGATATCAAGTCTTCGTTTACTTTTGTCCGAAGTAAGATCTGAGGATGAATTCAGCATGTCAACATTTGACATTGCTACAGTGAGTGGTGTTTTCAATTCATGGGAAGCATCGGCAATGAAGCGCCGCTGCTTGTCCCAGGCACGTTCCACCGGTTTCACCAGAAGCTTTGATAAAAAGATGCTAGCGATCAAAAATAAAATAAGTGCAGTACCGCCAATAAAAAGAGAATTGAAGAGCTGGGTGCGAAGAGCGAGCATTTCTCCTCCGGCATCGGAAAATATATAGCGGTTGGTCTCACCAAACGGTATCATCCGAAGATAACGGATTCGCCGGGAACGCAGCAGTCCGCTTTGTTCTCCGTCTTCATCGGCAAGATAAATAAGTTCTTCTATCTCGGTCTGATCAATGTATTCCAGGTCATTTTTAAGAACTGTGACGGAGCTTTGATTACATTCCACTATAATGACCTGAGAAAATCCGGGCGCATTCGGACGTCCTGAGGCAGACATCATCATGCTTTCTATGCTGCGTCGTGAGTAACTGCTTGCTGTCGATACATAGAGCGAAACAAAGATAAATACAAGAAACAGAAGAACGACCGTCATCATAATTACAATTATTTTCAGTCGCAGCTTTTTTATCATTTTACTCTCCATTTCTGCGCGGCTTTTGCGCATAACAGACTTTGTGCCAAGCACCGTACAGGCATAAATCTGCGTATGAAAGGTTCATCCTTCGCACTATTTCCATTTTATTTTTCATCCTTTTCAGTTTCAAGACGGTATCCTATCCGTCGTACTACGGTAAGCTTTACAGCAGAATTAAGAATCCTAAGTTTCTTACGGAGAAAGGAAGCATAGGCTTCCACATTATTTTCAACCGCGTCGGAATCATATCCCCATAGTTTAGTCAGAAGAGTTTCCTTTGGTGTATAATTATTTTTATTAATAAAAAGCAGACGAAGCATTTCAAGTTCCTTTGCATTTAGTGGAATGCATTTAGCACCGCAGAAAAGCTCACGGGTGGATGGTGTCATGGTAAGATCCCCGAAGGTCAGTTCTTCCGGAAGAATATCTTCGTGGCGGCGTGTCAGTGCTCTAAGACAAGCGAGAAGCTCCGCATTGGCAAATGGTTTTGTCAAGTAATAGTCAGCTCCTAAATTAAGTCCCAAAACACGGTCTTCAAGATCACACTTCGCTGTCAGCATCAGCACCGGGGTGGAATTGTTGCGTTCCCGCAGTCGTCTTACAAGCTCATAACCGTTCATCCTTGGGAGCATGACATCCAGGATAATTGCGTCGTAAATGTTACTGAGCGCGTAATCCAGTCCTGCATTTCCGTCATTTGCCGTATCTGCGAGATAACTGTTTTCTTCCAGAAGATCGGCAAGGGTTTCTGCCAGCAGCTTATTATCTTCGACAATCAATATACGCATATATGCCTCATTTCTGTTTGCTTTTTGTATAACTCAGATTGCGGCGCGAAATTCACGCCATAAGAAGTTGCAACGCAACTTGTCTGAAATCGTTTACGATTTCATTTTACCATAAGATT
>CAZRRN010000013.1:0-60303 GCA_964602475.1 uncultured Lachnospiraceae bacterium | reverse complement strand
CAGTGTACTGAATTATTTGATTAATTAAAAAAACGTGGTATACTGTAATAAAGTACTGAATCACTATGTTATACTAAGGAGGAAGCGCTATGCTGAAAGCAGTTATTCTTGACTTGGATGGTGTTATTCTTGACATTGAACCGGTTCGTATAATTGCAATGAAAGAAACCATGAAGCATTATGATTTAAATCTATCCGATGATTTTTGTCTCAGCTTTTCTGACAGTCGAGAATCCCAGATGCTAGAAGCCATTAAGCGAATTTACCGGCTTCCTGCATCATTAAATGAACTATTACAGGACTATACCGAAATTCGTAATCATTTACTTGTGAATTCTGGGTTTCCGATTATTCCTGATGTTCTGCCTTTTATCAAGGATCTTGATACTCACAATATTAAAATAGGGGTTGTCTCTTCCTCTTCAGCAGAATTTATTCATAATGCCTTGAAATATCTTAATATCCATCCCTATTTATCTGCCACTGCTTCCGTAGATACTGTCACAAATCCGCTTCCCGCTTCTGATCTTCTCTGTTCCTGCGCTTCCAAAATGGGAGTTTTACCTGCAGAATGTTTGGTGATTTCAGATTCCTGCATCGGACTTACAGCTGCAAACGCTGCCTCTATGTCCAGAATTGGGTTCTTTAACCCCCATTCAGGAAAACAGAATATGAGTGATGTTGAATATATTATCGAAGGATTTCAAGAGGTGGATGCCAAATTCATTATACAAACCTTTCAGCATTTAAACGGAGAACCTGTTACTGTCTGTGAAACTGAGCGATTGATCATTCGTGAACTTTCAGTGGATGATATAAAAAAGATGTATGTAATCTATCAGTCCGACGAAGTCCGACAGTTCATTGACGATATTGATCATTATCTAGAACTTGAAATTGAAAAACACAAAGCATACATTAAAAATGTATATGCCTTCTACGGATACGGTTATTGGGGCGTATTTCAAAAGGACAACGGTGAATTAATCGGCCGCTGTGGAATACAGAATAATATCATTGATTCTGTTTCTGAAATCGAGCTTGGTTATCTTCTTGATACAAAGCACTGGGGATGCGGTTATGCCTATGAATGTACCTCTGCAGTCCTTCGATATGCTTTTCATGAACTAACCATTCCCCGTGTTGTTGCTCTGATTGACAAAACAAATACACGTTCAATTAAGCTCGCAAAAAAGCTTGGTATGCACCTTGAAAAAGAACTTCTAAAAAATGGTCGTTCCTGTGAACTTTATGTGATTACGTCATAAATTCAGTAACATGCTTTCTGAAGTGCAAGCGAATCATGTTACGCTGTAATTTATAATTAGTTCTGGCTTCAATTGCAATGCTGTGGAAATAGGTCTTCCACAATTTTTTATAGGTTTCCTCTTCTTCGTTTGCTTTATCTGAAATATACACAAATTCCTCCGGAACCGGAGCAACAAAAAATTCTTTTCCGGTTTCATAAAATGCTGCTTTCTTTCTGACGACATCCAGAATTATAAGGTTTTCTTCCGGAAAGCGATCAGTAAAATGCGTCATTAATAGTCCCGTTAAATCTGCTTTCGGTTCATATTTTGCAAATAGGATCCCTGATTCTATCTCTTCAAAACGCAAAAAGCCCTTGAATAAGTGAAGCTCATTTCCCACATATCGATTCAGTTCAAAAATATCACGTACCGCTTCTTCCTGCAGTCGATGGATTACATTCCCTCCGAAGCGAAAACCAAGTTCCAGAAAGTGTAGAATATAATCTGCTTTCCATGGGCTGTCTGAAAGTGCCGAATAAAGAACCATTTGGTAAGCTTCTTCCGATATCTTCCGTTGAATGGATGAGGCAACCTTTTCTGCTTTTTGTTCTTGTACTGTAACATCAATGTAAGTTGCAAATAATTCCATGTTATAATAATCATCTCTTCCATTGATTACTTCAATTCGGACATTTTTCAGCCCATAGCCTGAGGCCCATGCATCATACACGGCCGTAAAGATTCCATCAACACTATCCTCACATCGGTAAATAAACATTATTTTCCTTTCCGAAGCTTTCTTTGTATTCTTATTTATGAATGCTAAATGCTTATCCTATTCCTATTTTTCTTTGTCCATTCAGATTCGGATCTGACATCGTATCAAAGAGCGAGAGCTGCCGGTATGTCATACCGGAATCAATAATCTGACGGCACGTTCCTGCTTCTTCACCAATCAGACGACTCAGAATTGTATTCTCATCCATTCTTTTTCTGTAAATCATCTTTCCACGGCACATTATAAAATAAACAGCCCTCTTTAAGACTACACCGATTTTCTTAAGGTCATCAAAATCAAGGGCAGAAGATTTTCTGGCTGCAACAATTCTTCTTGCTGATTTCGGACCGATTCCTGGAACACGAAGAAGAGTAAAATAATCTGCCGTATTGACTTCGATCGGAAACTGTTCAAGGTGCCCTAATGCCCAATTGCATTTGGGATCCAGATAAATATTGAAATTAGGACGCTGTTCACTCAGTAGCTCTGCAGAACGAAATCCGTAAAAACGAAGCAACCAATCCGCCTGATACAAACGGTGCTCTCGCAGAAGCGGGGGACCACCCGGTAAGACAGGAAGCGCACTGTCATCATTCAGACGTACAAAAGCCGAATAAAACACTCGTTTCAGATCAAATCTTTCATATAATGCTTCCGATACACTAATAATCTGAAGATCGCTTTCAGGAGTTGCTCCGACAATCATCTGTGAACTCTGCCCTGCAGGAACAAAGCCCCGCTTTCCTGTCATCTCATTCATAAAGCGTAAACGTTCCGCATATGCAGGTTCCGGTAACTGAATGGTTGAAACAGAACCATTACTAAGCTCGATCTCCTGCTCCGGCTGTTCTAATCGTCTTTGTCCTGAATTCATCCTTTGATTAATTCTCGCCGCCAGACGCTCCCGGTCTTTCATTACCTGCTTCACACCACCGGTAAATTCGCTGTAATCTCCTTCTAAATGCTGTTGGGTATACCAATAAGCTCCCTTATTTCCTCCAGACATTCCAATCAATGCATGACTTTCCGCAATTCCGTCTTGAATCTGGCGAATCGGAAGAAGAATATTCTTTCTGCTTTTATGCGGTGCAAGCTGACGTAGACTTTCTGCGGTTGGTAATTCAAGATTTGTACTCATCCGGTCTGCATACCAGCCGCACATCTCAATCAGGGACGGATCAGCTCCGGGAATCGCTTTGCAGTGTATGTATCCATTAAACATATACTGCTCTCTCAACATACGAAGCGCTTTGCAGATCTGTTCCATTGTTTCATTCGGTGAATGAAGAATCCCAGAGCTTAAAAACAATCCTTCAATATAATTCCGTCTGTAAAAACCTATTGTCAATTCACATAACTCTTCCGGAGTAAAGGAAGCTCTTACCGTATCATTCGATGAGCGGTTGGCGCAGTACTTACAGTCATAAATGCATTCATTGGTATAAAGTATCTTCAACAGCGAAATACATCGTCCGTCAGCTGCAAATGTATGACAGATTCCACAGGCGGAAGAATTACCTGTCATCCCACTTCTTCCCTTCCTCTCTACTCCACTGGATGTGCATGCTACATCATACTTGGCGGCATCTGCCAGAATTGTCAGTTTTCGTTCAATTGTCATATCTTCACTGATAATCATTCCTGTCCTCCGAAGTCCGAACATATGTTTGTTATTATAATATCACATCGTTCTCATTTTGACAAGTCTTTTTCGAATGTTTGTTCTGTATAATACATTTAAAATACAACAGTCCGGAAAAAGAACCCTCCGGACTGCTTCTATAATAACCCCTGATAGAACTTAAAACTAATTCAGCGTCTCACATCATATCCTTCTTTTACAAGCGCTGTAACAATCTTTTCAAAATCATCACATTCGATTCTTAAGAATAATTCATGTAAACCCATTGTATCTGTATTGATTACAACAGAGTTTTTTATATTCCCGCCTTCTTTCGCGATCATGGTTGCCAGTCTGGCAAGTGTTCCCTGATAATCATAGAAACAAATTGTCAGCGTATGATAACCGCTTCCGAACAGCTTCTGATATTCCTTAAAAACTGCCTGTTGAGTTACTATTCCTGTAAACTCATCATTTTCATTCAACACGGGAATAAAGCGGAATTTGGAGGCAATAAACATCTCCGCTGCCTTTTCTATTGTTGTATTTTCTTTGGCAAAGACCAGCTTGGTATGCATGAATTCCGAAACCTTTTTATTTAGAAAGTCCTCTCTTGTAATTCCGTCCGACTTGAAAAAGGTCTCATAAATATGCTGTTTTGATAAAGCTCCAATGAATTTGTCATTATCAATGACCGGAAGTGACAGCATATTGTGTTCGTCTATCATATGTATCGCTTCACGAACTGATTCATTTAATGTAATCATATACATTTTATGCTTTGGTATCATGATTGCTTTAATCTTCATATGATTTGATCCTCCATTCATAGTGCCACAGTTCATGCGGCTATTGTCGGTTTTTTAATCTGTTACAACCATATATTGGTGCAAAATAATGTAAATAAAACCAGTGCAGCACTGAATATAAGAACAATCAGAAGTGCTGCTTTCAGTGCACCGAACATGATAAAAAAGGTATCCTTCCAGCTCGCCTGCTCCTGAGGATTCAAAGTATTCGTTGGTTCTTTCTTTGTCTCCTCCTTATGATACCAAGGCATACCTTCAACATTCATGTTGGCAATCACTATATTATCTTCGTCGTCTTCTTCATTAACAATAATCTTTTTTGCCATTTTACTCCATCCAAATATATTCGGATTCATTGAGTACTGTTGCCTGATTAATCGTACAGATGACAGCATACAGTATGCCCTGGCTCCATTTCTTTTGCTTCCGGTGTCGTTGTCTTACAGATCTCCATACAATCCTTGCATCGTGTATGAAATTTGCATCCGGACGGTGGATTTGCCGGTGAAGGAATACTACCCTCCAATATAATCCGATTCATTTTTATGGTCGGATCAGGAAGAGGAATTGCACTAAATAAGGCTTTTGTATACGGATGCAACGGGTTGGAAAAGATGCTCTTCTTGTCAGCGTATTCTACCATACTTCCAAGGTACATAACTCCTACAGTATCAGAAATATGTTCTACCACAGAAAGATCATGGGAAATAAAAAGATACGCCAGCTTAAATTCCTTTTGCAGATCCATCAGCAGATTGATAATCTGCGCCTGAATGGAAACATCCAGTGCCGATACCGGTTCATCGCAGATAATGAATTCCGGATTCAATGCAAGAGCACGGGCAATACAGATTCTTTGTCTCTGACCTCCTGAAAATTCATGTGGATACCGGTTTTTATGGTATGGCTGCAGCCCACAGGACTTCATAATTCTGTCAATATAATCATTATATTCGCTCTTCGAAACAATATTGTGCTCTTTCACTGCTTCTCCAATGATTTCATCGATTGGAAGACGCGGAGAAAGACTGGAATAAGGATCCTGAAAAATCATCTGCATTTTAGGACGCAACTTCGTCAACTCGGCATGGCTTAAGGAATGAATGTCAATTCCGTTAAAAAGCACATCTCCACTTGTCTTATCATTCAGACACAGAACAGTTTTTCCAACCGTTGTCTTCCCACAGCCGGATTCCCCAACCAAACCCATTGTTGTTCCACGTTCAATACGGAAACTGATTCCGTCAACTGCTTTGACATAACCGACAACATTCTGCATCAAGCCGGAGCGAATCGGAAAATATTTTTTTAAATTATTCACTTCCAAAACATAACGGTCATCATGAACCAATTGCTCCGTTGTATCAACCACGTTTTTATTTCTGGCTTCCATCTCCTGCCTCCTTTTCTTCATACAGATAGCAGGCTGTTGAATGCGTTGCTGAAAGCCTGATTTCTTTCGGATATGGTCCGGAACAGCAATCGATGCATTTTGCACAACGATCCTTAAAATAACAGTAATTCGGCATATTTACCGGATTCGGTACATTTCCGGGGATATTGTAAAGTCTCTCAACCTGCTTATTCACCGCAGGCTTACTTTCCATTAATCCTAATGTATACGGATGTGCCGGATGAAGAAATATATCTTCAACCGTTCCTTTTTCAACCACACGACCTGCATACATGACAACAACATAATCCGCCATTTCTGCAATCACACCAAGGTCATGCGTTATCAGCATTATACTGCTGTTAATCTTATCCTTCAAATTTCTGAGTAAATCAAGAATCTGTGCCTGAATTGTTACATCTAACGCTGTTGTAGGTTCATCCGCAATAATCAGCTTTGGATGACAGGCAAGCGCCATAGCAATCATAACACGTTGACGCATTCCTCCGGAAAGTTCATGCGGGAACATGAAATATACACCCTCACTGTTCGCAATTCCTACCATTTTCAGAAGATCAACCGAATGTGCCTTTCTGTCTTCTTTCTTTATCCCCTTTTCATGCAGCTCCAGTACCTCGTTTAACTGGTCTCCGATTCGGAAGATCGGATTCAGGCTTGTCATCGGTTCCTGAAAAATCATGGAAATCTTTCCACCGCGAATCGTCTGCATTACCACTGTCGGAGTTTTTACAATATCATATACCTTGTCTCCCGAGTCGAAACGAATTTCCCCTTGTACAGTCTGACCCTGAGGACGCTGAACAAGCTGCATTAGAGACAGACTTGTCACAGATTTTCCGCAGCCTGATTCACCTACAATACCAACGGTTTTGCCCTTTGGAACATCGAAGGTAACTCCGTCAACCGCCTTTACCGTACCAATATCGGTAAAAAAATATGTGTGAACATCATCAAACTCCACAACATTGTCCGGATTGTGCATTTTAGTTAAATACTCTGATTCCGGAACATTTTTTCTTTTTCTTCTTTTTTCTATCTCATCGGTGATTCTCCGGTTCTCCTTCGAAATCCTTCTGGAATCGCGCGCAGAGATATAATTTGCATCTATCTTTTTAGCCATCTTAATCTCCATTTCTGCGCAGCTTTTTGCGCAAACAGACTTTGTGTCAAGCACCGCGCAGGCACAAAGCTGCGTGTGAAAGGTTCATCTTTCACACTATTTTCCTCTTAACGCTTCATCTTCGGATCGAATGCGTCACGCAGACCGTCACCGACAAAATTAAAACCAAGTACTGATAACAGAATCAGCAGGCCGGCAGGAACCCAAATAAACCAATAGGTTCTCATGACATAAATATCTGTTGCTGCATTAATTATATTGCCCCAGGAAGCAAGCGGGTACTTAACGCCAAGTCCTAAGAAGCTAAGTGTTGCTTCTGTAAGAATAATACCACCGAGTCCCATTGTTGCCTGAACAATCAAAAGCGGCATAACGTTCGGTACAAGGTGTTTAAAAATTCTTCGGTATACGCTGATTCCGGTTGCTTCTGTTGCAATCATGAAGTCCTGCTCACGTAGGGTAAGAATCTGTCCTCTGACAACTCTGGCAATTCCGGTCCATCCGAGAACACCCAGCAGAATCATCAGAATAAAGATACGCAGTCCAGACGCAATTTCCAGAGTATCCATAACAGATCCCATAATTAAGCATAACGGCCAGAACGGAATACTGTTAAATAAATCAACAAAGCGCATGAGTGCAGTATCAACCCAGTCACCAAAATAACCGGAAATACCACCGATAATAATTCCAAGAATCATTTCAATAAATATAACAACAAAACCGATAATCAGAGAAACACGACCTCCGTACATCAGACGGGTAAGCATATCCATTCCATTCCCGTCAAGTCCGAGCCAGTGCTCTGCAGAAGGTGCCGCATATGAGTCAATCAGCATGCTTTCTGCAATATTCATAATGTAGTAGTTTGCATTTACAATACTGATATAGTAAGTATCGCCTTCATAATCATAACGATCTTGTTTGGCAACAATGGCTTCTCTTGTAGCATCCTTAAATTCATACGAAAGAGTTACATCACTTGCATTCGGATTAACAATGATATTTGAAATGCCCACATACTTTGTCCCATCAGCCAGATAAACCTCAACTCCATCAGCCTCTGCGATTAATGTATACGTTTCGCCGTTTAGTTCAAAGGAGGATTTACTGTCAGCAATTGCTTTTTCACATACATAACGGAATTCAAAGCTTCGAATCAGATTGTTATCTTCCGCGTTACAGGCATCAAATACTCTAAGAGAAGCAAGCGCAATATCCTCTTGAGAAAAAACTTCATAACTCTTACCTGTACGCTCAATAACGTATTCGTCATTGTCTGCTATAAATTTTACATTTCCTTCTTTTACTGCTGTTTCGAAAGCTGTTTTAAAATCTTCTGTTACCCTTCCCTCTTCCAGTTCGGTATATTCATAGCTTTTAGCAATATTCATCGCCTTGGCAACCGCCTGCATAGAATAGATACGGTAAAAATTTTCTCCCTCTTCACTGTAGGAGTAAGACATATCTCCGTAGGAAAAGCTCTGCTTTCCACTGTTCTTAGCAAGGATAAATTCCGATCGTGCAGCATTTGGAAAGCTGATACCTTCTTCAACAATATATCTTAATTCTGTATTATAGATAGCACCAGCATAATCAACCTTTACGGCTTCCGTCTTCTTAAATACCTGAGTCTGTGAATACGGAGAAAGCAGTCCTCCGACAAATGAAAATACAAACATTACAACCAGAATAATAAAACCTACAATTGCAAGTCTGTTTCTGATAAATCTTTTGAATACCAGCATAGAGGGTGAAAGTACCTTTACACGCCTCGCGTCATCAAGAGCAATATTCTCCTGCTGTTTCTTTTCTTCTGCCATCAGGGCACCTCCTAATTCACGCGGACACGTGGGTCAACAACCGCATACATAATGTCCGCAATAATCAAGCTGACCTGAGTCAGAACCAAAAGAAACAAATTATAAAACATGGCAAACGGAATATCACCGCTTGTAATAGCCTGGTAAGAAGTATAACCAATTCCCGGAATCGCAAACAGCGTCTCGGTAATCATAGAGCCACCAAACATACTCGGAAGTAGGTAGCTCATATAAGTAACCAGAGGTATTAAGGTATTTCGGAACGCATGCTTGTTAATTACCTTTCGTTCCGGAAGTCCTTTTGCTCTTGCAGTACGAATATAATCCGAATTCAATACTTCCAGCATATTGGTTCTTGTATATCTCATCAGCCCGCCAATCGACAGCATACCAAGTGTCGCAACCGGCAGGATCAGGTGTTTTCCAATATCAAGCATTTTTCCCCACGTATCCAGCTGATCATGATATCTTCCGACAATCCCTGCAATGTCAAGCCATTGAAGCTGTGCTGAAAAAATGTATTTTAATATGGTAGCGAGGAAAAAAGATGGCAAGGATATTCCCATCAATGCAAATATCGTTACCGCATAATCTGTCTTACTGTACTGCTTTCTTGCAGCAACAATTCCAAGCGGAATTCCAAGACAGACTTCAATTATCAGAGTAATGATGTTAAGAATAATAGAACACCAGATAACTTCCTTAAATTTCTGAACTACCGGAACACCATAATTCCACGAATCACCGAAATTTCCTCGTGCCGCATCCGATAGCCATCCAACAAACCCCCGAAGTACGCCTACATTAAGACGATATACTTCATTTAGCTGCTCCAGCCATTCCTGATAGGTCTTTGTGCTGGTCGGGTTACTCGCTCTCTGACGTGCAATACCTTCCACATAAGAGGTTGGGAGACACCGTATTACTGCATAGACTACCAAGGAACCGGAGATAACGATAAATAACCCCAGTAGTAATCTTTTTAATACAAATTTCCACATAACACTCCCCTGTTCTTACCTTTCGCATTATTTACAGATAATCTGAGCCTGCCGCGGCAGGCTCAGAATTCTGCACTTACTTTAGAACTCTATCTCGTTACTTTAGTATGTCTTATTTCATATCAAGTAATTCAATATCATTCATCCAGCCCCAGAAAGTGGTAATATCAGGAGTGATTGTGTCAGTATCAATACGCTGTGAACTGAAAATGATACAGTTCTGACGCTGATAAGCAGGAACTTCAACTGCCCAGTCAACAATAATATCAAGACACTCTTTGTATACTGACTTACGATAGCTCTGATCGTCACTCTCACGAGCTTTTACAATCAAGTCATCAAGTTCGCTGTCAGTAATATGATAATGATTCGATTCCGATCCGCCTGCACCTACAACACTGCTGCTGTGGTAAACCTGATACATATCGGGATCAATTGTGGAGCCCCATGCTGCACACCAGATTTCATGTGCATTGGCATCAAGCTTCTCCCAAAGGATTTTAGAATCAGATAGATCATTTACTACCAACGTAATACCAATCGTTGCAAGCGCTGCCGATGCATCGGTCAGTACCGCAAAGGAAGGATGATCGCCGGTACCATCGCCAGGAATCAATGCTTCGTAAGAAAGTTTCGCGCCTTCCGGAGCTGCGGTAAATTTACCGGTAGCTTCATCAAAGGTATATCCTGCTGCCTTAAAATAACCGATTGCTGCATTGATTGCTGCTTCATATTTATCAGTCTCAGTCATAGACGAAGTATAGATATCTTTTCCGTCAACATCAACAGAAAATGCTACCTTATATCCTTCATCGGTAACCTGAGGTGCTGCCCATGAGGTATTAGAAATAGGATACTGAATAACACTTGCTGCTTCACCGTAATATGAATTGAATGCGATATCACGATATACTGCAAGTACAGTTGCAAGACCCTTACGAAGGTTCTTGGAAGCTTCTGAATCCGGTTCTCCGTTTACGTTTACGTTAGAAGCATTGATTCCGACATAACCGTAACCAAGATTATCAACCTTACTGGTGGTAATAACATCACCGCTGATTTCTCCGTTCGAGTTGTAACCCTGTACTTCTTCGAACTTAATCTTTGATCCTGTCATTTCACCGGCATCTACTGTACCGGATTGAACTGCTGCTGCCATTTCTGCAGAGTTTACTTCCTTAAACTGAATGTACTTAACAATCGGAGTGCCCTTATAGAAATTGTCGTTTGCTTCAAAATAAACAACCTTATTCTCATACTTTACAAACTTATATGCACCTGCTCCGACAGGCTGTGTCTGCTGTGCAGTGGTAAGGCTGAAATTATTGAATTCAAAACCGAATTTATTATTGTTATAATCATATGCACTCAGATCACCATAATAATGAAGCGGTGCAACAGAAATACCAAGAATGGAATAAACTGCCGGTGCAGAATAGCCGTTTACTTTAACTTCAATACTGAAATCGCCGGTCTTCTTGATACCGGAAATGTTCGGAACACCACCTGCTAATTCAGGCTCACTCGCTGCATTTTCGGAAATAAAGGAATCGGTAGCACTTCCGAGAACATCAGCTTCTCCGTCACCAACGGTTTCTGTATCATAATAAGCTACCGGATCATCATTATATGCAAGCATTGCCTCATAAGCATAATCTGCAAGTGTCGGAAATACTCCTGCTGCTGTATCAAAGGTTGTACCCGATACACCTGCGGTAAAGGTCGTTCCGTCATCCTCAAATCCGCCGTATCCCCACATAGCCATACCAAAGCAGATCTTTACGCCTTCGTTTGTAAGATCAGCAGAAGTATAGCTTCCGCAGTATCCTGCATCTGCATAAGAGGAATACTTATTGCAAACATAATTTACAATAGTACCGGTATGGGTTGCCCATGCTGCATCAATCTTTGCCCAGAAATCAGCCTGTTGCTCCTGAGTAAAAATATCTGCTGCTGTGCATTCGTAATCTCTGCCAGCGGTATAGATTGCATTTGCGATTTCAAGGTATTTTGCATAAATCGTAGATGTCGTCTGTGTCTGATAGTCCTTTAACCCAATAATGTCATAGGAACTAAGGGTTGTTGAGCCAACATAACTCGGATCCAGATATACATAGTAAGTAAAAATGATATCATCAGCGGTCATCTGAACACCGTCGCTGAAATAAACATCATCACGGATTGTTGCCGAGTAGGTTGTAATATCAGTTGATTCATCATAACTTACATTCAGATCGGCGATACCGTTATAAGTATAATCGGTTCCGTTGTAATTAACGGTTTCACCTTCAATTGCATTATAAATGATTCCGCCCATTCTGTCGGTTGTCATAAGACCAAGCTGGGTCATGCCGACAACATCCTGATCATATGCGGTATCTGCATAGAAGGGGCTGAACTTCTGGCTGAACGGTGAATAACCAACTACCAGCGGTGTTTCGGTCTGAGAAACAGCTTTCGTCGGTTCCGGAGCTGTTGTAGCAGCGGCATCCGTCGGTGCAGCAGCTTCTGTCGGCGCTGTTGTCGGTGCTGTTGTTGCTGTTGGAGCCGGTGTTGAGGTAGCGTCTGCGTTACCGTTATTACCACAAGCAGTAAAACAGGTACACATCATAGCTAACACAATTACACTGACTAAGAAACGTTTTGTGTTAAGTTTCATGTTAAATCCTCCCTTTTTATTTCTAGGTTCATTCGTCTGTCGAAAATTGATATGATATGATGGTAAATTTGCCGAATAGACGACAATGAACATTTGAAATATACCACAAATCGTGATATCTGTCAACGGAACGGATTTCTTCGCAAAGCCTGCAAATACAGCTGTCTGCATTAATAAAATTAACATATTATTTATTTTTATGCACTTTTATCTTTGGCTTCTTCCTCTTGGTATGGATAGCATTTGCATACCTTAATCACAAGAAGCGCACAAAATATCATCGCTATAATAAAAAAGAAATACATCATTTCATTCACAGGATTTATCTGAACCTCTGTCAGAAACAACGAAACAATTTCACTGAGCATCACGATACTGTACATCACAACAACGGCATAGGAGGATATTTTCATTCTGCCGCCTGACAGATCCTTTTCTCTTCTTGTTCTTTTTTCTCCTGTTTTGATTTCTGTTATCATACCAAGAAAATTATATGCCACCGGAAAAATTGATGCCGCATAGAAAAAAGCAAGCACGATATTACGGTTTCCGGCATTGTTTATCATTCCGCAGCAGATAAACAATATAATCATCAAAACTGCCGCAGTGATATATAATCTTCTGATGCCTGCCTTTTTTATTTCCGGAGCAGACGGAACAAACCATTTCCCTATATATCTGATTTCTTTTTTTGTTATTTTGTTTACTTCTGTGACTACAGTCTCATAATCTCCTGCATATTTACGTATCTTATCCATATCTGCCTCATTTTATAAACTTATATTTACGCTAAATGTGGTATGTTTATTCATTTTTATATTTTGTAACTTTGTGACAATTAAAATAAAAAAAAACTATTATTTCATTGATAATTATTCTTCTGTTACTGCTGCTCCAACTGTCTATCAAGAACCATCACCAGATTATCCCATGTTTTTACACTGTCAACCGTATAATACTTTGTTCGTTTTTTAATTAAATTTCTGTATATTATAAAAACCTCATCATTCTCTTCCGACAATCTTTTAACAATAACACTTACTTCATCGCCAAACAGCAGCTCCAATTCCTGAAGACTTTCTTTTTTCGCTATATAGCAGCGTTTTCTCGTACTTTGTCCACGGAGAAGCGTTTGATAAAGACTTGTCCTGTTGTAGCCGGTAATTTCTGTAGTATCCCCATTATATATTATAAATACTTTGTTTTCCTGATTGCCTGCATCCGAATACATCAGCAGTTCTTTGCCAAAATTAATTTTATCAAAATTATAAGAACAAAAAAATACAATTGCCCCAATCAGTATCACAAAACATCCGCCGGCAACAATCAAGATCCGTTTCATATATAATCTCCGTTCGTTTTTTACTTGTCTGTATATAACACTTCTGTATCCTTTATAACTGCAGGAAACAATACCATATAACAGATTTACTTATCAGACAGAATAACATAAACCGCACATTATTTCAATCGTCGTAATATAATAAGCTAGATTGCTTTTCTGTGAGCCGAATATGAATCCCTTTCTTATAGTAAACAATGTTTCCCACTCGTATCATTCATCCTCCGGTGAAACAATTACTCTCCGTGATATCTGTTTTAGTATGTCAGAGGGTGAGTTCATCGCTATTGTTGGTCCATCTGGCTGTGGAAAATCAACACTGCTCTCACTTATTTCCGGTCTTCTTTCCTGTTCTTCCGGAGAAATACTTCTAGAAGGCAGCCCTATTTTAGAAAAACGTACCTCGATCGGCTACATGCTTCAAAAGGATCATCTTTTTCCCTGGCGGACGACCGGTCAGAACATCCTTCTTGGACCGGAAGTCACACATAATCTTTCTGAAACCGCTCGAATTAAAGCACAGGAATATCTAAATCTCTATGGTCTGTCCCAATTTGAAAACAGTCATCCTAAGGAACTATCCGGCGGAATGCGGCAGCGGACCGCTCTGATTCGTACACTTATGACAGAACCGAAGCTCCTTCTTCTTGATGAGCCATTCTCTGCGCTTGATTATCAAACCCGTTTAAAAGTTTCCGATGATATCTGTAAACTGATACGAAAAGAACATATTACTGCAATACTGGTTACACACGACATCAGTGAAGCAATTAGTGTCGCGGACCGTGTGATTGTTCTTACTCCGCGCCCTGCGACAATCTCCAGCATTTACTCCATTCGCCTCGAACTGGATGCCCCTCTGCACAGTCCTCTGGCCGCACGAAGTTCACCTAATTTTACCAAATATTTTAATCTGATTTGGAAGGAGCTTACATCAAAATGAAAAAAGAAAATTGCTTTATATCACAGGAGTATTATCTCTATCAGCTGAAGGAGAAGAAAAAACGCATTTTCATCATCAGAATATTAATTTTTGTAGTCTTTCTGGCGGGCTGGGAGTTGTTCACCACAATTGGTATTCTGAATCCTTTTCTGCTCAGCAGTCCTTCCAGAATTGTACTCTGTGCATATCAGCTTGCACTTGATGGCAGCCTGTTCTACCATTTGTTTGTAACGCTTGCCGAAACCTTCATCAGTTTTGCCTTGATATTGGTCTTTGGTATACTGATTGCGGTTCTGCTCTGGTGGAACGACACTCTGGCTTCTATTTTGGAACCTTATCTTGTTGTTTTAAACAGCCTTCCAAAGTCAGCATTGGCTCCTGTTTTCATCGTATGGCTTGGAAATAATATACGGACAGTAATCGTTGCTGCAGTGTCCGTCGCAGTGTTTGGTGCAGTAATTACACTTTACAGCAGCTTCATTGGTACGGAAGAGGAAAAAATTAAACTGATCTATACTCTTGGCGGGAAAAAAAAGGACGTCCTTTTTAAGGTCGTCCTTCCATCGAATTTCCCGGTTATCGTCAGTGTCATGAAAGTCAGCATTGGTCTTTCACTGGTTGGTGTAATCATCGGTGAATTTCTTGCAGCAAATGCCGGTCTTGGATATCTGATTATCTACGGAAGCCAGGTATTTAAGCTTGACTGGATTATGATGAGTATTGTTCTTCTCTGTATCGTTGCTACCGGTCTGTATCAGCTGCTCGCTATGCTTGAACGAAAGGCAGTGAAGTAACTGCATTACATGATTATGCATGCGATAATTGTGAAAACATCATCCGTTCGTGCTCAACTCTGTCCAGATCCTGACCAAGAATAAATAGGGTACTGTCTTCTTCTTTATGTATTGATGATTCCCATCCGGACAAATCCTGTAGTCTGTACTTCAGTCTGATTTGTCTTACTCCAGCACCGAAGCCTGCAGCAATTTTCTCCGGATTAACTTTTTTCGTTGAAAGTATCTGACTGATATTCAGAACCTCTCCGCATAATTCTGCTATCACAAACCCTGTTCCGTCAGGAAGCCGGTAAATATGATCACAATATTCACCGCACAGCCAGAACGCATACAGTCCGTTATTCTTCCGCATCAAAAAACCATCATTCGGATTCTGGTTCTCTTCGCTGCTTAAACGCTCAAGGATTTCAAACAGTTCATTCCGTTCGCTGTCATTTTTGATATTCAGTTTGGTCAAGCAGTCTGCTTTGGTTAGTTCACCAAAAGTAATGTTACGACTGTATTCATACTGATTGCTTACTCGAAAACCAAATTTCGGATAAAAATCCAGCACAGAATCATTTCCAAATAAATAAATCCCATCCACAGAATCCTGATATAACGTAAGTACCTTTTCCATAAGACAGCGTGCCAGTCCCTGACCACGGTAATCCTTGTCGGTCATGACAGTTCCGAGTTGAATGTAGTTTTTCTGCTCTCCGCGGGTCATAAAGCTCATCTGATTCACAGATATATTTGCGATCACACGATCTCCCTCCAGAAAAGAATGCGGATCATATTTTTCTCCCCAGAATCCAAACCGGTACCAATCTCGAAAATTAAAACAGAAGGTTTTTTCGGTCAGTTGATTGAAGCTCTCCCGCAATACATCATTATTACGGTATCCATGAATAAACTCATACTCTTTCATTGTTCTCCTTCCTATACATAAACGAATCTTTAAAGCACAGCTATTTTACTTTTATGCATCCCACACGGCTTATTGTTTTTTCCTCTTGAACAGAGTTCTTATAACCGTTGACAAGACACAAATAATAATTATATAATTCTCATAAAATATAGTATCGTGTGACAGGTGAATCTTCACACTGATTTATATCTGCGCTTTGCTTGCCACAATATCATCGATACACAAAGAGCAGCATTGAAATGGAGTATATAATGAATGGATTATCCCGAAGAGAACAGGCTATTAATAATTTTAAATCCGGCTACAGCTGTACCCAGTCTCTAGTATTGGCATTTCTTGATCTTACAGAACTCTCACAGGATACTGCAATGCGTCTTGCTTCCTCCTTCGGAGGGGGAATGGGACGTCTTCGGGAAGTATGCGGAGCCGTATCCGGCATGTTCATGGTTACCGGTCTGTTGTATGGATATACAGAACCCTCCGATCTGAATGGAAAAGCTGAACATTATGCAAGAATCCGGTATCTGGCAGACCAATTTCGAGATCGAAACAAATTCATCGTCTGCCGCGAACTTCTCGGAGAAAAAAAAGCTCCGGATTCTTTTGTACCCGAAGCCCGTACTGAGGCATACTATAAAAAAAGACCCTGTGCCGAGCTGATTGGTGATGCTGCAGAAATCCTCGAGGAATACATTCTTACACATGCCATTTCGGAGCATTATAATGCCTCACAGGAACTCTGATTCTTCTTAATCAGCAAAGAAGGTTTCCCATTCGCCGGATAAAAAAAGCCCTTTATAATATGAAAGCTCTGTCTCTATCATTTCATCCAGTACTTTCATGCCAAGCAGTTCCACCGGTGCCTTGTCGTCGGTCAGAATTTTATCTCCTGCATCTTTTTCGGAAAGATTCTCCCGAACCCAGCTTACCTGTGTCTTCAGTTCACCACTTTCCATTTCTTCAATCCGTTCTGTCAGACGTGCTGTCATCCCTGCATCACAACCGGCAAAAAGTTCCGTATTGGATCCGTTATATACGCGTACCGTATAGGTTTCAGAGAAGACGGAAGAAATTGTATCATACAGATAATCATTGATTGCACCGTCCTCTTCAGACCGCATATTCATATTAACAACCATTATACCGCCTTCATTCAGGTGTTCCTTCACCTCCGTAAAGAACTCGGTTGTCGACATCTGAAACGGAATCGTAATATCCTGATATGCATCCACCATAATTACGTCATACTTTCCTGTAGACCGCAAAAAACAGCGTCCGTCCTCTACATATACTGCTGCCTGCTGCGAAAGTTCAAAGTATTCATAGGCCAGATCAACAATTTTTTGGTCAATTTCAACGCCCTCTACAGTAATTCCCGGAAAATACGTAAGGCACTGCGTAGCATAGGTTCCGGTTCCAAGACCAAGGATTAAAAGCTTCTGTTCTTCCGGTTCGGTTTTCGCCATGAGCGGAGCTGCAAGTGCACAGTCATAATACATACCTGTCAGGGCTCCGCTTTTCATCCGAATGGACTGTACTCCCATCATGACATTTGTCGATAGTATAACCTTACGTTCATCTTCCTGAACCTGTAGATAGTTATAGATTGACTCCCCCTCATATGCCAAATCAGAGATCCAGAATGCAAAGCTGTCCTTAATCGGAAGGAACATAAGTATAATAATCAGTACGGTAACAATGATTCCTCTCACCCTGTGCTTCTTTGTATAAATAAAATAAATAAGGCTTAACAGTGCCAGCACAAATGCAAAAATTAAAAAGGTCATTGCTGTCCCAACCGTCGGTATCGTAACAAAGGTCGGAAGAAAGGTTCCAAGGATGCTTCCTATTGTACCTAGTGCTTCCAGTTCCCCGACGGTCTTTCCGTTATCATCAAGACTTGCGGTTGCATATTTCATCAATGAAGGAGTTACTGTTCCAAGCATCAACAGAGGAAAAACAAAAAGTAAAATACAGGATGCAAACGAAGCCCATACAAGAAAACCATTCTTGACAATCAATGCCAGACCTATTGAAACTCCGGCAATCAGGTATTTTCCGAGAAATGGGATTGCCGCAGTCCAAACTGCGACAAGTAAGAGGCGTCGGTACAGGATTGCCGGATCTGGGTTCTTATCTGCTTTTCTTCCTCCAACAACATTTCCGATTGCCATCGCAATCATAATCGTTCCGATAATTACAGTCCAGACGATCTGGGAAGAACTGAAGTACGGTGCCAAAAGACGGCTTGCACCAAGCTCGATAGCCATGACAGACATACCTGAAAAGAATGCAGTTGCATATAAAAAATATTTCTTTTTAATCATATATTCCCCATTTCCGTGCTGCTGTCTGCACTCATTGAACATCCCTGTCAAGCATCTCACGGATATCCAAGCCTTTTTACATTTTTATTATACTAAAAATAGACCGGTATAGCAAACAATTTTCAGTTCATTTACATATTCAAAAGATTGTTTCATTGACGAACTATTTTGACTCTGCTATACTTGAAATGCTTGCTATACTAATAATTACGGAGGCTGTTATGGAAGACAATAAAGATTTATATTTTGGAGAAGATCCGGAAGAAGTTATGGATTCCCTAAAAATCACTCTGAATCTTGAGAACGGAAAAGAACAGGAATGTGAGGTCATGGGAGTATTCGCTGTGGAAGATCAGGATTACATTGCTCTTTACTCTACAACACCCGACACAGAAGGCGAAGTATACCTGTTCCGCTATTCGCGAGGTGATGATGATTCTGTCGAATTAATTAATATAGAAGGCGAAGAAGAATACCAAAAAGCCGTTTCCGCCTTCAATGACATGGTAGAAGAATAGCCCGTTTATAAAGAGACCTTTGTATCCGGTCACGGATTTGCCTACAGCCTCTTTATGATTGTCAGAATATTTTTCCCTTCTTGATATACATATTCAACACTATCCATACTTTTCTTTACCAGAAAGATACCCAGTCCGCCGATTTCTCTCTCTTCTGCTGTAAGATCCAGATTGGGCTCTTTTCGTTCCAGTGGATTATATGGGTGCCCCTTATCAAGAAACTGAATGATAATCTGCAGAGGATCTCCTCCGATACTGCATCGTACTGTGGCATCACCGTCTTTCGGCCGGTATGCATAGTTCACTATGTTAAGAAATATTTCCTCAACTGCAAGACAAACCTGCATATTTACCCTTGCAGAACATTGTTCCCGTTCTAAATCCTCGGATATAAAATCTGTCACGTAATTCAGCTGGTCGCTATGCGCAGGTATGGTTATTTCTCTCATGTCTTTCTCCTTTCAACTTCTGTGCCGTTTTACAGATAAATTTATTCTCTTAGATACAGCTTACCGTTATACAGCTCATACCTCCTGTTACAGAAACGAAATACCGACTCGCGGTGTGAAAATAAAATGCATGTAATTTGAGTTTTCTTTATATATTCCAGTACGTGCGTAAGCAGCTTCTCATCCATACACGAAACCGCTTCATCAAGCAGCAGCAGCTTTGGTGAATGCACTAACACTCTTACCAGCTGAAGCATCTGTCTTTCCCCGTTTGATAAAACAGTTCCTCCATCATCAAGCTCCGTATTCATATTAAATAAAACTCCTGTTGACCGATCTGAAGTATAGAATTCATCTATCATTTGTCTGGCTTTCTTAATTATCTCAGAATCAGCCGGAAGCTTATCGTTATTACACGAATCCTTGATAAGAAGATTTTCTCCAATTGTTCCGCGAATCATACTATTTTCACGAAATACCGCCGCTACATCACCACGATTTCCTGCCAGCATGCTTTGCTTCATTGTTCTTCCGTCCAAAATAATCTCGCCTTCTGCTTCAAGCATTCCGAGCAGAATATTCGTAAGCGTTGTTTTTCCTGAACCTACTGCTCCGTATATTCCTATCATTTCCCCGGAATTAATTTCAAGATCAATCCCATCGAGAAGAACCGGTTTTCCGGGATAGGAAAATCTGACCCCCTGCAAAACAATTCTTCCTTCTATTAATTCTTCAGTTTCCTGTAATTTCTCATGATAAAACAAAAATTCCGACTGTGTCCGCAGCTCCTTTAGACTTCCTGCCCTGATCAGCGATTCGGTTATCGTTATTGCTATTCCGCTAAGCATTCCGTAAAGTATGTTTAATGCAAGAAATTCTCCTGTATCAAGTTTCAGAACCAACGCAGCATTATATATCAGAATCATCGAAACCCCTGTTACCGCCATTCGTACCAGTTCTCCCAAGAAAAAAACAGCTTCATAACGAAATTCCGCAGACTTCTTCTTTTTCAGAACATCACACCATTTTCCGAATATCTCTTTTTCCTGATGAAGTCCAAATGTCCGCCTATATCCGGATACAGCTTCATAGCATGAAGCGTTATATTTTTTTTTCTCCTGATAATATAATCCCGTTTTTTTCATCTGCAGCCATGCAGTTAATCCGCCTGACAAACAAAGAAGCAGCACTAAACCGGTCAGTAACGGCAGCACATCGGAAAACAGAAGAATAAACGGAGCAATAACCGCCAGCGACAAGGTTCCAAATATAAGCCCATCATAAATCAGTCTTGTTCTTAGCAGTAAATGCTGATTAGCATATTCCATTGCCTCTTCAACCACTGCCGCCCCCATTTGTTCCACCACCTCAGCAGGAAGCTTCACTGCTCTTGCAAACAGGTCCTTTTCTGCGTTCTCACGCAAATCCAGCTCAATTCTGTCGAACACCTTATTCTGTAATGCATAGGATAAACCGGCGGCGGTCATTCCGGCAACCATTATCACCAAAGCCTTAATTACAGTAAGATGATCTTGATTTAGTGCATTCTCACTAAATAATATATCATAACCGAAAGGCAACAGCAAGGAAAAAGCTTCTACTGACAACGTAAATATTCCGGCAAGAATAAGGGCTGTTCGTTTCCTGCAAATCAGTTCACTTTCAAATTTTTTTCTTATATTCTCCGGGCTGTTTTTTTTATCATTTTCAGTCATGTAGCACCTCGAAAGGTTTCAGCTTTCCATCCGGCATCAGATAATATATTCTGTCACAGTACTTTAGTGTTGACTGCTTTTGAGTAATCACAAGAACGGCACAGCCATTTCTTCGCAGTTTTTGAAATACTTCCTGTTCTGTTCCTGCATCAAGTGCATCTGTAGCTTCATCCAGAATCAAAAGCTCCGGTCGTTGGTTCAATGCGTTATTAAGCTCGAGCATCTGTACTTGACCACCGGAAAGTCCGGTGAATACAGTCCCTGTCCCTTCAAGGTAGATAACGGATCCAAGATTTGCTGCTCCCGGAATTGCCTTCTCTTCGTAATCTACAATTGTAATACTTCCTGACTCCGGCAAATACCATCCTGCAAGAATTCCTGCAAGAGTTGATTTTCCCGATCCACATGGTCCGGTTAATCCGATAATCTCCCCTTTACAAAAGGAAAAATTTATTCCGGACAGAATCTTTCTTTGGTTCTCTGAATAAGAAAAGGTTAAATCCGTAATGTTAACTTGTTTCATTTGGCATTGCTTTTGTTTCGGACGTTTTTCCTGCAGAATTATCTCATGGTATCTGTCAGCTGAAATGTTTCGTCGTATATGATTTTTTTGTTCTGTAAACAAGGATTGCAGCGGAAGTATCAGTTCATTAACCATTCCCTGAATCACGAAGAAAAAACCGCAGGTCATTTGCCCGTCCATCAACAACACAACTCCGGCAACCAACACAATTGCTGACACAAGCTTACTGAAAAGTCCAACGCTTAGTTCATACTGATGCTCTATACGAAGGCAGTCCCGGTCAGCCTTCACCCGCAGATCAACCGCAGAAGCATGAATTTGAATTAATTCCTGTTCCAGTCCGCAGGCCTTCGCCTGTCTGCATATACGCAGTTCAGAGACTGTCTTTTCTCTTAAATCTGCTGTCTGTTTCGCATGTTCTGTAAATGTAGCATTCATTCTTCCTGTCTGTCTCTTGGTCAGCCAAAATCCAAATGCAAAAAGCGCCGCCATTCCCACTGCCAGCCAGAGACTGCAATATGCCATAACCGCAAAGGAAAAACCAACCGTAAGCAGACGCAGAATCAATGATAACAACAGTCCGTTTGCTCCTTTAATGAGTCTCTCCGGTTCCTGCAGGCGATCACTTAGATCACCGGCTCCATGCCTTGAAATATAGTCAACCGGAAGCTTAAAAATCTCACAAAACAAGCTTTCCGTAGCTATTTCCGTCGCTTTTCTTTCTGTAACCAGGGAGGTCATTCCACAACAGGCCTTCAGAATAATACCGGTAATTGTAATGATCAAAAAGATAATTAAAAAATGCACCGACTTTTCCGGCTCATTGTACATAATCCGGTCAATAAAAGTCTGATTCATTAAGACTCTTGCAAGATAAAAACCCTCTGCTGCAATCCCTGCTGAAAGCAGTAGAAACATTTGCCTGCGGACAGGCGCAAAAAATCCACGAAGTATTATCCATAAACTATGCTTGTTTTTTTCCTTCTGAAAACCTGCTCCAGGCTTCGCTTGTAAACAGCTTCCTGAGAACCCTTCCAGGAATTCCGCTCTCGATATCCTTTGCTTTCCGCATCTCGGATCAATAACCACCGCATATTTTTCATTCAAGTGTAATAAAACAACAAAATGTATTCTTTTCCAGTGGAGAATCAGCGGAAACTGTGTTTCATTCAAATCCTCTGCTCTACAGAAAAAACATCTTACATCCATTCCATATGTTCTGGCGGCACTTTGAATATTTAATAAGCTTGTACCTCCGGCTTCGCATCTGCAGGCTCTGATGATTTCTGAATAGTCCGTTCGTTTCCCATAATAAGCCATGACCATAGCGAGCGCTGCTGCTCCGCAGTCTGAGATATTCCGCTGTGCAATATATGGAACCATCCGTACCACCTTATCCTCCCGGCTGACGACCTCTATAATCCACTCTTTTCATAACAATATTGTCGTAGCTTTTCCGGCTGTAATAATTCCAGCTTACTTTCTGTAAAATGTTTCATGACTGTATTATCATCCCATACAGCATAAACACATTTTTTTATATCAGAATGAAATAAAAAATCAACACTTGCAAGCAATGGCAATAAAAAAGCTCCGGAATTTCTATATTCATCTGCAGCCGCCAGCTGTTCCTGAACCGAATTAACGCCATCCGGAGAAGAAATCAGACTGTATGCTGCAAGCTTACCCTTCTTATGAACGAAAAAGCTTGCTGCCGGCATAAAATCATTTCTGCCAATCAGAAGCTTTGCAGAATGCTGTGGAAAACATTCCTCCGAAAGCTGCAGCACAGCATTCACGAAGCTTTTATCTGCATTTACAAAACTGCATAATTGAAAGTCTTTCTGGCAGAGCTTCTCTTTAAAAGGCTGAAGCTGTGTCTTTAGAGTCTGCCAACCTTGATAGGTCACAGAATTGTTATTTACAATATAATTTAACTGCTCGCTAACGAGCAGAAATTTTTCGTTTTTTAAGCTTTTAATCAGATTTCCTCCACACCGGTCTGTTACTCGTATTCGAATGCTTCCTGCATTCCGGAAACCATCTTTATCTGAATTACTTCGATTCACAGAAACTGCATGCAATAGTCTTTTTGCTATCCCATTTCTTCGGTATTCAGGAAGTACAAAAATACAAACAATCTCTGAACAGCTACCGATATTTCGCAGCATAAGAATTCCTGCTATAAATTCCTTATCGCAATCGCCTCTCATGCAGACCAGATATTCCAATTGTTCTTTCGGAAAAACAGTGCGGTAATACAGCAGCATCGGATTCAGCCATATCCGCTCGTTAAGCCACAGATCGTCCGGCAAAGCAATCCTGGCCACTCTTTCATTTTTATTCATATACCTTTTCTGATATCGCCTTACAGTCAAGACATCTAAAGGTCATAATTGTCTTTCCATTATCATCAATCCGGATTGAACGAAGAATTTTTTTATTACATTTACAGCTGTCTCCTTTTCCTCCGGCAATCAATGCCAGCTCATCATCGTTCAGTTCTCCTACCGCCGGATGAAGACAGGAAAACAATCGCTCTGATTCTGCTTTTGAAAGACTAATCCCGCTTCTTTCCGCCAGTTTTTCGATTTCATCTGCACTGATACATTGATATGCAAGCTTCTGCAGTTGCGGAGTTACTTCCTTCAACAGCTTCTGAATATCCATATTATCCTCCGAAAGATTTATTTTTCGCTTTGTCCTCATTTCTGCGCAAGCTTTTTGCGCATAACAGACTTTGTGTCAAGCACCGCGCAGGCACAAATCTGCGTGCGAAAAGTCCGTTTTATTTTACGTAGGAGATAATCACCTTGGCATAGGGCTGATCGGTATAAGTATAAGGAGCATCCTCATTGATAAACCCATAAGAAATCAGGGTATTCTCACTCGTCGTTGCAAAGGTTCTGTATATTGCATTACTTTTTAGCTGTGATGCCCGATTTATCGAGGTATCATAAAAGACAAGACCATTACCTGCAGAAGAAAAAATGTAGTATTTTCCATAAACAAGAATATTATCTATACTTAAGACATCCGGATTATCACGAAGATTAATGCTACCTCCGACATCACGGTCAAGATTCGCGTCATAAACAGAAGCATCGGTTCCGACACCGTATTGAATTGAGCTTAGCGGAATGATCAGAACTCCCGTTTTACTTGCCTCTGCATTGTAGCTTGCTCCGTCATTAACAATATAAACTTTATTCGATGTAAAGAAAACAGCCTTTTTAGATGAAGTTCCTGTCAGCCCGGCGGCAGAGATTATATTATCCGATAAGGTAATATTCCCGCGGACAATCGTCTCTGTTGGCTGATCATAATCATATATAACCCCTGTTTTACCGTTATATATAATCTCTCCGTTGCTATAGTACGGAGCATTGGCTGTAGAGGCATATCTGGTTACAATCGTAGATAAAAAACAGCCTGGGTTGAAGAATAGTGTTAATCTACAATAAAACCTTTCGGTTTGCGAATCTGTTGTATCTCCGTTTTTAAACGATCTGGTGTAATTGTAATAAGTTCTTCTACACCATACACTTCCGTTGAAATAATAAGTTACTCCATCGATAATAAAATATGACCCTGAAATGTTCCATCCGTTAATATAACCCGATGCATAGGTTCCGTCTGCGTTGTGTAAATAAAGCTGGCTGTTATTCAGGCGGTACGGCTTCCAGCTGGAATAATAATTATTTTGCTGAAGTGCATCCTCAACGGAACACTCGAAGACACTGACCCAGTCTCTTCCTGAAGCGGCAGCGGCAGTATTTTCGCTCTTGATCGAACCGGATAATTCTGCAAAGGCATAAGTAATCTGGATATTAAACACATTCAGCTGACTGATATCTGATTCTTCCGCCGAATACATGCTTTCATCAATCGGTGTATTTTCATTCACCGCATTCGCCTGTTTCTCAATTGTTGCGTTTAAATAAATATCATGATTCGGACAGGTCGCTGTAACACCGGTAACTGTTATACTGGCATTACTTCCGTATTTTGCCAATTCGTTTTTCATGGTGGTCTGCAGATCCATTGAGCGATATGTTGTACCATCCGAATTAAAAAGCAAAGCAGTTCCACCAAAATAAAGAAGGTATTTTCCATCCTCAAGTTTCTGAGAAAATACGCTCTGTTCGGTCGATACATTCGAAAGGGCACAGTATAGAATCTTGTATCTTCTGCTGACAAAATTATAGGTCATCATAACGGTAACCATCTTGGATGGCTTCGGATCTTCCTCTATCGTTAAACTCTCTTCTGATTTTGAAATATCCTCCAGCTCTTTTTTCAGATCCTCTGAACTAAGGTTTCCATCAACCTCCTTTGTTCCGCTTCCGTAAATATCCGTCTCAAGCTGTGACAGAATATATGGTGTCGGACTCGGGGTTGAAGTCGGAACATTAGTAATATTCGGATCCCTTATCCAGCCATATGGTGTCGGACTCAAGGTCGGCAGCGGACTCGGGCTCGGGCTCGGCGTAGCCGTAGGTAAGGGACTCGGAGTCGGACTCGGAGTCGGGCTCGGCGCTGTTCCACTTTTATATGTATCCAGACCGGAAGAACTGTTTCCGTAATAATATGCCTGATATATATATACAAATGTATTATTATTTTGTAAATCCAGACAGCGAAAATAAATAATATCATCCCTGCTGTGATTCTTTGGGAAGTAAAAGGCATCCTTTCCTTCTCCCTCCAGCATAGCGCTCTCGATAACAGCCTGTGTATCCTTTTCTTCTACCTTTGGATAGAAGCCGTAATAAGGATCCTGTTCTTCTAAAATGATGGTCGTATCACCGGAAAATAAAGAGCTGCATCCGGTCATCAGTGTTACCAGTGTTGAAATAATAAGTAATAGCGCAACTCGCCGTTTCATAATAGCAGCTCTCCTTTCCGTTGATTCTGTTCATAACATGAGCGATCCCCCCGCTCATGTCATAAAGACAGATTACTTTTAATAATCTATCATGTTTTACATAATACCGCTGAACCGGAACGGATCAGCGGTATTGTGTATGTACAGCTTACGGCGTCGGTGTCGGTGCCGTTGTATTCAGCCAATCGGTCATTGCCGGGAGTGCAATACGAAGCGCAAGTATTAATACAAAGATCAGAATAAATCCAATCAATGCATTCTTTAAGCTTGATTTTGCTTTTTCTCTGTCCTGTGGTTCTTCGGCTTTCGCCAGCTTTACCCCAAGAAGAACACAATAAATAGCTCCTAATGCTCCGACAATGGCAAGTGCCGGTGTCAGAATCATATTGAGCAGATTGATAATTGGCTCTGCAACCTTCTCAAACGGATTGCTTGTAGCAAAAATTGCTGCTAAATGATAAAATTTCGTTGCCATCATAAAAACTTCCTCCTTTTTTTTTATTATAATACCTGCATCGTTCTTCTTATACGAACCGGATAAATCACAGGTTCAACAGTAAGAACTGCAAATAAAATAATCGTTTCATCGTTCCGATCCCGTCTTTGTCACTTCCCGATCTTTTTCCCGTTCGGTACTTCTCATTTGCTGACGAATCGGTTTTCTTCCGTGTTCTGCCTGTTCTTCTGCAACAAGCTCCTGATAAGTAACCTGTTCATGCAGATAACCGTCTTTTCCTTTGCTTTGTGAAATGTTCTCCATTTGTGTCTGAACCGCTTTTGAACTTCTTTCCTCCATACCATACTCCATTCGTTTGGAACTTTCAGAAGGTCGAATGATTCCGTTCCTTCTGTCCTCCTTCTCCTGCCGTAAAACATTAAGCTCTATATTCCACTTTGCTCTGTTCTTCGGACTGTCAAAGTAAGCCACGCAAATTCCCCCTTTCAGAAACGATCTGTATCTTTATTCGAAAATTAACTCTAAAGAACCATCTGTTGTCATCCTGCTGAGTATTGTATTCAGCTCATTTTGTAATCCATCATTGTCTCTGCTTACCGCGATGACAAACTTCTCAGCGTTAATATTGGTAACTGACTGCGCCTGAAGATACTCGCTTCTCATAAGCTGCAGTGCTTCTTCCGAATAACAGATATATGCTGCGATTGTTCCCGCCGTGATATCTGCTTCAGCTTGATTTATCGATTCATATTCCTGAATCGTAATACCGCTGACTCCTTTCAGACCTACCATTACCGTACCGCCAAGCTTATCTGATACTCCGACAGTCTTGTCTTCAAACACATTCTTCGTAGCAGAATAAACACCTCTTTTTGTTACCGAGAATACATAGGAGCTTCGATATACGGCGGTTCCTGACAGACCTGCATCCGATGCTTCCTCCGAACTGATTGTTCCGATTGCAACATCCGCTTCTCCGTTTTTTAGCTTTGCATACAGCTCTGCTTTTGTATTCACTCCGATGAAGGTAATCACAAGACCCATCTGTTCTGCTGCAGAGCGAATCAGATCAATCTCCGACCCCGTAAATTCACTGCCCTCCTGTACGGAATACGGAGCATCCTCCGTCAGTACAGCTGCCGTCAGAACTCCACTGCTTTTAATCTGTTCCAGCTTATCAGGCTCGACTTCTCCACATCCGGCAAATAAGCTTCCGGCAAGAAGTACCACAATCATCAGATATATAAAATGTTTTTTCATTTATCATCTGCCTCCTAAATTGTAAACATTCCCTCGACTTCTTTCGTAGCCATAATATCAATGCTGGTACGGTTTGACGGAGAGGTAACGACAAAAGCGCGTCCCCGTCCGTTATTTATAATCTCATCCTGTTCACTTTCATTAATAGCACCGGCCTTTTCGTACAGTTTACATAGATCATGCATATCATTCGGCGCAAGCGGGAAGATAAACGAATACTGGCATGCATTGATGATAGCGGTTGATTTTCTTACCAGTTCTTCTGTTCCTACAAAATCCTTGATATTCTGTGTAATAATAATCTGCATACCGTTATACTTACGGATACGCTTGGCAAGCTGATACATGAAATCCAGTGCAATCGGATATTTCGCATCAATGAACACATGCGCTTCATCAATTACAACAATAATCTTTCTATTTGCTTTATGCTTAATGTTATAGTCCCTGTTTTTAATTATCTCGTTATCCAGCCATTTTAAAACAAGCAGCATCTGTGCATTTGCAATTGTATTGTTTTTATTGGCAAGTAGTGACTGAAAGTTAAACACAATAAAATTCTCATTGGTTGATATCGTTGATTCTCCGTTCCACAGCATGGAATTACGTCCGCCTGTTGAAAACTTTGAAATATAATTCAACAGTACCCGCAGATTATTTTTACTGTATTCACCCGATGCAAGCTGATAATCATTCAGTATTTTATCGTACAGATCATCAAAGTTCGGGAAATCCGAAGGCGTAAGCTTAGACAAATCCGTATCAACATCAATTCCTTTTGCTTCGTACATTCTGATTGTCAGATTGTTGAGATACTCAAGCGCATCCGCATCAATTCCTGGAAGAATCTGACGGTAAAACTCCTCTAAGAACTGAAGATGAGTATTAAAGCTTGTAGAAACTGCTTCCTCCTCATGTTCTTCATCATCTGACAGACCGGTGATGATATGAAACGGATTGATTCGTCCCTGAGTAGCACTTCCGACATCAATAATCTTTCCTTCCAGATTCTTTGCCAGTGCCTGATATTCATTCTCCGGATCAAGAATAAAGATTTTGCTGTCCTCCGCAGCAAGATTTGCAAGAATCGTCTTCGTTGCATAGGATTTACCACTGCCGGATTTACCGATAATAACCATGTTACTGTTTACACGTTCCTTATCTCTCCTAAAAAAGTTAAGGAACAGCGGAACTCCGCCTGAATTTCCGAAATTTACCCCTCCCTCATCCAGCAGGTTCTTATAAACATACGGAAATGCTGCTGCAATAGAACCGGAATGGATTCCACGGCTATCACTCTTAAAATAGTCATGAGCTGAAATATTCGCTGACGTATACGCCTCAAACTGCTGCATAAACATATCGTTTGTTTTGAAGCTTCCTTCTGCAAGCGTCCTCTTTACCTGTTTTTTAAATGCAGTTAACGGTTTTGCTTCAGGAGATTTCTTATAATTCGGACTCTTTGATTCCTCCAGACGTGCCGTCATCTCATAATCATAAAGTGTTACATAAATATTTACATCAAACAGGATTTCATTATCACTCTGAAGCAGCGACAACACCTCAGCAAGGGTATCAATATGAGAGGACAGCTCCATAAGCTTACTGGTCTTACCGGTTGTCCCTTCCTGGCTGCGCAGTTCATCAATCGCTCTGTCGATCTGACGAATCCCTTTATATCGTTCAATCGGCTTCATTTTCAGTACAACACGGGTTCCCGGCATGTTAAACATCTGGTGTCCCCATGCATTATATACCATCATCGGATAATCACGGACTCTCAGGTTATGTGTATACAATCCGTCATAAACCACAGTTCTTGTGTTAAAATCAATTGTCTCAGGTAAAATCCAGTCCATATATTGTTCCGGTTCCAGCTCATACACTTCACGTTCGTCAAACGACGTAGAATAATTGTACTTCAAAAAAACTGCCAGCTCCGGATTATTTAAAATTTTACACTCCATATCATTGGTTGCAAAGTTTTCCACGGTCTGTCTTGCCTGTTCCATCAGCACAGACTTGTCTTTTCCGTAAAAAACCAGATAATGAAACGGAACATAGACCGGATCCTTTGTGTTTAAATCCTTAATCCGTTCAATCCGATCGTATATAACCGCAATCCTGCTGGTTATTTCTTCATCTGTAAGTAAACCGTTCCGATAAGCTTCTTTCATTTCTTCGATTTTCTGATTTTCACAAGTCAGATATTCGTCAAAAATAATCGGCCGATCGATTTTTACCATAGATGCTGTTTCTGTTCCGGTAACTGTTCGAAGAATAGCGCCATATACCCGGTCAATCAGATTGTTCTGACGACTCTCTGTCAGAAAGCGAAACTCCAGAGACGGAATCTCAATAACAATTCCATAATACTCTTTTGCGTACTCAATAAATCCGTCTCCGATTCCTGTGAACGGAGTAATATCCTGAACCGAGGGTCCTATCATTTTTCCTTTGTTCTCTGCGGATTCTTTTGTAAAATGCTTCACTCTTGCAAGATATTTCAGGGAGTGAAACAGCATGGTATATGCTTTTTCTCCATCCATTGGTATAATCAGGGCTGCAAAAATCACCGCGGTGATTAATGCAATCCAGACACGATAAGGAAGATTTGACATCAGAATCGATACGACCAGGCAGCCGCCAATCAGGCCAACCACAACATCAAGCAGTTCAATTCCCTTAAAAAATTCCATTGCTACTTTTGTCTTTTTCGGAATGATTCTCATGACTATCCTTTCTTTTCCTCATCTTTGTTTTTGCTTGCATCTCCGCCAAATATCATGTTACCGATTTTGACACAGCCCAGAGTTCTTGTTCCGTCCGCTGAGACCTTATGTGCAAAGCTCATACCAAGCAGCTGCGTTTTGGCAAATTCACCATTGGCCTGTTCTTCTCTATTAAGACCAATCATACCAAGACTTGTCGTATGCATTTGTCCGTCTGATCCTTCACTTCGCTTTAAACCAATGACACTCATATCCTGAAATCTCAGTTTTTCTCCCGATTTGCTTGCACTCCATGATGCAATCCCATAATTCAGCTTTGTCACATGCATGTTTCCGTCATCTCCACGCTTTGACTTAATATGACTGCCAGGAAGAGAGAAGGATTGTAATCTACCTTGTGTATCACTTTTGAACTTAAATCCAAGTACGCTGGTGGTCTTTCCCTTTTCGCTAAAGGAAACAGATACCGGTCCTTTTCTCATAGACAAATGCTTCTTTCCTGCCGCATCCCTGTCAATTCCAAAACCAAGCGGCAGCTTTGTAATCTGTCCTGCATTCAGCTTCGGAGTATCCTTCAGCGTTTGCGGTGGCTTCTTAATGGGAATCGGAGTCGTGGGTCTGCTTGGTACAGGAAGCTTCTGGTTCAGTGCTGATGAGGAAGGTCTGCTGCTTGGTACCGGCGGCTTCTTACCCGGAATCGGCGGCAACGGTTTATTCGGTACCGGCGGCTTCTTACCCGGAATCGGCGGCAACGGTTTATTCGGTACCGGCGGCTTCTTACCCGGTATCGGCGGCAATGGCTTATTCGGTACCGGCGGCTTCTTTTTCGGTGTCGGCGGCAGCGGTTTATTTGGTACCGGCGGCTTCTTTTTCGGTGTCGGTGGTAATGGTTTCTTCGGTATCGGCGGTCTCTTAGCGCCTTCTGGTTTATTCCCGTATCCGGCTTCTGCTGCACGTTTCTTTGCAGCGTTCAGCTTTTCTTCCTTTTTCATTGCCTTATCAACAAGATCCTTATCCTTCTTACTGAGACCCTTTATTCCGCTGCTTCCTTCCAGCCTGTCACGCCGTGCCTTGAACTCATTTGTGCTGTCTTCTTTCTCTTTTCTTGAATTCTCTGCTCTTGCAGATAAACTGGAAGACATGCTGGAAATACCGCTTCGAATACCGTTTCTCATTCGCATTGCCATACTTCCGACTGCACCACCGACCATTCCTGCTGTCATCTGTTCACTGCTGGCAGCCTGAAAGCTTAAAAGTGAAGTAATCATCGGCCCGGATTTGAAGATTGCCCATGCTCCTCCGATTAAAAACAAGAGCTTTATTACATAGTCCATCTCCGTACTGATGTATTCACCGTCCCCGATAAAACTGATGCTGCCACCCATAATCAAAGGACAGATAATCAGATACAGCCTCATACCGATTGCCGCACCGAATCCCATAAAACATTTTGCAATAAACATCTCACGCCATTTGTCAAATTTTTCTCCGTCATCAAGCGGCATGGTTGAAACAAACAGCGGAGAAACAAGATACAGTGTCAGCATTTCAAAAATCCGCTGTACAAAAGTAATCAGGCAGACAGCCAATATGATCATTAGAAAAATTGAAGATGCAAAACCGACCAGATAATCAAATTCTGAAAAATCAAAATCACCTCGTACAGTCTCAACATTTGCGTAGGATTTTGTTCCGTTAAAATACTCAACCCGTAAAGTATCCTCAAGACCGATGTTAGTTACATGTTCTTCTGCATTCAGATTATATTGGTCATCTATTGCTGCATTCAGAGAAGACACAAGAAAGATTGTATTGCCGATTGTCATGTTCCCACGTGTCAGTGCAGTATCAATCCCGCTCAGAATAATTCCCGAAAGTTTTACCATTACAAGAACTAAGAGCGGGATCATCAGAAAATTGATCCCGGTCTTCATAAATGAAGTCAAGACCTTGGAAACCGGGCGTTTATTATCAAAGTCAAAATCAAAGATGGATTTCAGTGTTGCATATATGGTCAGAAGCAGCGCAATTCCCAAGGCTAATGCCGCTATAATGAAAAACGCTCTCCGAACCGTCGGATGAAGAATCATGGTATCAAGAAGCGGCTGTTCTGTAATAACATTTGCAGCATCTGTATAGGATACATTTCTCATTCCGATCAGGACATCGAATGCAATCTGCATATAATCAATGATCTTTAATACAGCAGCAAACAATTGGTAAAATAATTCTGCAAATATGTCAAAGATCATCTCTATGACCCATTTCATTATCGGAATCAGAACCGCTTCGAGAAGCGGACCGATTACTGTTTCAAAAATCCAGCTGAAGACCGTATTCAACAGACTTGCTAAAAAGCTGAATATCGGTGTGAAAATCTTATCCAGTACCCAGTCGAGTATTGTCTGAAATAAGCCCAGATATACAAGATCCATACCGTTTTCCTCTCTTTCCTTCCGTCTGTGCGGCTATTTTTTATTACCGGTTTCATTGCTTGCTTTTTTCGCTGAACCACTTGGATTTGTACTCACTGTCTTGCTTTTATCCCCTTGATTCGGATCTTTGTTACCATCGGATTTTGAATCCTTCTCACTTTCGCCCTTTGCGTCCTTCGACTGCTTTTGTGAAGCAAGCTTCGACTTTGCGTAGTTTCCTGCACCGGTCATTCCTCTTCCGACCATTCCAATCCCGCCGCTTGCTGCACCGACTGCCATACCGACAATATAGGAAGACTGCTGCTGAGCCATCTGTGCAGCTTCAGGATGAAGAATCTGTAAAATCAGATGTTGCGATTTATAAGCAGCCCATGCTCCACCAATGATAATAAACAGCTTGATAATCGAATTAATTGTAGCTTCCTCGTTAACTCCGTTCAGAATTGTGTTTGTTGAGGTATATAGAACAAGTTTATCACTCGTTAAAAACGGAATCAAAATGATAAAAAGCTCCATCGCTATCACACTTCCAAATCCGGAAAACATTTTGGCAACGAACAAATCTCTCCATTTGTGGAATAGTGCACCATCGTCTAATGGCATCGTCGCCACAAATAACGGCGAAACAATATATAAAAGTAAAATCTCAAATATTCTGCAGATAAACATAAATATTGCAGCTACAAGAATCAGAATCAGAAGAATTGTACACACTGAACAGATAACCATATCGAATTTGACCGGATCAAAATTTTCTTTTACATCGGATAAATCATAGTAATGCGTTTGCTGAGTATAATATGGTTCTCTCAACGTGTCGTGAAAGGACGGACTCTCGTTATATTTATCCTCTTTTGCAGCGTTAAGGCTTCCGGTCAAAAAGATTATGGTTCCAAGCGACGTATTCGAATTACCACCAAGTGATGTTTTGACACTTTGCAGAATGATTGTGGAAAGCTGAAGCAGCATAAACACCATAACCGGAATCATCAGAAAAGTGACCGCCGTCTTCATAGCCCGTCCAAGTATTTTTCCGACCGGATTCTTATCATCCAGTGTCATGTCAGAAATCGACTTGGTTGTAGCATAAATTGTAAATAGAAACGCAACTCCGACTGCAAGCAGTGTTATAACAAGAAATGCTTTTTTAATCGGGTCATAATTTATCATTAAATCAAGAAGGTACGTCTTAGAACCGTTGTAGTATACATAGCGAACCCCGGAAAACAGATCAAATACATCCTCGAGAAAATCAACTACCTTCAAAAGATTAACAAACAACGTCAGAAAGATCTCGGCAATGATTTCTTTTATGTATTGTCCGACGGTACTGAAAATCATCGTAAGTACATCTGTCAGGATTGGCGACAGAATCTCATCGAAAATACCCTTTATTAAATCTTGGAGAACCTCCACAAAGGAGAGAACCATTACCAGCATGTTCTTCCACCTTTCTTTATCGAACACTTACATTTTTCTTCGTATAGCGGAAATAGCCAAATGCACCGGCAATCAGGATAATAAATATAATAATTGCAAAAATGCCTGCCGTATTGATTCGGTATTTCAGACTCAGACTCACTGTCGTATAATTATCTGCAGCATCATAAATGTATAACAGATATTCACCCGGATCATCCAGTTCATACCATGAAAAATTCGTATATTCTGCATTATCCTTGAATATTCTGATTCTTGCGACATCATTCTGCGGATATGTAAATTGTGCGCTTGCACCGTCTGTCGTCACAGTTACTGCCGGAGGTACCGTATCCTTCGTAATTGAAACACTTTGTCGGATTGCATACTCGTCATTGCTTAAAAAGGTCAGGCGATATACGCCGTCCTTCTGAAGAATATAATAATTCTTGGATTCGAGTGTTTGTTCTTCCCCATCCTTTATAACCAGATCAATCAGAAAACCGGCAGGCGGATTAACAATTTCTATGTTCTTTACAGCAGTCGTTATAATACGAAAAGTAAATTGCGGAGGAGTTGTATAATTTAACAGGTAATCTACCTTCGTCTGCTGAAATGTCATTTTGTATACCCCTCGAAGCTCAATTTTATCTCCCTGTGTATACGGATAATCAGCATCATCTCTTGTGACCGTTACAGTCAAGCCTTCTGTCTCAGGAAATGAAAAGCTTACCGCATCATTTGTTATCATTCCGTTCGGAATGCTTGAATAAAAATAGGTACCGGAACGTAATGTTTCTTTGAACTGATTTCTGGAGGAATCATACTCCTCGTTTAATCCGGTGTAGGCTTCTGTTTCACTGCTCTCCGGAATCGGAGTCGATGTAATCTCTCCCTTAAGACGATCAATGATTTCCTCGTAGGAGAGTTCCCCCGAAAGAAGCTTTTCAAGCTCTTCCTCCGTAAGCAGTGACGGATCTATATCTACAGTCTCCGGATCTACGACCGGTATTTCTGTCGGTGTAATCAGCGGAATATCTGTCGGAGTATTTCCTTCTGTGCCCTCCGGCACGACCGTAACCGTTGGAGTTGCAGATGGTGTTGAAGACGGTTCCATTGTCTCCTCCATAATTCGGAAGCGGAACACGCTGCGTTTTGTTATGCCGTTATCCTCTGCAAGCAGCTGAATCACATAGGAACCCTTTTCCGTATAATAATGATCTTCTGGTTCAGAATACGGCTCTCCGTCTTTTTCAATCACGGTTTTTATGTTCTTCGGTAATTCGATCCATACCGCTTCTTCGGTAATTGCTCCGTTTGCAACATTAGTATAGAAAAAGAATACGGAACCAAAGCTCTGTTCATAAAGCTCGTATTTTGAGTTGTAATTCTGAATCAGAGTATGATCTTCTATTCCATCAGCATCCACTGATGTCTCCGAAAGCGCAGTCTCTTCGTTATCGATCACGGTTACGGAATCGTTTGCTTTTGGTGCCTCGTACATCATTGTGATTGTAGAATCAAGATTCGGATTATACCCATAACTGTCCATACCGTCCTCTGATGCAAAGCTTAAGAGCGGCAGCTGCGTCGTAATAAGTAAGGCGGAAATTATGATTACTGCTTTTATCTGTTGTAACCCTCTGTGTTTCATTCTGCCTTCGCACCTCCTTCTTCCTCTGTATCAGAAGGCTGTTTCTGTGAAAGCTTGATATAATTTCTTTCGGCCAGATCATAGAAAACCTCATCACCAAAAAAGGCATTTGCACGTACATCGGAAATGTCCATTTGTTTGAATTTATATAACGGACATTTATAGCTCGGAGTAAATTTTGTCTTCAGCGGATAGTTGCCAAAGGTTACAATAATTGCATTTCCGGTATCAGATTTGTTATTCAGTTTCTGCAGATCAGAAGGATAAATCAACGGTCTTGTCTGAAGCTGTGACGAATAGTTAATCTCTCCGGATTTATCACCGGTACTTCTTGAAACGCTGGTCGTGGATACTGTCATATTTCCGCAAAGCTTTGAGAATTCTTCGCAGGTATCGATATCGTTGGAGCCGATAAACATTTTCAAACCGCAGTTGCTCTTTACAATGTCCGCAACAGTATCACCATATACATTGTTCAGCTGTGCATAGGATTGCACAACCATGTTAAACCAAATCTTTCTGCTACGTCCGACTGTAATCATCTTATCAAATTTATCAATCTTCGGCATATTTCCGAACTCATCCAGAATGAAATAAACGTTCCGCGGAAGACTTAAATCCTCTCTCGAGGATGCAACCTTAATCAAAGCTTTATAGATGCAAAGGATGAACACTGCAGCCAGTGCATGTCTTGTGTCCTTTTCGTCGGGAATTTTTAAGAACAGGGCTGTCGGTTCAGATGCAAACTGCTGTGGGTCAATATCTGTCGCAGAAGTCAGTGCACACAGACCCTCATCGTTAAACATGGACAGCTTGTCAAAAGCAATTGACATGTAACTGGCCAAGGTATTCTCTGCTGCCGAAAGAACCTGTTTGGACAAGGTGACCGCTTTGGAAAGCGGATCCCTTCCCATAAAATAATTACGAAGTTCTTCAAAGTTGTTCTCTGAGTTTCCGAGTGCTTTATTAATATTATAAAAACAGAATTTTTCCTTTGTCATTTCCAGTTCCGGGAATTCACTGTCCTCAAGCATTGCAAGGCAGGTTGCCATGATAATTGATCTTGCACCCTTTTCCCATACCGGATCATCTGCCGATTCAATCGGACAGATAACACCGATCAGATCATTCAGATCCTCATATACTTCATCATATATTTTCTGTTTCTTAATTTTAATTTCTGAGATCAGTTCTTTTCTGACTGCATATGCATGCCCTTCATACTCGTACCAGACTTCCCCATAGCTCTCCGGAGAGTTTTTAAGCTCCAGACCGCTTTCTTCTGCATTATCATTTCTTTTGTAGATTTCATTTCCAATAGACAGATACAGCTGATACCGATCATATAAATCCTCCAGCGGATTCCAGCGGAAAGACGAATAGGGATCACGAAGGTCTAAGACCATGACTTTATAGCCGCGCTCGGTCAGCGTTCCGCTGTGCATCTGAAAAAGCTCCCCCTTCGGGTCGGTACAAATCATTGAGGACTGTGCTGAGGATGCTCCTAGAATCTGAATCATCGGGTTAATAAAGGTGGTAGTTTTACCACTGCCGGTTGCACCGATGACAAGCCCATGCATCGGAGAAGCAATATTGACATCAAGTTCCTTTTTCTTATTATTATATACTGCATAAACGGGAATTCCGTCTTTTTTTTCATCATTCAGTTTTGTAAAGCGCTTTGCCGGAAAGTTAAAATCCCGCTCTTTATCCGTCATGAAACGAGAATTTTCGAGATTGCTTTCAACACCGCCATCTTTACCTTTTTTCTTTCCCTTCATCAGGTTATTTGCCTTCTTGGTTCCGTCAATATGAAAGACAAAATAAAGCACCAGAAGAAGTACGGAAGCAACCGCACCATATAGATAAGTCTTTGGAATCAGTAATACCCTCCAGTCCAGCAGAAGCATATAATCTCCGGTCTGAATTGCAGGCGTCAGATTAGTAAGCAGATTGGTAATAATAAATCCGATCAGAACCGTTCCTATTATGCCTGCGATCAGATACCCCGTAAATTTCTTCATACAGCCCCTCCGTCCTTCGCATTTCTGCGTAATTGTTGTCTTTTAAAGCTTTGTTTCTATATTCTCCGGTCTGCGGTACAGACGGAAAAGAATCACTGCCCCACTTGCTCCGATGATTCCATACATTGCAACAAGCACTTTACTCTCAAACAGAAACTCATATATGCTGCTGTTCATCCCAAGCAGATAATTTATCACCGAAAAAAGATTAAATCCTAAATGCATCAGCAGCGCATAAGCAATATTATCTTCTCTGATTGCTACTTTTGCCAAGAGAATCGCCATACCAAATGCATACAGAATCCAGACAGGATTCACATGTAAAAGAGCAAACATCAAAGAAACAAGAAGAATGGATGTCCGTTCTGTAAAGCCCTCCAGTAATTTACTGAAAATAAAACCACGAAACATGATTTCTTCCATAAACGGTGCCAGAAATCCGGTTGCAACCACTCCGAGAATAATATCTTTTCCGGAAAATATACCAAGTGATTGTTCTGTGTAATCACCAATCAGCCAGGCAGGAAAAGGAATCAAGGTAATCAAAGCCGAAACCGCAACCGAAACACAAAAGCCAAACGCATACATCCCGAGTCCCTTTTTCAGGGTAACCTGTTTCGGATAAAGACCTATCACGTCAAACAATCGCGTTCCTTTTTTTTTGCACCTGCGATAGAAAAATAAGACGACAAGTCCAAATCCGAGCACCGTATAAAAATTACCGCTTTCACGAACAAACTCTTCCGTCGACTGACCGTATTTACGAATTGTCATGCCAAATACCATTAACAGTGCCGGTGCGCAAACATAAACAATATAATACAAAAGCGCTCCGAAGAATGCTTTTAAAGCCAAATGCACATTCTTCCAGTTCATTATTTGTCCTTTCCGCGGCTCTGCTTTTCAACAGAATTTCCGATTCCTGTTTCATCACGTTCTTTGGTGCGGTGTTTTACTGTTATTCCTTCTTCCCGGGTAATATCTTCCAGACTGACATTTTCCCTGATCGATACTTTATCAATCGGTTTCTGCAACTCCTGTTCCTGCAGCAACCGCTTTCTGTTCGTGATTCGATTCGTCTTTGCCGAATCTTCGGAGGGTTCAGTTTCCTGAAGGTACAAACGTCTTTTGCTTAAGTCGTCCTGATTAAGTCTTTCCCGGTTTTCTCCAAAAAGCTTCCTAATTCCATGCCGTTCCGGCTGATTATGAATCTGTCCTTTGATCATTACCGTTTCGAGAACATTTTCTTCCGTTAAAAAATCAGGTCCGCCAATGGAGATTCTGATATCATGAAATTTCGCTTCTGCCGGAGCATCAAGTGCCTTCTGCGTCAGAATCACAAGATCGGAAAAGGTGAGTCCATCTTCCCACATAATCTGACTGGCTGCTTTGCCGTCAAGCATCAGTCCGTCACGGGTATATTCCCGGTTGTCTGAAACACTCCATTCATTCATCAGTCCGATCAGCCTGACATCAAACCGGTCTGCATATTCAGTAAAACGCATTTGCTGCTGTTCTGAGCCAAGTTCAGTCATAACGGAAAATTTTTCACTTTCAGCACATGCTGCAAGGAATGCCTGTCTGTTGAGGTGTTCGTCCTCGTCAAACAGTTCTGTCTGAACCTCAGGAACGATACCGTTAAAAGGGTATTGCTTCGGAATATATTCAGTCATCGGCCGTTCCCTCCTTTACGTATCTGTGACTCTTATTTATTCTATTGTCAGGATTCCTGAAAATCCTGTCACTTCAAATATTTCTGAAATTTGTGGTTTTACATTTCTTAAAACCATCTTTCCTCCGCTGAGATTGATTTTCTTTTGTATTCCCAAAAAGACACGCAATCCTGCAGAACTCACGTATACGGTCTCATCCAGATCAAGAATCAGGTTGTCAAAGCCTTCATTTAATACGGAAGACAACAATTCCTCAAGTTTCGGAGCACTGTTTCCGTCAATACGAGCTGCAAGCTTCATTATTTTTGCTTCAGACTTCATGTTAATCTCCATTTCTGCGCTGCTTTTTCGTATAACAGACCTTGTGTCAAGCATCGCAGAGGCACAAATCTGTGTGTGAAATATTTATCTTTCACACCGTTCTCCTTTTTTTCATCATAACAGTTATTATCAGTAATATGTTTTTTTATCAAAAAAAACATATTTTTCAGCAGATTCAAACTGTTACCCCAGCTCAGGTACATTATCTTTGTAATAATCATTAAACTGTTCGACTGCACTGACCATGTAGTTTCGTGAAACCGGTAGTATCAAGCTCTGTTTCATTTCCACTTCGGTTTTCGAATACCGGTAAACAAACTCAATATTAATAATACACGACTTGTGGATTCTAATAAAACGCTTGTCCGTTTCAAAGTATCGTTCAAATAAATCTAACTTACCATAGGTTACAAGTTCACCTCCATTTCTGAAATGTATGGTTACTCTGTGCCCCGTACTTTCAATATATTCGATATTTCTGTGTAATATGTAATATAATCCGCCTTTGCCTTTTATCTTCAGAATACGACAGTCATTTTGATTTCTTATCATGACAGCTTTATTCAGTGCATGTTCAAGTTCCTTTCTGACAGCAGGGAAGAGATAATAATACAAAGCATCTACCTGATACGATTCTGCTGCAAGCTGTCCTGTATCGGAATAAAAAATCAACAGGCAGGAATCATCATATTCTTTAATTTCCTTTGCAATCTCAATTCCGTTCAGCCCGCGCATTTCAGCTTCCAAAAAAATAATCTGAAAATTCTCATGATTCGCAATATGACGCACAAGTTCGATTCCACTGGAAAAACAGCTGATCTCGCATGGTTCACTTTGTTCAGCCAGAATCAGACCGGTTAGCTTTGAATTTTGTTCAACTTTTTCGGAACAGGTTCCGCAAATAGCAACACGAAGCATGAAATATTCTCCCATACGTATAACATCATATCATCTATTTTATCCATTTTCGTATGTAATTGCAATAGCTATTTGGTCGGAAAAACTGTTCTTATGAGAACTGTACGCTGTCAGGAACGTAAAAAAAACAGTATGTATACTTAAAATAATATACACACTGTTTTTTATGATTAAATAAAGATTTATATGTGCGAACAGATAAGACTCAGACTGCCTTCGATATTGACACAGTTGCAGCCGTTTGGCAGAATCATATGCTGACCCTTCTTCACTTCAGTATCTCCGATTCTTCCTGTACCGTCTACTACGCTCACAATCAGGAACGGTGCATCAATGCAAAGTGTTTTTCTTCCTTTCACATCCAGCTTATATACTGAATAATAAGGACAGCTGATCAAGCGGTTACACTCTGTAGATTTGATTCTTCCGGGTTTCGGCATTTCATCGGGAACCAATGAATAATCCGGCTCCGCAAACCAGTGAATACCAAATTGTGCTTCAGTTTCACTTTTTTGTCCATCCATTGTCCGTTCACTATATGGGCAGCGAATCACATCGATACTCTTCTCAACATGCAGTTCTCTTGGTTTACCGTCAGTCATACGGTCATAATCATAAACACGGTAGGTAATATCGCTGTTCTGCTGTGTTTCAAGGATCAGCGTTCCTCCTTTTATTGCATGAACAGTTCCCGGGTCAATCTGAAGAAAGTCCCCTTTTTTTACCGGGATTTCCCGAATCAGTTCATTCCAGCGGTGTTCATGAATCATATCCGCAAGCTCCTGCTTGTCCTTTGCATGATGACCCAACACAATAGTTTCCCCGGGATCTGCATCCAGAATATACCAGCATTCAGTTTTTCCAAGCGACCCGTCTTCATGGATTCTGGCATAATCATCATCCGGATGTACCTGAATACTCAGATCCTGCTTTGCATCAATGATCTTAATCAGAAGAGGAAATTTATCTCCTGGTATATTTCCAAACAGTTCTCTGTGATTTCTCCAGAGCATGGACAGGGACTCCCCTGCATACTCTCCGCTCATTATTCTGCAGTCTCCGTGCTCATGTGCACTGACTGCCCAGCATTCACCGGTCGTATCTGTCGGAATTTCATATCCGAACTCCGATTGAAGCCGTGTTCCTCCCCAGATCATAGATTTGAAGACCGGACGTAAAAAAATAATGTCTGAATGATTCATTTTCTGCACCGTTTCTGCGCTGTATATTCTGTCTTCGACCCGACAGCGCCCGGGTCAGTACAAAATCGTTCATACAGGTGAGTCTTATGCATAAAGCAGCGAAACCAGATAAAATGGCAGACGGTCTTCTTCGTTGTTTCTTGTAATCGTGATTTCCAGCGTATGTTTTTTTCTCTCCGTCTCCGTGAACAGCGTCTGGCAGAGCAGACAATCTCCCCAGGTCTGGTCAAATTCTCCGTCCAACAGTACGGATTGTTCTGTATTTCCGTCAAGCACCGCTGTCGCAGCCGGCGCCGGCTTACTGATTGTCTTGCGATACTGCACTGCAAGGCAGGAACACTCCAGTTCAAAAACAATCCGGTCGCCCGTCTTTTCTGCCGTCCATCCGTTTCGAAAGAACTCGGTGATATGTCTTTGCGGTTCCGTATCTGCCGCAAAACCACAGATTTCCGGTATACAGTTCATATTCTGAAGCCTTCCGGCTTTTTGAAAACGGTTCAGCGTCAGTGTTCTTTCCGGAATAGTGTGCTCTTCGTCCGGCGTAGCTTTCCGAATCAGTTCAAGAAGTGTTGTTACCTGTTCAGCCAGCAAAGCATGTCCGGTATCGTTTGGATGAAGCATATCCGGTGTCACAGCATCGGTCTTAAGTCTGCCTTCTTTGATTTCTCTGTAAATACTGTCATTTATTCCGCACGCCGGCAGCTGATAAAACTCACCTGCCTTATTATGCTGTGCAAATGCACTCTTTCCGTCATCATACTGAACATTATGCAAAAGCATTACTGCTGTCTGTCCGTTCCCATACAGAAGAATTTTTCTTAACAGTCCTTCATAGGTCTCAAGAAAGAATTCATTGTCCTCATCATTAACAGTGAATTCCACAATACAAAAATCCGGTTCATATGCAAGCAGGTCTTTGTCAACTCTGGATACCCCAAGTTGCGACGAGGTTCCTCCGATTCCGGCATTTACATAGGTAAACTCGGCTTTTGGAAAAGTCTTTTTCCACCATTCAAAGACAAGGTACGCATAACAGGTCTGAGGAACCGATGACAGCGAGCCTTGTGTAATGGAACCGCCGAGAAAGCCTATGGTAAGCTTCTCTCCGTTTACCGCACGCTCCATCACCTTTTTTATTCTGTTGTTATTTCCCGTTCTGATAACTCCCCGTTCAAATACCGTATGATCCATCATTTCTCATTCTCCGTTTTTTCGCTAATTATCTTGCTTTATGTATTTTCAGCATATCCCAGTTGCAAAGCAGCTTGTCCGAAACCGTTTGCGGTTTCATTGTATCGTGATTTTACAGAAGCTTCAGATTTTCCTCAATCATTCTGCAGCGCTGTTCTACACATTCAACGGAACGAAGCGGGTCATTCGGTGTATGAAATACATAATCAATCAGTTTATCCACTGTCGTTGTTGCAACATGGAGACGGGTGTCAGAGGATGCATAATAGATATATACATCTCCGTTGTCATCCGCGATAGCGCCGTTAACAAATACCACATTAGAAACATCGCCGACCCGTTCTGCACCAAGCGGCGCAATCAGATAGCCGGAAGGCTCCGCTATTACTTTGGAGGGATCCTTTAAGTCCGTCGCAAACGCATAAATAACATAACGCAGACCAGCAGCAGTATTCCGTACTCCATGCGCAATATGAATAAATCCACGCTCCGTTTTAATCGGTACAGCTCCTGCACCATTCTTTGCTTCAGTAATGGTATGATATTTTCTTTTACTGGTTATTATCTCTTCGTCAAGTACTGCGTGGGTAATATCGTCGCAGAGACCAAATCCGATTCCTCCGCCCGAGCCGGTATCAATAAAGTCATCCATTGGTCTTGTGTAGAATGCATATTTCCCGTTAACAAATTCCGGGTGAAGACAGACATTTCTCTGCTGAGGAGAATTCAATGTGACAAGATTCGGCAGACGATCCCAGTGCACAAGATCCTTCGTTCTTACGATTCCGGCTGCAGCAACAGCCGCCGAGAGATCATTTACCGATGTATCCTTGCTTTCTGAACAGAATACTCCGTAAATATAACCGTCTTCATGCGCAGTCAGACGCATATCATAGACATTTGTTTCTTCAGGGCAGGTATCCGGAAGTCTGACCGGATAATTATCAAATACAAAGCCATCCACTCCGCTTTTACTTCTTGCCACTCCAAAAAAAGACTTTCTGTCATTGCCTTCAATACGGGCCACCAGACAATATTTTCCGTCAAGCTTAATCGCTCCGGAATTCATGACTGCATTAACTCCAAGACGCTCCATAAAATAGGGATTGGTCTTTTCATTCAGATCATATTTCCAAAAAACCGGGATATGCTCTCTTGTTAGTACCGGAAGCTTCCAACGGTCATAAATTCCATTGTAAAAGCTTGTTTTTTCATTTTTCATATTAATCACTGTATTCTGCTGTTCCAGCAGTGTTTTATAAGTCGGATGCAAGTTCGTTCCCCCTTCTGATAATTTCAAGACACATTCTTCCGTTATGGTACGGACACTTCCAAGGTTCCACAATCGGTGCTCCCGTAATCGGTGTACCATTCTCGTCAACCCACATGAACCATTCAGACCCGGCTCTTTTATCAACAACATAGTCCATTACGAATCGAAAAATATCTTTGGATGCGTCAAGATATTTTGTCATTACCGGATCCTTTTGATATGCGTTCAGAAAGGAAACCACTGCCTCAGCCTGAACCCACCAGATACGTTTTTTGTCATCCACTCCCCGCTCACATTCGTTTAATAAGGAATGTTTGACATAGGCACGTTCATAGATTTTCGATGTCAAAACCTTTGTAATTTCGGACATTCGGGCTGCCAGGGCACAAATCGTATGTTCTCCTTCCGTATCCGCCTGAAGTACCTCACAACAGCGGTCAACCAGCCATGCAGTTTCGATATCATGTCCGTAAGAATGCAGATCAATAATACTGTTCATTTCACGGTCAAAGAAAACCTCCTGCCTGCGCAGCACCGGATTAAACACCTTGTCCGCAAAACAATTCAGAATCCAGACCAGTCGCTCACGCACCTTCCTGTGCAGCTTTGAAAATTCGCTCATTTGATCTTCTGTCAGTTGCGTAAAGGTTCCGTTCAGGTTAAGTCGGTTACTGTCACAGCCGATAAAACCACTTCCTGTAACCCGGTATAATTCCGTATACGCCTCCAGAACATGCAGCAGCGTATTCATGGTCTTTTCTGCCATCACACCGTTCTCGGACAGCTTTTCATTGCTCTCCGGTTTAAAATCCGCAGTAAATGCTTCGAGATATCCAATCTCATCGGTACAATTTTCTTCAATAATATCAAACAGCTTCTCTGCCTCCTGCAGAGCTTCACTCCTTCCGGAAGCGGCAAAATAGGACGATAGTGCATATATGGCAAATGCTTGGTTATAGGTATGCTTTGTACTGTCAGAAACTGTTCCATCGTAATTCATAGCCCAGAAAATACCGCCGTTTTTCCGATCCAGGCAATGCCCGGTCATAAAATCATATGCATGGTCTGCATACGAAAGAACAGCAGTATCCTGCAAGGTCATTGCTGCATTGGAAAAGAACCACAGAATACGGCTGTTTAGGATACAGCCTTTCACATACTTCTGATCCAGCTTCAAATCATAATCCAGATATCCGTAATAACCACCGTACTCTTTGTCAATCAGGTTCTCCCAGAAAGGAAGAATCTTTTCGGTAAGATGTTTTTTTGCTTCATTCACCATAGTCGGACTTTGTTCTCCTTTGCCTTTTGGTTCTGTCTCTTTTACAGAGTTCATTGGAAACAGGGTACAGCCGGATTCCCGCAATGCCTCAATCCTATCCCATATTACCTGTTCGGAACACTTAAAATATTCAGAGAGACAAGGAATGCAAAGGTATTCCTTTGCATTCTTGTTTACTAATTTCAAATTAATAGCAACCTCGTCCCGTACTAGATTTCTGCCGCATTTCATGCATATGGAAGACATCACTTTGTAAGGTATGCACGCAGCATTTTACAGCAATGGGGCTGCAGGCGACAGGTGTAGTTCTCTTTGAACACGCCAATCTCTTCATGCGCCCATAAATCACGCAGACGAAGACTGTATCCGGATGCAGCCGTCAGACCCATATCCCAGAACTGCAGGGAACCCTCACCTTCGGAATCTCCCATATTGAAGAAACCGATTCCGAATGATCCGTCGCTCATCGGTTTGATATATATTTTAACATCATCATTATTCCACTGCTTCATACTGTAGGCCTGGCGTCCCTCAGGATCCTGGTTGATTGCAATGACTTCCTTGTTTGTCAGGATTTCTTTGCTTGCATCACTCATATTCCGGATATCACAGCCGATCATCAGTGGTGAAGTCATAATTGCCCAGAGTGAAAAATGTGTACGGTATTCCTCGTCCGTACAGCCGCCAAGCGCAACATTTCCTTTTCCGTACATTCCGACCACAAGCATATCGACATCATTATAGCAGTAAGGACCTGCGTAGCATTCCTTATCCCACTGGCTGAGTGCAAGTTTCTTAATAGACTCCCAGTTATCCTGAATATCTCCGGTCGAGCGGAACATATGAGCTCCCGAAGCTCTCATCCATTCATGTGCATTGTCACTGCCCCAGTTGCATGCCGAAAAAAGTATGTCACGACCACAGTTTTTCAGCGCCATTGCCATCCTCTTATATAATATATGTCCGGGAATATTATGCGGCTTATAGCAATAGTCATATTTTAGGAAATCCACACCCCATTCTGCAAATTGTCTGGCATCCAAAAACTCATGCTCCAGACTGGACGGATGTCCCCCGCAGGTCATTGTTCCCGCACAGGAATACATCCCGAACTTTAATCCTTTGCTGTGAACATAATCACTGACTGCTTTCATTCCGTTCGGGAACTTGTCCGGATCCGGAACAAGAAGTCCCTCACTGTTACGTTGCTTTAATGACCAGCAGTCATCAATTACAAGATAATTGTAGCCGGCATCCAATAAACCAAGACTCTCCCACATATCTGCGGTTCCTTGAATCAGCTCCTCGGAAATCTGCCATCCAAATGTGTTCCAAGAATTCCATCCCATCGGCGGTGTCTGTGCTAGCATAATAATCCCCTTTCCTTCTCATAAATAATACTAACAATAATCTAACACCGGTCTAACTATGTGTCAAGTTAATTTAATTATATTAAGCTTAATGGAAATTGCTATTTAAGTTAATTTAGTTATCAATTAGTCTCCACTGTAATTTAACTGAAAATGTCCTTCAATTCCCATTCGTTATTCAGAATCAGAAGCTTTGCCTTTCGGTCTTTTTCAATGCTTCCGGTCTTTTCTTCTATCCCTGCTGCCTTTGCCGGAAGTCCGGTCACTGCATAAACAGCTGTTTCCGGATTGATTCCGAAACGGATTGCATTCTGCATTGCTTCAAGAAGCGTAATGCAGGAACCTGCAATTGTTCCGTCCGCAAGTACTGCCTTTTTTTGTTTCACGTTGACCTGCTGCCCTCCGAGTTCAAAACAGCCTTCTCCCATGCCCGCTGCGCTCATAGAATCCGAAATAAGAATCACTCTGTTTTTAAATGTCTGAAATGTCATCCTTACAATCGACGGATCCACATGAATTCCGTCACAGATAAGCTCCACGGGAACTCCCTCGTCAAATGCCGCTCCAATCAGTCCGGGACTCCTGTGTCCCGCCGGATTCATCGCATTATAAAGATGTGTCACCTGCGAGGCTCCTGCCTGTAATGCTGCTTTTGCAGTCACATAATCCGCCGAAGTATGCGCAAGTGAAATCCGTATCGGATGCTTTGATTTTGCATTACGTCTCAGCCACTTAGCTGCCCCCTCCAGATTCGGGTCAAGATCCAGTATGGAAATATGTCCTGCTTCCTGTATGCAGCACATCAAAAATTCCTCATCAATTCCGGTCAGATAACGGATATCATGCGCTCCGTGCTTATCCGCTCCAAGAAACGGTCCTTCCATACGGATTCCGCAGATTCTTGCTTCTGCCACTCCGGCTCCTATCGTATTCCTATCGCTGTCCTTCTGTTTTTCGACCACCGCTCGAATCCGTCGAATTGCGAAAAGCATGGCTTCTTTCGGACCAGTCATGACTGTTGCCATAACATCCAGAATTCCTTGTGAAGCATAGAACCTTAACATCTTATGGATTCCTTCTTCATCCGAGCTTGAAAAATCTTCCCCGACACAGCCATGTGAATGTAGCTCTGTCAGTGAAGGTATCACAAAACAGCCCTCTGCATGATATACCCTTTCACTTATCTTTGGCAAATGCATTCCGTCGCCTGCCGGCGGCTTCTTGATTTCGCTTATTTCAGAAATAAACCCATCGCTGATACGAATATCACGCTTCTGAAACCTCCCTTTCCACAGTATTCTGGCTCCGGTTATGATCATATGTTGCCTCTTTTCTACATCCTTTAACAATGTTACGTCCCAGAATCGTATTTATTTGGAATAATACTGTGCTGCAGTACGATAGCACTGCTGCATCTGACCCTGATTATTCAAACCTTTCACTCCGTTCGTCATCTTTGCAACAAAATTCTCCAGTTTACCAAGATACTCCGCTTCCGACACAGTTCCCTCTGTCACATATGTCAGTCCCTTTTCCCAGCTTGCCGTCAACTCTGCATTCAGGAGAGAACGAATGGATGCATTCACAACCTCATAAATCATTTCTCCAAGCAAGGTCGGTGTAATAATCTGTGTTTTTTTATTCAGATTCAGATAACTTATTTTAACAAGCTTATTCAAAATTTCGGCTCTCGTTGCACTGGTTCCGATTCCGCTTCCTTTTATCTGCGCGCGAAGCTCCTCGTCTTCAATCAGCTGCCCTGCATTCTCCATGGCAAGAATCAGGGAGCCTGAATTATAGCGTTTGGGCGGTGCTGTTTCACCTTCCTTTATCGTGACTGACTTAGTATCCAGCAGCATTCCTTTTTTCAGCGCACGAACAGAATCGATAAACTCTAGTCCGATGCTTTGCTCGTCTTCCTCATTGCTGTTTCGTTCATTTCCAGAACGGTCTGACGATTCATCTTCATTTTCCGGTTTATTATCCTTTGTCTGTTTCTCCGGCTGTGCAACCTTCAGGTATCCTTTCTCCTGCAGCGCCCTAAAACCGGCAAAAAACTTCTCATCAACAATTTTAACTGCAACCGATACCTTCAGATACTCGGCAGGAGGGAAAAAAATACTTAAGAATCTGCGGATGATCAGATCATACACCTTTTGATTCAGTGAATGCAGAGACTTGACTGCAGAAAGACCCTGTCCGGTCGGTATAATTGCATAATGATCTGTAATCTGTTTATCATTAACATACTGCGTCTTTGCCAGGTTCTTATAGCTTCCGCTTTCCTGAATCTCCTGTATATAAGGTCGAAACTGCGGCAAAGAACTAAGCCCTCCAAGATTTTTCGTTATTTCCTTAGCAACCGCAGTCGAAAGAACACGGGCATCAGTTCTCGGATAAGTCACCAGCTTTTTTTCGTACAGTTCCTGTGTAATTTTCAGAGTCTCGTCCGGACTGATTTTGAACCGTTTGGAACATTCGTTCTGAAGCTCTGCCAGATTAAAAAGAAGCGGTGGTTTTTTCTTTTCTTTTTTTGTTTCGACAGACAGTATCTCTGCTTTAGGCGCTGTGGACAGCTTTGCCGGATAGCTGTTCTTGTTATTCTCCGTTACGGTATCGTATTCGACCGTTCTTCCAAGAAGATGCTCTATCATTGCTTCAGCAGTCGAACGCTCCCGAAATCCATTTTCTTTATACATCAAAGGAGAGAGATAATACTTTGATCCTTCCACAGCACGAAACTCTCCCTCAAATAAAACTCCTGTATCCGGGACCTCAAGTCCCGCTGTAACACGATAGAACGGCGTTTTAACAAAGGCTCTGATTTCCCGTTCCCGCCGTACCAACATACCAAGTACACAGGTCATAACCCTGCCAACCGAGACCGGTACATTCTTTTCCTTCTGTAGAAAATTCTTCACACTGCTGCCGTATTTTAGGGTCAGAACACGGGAGAAGTTAATTCCCATAAGATAATCTTCCTTTGCCCGAAGGTAAGCTGCCGCCGAAAGATTACTGTATTCTTTCCAATCCTTTGCTTCCCTGATTCCACGCAGGATTTCCTCTTCGGTCTGAGAATCGATCCAGACACGTTTCCGTATTTTTGTCTCCGGAACCTTCGCCATGGCATCCACAAGACGGTAGATATACTCCCCCTCGCGCCCCGAGTCGGTACAGATATAAATACATTCTACATCCTTACGGTTTAAAAGTCCGCTGACAATATGGAACTGTTTTTCAACATTTTTAATTACTTCATACCTGAATTCTTTCGGAAGAAACGGAATCGTATCAAAGCTCCATCTCTTCAGAGCAGAATCATATACCTCAGGGTAACTCATAGTAACAAGATGTCCAACACACCATGTCACTATACTGTTCGGCGATTCCATATACCCGTCACGCTTTCGAAAGTCCTCCTTCAGTGCTTTGGCAAACTCCTGTGCAACGCTTGGTTTTTCTGCTATATATAAATGATACATATTCCTCACTTCCGAGCGGTTTTATGTATTATACTAAAAATAAAATGCTTTCATTAAAAAGCACTTTATCGTTTCGCTCCTTTTGCTCTGCTTATTCTGATAAAATAGTTTATTCATACTGATATATTAAATCCTGACTGTTTATTGTACTGTATGAGCTCCGTAATATTCCCTCACTACATTCAGAAAGCTTTTTATCATCTCTCTGTTGTCGTCTTTACGGTATGCAAGGACACAGGAGATTTTTTCTTTACACGAAAAAGGAATCCATACAAACTCTTTGCTTTGGTCATCAGAATAACCCGGAATCAGTCCGATACCGACTCCGGCTGAAATATTTGTCAGCGTAGCTTCGTGATTCATACTGTCTATCACGTAAACCTTTGCTTCCTTCAGCACATGGTTCTGAACTTCAGTTAACTCCGGAGGAATATTCCTGCTGACTAGCATGGTTCTTCCTTCAAAGTCTGCTGTCGTCACTTCCGATTTCGCTGCCAGTAAATCGTCAGAACGGGTTACACAATAAATCGGGCTATTGTAAAGATTGTACTTTTTTATATTGGGAAGCTTCAAAAAGCTTTGCTCCACTCCAAAAATCATATCGTATTTCCCACGTAGGAACTCGTCAATCCGATCCTCTCCATAGGTATATGTAACATTCAGTGCCACCTTCGGCATCACTTCTGCACAACGATGAATGATTTCCGGGAGCTTTCTCATCACGGTCCGCATTGGCAAGGCAATATTCAGAATCTCTGAATATTTATTATGAAAATTTTTTCCTTGTTCCACCGCACTGTTTATTTCATCCCTGACATGCTGTATGTTATTGCAGAATTGTTCACCCGCCGGTGTCAGCTCTGCTCCTTTTCCTGACCGCACAAACAGACGAAATCCAATTTCTTCCTCCAGACAATCAATCTGGTAGGAAAGCGTCGGCTGGCTGATGTACAAATTTTCCGCTGCCCGGCTGAAGTTCAAGGTATGCGAAATTTCCAGTGCACAATCCATTTGTTTCGTGTTCACAACAATCTCCAATCTAAAAGTAATAAAATCAAGTCCAATTTAACATAATTTTAATAAATTATAACTGATTTCAAATGTAAAGTAAACACTTTCTTATAGAGAATCCCGCAAATCATATTACTCAAAAAAACACAGTATAAAATCTATAAAATTGTGTATTTACTGTTTTCTTACCGAATGCTATGATAAGCTTATACTGAAAATTTATAGGCAATACTGGAGGAGGTTTTTATGGCAGAAAAAAGAATTATCGGAGATTATCCGGTAATCGGGATTCGTCCAACAATTGACGGACGGCGCGGTATACAAAGAGTCAGGGAATCCTTAGAAGAACAAACCATGAATATGGCTAAATCGGCAGCCCGTCTTTTTACGGAAAATCTTCGCTACACGAACGGAGAACCGGTCAAGGTGATCATTGCAGACACCACAATCGGCCGTGTAGCCGAAGCAGCCGCCTGTGCAGACAAGTTTAAAAAGGCAGGAGTCGATATCACCCTGACCGTCACTCCATGCTGGTGCTATGGTTCGGAAACAATGGACATGGATCCTATGACAATCAAAGCGGTCTGGGGTTTTAACGGAACAGAACGCCCCGGTGCAGTCTATCTTGCAGCTGTTCTTGCTGCTCATGCACAAAAGGGTCTTCCTGCATTCGGCATTTACGGTCACGACGTACAGGATGCCGATGACACTTCCATTCCTTCGGATGTCAAGGACAAGCTTCTTCGTTTCGGACGCACTGCTGTTGCTGCAGCAACCATGCGCGGAAAGTCATACCTTCAGATTGGCTCAATCTGCATGGGAATTGCCGGTTCGATTATCAACTGTGATTTTTTTGAAGAATACCTCGGAATGCGCGTAGAATCCGTAGATGAAGTAGAAATTATCCGCCGAATGACAGAAGGAATATATAATGAAAATGAATACCAAAAAGCCTTGAAATGGACAAAAGAGCACTGTCCTGAAGGATTTGACAAAAATCCGGACGGAATCAGACGTACCCCTGAAGAAAAAGAAAAGGAATGGGAATTCGTTGTCAAGATGATGTGCATCATCAAGGATCTGTATAATGGTAATCCGAATCTTCCGAAGGGACGCGAAGAAGAGATGGTCGGTCACAATGCCATTGTCGGAGGGTTCCAGGGTCAGCGCCAATGGACTGATTTTTATCCGAACTGTGATTATCCCGAAGCTCTGCTTAACTCTTCATTTGACTGGAACGGAGCAAGAGAACCCTACGTTCTTGCAACTGAAAATGATACCCTGAATGCTACCGGAATGCTGTTTGCAAAGCTTCTTACCGGTCGTGCACAGATGTTTTCCGATGTCCGTACCTATTGGAGTCCGGAATCAGTACTTCGTGCCACCGGTTATGAACTGACCGGTGTTGCAAAGGAATCCGGCGGCTTCCTGCACCTGATTAATTCCGGTGCAACCTGTCTGGATGCCTGCGGCGAAGTAAAAGATGCAGACGGAAACGGAACCGTGAAACCGTTCTGGGAAATGACGGACACAGATATAAATGCCTGTCTTTCTGCGACCTCCTGGAATGCCGCTGATCTCGGATACTTCCGTGGCGGTGGATTTTCATCCCGTTTTCTCACCACAAGCGAAATGCCGGCTACAATGATTCGCATTAACATTGTTAAGGGTCTCGGACCGGTACTTCAGCTGGTAGAAGGCTATACGGTTAACCTTCCGGCAGAAGTCAGCGATAAGCTCTGGAAACGTACCGATTATACCTGGCCCTGCACTTGGTTTGCTCCGCGTACTACAGGAACCGGATACTTCAAATCTGCATACGATGTAATGAATCACTGGGGTGCAAATCACGGTGCAATCTCTTATGGTCATATTGGTGCTGATCTAATCTCTCTCTGCGCAATCCTGCGTATTCCGGTCTGTATGCACAATGTTCCGGAAGATCAGATTTTCCGTCCTGCTGCATGGAATGCCTTCGGCATGGATCCTGAAGGTGCCGATTATCGTGCCTGTGCCGCTTACGGACCGATGTACAAATAAAGAACAGGACACAGTCATCATCCGGCTGTGTCCTGTTCTTTTCTGTCATAATGACATCAGATAATCTTACTATCTTCCTCGGTTCGTTGCTCTTGTGCTTCTCTTCTGATTGGAAGCGGCTTTGCTGGCAGTCGACCCCTTCACGCTCCCACCCATCGGATAAGGTGCAGCTTTTTTCTTTTTAAGGAATTCTTCCATCACATTCTGCTGTTCCGTTTTTTTAACATCCGGCTTATTCTCCATCATGTCCCCCATTCCGCACCGGGCTGCCCGGCACTGCTGTATTTGTATATATTATAAATCCTTTTTGCCGGACTTGCAACCGATTTTCTTTCACTGCATATACTGTGGTATATCACTGGAATTCGGAGTTATCATGTCTTCTCTTTTGATGTCACAGCTTCCTCCTGTACTTGATACCGCAAGCTTTGGCGGTCTACGTTTTGAAATCACCAGTTCTGTAAATAACTACCCAATCGAAGGAGCGTCCATTGAAATATCGGAAACCGGTGGTTCCTTAGTCGCGATTGAGCAGCTGACGACTGACTCGAATGGGCGTTCCTCGACCATCGAGCTTTCAAGTCCATCTGTCGAATACAGTCTTGAACCAAGTGCTGTTCAGCCGTACAGTGAATACACCTTTACTATTCGTGCCGACGGCTACGAACCCGTCATTATAAACGGTGCAGAAATACTATCTACTGTTACCGCTTTACAGAAAACAAAACTTCTTCCGGCTGCAGACGGTGAACAGAACACTGCCGAACTTTTCGACATTCCTCCTCATACACTCTATGGTGATTATCCTCCGCCGATTCCCGAATCTGAAATAAAACCTGTAAACAACAACGGTGAAATCGTTCTGGATTCCGTCGTGATTCCGGAATATATTGTCGTCCACGACGGTCCTCCCGCTTCCAGTGCCAGGGATTATTATGTTAATTATCGTGATTATATTAAAAATGTTGCCTCCAGTGAGATCTATGCAACCTGGCCGGAAGCAACCCTGTATGCCAATATATTGGCAATTCAGTCCTTTACTTTGAACCGTGTCTACACGGAATGGTACCGGAACAAAGGCTACACCTTTACCATTACCTCCTCTACCGCATATGACCACAAATGGATCTATGGCCGGAACATCTATGATACGATTGATTTTGCCGTAGACCAGATTTTTTCCAACTATCTTTCACGCCCATCTGTCCGTCAGCCGATTCTGACGCAGTACTGCGATGGCAAAAAGGTAACCTGTCCAAAGGTAATGTCTCAGTGGGGATCCAAATCACTCGGTGATGAGGGCTACAGTGCAATTGAGATTCTACGTAATTATTATGGTGGCAGCATCTACATCAATACAAGTGAGATTGTGTCCGGTGTTCCTTCCTCCTGGCCGGGCTATACATTAACACAGGGTTCTTCCGGAGCCCCCGTCCAGACGGTTCAGGAGCAGATCAACGGAGTTGCCGCTGCATATCCTGCGATCCCGCTCCTCTCTGTTGACGGCATCTACGGACAAAAGACCGCCGCTTCGGTAAAAAAGTTTCAGAGCGTATTCGGTCTGACACAAAGCGGAGATGTCGACTTTGCCACATGGTATAAGCTGTCACAGATTTATGTTGCTGTATCAAGAATAGCAGAATACAGCTGATATTTTACTTATCAAAACACAGTGGCTAGTTTACAGGAGCCGAAGAAGCAACAGCTTTGTCACCACGAAAACTGGCAGGGTTCACGGTGGTCCAGTGTATCAAAGCTGTAGCCTCTCCTGACCAGTTCTTCAATTATCTCCGGTAACACTGCTACCGTAAGAGAATTTGATGCTCCGTCATGCATCAGGATGACCGGTTGAATCGTGTTTTCCAGATTTTTAAATATATTTCTTTTAATTGAGGATGCAGTCGGTGTTCCGACGGCGTCCTCTGCTGTTACGTTCCAGTCATAATAAACGAAGCCGCGCCGTTCCATCTCCGGTATTATGCTTTTAATCACTGTCCTTCCGACACTGTTATAGCTTCCTCCCGGAAAGCGGTACAAGGTCGGGATTGTTCCGGTTTCTTTCTGAATCAGGTTATAGACTGTTTCATAATCCATCAGAAAGCTTTCCACAGACTGATACATTTTGCTGTAATTATGAGAATCTGCGTGCATTCCGATTACGTGTCCTCTTAATGCAGCCAGCTTAAGAGCCTCAATTCCTGTCTCAGATATATTATCGGAAATAATAAAAAACGTTGCATTAATTCCGTATTGTTCCAGTATATCAAGTACCTTCAGCGTCTGCCGGCTCGGTCCGTCATCAAAGGTAAGATAGACCGTCATTTTTTCCGGAGTGGTATTGGTTGTTATTTCTGTTTCATTCTCTTCCGGAGCAAGCATTTTGGGACAAATGGTTTCATAACGGCTCGAGGAAGAGCTCACTGCAGCAACCAGACTGACACCGTTTCTCGCACGTTCAATATTGTTTTCAACCTTACAGAGAAGCTCCAGCTCCTTTATATTGTTCCATATAATTTCCGTCTGCCGGAGTTCTCCATCCGATACATTTTTACGTGAAAATACCAGAATACACGCCGTAATCACCAGAATTAACACAATAACGTAGAACCAGCCGTAATGCTTCATTTTCCCATCATTTCCGCACAACAGCCTTCCTTTGCTGCTGCACCTGTTTGTCGTCTTAGCATTTTATGTCAGTTTCGTATTGAAAAGAACCTGTACTTTTATCTAAGGCTTTTCTGTCATTTACGAACAGATTACTTCATAAATGAACGAAAAATAATTTTGTATTGATTCTGTAAAAAAATCTGTTACAATATCTTAAAAGTTATTCTGATACAACTGCAGATTATTGTTATAATAGGGAAATACTATAGAAATGAGGTATAATTATGATTATTGCAATCAAACAAAACACTCCAAAGGTGAAAATTGAACAATTGATTTCCTGGATAGAAGAACAGAAAGTCGGCGTCCATCAGTCAAACGGTGAGTACCAGACCATTCTCGGTTTGATTGGTGACACTTCAAGAATTGATACTGAGCTTCTGGAAGGACTTGATATTGTAGAATCCGTAACCCGGATTACCGAACCCTTCAAGAATGCAAATAGAAAATTTCATCCGGATGATTCGGTCATCGACATTTCCGGTCATAAAATCGGTGCCGGAAACTTCATGCTGATTGCCGGTCCCTGTTCTGTTGAAAACCATGATCAGATTTTAACCGTTGCCGAGCAGGTTAAAGCTTCCGGAGCCTCGGTTCTTCGTGGCGGGGCATTCAAACCGCGAACTTCACCTTATGACTTTCAGGGACTAAAGGCCGAGGGCATAGATTTGCTATTGGAAGCCAAGAAGCATACCGGACTCCCGATTATTACAGAAATCATGAGTGTAAACCACCTGCCTTTATTTGAAAATGTTGATATCATTCAGGTCGGTGCTCGGAATATGCAGAATTTTGATCTATTGCAGGAGCTTGGTAAGACGAAAAAACCGATTTTATTAAAGCGCGGACTTGCCAATACTCTGAAGGAACTTCTGATGAGCGCTGAATATATTATGGCCGGAGGCAACGAACAGGTCATCCTTTGTGAACGCGGAATCCGGACTTTTGAAACCTATACGCGGAATACTCTGGACATCTCGGCAGTTCCAATGCTTAAGGAGCTCACTCACCTACCTGTTGTTGTTGACCCGAGTCATGCCTGCGGACGTTCCCGTCTCGTAAAGCCGCTCGCTCTTGCTGCCGCCGCCTGTGGTGCTGACGGTATAATGATTGAAGTACACAACGATCCTGCACATGCTCTCTGCGATGGTGCACAATCCCTGACTCCTGAGCAGTTCAATGATGTTGCGGCTGATATCCGCAAGGTTCGCGCTGCCCTGCAGTAATAAACCACAAAAATCGGAGGTCAAAGTGAAAGATTTAAAAATCGGAGTTGTAGGTCTTGGTCTGATCGGAGGTTCACTGGCCAAGGCATTTCAAATAAACCAGAATGTTACCGTTTACGGGGAAGACACCAATCCTCTTGCAATTAAGCTAGCCGTTCTTACAGAAGCAGTTGATCAGGAACTGACAGCGGAGCTGCTTCCCTTCTGTGATTATGTCTTTCTTGCATTATACCCTCGCGCGGCTGTAGAATATATGGAAAAATATGCTTCTGTATTTTCCAAAAATACAGTTGTTATTGACTGCTGCGGAGTAAAGCAGGCTGTCTGTCCTACCGGATTCCGTCTCGCAGAGAAGTATGGATTTCGGTATATCGGCGGACATCCGATGGCCGGAACCCAGTACAGTGGGTTTAAATACTCCCGTGAGGATATGTTTTCGGACGCCAGTATGATTCTTGTTCCGAAGCCCGGAGAAGATATTGCTTTTCTGGATGATGTTAAAAAGACACTTAAGCTTGCCGGCTTTGCACATATTACAATTACGACAGCAAAAAAACATGACGAAATGATTGCTTTTACCTCTCAGCTCGCTCATGTTATTTCCAATGCCTATGTTAAAAGTCCGAATGCGCAGCTCCATCAGGGCTTCTCTGCCGGCAGCTACCGGGATCTGACGCGCGTTGCACGCCTGAACGAAACAATGTGGACCGAATTGTTTCTGGATAATGCAGAACCTCTGAAAAGCGAGATTGATTTTTTAATTCATTCCCTTCAACAGTATTCCGATGCTCTTTCAGACAAAGATGCAGCGCAGCTGGAAGCTCTGCTTCGGGAAGGTCGCCTGCTAAAGGAAAGTGAGGAACATCAATGACGACTGTTCATGTTTCTGCATCTACCGAATATGACGTTACCATCGGCTCCGGACTTCTCGACCATACCGGTGATAAGCTCCGCACACTTCATACGCCATGTAAAACTGCTGTTATTACAGACAGTACCGTAAAAGAACTGTATCTTTCAAGAGTAGTTAATTCTCTGGAGGCAGCGGGCTACTCCGTTGTCTCCTATTCCTTTGAGCAGGGAGAACATTCCAAAAATCTCGCTGTATTATCTGACATTTTGGAGTTTCTCGCCCTGCAGAAGCTTTCCAGAACCGATCTTGTACTTGCGCTCGGCGGCGGTGTAACCGGAGATATGGCAGGCTTTGCTGCCTCTGTGTATCAGCGTGGAATTCATTTTGTACAACTTCCCACAACGCTTTTAGCGGCGGTAGATTCCTCCGTCGGCGGAAAGACCGCAGTCAATCTGAAAGCGGGAAAGAATCTGGCCGGAGCATTTTATCAGCCCGATCTGGTTCTGTGTGATACGGATACACTCTCGACCCTTCCGACAAAGATTCTTGAAGAAGGTACCGCAGAGGTCATCAAATATGCGATGCTGTCGGACCGGGAGTTATTCGATATGCTTTTCGACGGAATCGAAAACAATCTGGAAGAAATTATCGCCCGCTGTGTCCGTCAAAAAGCCGGGCTGGTTCATCAGGATGAGTTTGATACCGGGCACCGTCAGTTTTTGAATTTCGGACACACCATCGGACATGCCATAGAGCTTTGCAGTAATTTTACTGTTTCTCACGGTGCCGCAGTTGCCGCCGGCATGGCCATTATGACACGCGCCTGTGTAAATGACGGAAGCTGTTCTGCCGGCTGCCAAAAGGAACTTGAAAAGCTTCAAAGCAATGAAACAGAAGATTTAAGTGATGCAATAAGCTCAAAACAG
>CAZRRN010000012.1:0-60921 GCA_964602475.1 uncultured Lachnospiraceae bacterium | reverse complement strand
ATTTCTTCCATCATTTTATTTATAAATACCGACTGTTCATCGGACATGGGTTTATTGTTCTGAAGCTCAAAGAGCTCGGTATATAGCTCGAAAGGGGACTTTTTTTCAACCTCTTCTGTTCCTGTTATTTCCACGCAGTGGCGGGTTCTCTGATTATCGTAATCCAGCTTCATCAGGTTCGGATAGATGACCTTCAGCTTTCCTGCTGCATCCATAATGTCCTCTTCGTCTGTCAGCGTAATATGCAGATAATCTTTAGTATAAGTGGTATTTTCATAATAGCTTTTTGCTGTCAAGTCCTTATAGGTTCCCCTGAGTTCCCGAAGATTACGCATCGGAAACAGCGGTATCGTCCGAACTTCCAGATTTCCTTTCTTCCCCAGTTCAACTATCGTTACGGATTTTTCCTGTCCTGCTTCCGAAAATGAATATTTGAGCGGAGATCCACAGTAACGAAGCTTGTCTGACTCAACATTCTGCGGTCCGTGAAGGTGTCCGAGTGCTACATAATCAAACCCCCGGAATACAGAAGCATCGACATTGTCTGTCCCGCCAACCGATAACTCCTCTGATTCAGTGCGCTGTGCGCCGGTCACAAACTGATGAGTAACCAGCACATTACGATTTTCGGGGTTAATCTGCATTGCTTCCACCGCAGCCCGCACCGCATCCGTATAGGACAGAATCTCCAGTTCCGGAAAATACCGCCGGATATTGGCCGGCTTAATAAACGGGAGCATATAAATCCCGACTTCTCCTTCCCTGTCTCGAAGGATAAACGACGTCACTGTTCCGTTATATACCGGAGAGAGATGGATTCCGCTTGCATTTATGAGCCGGTTACCAAATGCGATCCGTTCCGGTGAATCGTGATTCCCACTGATAATAAATACCTGCAGATTTCTTTTTGCAAGACTGACCAGAAAATCATCAAATAAAATGACTGCTTCTGCCGGCGGAACCGCTTTGTCATAGATATCTCCTGCAACCAGAACCGCCTCCGGTTTTTCTTCATCAATGATACTAAGTATCTTCTTCAGTATATAAGCCTGATCCTCAATCTGGGAATACTCGTTCACCCGTTTTCCAAGGTGCAGATCCGATAAATGCATCAGTTTCATTTTCCCACATTTCTGCGCTTTCCGGCGCTTACAGTTTTTCTTCCAGTTCCTTTAGAAATCTGCCTGCTCTGTCCAGATCCTCCTTGGTCGGACAGCCTTTATTAATTCCTCCTGTCAGGCGGAGAATAAAAACCTTATCAAGCCCTTTACAACAAAAACTTCCGATCACGGTTTTGTTTCTATCTTCCAGCAAGCTGACCAGTTTCTGGTTATACTGGATTTTACCTGCCCCGCATGTGGAAAAAACAAACGCTTTTGCGGGTTCGTCACAAAAGCTTTCAACCAGCCGGATAATTCTCCGGTCGAAGTTACCCATATATATTCCGCTCCCAAAGCCAACCAGATCAAAATCATGCAGATTGTATTCCCCGATATGCGCCGTATCCGTAATGATTGTTTCCGAAACTGCGGATGCCATCGCCTCCGCCACCTTCCTAGTGTTTCCGCAGTGCTTTGACTCTGCAATAATCAGTGTTTTCATTGTATTCTCCATTTCTGTGCGGCTTTTTGCGTATAACAGACTTTGTGTCAAGCAACGCGCAGACACAAATCTGCGTGTGAAAGGTTCATCTTTCACACTACTCCTCCTATAATATATCCACATATTACTATAGCGCAAAACCGGTTCTATTTCAAATTTATTATGATTACTAAAAGGAATAGTTGTCAGTTTTGGCTCGCTTCCTTTGCCTCATTAATGGTTCATTAAGCCAAAACAGCGGCATCCGACCGCAAAGACAACTTTACCAGGGATGCTTAAAAATCACTTAATTTTTAACATCCCTGGCTTATAGTAAACAGAAGTTGATGGTATGTTTTCAGTTGTAATCAAGTCTGCCACGATGCGAAAGAGTCATCTTCGCTTCGCCGTCTCGGGGACATTGGCAAGAATAAACCCCAGAACTTCATCGAAATGCTCTGGAGGCACATATACCTGATTCCACGAAAAGCCTTGTTTGAGATAAATAACCTTTCGTCGGCGTCTTGCCTTGACACAACTGACATATTTGAATTCGGTTTTCACAGAGCCGTGGCTACCGGCAAGGATACCTGTACCCATAAGCGTAAGAGAGCCATTTGCCGCACCTGCGAGTGCCGTGAGTGCCGCAATGACCTGCGCCTTTTGAAATTGCTTTGCGACCTGCATATGTGTCACGCTTTTTTTATCCATCTCAAACACTACACAATATTTTCCGCCCTGTACGGCAGCGTAAATGCAGTAGGATAGTCCCCCGATAACGAGAAATCCACCGATGCCATACAGCCAGAACAGAAGAATGAACCTGACCGTATAAGCGAAATCCTCTTGTATCAACAGCCCGATGAACAGGCCACAGAAGATAATCACGCCGCCGAACACACGGCATATCGTAATGAATGCTGTCGGGTTTGTAAACAGATTCAGCTCATAGTACCAGCGGTATCTGCCATTGGTGAAATCCCAAAGCTTCTGTTGGTTATTCATGCCTACTCTCCTTTGTTTTGAAAATAATCCTCGACCGAATTGTCATAATCGGTTGTTTCGTCCTTGACCTGCTTTACTGTCTTTCCTTTTAAACGTGCATTTTCTTTGGTTTCTTGTTGATAACGACAATCAGGAAAATCCCGATTATCACAAGAACAGCCGTTCCGAAGCCGATACCGTCTTTTGCGTAAAGTGAGTTTATCTGCGGTGCGAACAGAGATTTGCGATCAGTGCGCACGATTTAAGTGGGTCTACGCATATTTTTAATTCTCTGTTGTTATCGAGAAAAAGACTTAAATCATTCTTAAAACCGTATTGTTTGAAGTCTTTATAGATTTTGATACCATACGTGGAATGAGGTATATCCGCTTTTATACCTAAGTCTTTGTCTTCGGTTCCGTCCGGCAGATTAGATTTGATATTAAAGGTGATAGTCGTCCCGGACAGCTCAGCTTCGCTTCCCTTCTTATACAGCCAGCCACCGAACAGCGCAATCGTTTCCTTTAGATATTTATTAATAACATCCTGCGCGCTTAGAGCGTGTTCGTCCTTGAACAGGTTTTTGAACAGGCTCTCATCCGTTGTCAGCTGACCGATTTTTTCATTTACCCACTCGTTCAGCTTTGTGGCAATCGCATCCTTATTCTTCGGGTCGCCTATGTACTTCTCAAAATAGCGGAGACCGAAGACTTTAAACGACACCGCCGTCAGGTCGCCGAAGGTTGCCATGATTGCATCGTAATAGCCGAGCTTTTTACCGTTTTTGCCATAAATCGCGTAATCGCAGAATTTTGCGATGCAGAAGCATGCGAGAAGTCCCCCGACCTTCTTGATGTCAGTTTTTGAGGTGATGCTTTTTGCCATCAGATTTTCTAGCACGACAAATATCTTCTGCTCGTATTTTTCCTTTTTTCCGTTGAAGAAGGTCACTTCCTCGCCTCCGTACCACTGCACGATACCCTCTCCTATTTCCTCACAGATGATATCTTTCGCGGGCGAAAGAACCGAATCAACAATCGGACCGGCAGTCGGACCGGCAAGCTTGGCGATCAGAAGTGAGAATGCCGAATCTCCTGCCCATTTCACCCATCCGGCACTGAAATCGCACCAGTCGAAGAAGTCTGCCTGCAGCTTATACATCTGTACATCATACACGCGGTACTTTGCCATATTGAATATTGAGAGCGACATCAGGCGGATATCGTATGCCGACATGTTCTGCGACTTTTTGTCGAACAAAGCAAAGAAATCGGCAACTTCATCGGGGTCAAGATATTTTTTAATTCGCTGCTTGAGCAGAACGATTTCACGCTGACGCTCCTGCATCTGCGCGAGGAGTTGATCGCCCAGAAGCCGGATTGGCAGCGAAAGTGAATAGCTCTGACCGCCGTATTCACACGAAATCGGCAGTGTCACATCGTAATCTGCGCTGTTATCCTGCGGAATCTGCTGTTTCGGGCAAATCTGCCAATCGATTTCGCCCGCTGTTGCATAATTTTCCCATTTTACAAACTCGCATTTCGCGTTATGCGCGGCATTTACAAGCTTTTCGCTTTCAGCCGTCATTTCGGCAAAGGACAGTGTTACACTCCGCATATCGGGACGCTCAACGTGTCGGATACCTCTTTCGTCTGCTTTTGACACGGCAAGCGCAAGCCCGAGCCGCGTTATCGGCAAGTCGTTTGTATTCTCCGTATCGGGATTGTCACAGCAGGGAATGCAGAACCGTCCGTCGCGCATTATATTCGCCGAGGTTTCACGCATGGAAAGCCCTTCCGGTATAAGGTTTACATTAAGCGGGTCGCGCGCCGATTCATAATCATTTTCCGCAGTCACCTCAATGCGGAACATCTCGTTTTTAAAGGCAATGCCTTCTGGCTTACGGCTGTTGTTGGTTATATTTAAGTGATAATGCTGTCCGTCGATTTTTGTGCTTTCAACCGTAACGGGAGCGTTTCCGATATTTGCCGTAATTTTTTCAGCGGGATACATGAAGTCGCAGAGAGTAAACGCCGCTGTATAGCATCCGCCGTCGCCGTATACCATATCGACTGTCTTATTGCCGTTTTTCTCGCCGTCAAAGAGGATATACGCATTGCCAACGAGCCGGAAGGTCACATTATTTTGGAAGGTGCCACCTTCTCCTGTAAACAGGAAGCTTATCACGCCCTTGCGAGGGTCATTCGCTCCTGTTTTCGTTGTACAGCTCACAAGCGCGCCCTTGCAGCTGCCTGTCATGGCGCAGTCCTCTACATCAATGCTTCCATCGGAGAAGATCATGATATTCGCAGACAGGTCGGGCCTGTCGATCTCGCCTCCGCCGGGAGGAAGCTCCGCCATTCTGGCGTAAACGGTCTTTTGCGGATCGTTATAGCGGATACTGTCGCCGAAATCCTTACGTATGTACATTTTATAAGCAGCTCTCGGAGTATCGTTATCACTGACGACGTCCGTCGAAGCATTTGCCGTCGAAGCACCTACCGCCGAAGCGCCCGCCGCTCCGATTGAAGCCACCGCCCCGAGCAAACCGACGACGATTGCCGCAGGAACTGAGACTGCAGTTTCACCGGCCGTGTCGGAAGCGTCGGTATCAAGGATTAAGCTGCCTGCGCCGGCTGTACCGAGACGAACCTTAGTCACCAGAAAGCTGACTTTGAAATTCATATAATCCGGTAGTTTATCTTCTCCTTCCTTCAGTTCATACGAGGAAGGCTTCATTACCACCGTCAAAAGCATATTGCCGTCTGTGTCAAGCGAGCACACTGCACCACTTGTTCCCTCCGCTTTCTGAACGACGTTATTATATGTTGCCTCATAAACAAGCTTTTCTGTTTCTTCGGTCTGAATTACGCCCTTGTTTTTGGTGCAGTGATAATAATTCGCATCTACCGCGTTTGTTCCGTTGGCGGCATAACGGATTTTGAACGATGAACCGGCGCTTTGTGCGGTCTCGAACGAATAGGTAAGGTTGTTAAAAGTAATGCTGTAATTGAAGTTGTACGCACTTTTCGTCTCGTCGCCGTACCATTCGTATTCATAGCTGTCACCGTTTGAGTCCTCAAAGGTTATGCTCTGCGATTTACTGTTTAGTATGTAAGTTTTGCCTATGGAAGTATCGCTGCAGGGTAACGTAAAATCAGGTGAATATGTATAAATTATTGCCGTCGCAGCACCCTTTATCGCAATTTCATTTTCGATTTTGCAAGGCTGAACCTCCAGCTCCACTGGGAAAAGTCCGCAATCCGAGTTTCTTATTTTTGAGTTGACATGCGCACCCGAACTGAGATTACCGAAATAACTGCGCAGGTCATATAAGTCGTAAACAGGCTAATCGCTGCGATAGCACCCGAAATTGCCGAGTTTACCGGCTGCATAATCATAACTTCGCCGCCGACAGACGAGGCAAGAACGTTGTTGCTTGTGATTTTCCGTGCGGCATTGACCACATCTTTTGTTGTTTGTGCCGTGTTTGCAGATTTAGAACTGCTTTGAACCTGCTGCACGGTGCCTGTCTGCGTTACCGGGCAGCCGCAGACCCCACAGAATTTCGAGTCGCATTTCAGTTCGCTGCCGCATTTGATACAGTATCTGCTCATTTTTTCACCCTTTCATTGAAATCTCAGCTCGGTCTGCAATGCTTTACCTGCTTTTACTCTAATTTGCTCTAAAAAATCGTTCACGTCGCTTTGCTTTTCAAAAACGCCGGATACAATTCCGTCGTCAGTCGTGATCTCAAGCCTCGCCTGCATGGTGCCGTTTTGCGAAACAAAGATGTCCTTGATTGTGCTGAACGCAAGCAACGATTCTTTTTCACCGGAGGAATTCGGTAAGATACAGATTCCTTTGCCCGTTACAGAAACAGTACATAATGTGCTTCTGAACATTCCGGAAAGAAGTTTTAGTGTCATTTTAATGACCTCCTTATTGCATATATCATATCAGACAATAGCGAATAATATAAGCGCGACAAGTTATCAGTCAATGACAAATCAGACACGTGGTGTGACTATCCATATTGACGCACACAGATAGCTTACAATAATAAAATCATAGAGGTGATCAACAGTGTTTTCATAGTCGTATGGACATATGATGGAGAAGGTTAAGTTTATCTGGCGGATCAAGCGGGCGGAATGGCGGAATGGATTCAATGAATTATCTATTCTCCGATTAACGGTTCTGCATTTTTCTTTACACGGTCACCAGCAGAACGCTCATTATTATTCCGACAAGTGTAGCAAACAGTGCACCCACCAGAGTATATCTTGTTTTGGTAACCTTCGCTGTCATAAAATAAACCGCCATCGTATAGAATACAGTTTCCGTACAGCTTAATATGACAGATGACAGCCTACCAAGATAGGAATCCGGACCATACGTTCCAAAGATGTCCAGAAGAAGTCCGGTCGCTGCCGAAGAGGATACGGTCTTCACCACAACGAGTGGAAGCAGCTCGGAAGGGAATCCAATTTTATCACTCATCGGAGACATAATCGTACACAAGGCTTCCAGTGCTCCCGATGCACGCAGTACTCCGACCGCTACCATAAGTCCGATCAATGTTGGCAATATTCCAAGCACAATGTGAAATCCATCCTTTGCACCCTCAGTAAATTCGTCAAAAATCTGCCTGCGTTTCAGCAGTCCAATACCGAGTACTGCAAATAAAACCAGCGGTAGTATAAAATCAGAAAATGTTGCCAAATACTGAATAATTGCCTCCCTACTGCTGCATCACAGCCGGCAATACCGTTTACTAGCATTTTATTCGAAATCTTTGGATTTATCACCGCTTTCTCTGTCACAATTTCTCGTGACAAACAGCAACTGTCGTGCTATATTCAATATAAAGCTTTGGAATTGATTAAAAGTCGAATTATATCATTATAAGAATGCGCTAATTTGAAAGGATTATTATGAAACAAAAGATTGCTTTGGCATTAATAGTTATTTTTTCTGCTGTTCTTTTATTTTCCGGGAGGAAAGCTCGCGCAGACTTCGGTGATTACAGCAATTATGACAGCGGCAGCAATTGGAGCAGCTCTGACTGGGATAGTGGCAGCAATTGGAGCAGCTCTGACTGGGATAGTGGTAGCAACTGGAGCAGCTCTGACTGGGATAGCAGTTCCGACTCGGGCGGCAGTTCCTTCGGCGAGTTTGTGCTGGTGATCATTATAATTGTAATTGCCGTTATTTATTTTAAGTTCAAAAACCACGGAACTCCCTCTGCCTCATCATCTGTCTCTGCACCGGTTCGTCAAAATGTTACTGTTCCCCAAAACCGTACAGACGAGCTTACTGCTATAATTCAGCAGACAGATTCTGCTTTTTCTTCTACGGATTTTCTTGCCTTTGTAAAATCTACATTTGTCCAGATTCAGAACGCATGGAGCAATCAGGATCTCCGTCCGGTTGCCGGTCTTCTTCATGAGAATCTGTATCAGATGACCGAGACTCAGATTGAGCGAAAAAAAGCAGACGGTGTGGTAAATCACCTTGAACGGATATCCGTTTCACAAGCTTACCTGATTGAGTTCACCTCTGATGAACGCTACGAAAATCTTTTCGTCTATATCTGCGCTAAAATGATTGATTATCAGGTTCGTACTGCAACCGGTGAACTTTTATGTGGAAACAAGACTGTTCCGTATACTTATCATTATAAACTACGTTTCACCCGTACCACAGGAACCAAAACTGTCAATACCGGATTTAATCCCGACGAGGCACTCCACTGCCCAAGCTGCGGCGCCGTTGTTAAGGGAACCGCTTTCGGAGTATGTGAATACTGCGGAAGCACAGTAACAAACAACCGTTATACCTGGGTTCTCGAAGACCTTTCACCAATTAAATGATTTTCCTTTTCTTATTTGCATTACTTTACAGAACACCACCGCCATCATTGTGCTGAACAGCGTTACCACAATTGATACTCCGATAATCCCTGTCGGGTTTGCGCTTCCGTACTGACTCCGATAAGCAATGACATTCACGGGGATTAACTGAAGAGAAGAAATATTAATTATTAAGAAGGTGCACATTTCATCGCTTGCTACGTCAGGAGAAGACCGTTTCTCCGTCCGGGAAGGCTTTCTCGCAATTGCCTTTGAAGTCGAAGAAGAAAGCACCTTCTTTTCTTTCTCCTTTTCTCTTTCCTCCTCCAGATTCTTAAGCTCCTCCATTGCCTTCAAACCGAACGGAGTTGCTGCCCAGCCGAGCCCCAGTATATTGGCTGTAATATTGGACGTAATATACTCTGCTGCCGGATGTCCAGCGGGAACATTCGGGAACAGGAACCGTAACACCGGACGTAATAGTCGCTCCATCCCCTGTAGCAATCCGATTGATTTTGCAACCGCCATCAGTCCGGTCCAAAAAGACATAACACCAAGCATAGTTAGGCACAGGTTAACCGCTTCCTTTGCGGACTCAATGATTGCAGCATTGACCTCACCGATTGTTCCATTGATTACTCCATAAACAATTCCGATCAAGAGCATTCCTGCCCAGATATAATTTAGCATATGATAAATAAAACCGGCTGATATACCATCTGCCGGTTTCTTTCCTGTCTTTATTAGATTCTATTCCGTTCGTTGGTTTTTATGTCTTATACGCATCTTCTTTCTTACCGCTGCATTTCTGTTCCTTCCGATCCCGCTTCATTTGATACATGATGGTATCGGTTGTATTCAGCAGCTCCTCAAGCTGATGATCCTTGACCGAATCAACCACCTTTGCTCCCCAGCTGACTCTGGCCGCATACGGCTGATTGTTCTGCTCGTTCAGCTCTGTGAGCTTTTCAAGAAATCTTCTTACAAACTGTCCGGACATCTCCTCCGTATAATCAATCCCAAGAACGGAGAACTCATCTCCTCCGACACGCGCACAGATTTCACCGTTCTGTGCAGCGGCTGCCAACGCTTTTCCGACAATCTGAATAGCTGCGTCCCCTTCACAATGTCCGTAGGTGTCGTTAATTATTTTCAGCCCATCAAGATCCGCCCCGAGAACAAACAGCTTCTTCTCTTCCAGAACCGCACGGTAAAATAGCGGCTGACCCATAATCTGAAATCCGCGGCGATTATATAAGCCGGTCAGAACATCCTGAATATACATGTCGCCCAGCTCTTTATTTACCTGCTGCAGCTCTTCTCTGATTCGGTAGCTTTCCAACGCGTTACATATATTTATCAGCAAAAGCTGGATATTCTTTGTTTTCACCAGTACTTCATCATAGGAAATCGCCACATACCCAAAACAGCGGGTACGGTAATGCAGGGATGCAAAGAAATAATGCATCGGATTATCCTTTAAAACGCTTTCAGGAAGCAGATGCGCTTTTAAAAACTCCGCTTCCGGGAGACGTTCACCGTTTCGCATTCCGAATTCCATCCTCATCCGTTCCGTAAAACCGAAGCGATCCTCCTCGTCCTTCCGCTCCCGCCAGTCTTCGGATAAGCACAGGTAGAACTCCTTTGCCATCTCACTGCTTTGGAAATACTGCTCCAGCCGGCTGTACAGATCGTCCAGTGTGCGCATGCTTTGTGTGTCAACAGACAGGAACATATTCCTCTGATCCTCTTCCTCATTCTGCATCATTTCAGCAAACAGCTTATGTCGGCTTACGGTCATTTCTGCCAGATTCCGTTCCTTGCATCCACAGGACTCACGGAATACGCTCTCGGACGACGCATAGGAAACACGCGGACCCTTGATTCCCAATGCCAGCCGCGACAGCTTATTCACCAGCTCCGCACCGATGGAGTAATTCGAAATATTGACCGTTGTTAATGTTGGAATAAAATTCGCAGTAATACCAAGATTATCACAGCCCGAAACCGCGATGTCCTCCGGAATACGCACTTCTCTTTTGTTTAATTCAATACAGGTTGTCACTGCCATGCTGTCATTTGCACAGACAATGGCCTGCGGCGGAGCAATCTCACCGCTTAAAAAATACTCTACCGCTTCCTTTGCCTTAATGTGCCAGAAATCTCCGTAAAACTCACGCCGTTCATCATAGATCCCATGCTTTCTCATACAGCGCCGGTAGCATTCCAGACGATCGTTTCCAACGGAGCTGTCTGCCGGCCCAGAGATAAAATTAATCCGGTCAAACTTGTGTTTTACCACAAAATGCTCAATAATCTCTTCCAGAACATGCTGATCATCCGCCTTCACACAGGCAAATTCCTTAAGATCGTCGTTAGCCGTAACCACAGGGCAATCCGCTTCTGCCTTAATTCTTTCCAGAATCAGTGCTTCCCGACCATCAACGGCATAGGTTCCCGGCATAAAAACAATGCCGTCAAGATGCTTCATGTCCGGAAGCTCCAGCAGATTCATTTCACCAAGACCGTAGCTTTCCTGTCGATACGCAGAAAAACAGGTAAAGTAAGCAACATTCATATTCAGATAAACAGCCCGCTCGGAAATACCTCTGCAGGCTGCACTTTCAAACTCATTAAAAAAGTGAGATAAAAAAACTCCGATTGTTTTTCGTCCGTTCTGATACATGGATTTCCTCCGGTCAACTGATAAGGATATGGTACAGGATTGAATTTCCTTTTTTTCCGACTTTCTCAAGAACACCTAAATACGCCAGTATATTCAGTTCAACACCCGCAAGAGCCTTACTGCACCGAACCGCTGCCTTGTAATCCGCGGTGGTAAATTCCGCCGGCAGATTATCCGGAATCATCCGGCGGTAATCCTCTTTAGAGTGAAGGGTAATTACATCTATGAGTTCCTTGGGGATTCCGTCACTTCGGGTGGAGCCCTTTTTTTTGTCCTTGCTCCAGCCGTTCAGCATTCGAAATTCTTCAACATCCAAAAGCACGACCTGCACCGTTAGATTCGCGTCCGGCATCAGCATTTTTATCCCATAAAGTTCGGAAAATACCGAGTGTCCGTTACCTGTCTTCGGAGATTTTCTAGCCGCACTGACTTCTCCGGTCTCCTCATTGACCCAGCGAAGCCATTTTCTGTGTATCACCGGATAAACCACCGTAACCGGATAGTTTGGAAGAAAGCGCTCCAGTTTTCTTCGAAGCCGGAAAAATCCCTTCGTCTGGATTTCGATGATTTCCTCCCCTGTAAAAATATCAGCAACAAAACCTTCTACTTTCTGTTCCTGCTTGGCCATATCCGGTTCGTAGTAATTCTTTAAAACTGCATGAATTGTCTTCTCCTGAAGTGTACCGACTCCGTTTTCGACGCGGAGTTCATCTATGATATTGTCACAGACGGCGCAAAACCGTTTCTTTTCCGCATCTGTCATGGAATTCTCCGTTCTTTGTCAAGGAATAGGTCTATTTCCCTATTAGTGTAGCATGAATCACGAAGAATTACGATATATAATTTTATTTTTTTTCACTTTTTTCACTTGGTATTCGACCCTTGACAAGATAAGGCACAGACGGTAAGATGAAAAAAAGCTTTGAAATGGAGAATGCCATGAAATCAGATACTTCTATCAACGAACTGGTTCAGTACGTTTTAGAGTCCCCGACTCCGTATCATGCAGTTGATGCAGGAATCCGGATGCTTCGCAGTGCCGGCTTTACGGAGTGGAAGCCTGCAGATCCGTCTCCGGTTATTCCGGGAGCTAAACTTTATGTTAGCCCATATCCGACCTGTCTGTTTGCTTTTTCCCTGGGGTCTTTCGAAAAACCAATTTCCGGAAACGAAATTTCTACAAATTCCCGGAACAGGTCTCCTCTGAATCTTCGGATTGCCGGAGCACATACCGATTCTCCCTGCTTTCATATCAAACCGGTTGCCGACGCTCCTCAAAAAAAATATCTGCGTCTAAATGTCGATGTCTACGGCGGACCGATTCTTAACACCTGGCTTGACCGTCCTCTGTCCATTGCCGGTGCTGTTGCACTTCGTTCTGACGAAACTCCCCTGATCCATATTGTTGACCTGAAAGCTCCGCTGCTCACCATCCCGAATCTTGCAATTCACATGAACCGCGAAGTCAATAAGGGAGTTGAACTGAATCCCCAGAACGACCTGCTGCCATTGCTTGGACTTCTTGGTGAAAAGGCTTCTGACAACGGCTCTTTCCTGCAATTACTTGCACAGCAGCTCTCGGTGAATCCGAAAGATATTCTGGACTTTGATTTATTTGTATATAATACGGAACGTCCTCTATTACAGGGGATGAACAGCGAATTTTTATCTGCTCCGAGACTCGATAACCTGACCTCCTGTCATGCCTTGTTGAAGGCCGTTTCCGCAGACACTCCCGATGATACGGTGAACATTATTGCTCTTTACGATAATGAGGAGGTCGGAAGCAGAACCGCTCGTGGTGCAGATTCAAATACTCTTTTGTTTCTTCTTGAGAATCTTTATGAAGCGCTCGGCCGCAGCCACAGCGAAATGAACGCAGATATCCTGAAGGGTACCCTGTTGTCTGTGGATGTTGCTCATGCGCTCCACCCGAATGCCTGCGGAAAGTATGATCCTGATGTTTATGCCTTAATGAACGAGGGTGTAGTGTTCAAGCTGAACAGCAGTCAGCGATACGTGAATAACCTGGAAGCTCTTTCCGGACTTGAACTGCTTTGTGAGTCCGAGCAGATTCCTTATAAAAAGTTTGTTAACCGTGCAGATGCAGCAGGCGGCAGCACCATTGGCAACAAAATCACCGGAAGTCTGCCGATGTGCGGACTTGACCTCGGCGTTCCTATTCTTGCAATGCATTCTGCAAGAGAGCTTATGGGTGTACAGGATCAGACCTCCTTGGAACGGCTTGTGACCGCTTTTTTTCGTATAAAATAAAACATGATTCTGCCGGAAATTAATATTTACTTTTTTGGGTTCCAATGATACGATGTAGATTCAAAAAAAAATAAGTCTATGAAATCGAACGGAGGCTGCTATGAGAATTCTTGTTACCGGCGGCGCAGGCTACATCGCGAGCCATACCAATGTTGAGTTACTGAATGCAGGACACGAGGTCATTGTTCTGGACAATCTGTCAAATTCCTGTGTAGAAGCAATTAAGCGCGTGGAATCCCTGACCGGAAAGAAGATTACTTTTTACGAGCAGGATCTTTTGGATAAACCTGCCCTTGATTCACTTTTTATCACAGAACAACCGGATGCTGTCATTCATTTTGCTGGCTTGAAGGCAGTCGGTGAATCCTGTCGATATCCGCTGCGTTATTTTGCAAACAACCTAACCGGAACCCTAAATCTTCTGGAAATCATGGAAAAATACGACGTAAAAAAGCTAGTGTTCTCCTCCTCCGCAACCGTTTACGGACATCCCGAGGTTGTACCGATCACGGAAGAAGCTCCCTTATTTGCAATGAATCCTTATGGACGCACCAAACTGATAATCGAAGATATGCTGAGAGATATCTACAAAGCGGACAACACCTGGAATATTGCCTTGCTGCGTTATTTCAATCCGATTGGCGCCCATAAAAGCGGTGATATCGGAGAAGATCCAAACGGAATTCCGAACAACCTTGTTCCATATGTTGCCAAGGTTGCCGTAGGAGAACTGGATCGTATCAATGTTTACGGAAACGATTATAAGACTCCGGACGGTACCGGTGTCCGCGATTATATTCATGTTGTCGATCTTGCTATCGGTCATCTGAAGGCAATAGAGAAGCTAAACCAGATGCCCGGACTTGTAACCTATAACCTCGGTACCGGTATCGGTTACAGTGTTCTTGATGTAATCAATGCCTACAGTGAAGTGTGCGGAAAAAAGCTTCCCTATGTCTTTGCTCCAAGACGTCCCGGAGATGCCGACGAATGCTACTCCGACGCTTCCAAGGCTCTGCGGGAATTAGGCTGGAAGGCAGAGCGTGGACTTCGTGAAATGTGTGAGGATTCCTATCGCTGGCAGAGCAAGAACCCTAAGGGATACCGTTCATAACCCCTTCATCCAGCAAAATAAACAAATTTCTGCTTTTTGTTTTAGATTACCTGATTCTCAAGATAATGTACCAAACTTCAAGACATCATCCATATATTGAGTTTCATTCATACAATATGAATAATTTTGTGTCTCAAAAGCACCCTCTTCTTATCTAATTTGACGAGTGTGCTTTTGTGCATTTTGCTGTTTTGAACAAAACCAACTGGATTTGTTTGTTTTCGTCTTGACAATTTGCCTATAAATTGATATTATTAGTGAGGTCGATATCGAGAGGGTATTGTCCGGAGGAAGAAGCGTTGGGGAGCGTTTTGGGAAGAAATTAGGCAGAGTAAGGTTAACAGTATAATACATGGATCGTCATTCGGAAGATCGCAAGGCTTTTTTGCACAATTCGACACAGAGCTTGGTACGATTGTGAGGGAATGCATTTGTCAGACATGTATTTATTGTTAACCTTATTCCGTTTTTCTTTGACATTGGAATGTTGCTATGCTATACTTTTTGGATATCACAAAGGTATATTTATGGAGGTTTTTCAATGGAAAAGAAACCATATTACATCACAACGGCGATTGCCTATACATCCGGTAAACCACACATCGGAAATACTTACGAAATCGTTCTCGCAGACAGTATTGCACGCTACAAGCGAATGGAAGGGTATGACGTCTTCTTTCAGACAGGTACTGACGAACATGGTCAGAAGATTGAACAAAAGGCTGCTGCCGCGAATGTGACTCCACAGCAATTTGTTGATGATGTTGCTGGTCAGATCCGAGACATCTGGGATCTCATGAACACCTCTTACGATAAGTTTGTACGTACAACCGACCCCGGTCATGAAAAACAGATTCAAAAAATTTTCAGACGTCTGTACGATCAGGGAGATATATATAAAGGCTTTTATGAGGGAATGTACTGCACTCCCTGTGAGTCTTTCTTTACTGCATCCCAGTTGGTAAACGGAAAGTGTCCTGACTGCGGAAGGGACTGCCAGCCGGCAAAAGAAGAGGCTTACTTTCTGAAGCTTTCGAATTATACCGATCGTCTGATCGAACACATCAATACTCATCCCGAATTCATTCAGCCGGAATCCCGGAAGAACGAAATGATGAATAACTTTCTCCTTCCCGGTCTGCAGGATCTCTGCGTATCAAGAACCTCCTTCAAATGGGGAATTCCGGTCGATTTTGATGACCGTCACGTTGTATATGTCTGGATTGATGCGCTCAGCAACTACATTACCGGTCCGGGCTACGATGCCGACGGCAATTCTACGGAACTGTTTAAGAAATTTTGGCCTGCCGACCTTCATCTGATCGGGAAGGATATTCTGCGTTTCCATACCATTTACTGGCCAATTATGCTGATGGCTCTTGATCTCCCCCTTCCAAAACAGATTTTTGGACATCCATGGCTTCTGCAGAATGGCGGAAAGATGAGCAAGTCCACGGGAAATGTTCTTTATGCAGACGAACTGACTGACCTCTTCGGTATTGATCCGGTAAGGTATTTTGTTCTTCATGAGATGCCCTTTGACAATGACGGAATTATTACCTACGAACTCCTTGTGGAACGAATCAATTCCGATCTTGCCAATACACTCGGCAATCTGGTAAACCGCACGATTGCTATGTCCAATAAGTATTTTGGCGGTATCGTTTCCAATTCCGGGATTGCCGCTGATGTTGACAAAGAACTGATTCAAACTGCGCAGTCAATCAAGCAGCGTGTTTCCGAAAAAATGTCCGATCTCCGTGTTGCAGATGCAATCAGTGAGCTGTTTGTCTTATTCAAGCGCTGCAACAAATACATTGACGAAACAATCCCTTGGACTCTTGCAAAGGATCCTGCGCAGGCAGACCGCCTTGCAACCGTCCTTTATAACCTGACGGAAAGCATCTGTATCGGCGCCGAACTGCTTCGTCCGTTCCTTCCTGATACCGCAGAACGCATTCTCACGCAGCTCGCAGCACCAAAACGTGCTTATGAGGATCTTGACCGATTCGGACTCTACCCTTCCGGTAACCGTGTGACGGAACATCCGGAGGTGCTTTTTGCACGTCTTGATCCGGAAGCGATTATGAAGAAAGTCGCAGAGCTCCATCCCACCGATGAAGTTCCAGGGACCGATACCACAGATACAGCAACGGTTTTAGCAGCAACAGAGACCCCTTCTGTAATTGATCTTGATGCAAAACCGGAAATCAGCTATGATGATTTTGCAAAGCTCCAGTTCCAGATTGGTGAGATAATTGAATGCAAAGCTGTTGAAAAATCAAAAAAGCTGCTCTGTTCTCAGGTAAGAATCGGCAGCAGTGTAAAGCAGATTGTATCCGGAATCAAGCAGCACTACTCACCCGAAGAAATGATCGGCAAGAAGGTCATGGTTCTGGTAAACCTCAAGCCGGCAACACTTGCCGGAGTTTTATCCGAGGGAATGCTTCTCTGTGCAGAGGATGCTGACGGAAAACTTGCCCTGATTACTGCGGAGAAGGATATGCCCTCCGGTGCTGAAATCTGTTAGGAATAACGCTAAACATCAGCAGTTGGGCAAGAAAAAAGCCCTAACCCAGCACTTCTAGTATGCCGAACTAAGACTTTCGAATGCGTCTTCAGGGGCTCGAACCCTGGACACCCTGATTAAGAGTCAGGTGCTCTACCAACTGAGCTAAAAACGCATACTTTTCAAAAACGCAAGGATTATTATATACGATAGATTTTCAAAATGCAAGTGTTATTTTAAATAATTTTTTATTTTATTGTCTTTTGATTGCTTTTTTTCATTATTATTTTATAAATTTTCAAATAATGCATTATCTTCAGGGGTGGAGGAATATGGCACAGACCAAACAGACCAAACAGACCAAACAAAACAAACAAAAGAAAAAGTTCCGGCTTAAAGGGTTACTTGATCGCTTTAAGCTGAACCGTAGACAAAAGGAGCCTTATAAGACTTCTCCGGTACGGGTTAAGCTCGTAATATCTGAAGAAGATGATAATCTTGACGAACTTGAACGCGCTGCTTCCCATGTAGATGGAATTAAACGTGTCCGTTCTTCGCATGCGTCAGAAGATGAAGTGTTTGAAGCACTGAATGGCTCCGATCGAAAAGAACATTTTCGCTTTGAACCAAACAGCCGATATTTTACCATCTGTGTTTATGCACTTTGTTTTGTCCTTGCGGCAACACTGATTATTGTTGGTATAACCAAGATGGATGTTCTGAAAGCAGGAATCAACCATTTTATTTCTGTAATCTCTCCGTTTTTATTCGGTCTGTTTATTGCCTTTATTCTGAATCCGCTGGTAGAATGGGTAGACACGGCACTTTTTCAGAAATTGTTTCATTTTAAACGAGCTGCTTTACGAAAAGTTTTTTCTCTGCTTCTTACCTATCTGGTCGTACTCGGTCTGGTTGCTGTTCTGCTTATTTATGTCAGTCCACAGATTGGAGCGAGTCTCCTTGACCTCTATAACAAAAGTGAAAGCTTTACTACAACGCTTCTAGAATATGTAGCTAAGTTTGAAGAAAAAATACCCGGTCTGGATGCCGGTTATATTGAAGGGAAAATCACCGAAATGGTGCCTGAGATTTTCACCTATCTCACCAACCTTGCTCCGAAGCTTCTAAGCTTGTCGGTATCGATTGCAAAATTTGCTTTCAACACCTTCCTTTCGGTTGCCATTTCCATCTATGTATTATACGATAAACGAAAACTGAAGGTTCTGTCTCTTCGAGTTGCCTATTCGTTTATGTCCCTCGGAAAAGCAAATAGCCTTTCTCATACGATCGGAGAATGTGCTTCCATCTTCGGCAGCTTCGTATTCGGGAAATCTCTGGATTCTTTGATTATTGGTATGCTGTGCTTTATCATCCTTACGATCTTCGGATTTCCTTATGCGATTCTCGTCAGCGTGATTGTCGGTATCACCAATATGATTCCTTACTTCGGTCCGTTTATCGGAGCAATTCCGGGCGTCCTTTTGTTTCTCTGCATCAGTCCGATGGACGCACTTGCGTTTGGCATTGTCATCCTTGCGCTTCAGCAGTTTGACGGTTGGGTGCTTGGTCCTAAAATCCTCGGCGATTCCACTGGGTTATCCCCGCTCTGGGTCATTTTTGCCATTACTGTCGGCGGTGCTTATGCCGGTGTCATAGGAATGTTTCTCGGCGTTCCGGTCGTCGCAGTATGTGCGTACCTTGCAGACCGCTTCATAACCGGGAAATTAATCAAACGCCGGATTGACATCAGTTAATGTTTTTTCCCTGGTTTCTTTGCACTGTTAAGTATTGTACTGACCTCCTGCAGAGATTGTCCCGCTTGAAGGATAATACGGTTGACCTCCGGTCGAAACACGAGTTTTCCCGCTAATTTATATTTAATCGATTTCTTCAAGACTACAGCCTTCCAACAATAATCTTATTTATTATATGCAAAAGCCGGGGATTGGTTATCCCCGGCTTTGTTTACAATGATAAATCGTCTTTCCGAGCGACGAAAACTTTTCCTCGTACTCGGTCATGACATTTCCTTTGGCATATTCACTATGATGCAGATCCTCTGTTACCTCTGACAGCTTCCAGCCGCTCCTGACGGCCTGTTCCAGAGTAAACTGGAACAGCTCTTTATTATCTGTCTTAAATTCAACGGCTCCGCTCTCCCTTAAAAAATGATCATATCGGTCAAGATACTCCTTCGAAGTGAGCCGCCGTCTTGCATGCCGATCCTTCGGCCAAGGATCGGAAAAATTCAAATAAATATGTCCTACTTCGCCTTCAGCAAAAATATCGCCGATATGCTCTGCATCAAACCAGATCAGCTTCAGATTAGCGATGCTGTTATCCTGCGCCTTCGTCAGCTCATCCAGCTTCTCAACCGCACGCAGAAGAACACTTGCATATTTTTCTATCCCGATATAGTTTATTTCCGGATTCCCTTTGGCAAGTGCCGTCAGAAATTTTCCTTTTCCCATACCGATTTCGATATGAACCGGATGCTCATTGCCAAACAGTACATTCCATTTGCCTCTGTATTTTACCGGTTCTTGTACAACGAAGCGTGACTCTGCAAGCACCTGCTCCGCTCTCGGAATATTTCTTAATCTCATTGTCGTTCCATTTCTAATGTTATTCCGCAGACATCCACCGTTAAAACTACAGATTCGTCGGTAAATGAAGACGCATCAATTCCTGGCAGCTTGCGGTTTCCTCCAGTGCGTCAATCGTGGTACGGAGCGGTCTTGCAAACACAGTCGGGAAATCAATCTCATCCCATTCCGGATGAAGCTCATAGGTCAGCTTTTCTTCCTCCAGCGAAAACTCCGCCGGATTATTTAGCCCTCCGCGTGCATCGAGACGGAACCATTTTCCGTAGGTATGGAAAAATACCACATTCATCGCATGAAGAAAATATCCACTGACCGGAATATCCGACCGCTTTACTCTCTGGTAGCAGAAACCAACTGCAAACCCTTCATGCCTCAGCAGTGCTGCAAGAAGCATTGTTTTTGAATAAGTGCTGCCTTCTCCGTAAAGCAGTGCTTCTGTTGCAGTTCTTGTAACCCTGTCACTGTCAGAATCCCAGGAATGTTTGATTTCATTCCTAACGAATTCATACGCTGCTTTCGCTTTACCTACTTCATCCGGAATCTCCCCCATCAGCTCCCTTGCTTTTTGATCAATCGCCGGATGCATGAACTCTACCTGCTTCGATGCCGCCATATACTCTGCCATATTATTTTCATCAAAGATAAATTCCATCATTTCCCCCATTTCTGTTCCGTTCCTAAGAACTTACCAAACATCGGTTATCCTTGTTGTCTGGCTTTATTATAATATAGTACCGCACGAATAACAATCCTGATTTTAGAGAACCTGGTTTTTTATTTTCATGACGGTAAAGCACTTGTCTTTTTGATCAAGATAAAATATGATAGTATCATATATGATCGGTATAAGCCAACCGGTCAAAAGGAGTTGCCATGTCACTGTATGATTCTTTAATCGAATACACCGGACAGTCCTTTCTTCCACTCCATATGCCGGGTCATAAACGAAATATGTCTTTTCCTCTTCCCAATCCCATACAGACTGACATCACAGAGCTTCCAGGCTTTGAAAGTCTCTACGAGGAAACCGGACTGCTAGCTGATCTTACCGAACGGATTCAGAAGCTTTATGGAAGCAGGAATTCCTATCTTCTCGTAAACGGAAGTACCGGCGGTATTCTGACAGCCATTCGTGCCTGCACCATTCCGGGAGATACCGTTCTTCTTGCACGTAACTGTCACACCTCGGTTTATCATGCCATTCAGCTTCTCGGTCTTCATGCAGAATACCTTGTCCCTGATTATGACGAATGGGGCATCGCCGACGGTATATCGACAGCCTGTGTTCGAGCAGCTTTGCAGTTACTATCACCGGAGCGTTCCCCTTCGCTTGTAATATTAACCTCTCCTACCTATGAGGGTCGGATATCGGAAATTTCCGATATTTCCACCTATCTGCACTTATACGGAATTCCGCTTTTGGTGGACGAAGCGCACGGAGCGCACCTCGGATTCCATAAAGCATTTCCGGGCGGTGCGGTTTCAGCCGGAGCTGATCTTGTCGTACAGAGTCTGCATAAGACTCTGCCGGCACTTACGCAATGCGCCCTGCTTCATCTGAATAGTAAGATAATAACTGAGGATCGGGTTTACGCAAGTTGGTGTATGTTTCAGACAACAAGTCCTTCTTTTCTGCTGCTTTCATCTGTTGACCGATGTATCAGTCTGCTGGAACAACACCGAGATTCCCTTTTCGAGCAGCTGTCCCTACAGCTGAACAAGTTCTACAAGGATTTAGCAGAACTTCAGAATCTCTCAGTTCAGAACGCTTCCGCAGATATACGGGATGCTTCCCGTATTATAATTACAACCCCTCCCGGTGTATCCGGAGGACTGATTGCACAGCTTTTGAGGGAACACTACGGGATTGAAATAGAGGCTTCTGCTCCGCGGTATCTGATTGCAATAACCGGAATTGCAGATTCTTTAGACTCCTTTTCCCGATTTTCTGCTGCACTTTCCGAACTGGACCGCTCCGCGCTTTGGCATCGTGAAACATCAATTGATTTATCTCCCATTTCCTTTCCGGCATTGCCGGAACAGGTCTGTGATTCTTCGAGTTCATTGCTTACCACTTACAAGTCCCTCCCTTACGAGCAGTGCTCCGGATACATTTCGGCAGAGTTTCTGTATCTGTACCCTCCCGGCATTCCGCTTCTTGTTCCGGGGGAACGAATTACCGACGAGCTTCTTTCCTATCTGTCGCTTGTTCACGCTGCCGGTTTTCAACTGAAGGGTCCCCGTGAATTTAATACTGGAATACTTCATGTCGTTCAGAGCTTACATGGATTCGCAAACAACCCAAAACGGAGATCAAACTAATTTAATCGGAATGGAGATTACTATGGGAATTATATTTGTTATCATGGGGAAAAGTGCAACCGGGAAGGACACCGTATTTAAACGACTTATTCAATCCGGTCTTCCGCTCACTACCGTTGTATCTTATACAACCCGGCCAATCCGCTCCGGCGAGCAGGATGGTGTTGAATATCACTTTGTAAGTGAACAGCAGCTGAACGACTGGATTGCTGAGGATATGATTATCGAACGGCGTGCTTACAACACGGTACATGGCATCTGGAACTATTTTACCCCAAAGGACGGGCAGCTTGATCCTGAGCGCGCGGATTACCTGATGATTCTAACGCTGGAGGGCTATGAACAGCTGCGCAGGTACTACGGAGCTGAACATGTGGTACCTCTTTATATCGAGATTGATGATGGTATCCGTTTATCCCGTGCTTTGAACCGCGAGCTTAATCAAAAACACCCTCGTTACACTGAGCTCTGCCGAAGATACCTTGCCGATGAGGAGGATTTTTGCGAAGAAAATCTGACAAAACTCGGAATCGTAAAGCGTTATCGGAATGAAGACATTGATCTCTGCCTTCGGGAAATAAGTGCCACAGTTCGTGAACTCGTAGCGACAGCGGTCAAATAGAAAAAACGCTGTATTTTCCCGAAAAAGTATGCTATACTTTATGGGCTATAACTTTACCGTTGAGGATGCATATGGATATTAAAGTTAATCAGGCACAGGCAATTAATCAGGCAGAGACCAAGCCCCCGGTACAGTCTACCGATGGCTCCTTTAAGTTTACACTCATCAGCAATATTGAAGAGCAGGAGCTTCAGTCTCGCCTGACGGTTATGGTGGAAGATATCGTACAGCAGGGAGAGCATATTAAGAAACATATGGACATCCGGGACATGCGCCGTTACCGGGAGACAATCCGAAGCTTTATGAATGAGATCGTCAACCGCTCCCACAAATTCAGCCGTGAGAACTTTCTTGACCGCCGCGGACGTCACCGTGTATACGGCATGATCAAGCTGATTGACAAGAATCTGGACGAACTCGCAGAAGCTCTGATTCAGGAGGAGAAGGATTCCATGCTGCTTCTCAGTAAGATTGATGAGATTCGTGGATTACTTCTGGATCTTCTGGCATAGAGAGGACTGTACAAATGAATTATTTCCGGGACATTCTAGGCAACGAAGCCGTTATTGAACATTTTCAGACTGCACTCCGTCTGAAAAACATTTCACACGCCTATCTGCTTTCCGGGGAAGACGGTTCCGGTAAACTGCTTTTAGCAACAGCCTTCGCTTCTGCAATGCAGTGTGAAGCCGGTGGAATTGAACCCTGTGGTCGTTGTCGTTCCTGTCTGCAGGAAGCCTCAGGCAATCATCCGGACATTTTCTTTGTCACTCATGAAAAGAGTATGATCAGTGTAGATGATATTCGAGAGCAGGTTACATCACAGATTGCAATAAAACCATATAGTTCTCCATATAAGCTTTTTATTATTGACGAAGCAGAGAAAATGAATGATCAGGCACAAAACGCGCTGTTAAAAACTCTGGAGGAACCCCCGGAATATGCCGTTATTCTGCTGCTTGCCGCCAATGAGAACAATCTCCTTGTAACAATTCGCTCCCGTTGCATACAGCTGGCAACACGCCCACTGACAAATGATGTAATACAAAATTATCTAATGGAACACTTTGAGCTTCCAAATTATCAGGCTGAACTTGCTGCGTCCTTTTCCTGCGGGAATCTTGGAAAGGCAATCAGATACGCCTCTTCACCGGAATTTTCAGAGCAGAAGGATGCTCTCCTGCACCTTTTCCGACGTTTGGACAATATGACCACCTCGGACATTATTGCATCTGTTCGACCTCTTGCAGAAGATAAGAATACCTATCAGGATGAACTTGATTTGATTCTTCTCTGGTTTCGTGACATTCTGCTTTTTAAGGCCTCGCAGGATGTCAATGTACTGATTTACCGCAACGAAATTAACGACATCCGGCACTATGCCACAACCCGAAGCTTTGAAGCTCTTGAACGTGTAATCGAAGGAGTCGAAACTGCACGCCAGCGCTTACGCGCAAATGTAAAACCGGAAACTGTATTTGAACTTTTGCTTTTACGTATGAGGGATGAACAGTAAATATAAGCTATGTACAGAAACTGTACAGGAATGGAGATATCATGACAACAATTATCGGAGTACGTTTCCGAAGCGCCGGCAAGGTATATTACTTTGAGCCCGCCGGACTCGAGATAAAGCAGGGTGACCACGTTATCGTGGAAACCGCACGCGGTGTGGAATATGGACTGGTTGTTCTAGCTCCCCGTGAAGTGGATGAATCCAAGGTCATTCAGCCGTTAAAGCCGGTCATACGCCTTGCTACCACAGCAGATGACGAAACTGAACAACGTAATAAAGCCAAAGAAAAAGACGCTATGGCAATCTGCCACGAAAAGATTGCAAAACACGGTTTAGAAATGCGTCTCCTTGACTGTGAATACACTTTCGATAATAATAAGGTTTTATTTTACTTTACCGCTGACGGACGCGTGGATTTCCGCGAACTGGTAAAGGATCTCGCTTCTGTATTTAAGACAAGGATTGAACTACGGCAGATTGGTGTCCGCGATGAAACCAAGATTGTCGGCGGAATCGGGATTTGTGGCAGACCACTCTGCTGCAGTACCTATCTGGCAGAATTTGCGCCTGTTTCAATTAAGATGGCAAAGGAACAGAACCTTTCACTTAATCCAACTAAGATTTCAGGAGTCTGCGGGCGTCTGATGTGCTGCCTTAAAAATGAAGAAGAGGCTTATGAAGATCTGAACAGCAGACTTCCAAACATTGGTGACCATGTTATTACGAACGATGGTCTGCATGGCGAGGTGTCTGATGTTTCTGTCCTGAAACAGTTAGTCAAGGTGATAGTTAGCCTTGAGGATGACGTAAAGGAATCCAGAGAATATAAAGTTACTGATTTACGGTTCAAACCCCGAAGAAAAAAAGAGCGTGTTGCAATGGATGACGAACTTCGCGTCCTTGAAATGATGGAGAAGAAGGAAGGGAACCATCTGGATGATTAAGGACGGAGAGCGTATTGATGATCTTCAGCTAAGCAATCTGCATATTCTCCAGCATCCCGGACGATTTTGCTTTGGGATGGATGCAGTTCTGCTAAGCGGGTTTGCAACAGCAAAGTCAGGTGCAAATGTTCTGGATCTCTGCACCGGAACCGGTATTGTTCCGATTCTGATGGAAGTCAAAACACAGGCAGATCATTTTTCAGCATTAGAAATCCAAGAGGAAAGTGCCGACATGGCACGGCGTAGTGTATCCATGAACGGTCAGGAGAATAAGATCTCCATCATCACCGGAGATGTAAAGGAAGCTTCTCGAATATTCGGAGCTGCTTCCTTTGATGTTGTTACAGTTAATCCCCCCTATATGACCGACGGGCACGGACTGACCAATCCAAGCCTTCCAAAAGCTATCGCACGTCATGAACTTCTATGTACTCTAGATGATGTAATCAGGGAAAGCGCCGCCTGTCTTAGACCCGGCGGACATTTCTTCATGGTGCACCGGCCGTTCCGGCTTACAGAAATTATTCTAACATTAACGCGATACCATCTAGAACCAAAACGCCTTCGCTTTGTTCACCCACAGACAGACAGTGAACCGAATATGCTTCTGCTTGAAGCGGTTCGCGGAGGAAAATCCCGTATTTTAGTAGAGCCTCCTTTGATTGTCTGGTCTGCGCCGATGGTCTATTCTCAGGAAATGCGGGATCATTACGGCTACTGACCCAACAGATTAAGAAATGGAGACAATTATGTCCGGTACGCTCTATCTATGTGCAACTCCGATTGGAAATCTTGAAGATATTACCTTTCGCGTCCTCCGTACTCTGAAAGATGTTGATATGATTGCTGCAGAAGACACACGCAACAGTATTAAGCTTTTGAATCATTTCGAAATCAACACCCCCATGACCAGTTATCACGAATTTAATAAATATGAAAAAGGTCCAAAGCTGATTGAACAGCTGCTTTCCGACAAAAATATCGCACTGATCACCGACGCAGGTACCCCTGGTATTTCCGATCCGGGAGAGCATCTTGTAGCACTTGCCTGCGATGCCGGCATTACGGTAACCTCCCTTCCCGGAGCCTGTGCCTGTATCACCGCACTTACCGCTTCCGGACGACCGACAGGACGTTTCGTATTTGATGCCTTTCTTCCGACTGAAAAGAAACAACGCGCAGCATACATTACGAATCTGCAGCGTGAGACCAGAACTATTGTTCTTTACGAAGCACCTCATCGGCTAGTTCGTACGCTTGGTGACCTGTATTCGGCACTCGGAGACCGTACACTTACCGTTTGCCGTGAACTAACAAAAAAACATGAGACCTTCTTCCGGACTACCCTTTCCGACGCTCTTTCTTATTATGAATTAAATTCTCCGAAGGGTGAATGTGTTCTGGTTCTCGAAGGCATTTCAGAACAAAAGCTTACAGAAGAAGCCAGAGATTCGTGGACAGCATTGACTGTTGAAGAACACCTTAACCTATATCTGCAGCAGGGGCTCGATCGAAAAGATGCCATGAAAGCTGTTGCTGCTGACCGGGGTGTCGGAAAGCGTGAAATCTATCAGGCTTTGCTTCCAAAAGACCCCGCCGGAAAATAATAGACGTTTTTACGTTTTTCGTTGATTAAACAAAACGTGAAATAATTTGCCAAGTTTATAAAATATTCACAAATTCGCAAGTTATTTTATTGACTTTTTTTACGAAATATGGTAATGTATTTATGACGAGCAATGATACCTAATGTAAACGGGGTTAATTAATAATTAACAGTGTTCGCTTTAACTGATGTGAATACGGAATGGAGGAAACATGAAAAGTACCGGTATTGTAAGAAAGCTTGATGAACTTGGACGAATTACTCTTCCTATCGAGCTAAGAAGAACCCTTGGCGTTGAGGAAAGAGATCCTTTGGAAATTTATGTTGAAGAAGAAAAAATCATTCTTCAGAAATATGAGCCGGCTGACATTTTCAGCGGCAGTCGAGAAGAGCTCTATGACTACTGTGGAAAGAAAATTTCCAAGAAAACAATTGTTGAGCTTGCTAAGCTTGCAGGTCTGCTTGAGAAATAATTAGGTTATAAAGCAAAAGACCATTTGGTGACATCACCGGATGGTCTTTTTCATCATATTAAGACAGAATGGAGATTACTATGAGCGAAGAACTGAATCAGGAACCTGAACTCATCCCTTCCATGGATGAATTCAAAGATGAAATCACAAAATCCTTTCACCGCTACGATGCCGGAGATCTGGTAAACGGAACCGTTATCGGAATATCTGATACCGAAGTGACAATTGATCTTGGCAGCTATACCGAGGGTCTGATCAAGCTGGAAGAACTAAGCAACGATCCCCGTTTCTCCATCAAAGCCGATATTCAGATTGGTGATCTGGTTTCTGCCGTTGTTCTTCGCGAAGACCGTGAAGGAAATCTACTGCTTTCCAGAAAACAGGCAGACGATATTCTTGCGTGGGATCACCTAAAGGAGCAGCTTGCGCTAAGAACCGTAAGCCGGATAAAAGTAGCCGAAGCTGTAAGTGGCGGCGTTGTTACCTATTTGAACGGGATTCGCGCCTTTATCCCTGCGTCCCAGCTTTCATTAACTTATGTCGAGGATCTATCCGCTTTCGTAGGCAAGGAACTTGACGTTATCGTTATCACTGTCGATTCAGAAAAAAAGAAACTTGTTCTTTCTGCAAAGGAACTTGAAAAAGAAACTGCCAAGGACAATCTAAAGCGCCGGATAAACAATCTGCTTCCCGGAACAATTGTAAACGGAACGGTTGAGAAGCTTATGCCGTTCGGTGCTTTTGTTCGATTTGGCGATGGTCTGTCCGGTCTGGTTCACATTTCTCAGATCTGCGAAAAGCGACTCAAATCACCAGCCGAAGTTCTAAAAGAAGGTGACCCTGTTACTGTAAAAATTCTCGGGGTTAAGGATGATAAGGTCAGTCTCAGCATAAAAGATGCAATGGCTTCTTCCTCTCCTGTTGAAGAGTTGGAAGAGATACCGACGGAATACTCCAGCGGAGAGTCAACGACCACCGGATTATCTGCCCTGTTAAAAAATATTAAGCTATAATTCCAAGTATCTGTAACAATATTAGATTTAGTAATTCCAATGCAAACAGAGTTTTATTTATGCTCTGTTTGCATTTTTTCGAAAAGAAAATGCGTTCTTCGGAAAAGGTACCCGATCATCTTCGTCTTCTACACTCAGATCCTTATTGATCACCTTTTTCTTCTCAACTGTTGTAACGTCGACCGCCGGAATCTCGGGTTTCTCTGCCGCATCGACGATTTCATGAAGAGAAGTCAGAATTTGACGACTCTCCGCATCCTCTTCCTCATCATAGACTGCATATGGATCCTGACTGAATGTTTTTACTTCATCATTTATAGATAGCATTTTCTGATCCAGAAAGCTGACAATATCTGCGCACTCCTTTAATTCCTGACGAATGTGTTCCGGAGCATTTCCTTCAAATTTATAATATATCTTGTGTTCCAGACTTGCCCAAAAATCCATTGCAATTGTCCTGATTTGAATCTCAACCTTTGTCTCGATTGTTTCACTGGACAATGATACCGGAACTGCAACAATCATATGGTAACTTGTGTAACCGTTCTCCTTCGGCTTCTGTATATAATCCTTTACTTTCAAGACCCGGATTTCCTCCTGTGAAGAAATCAGCTCAGCAATACGATAAATATCTGACGTAAAGGAACAGATAATCCGAATACCTGCAACATCATTAATATACTGCATGATATTACTGATCGTCAGTTCGCGATTATTCCGCCGCATTTTCTTTGCTATACTCTGTGGACTTTTCACTCTTGAAGTAACATGCTCAATCGGGTTGTATTGATGTGCCAGTTTAAATTCATTATTCCAGATTTCAAGCTTTGTATTTAATTCCTTTAACGCAGCGTCATATAAAAATAACGCTCTCGACCATGCTTCAGATTCATTGTAGAAAATCGGTAAATCGCTCAAGATCATTCCTCCGTTATTGTAATTCGTAACTCCCCGCTACTTGTGATAGCGACATCAATTCTTATAAAATGATCATACCATTGATTTATGAACGAAGTTTGAACGCTCATCGTTCTTAATCAATTCTTCATTTTAAACCCAATTAGTTCATTTTTTATTTTATTTTGTGTACGAGTACTCTGTACATTTTACTTTGTTGTCTTCGTACTGCGGACAATTGTCTTATTTTCTTTATTTCCTAATTTTAGGTTGACAAAAACAATCCGTCGCTATATACTACATAAGTATCAATTGTTGTAATTGTTCACGAAACAGTATACCTATTTTAGGTCTTGTGAAGATGGACGGTTATATTATCAAGAAAGGAGGTAGCTTATAATGATTAGCATTACTCGAACTGGTTTTTCTGCCAATATCATATTGTTTTATGAGACTACCTCGCGTACGATGGAATAGGTTTTTTTATGATTCTTGTGCCGTGGTGTCCTGCCACGGCTTTTTTATTTGCAGAATTTCTGCAAAGAGATCTTCGGTCCGCCTGTGAGGACCATCTTCCCGTGAATCCCTTCAGCAAGGAATCACATCTGCCATGCATGACATCCAATCACGGATCGCACTAAACCTTCTGATTATTGTAACAAGTCAGAGCATATGCTGCTTTCCATTTACCTAAATGTTGCATGGAGGACTATCCAAAATGAAAAAAATAACAAAATATATTTTAAAATACTGGTATGTTTATACCTTTGCTTTTTTATGCCTGATTCTACAGGTAGGATTGGAAATGCTTGGACCACAAGTAACAAAGAGCATTGTCGATGATGTTATCGGGAATAACGAGTTCTCACTTCTCCCCTGGCTGCTCGGTGCAATCCTTGTCATTACAATTGGACGCTGCATTTGCGGATACATAAAAGAGTATTCTTTTGATGGCGTTGCTTCTAAGATTGCCGTAGACATAAGAAAAGATCTATTTCGACATATACAGAAACTTTCTGTAGGTTTTTTTGATAAAACTAATACTGGCGAGCTTATGTCAAGAGTAAAGGATGATGTTGACCGGCTCTGGGGTGCGACCGGCATGGTAATTATGCTGCTTGTTGAAGCCGCACTGCATACCGGACTGATTCTGTTCTGCATCTTCAAACTATCTCCGAAACTGGCATTGATTCCGCTTATCGCACTTCCGATTGTCGCTTCAATTGCTATATTTATGGAACGAAAGCTTGATAAAGTATACGAAAATATAAGCGAAGAAAATGCAGCGCTGAATACTGTCGCACAGGAAAACCTCTCCGGTGTCAGAACCGTGAAATCCTTTGCCAGAGAAAAACACGAAATTGCAAAATTTCTTTCACACAATAAGCGCTATTATGAACTGAACATGAAACAGTCAAAAGTGTTTATACGATACTATCCGTTCATTCAGCTAATTACAAAAATGCTTCTTGTCTTTGCTGTTATTTTCGGCGGTATAGAAGTGATTCGCGGTACAATGACGCTTGGAACTTTGACTGCTTTTGCTGAGTATTGTACCAATATTGTATGGCCTATGGAAATGCTTGGCTGGCTGACCAATGATTTTGCTGCCGCAGTTGCATCCAGCAAACGGATTAATAAGATCTATGCGGAAAAACCAGTAATTGAAGATCCGGTTTCCTTTGTAACACTACCAGAAGTTAACGGACACGTAACCTTTGAGCATGTATCTCTTACTCTCGGGGAAAAGCTAATTCTGGATGACATTTCCTTTGATCTGGCTCCCGGTAAAACTCTTGGGATAATGGGCTGTACCGGTTCCGGGAAGACCACAATTTTGAATCTTCTTCAGAGGTTCTATGATCCCGACAAAGGATCCATAAAGCTTGATCTTGTTGATCTTCGAAAACTGTCATTAACCCAGCTTCGGAGTAGTACCGCGCCGGTCATGCAGGATGTCTTTCTATTTTCTGATACCATAAGCGCCAATGTTAAGCTTGGTAAGAGCACTGAACTTGGTGAAACAACTGTTATTGAAGCACTTACCGATGCACAGGCAATTGATTTTGTTAATAACCTTTCCGATAACATTGAAACACTAATTGGCGAACGAGGTGTGGGATTATCCGGAGGGCAGAAACAACGAATCAGTATTGCACGCGCACTTTCCAAACATGCTCCGATTATCATGTTAGATGATTCTACCTCGGCACTGGATATGGAAACCGAACAGGAAATTCAACGCACCTTAAATGAACTTCAAAATACAACTAAACTAATTATTGCACATAGAATCTCCGCAGTTCGGAGGGCCGACGAAATTATTGTTCTGCAGGATGGAAAAATTGCAGAACGTGGTACACACGAAACACTGCTTGGACAGAAAGGTTTATATTATGAAACATATATTGCACAATACGGGGAGTACCTTGGGAATCTGTACTCTGAAGAAAATGCTGCCACTGCATAAATCTACAAAGAAGAATAGCAGCCAAGATCCCAACGAGCTTAATGCTCTGATCCTTTTATTTCAACACGGAACAACTTTTTACAACTTATAACAAGTATAAAGAATGGATGTGATTATTTGAACGTAAATTCAATCCGGCAGGACGAAAAAACTGCTGTTACCAAAAAAAGTTCAACGCTGTTCCGACTATTCCGGTATTTATTTTCCTATACCGGTATGATAACGATTGTTACTCTTATCATGCTGATCTGCGTTGTTATATCTCTCATTAATCCTCTGATCCTTGAATATGCAATTAATACATTGATTGCAAACAAAGATACAGTCTCTTTGTTAAAAACAGGAACTTTCATTGCTGTACTGAATCTTGTACTAATTGTCTTGATAAAGCTTCGAATGTACCTGATGGCAAGGCTCTCCAACGATGTTCTAATGAAAATTCGTCAGGAATTGTATGTTCATATTCAATCCCTTGGTTTCCGCTTTTTTGACAGTCGTCCAACCGGTAAAATACTCGCGCGGGTCATCGGCGATGTTAACTCCCTAAAGGATGTCCTTTCAAACAGTGTTACCACATTACTGCCTGATTTTTTAACCATCGCCGCTGTTGTCCTTATTATGTTTCTTAAGGATTGGAAACTGGCTCTCTGTTCTCTTTGCAGTCTTCCGCTAATGATTGCCGGTGTATATTTTGTTCAATCTCGTGCACACAAGCGCTGGCAGATACACAGAAAGAAAAGTTCAAACCTGAATGCTTTTATTCACGAAGACATCTCCGGAATGAAAGTCGTACAGAGCTTTTGTGCAGAAGAAGAAACCAGAGAGACCTTTGATGAACTACTTTCAGAACACCGAGGCTCGTTTATGGACGCAGTCTTATATGCGGATGCTTTTGGACCAGTCGTAGACTTCTGCTGGGGAATCGGAACCATGGCACTTTACTATGCAGGTGTAAAACTGACCGGAGGAGAACCTGTAGCAATTGGAACGCTGTTCGCTTTTGCAACTTATATCTCTATGTTCTGGCAGCCACTGCTAAATCTGAGTAACTTTTACAACCAACTTATTACCAACCTTGCCGGTGCTGAGCGTATTTTTGAAATACTTGACACCGCACCTGAAATTACCGACGCAAAGGATGTGGAAGCCCTGCCTGATGTTCAGGGAACCATTGACTTTGATAATGTATCCTTTTCGTATGACGAAGATACTCATGTGCTGGAAAACGTAAGCTTCCATGTTGAGCCTGGCGAAACCATTGCACTTGTCGGACCTACCGGTGCCGGAAAAACGACAATTGTTAATTTAATCAGCCGTTTCTATGACGTTCAGGACGGAAGTATTTCTATTGACGGTCGTGATCTTAAAAAGGTCTCTCTGGAAAGTCTTAGAGAACAGATGGGTGTAATGACGCAGGATAATTTTCTTTTTTCCGGTACCGTCAGAGACAACATCCGTTACGGAAAGCTTGACGCAACTGATGACGAAATTGAAGCTGCCGCTAAAGCAGTCAATGCTCATGATTTTATCATGAAGCTTGAAAAGGGGTATGACACAGAACTGAAAGAACGCGGAGCCGGTTTATCAGTCGGACAGAAGCAGCTGCTTGCTTTCGCACGCACCATGGTTTCAATGCCTAAGATATTGATTCTTGACGAAGCAACCTCCAGCATCGATACTCATACCGAGTTATTGGTTCAGTCCGGAATCGAAAAACTGTTAAAAGGCCGAACTTCTTTTGTTATAGCTCACCGCCTTTCAACAATTCAAAAAGCTGATCGGATTTTTGTTGTCGATCATCTTGGAATCGTTGAACAGGGATCTCCAAAAGAACTATTTCTTAAAAAGGGTGCTTATTACAATCTATACATGGCTCAGTTTAACTCATAAAACTAAAAGAAAAGATATCTTCCGAAGCGATTTGGAAGATATCTTTTTTCACAACAATTCCATTGCAGAGCGTTCTGGTTTCGCTTATAATTAAATATATATTGTTTTTCTTATTTTAATCTTAAGAATAAAGCGAGGATAGACCGAATGGCAAAACGACGACTTTCACCATCACAAAAAAAATCCCGCAGAAGAATACGCAATCTGATCTGGGCGCTGGCGCTTCTGCTTTTATTGGCTGCTTTCGGTTATTTTATATTTCTTGTAACTACGATGGATGAAGTAGAGTTAAAAACTCTTTTGAACATTGAAATGACACCAACTCCGACTCCGACTCCAAGCAATACACCAACACCGACTCCGACTCCGACAAACACACCGACTTCGACTCCGATTGCCGGAAGAGTTGTTGTTGATGCCGGTCATGGCGGTACTGATTTCGGTGCAGAATGTGAGGGTCTTTTTGAAAAGGATCTTGCATTGGAGCTTGCCCTCATGCTGGAGACCCGATTGATTGCAAATGATTATGATGTTGTTATGACACGTTCTAAAGATATTAATGTCTCTCTTGAAGACCGCTCTACTATTATAAATACTTCCGGTGCTGATTTGGTAATCAGTATTCATTTGAATTCCTATAGTGACGACCCTCGGGTTTATGGACTTGAAATCCTATATGGTGAAAATATGGATCTCTCTAAGGAGTTGGCTGAAACCCTCCTCGAGCCTGTCATTTCTTCTACCGGTTCTAAGAATCGCGGTATAAAATACCGTACTGACCTTATTGTTCTTCGCGATTCGATCATTCCTTCCTGTATTATTGAAGCGGGATTTATAACAAATACAGAAGAACGCGACGAACTGCAGACATTTCTTTTTAGATCAAGATTTATTCAGGGTATTGTTGACGGAATCAACTCTTTTGAGAATCTTCATTAATTGCTTTTGTTAATAATATATCATTATCGGCGTCTGGGTATCATCAGGGTAAATTCAGTCCCCTTTGTATACTGAGTTTTAATATGAATCCTTCCGCAGTGAGACATGATAATCAGCTTGGCAATTGAAAGGCCAAGACCATGTCCGCCAATATTTCGATTTCGAACATCATCTGCGCGATAAAATCTCGAAAAAATATGATCTAAATCCTTTCGTTTCATACCTATCCCGGTATCAGCAATCTTGATTTCACAATCATCACGAACATTTCGACAGGTGATTATAATTTTATCAGCATCCTCTGTATATTTTATTGCATTATCCACAAATACACGCATAGCCTGTTTCAGCATCTGTTTATCTCCGTAAATCATTACTGTTTCTGCTGTCGGACACTCAAGAATTCTATCATGAACCACCATTTCCGTTTCGCGAAACAGTTCCAGTACGACTTCTTTCACATCAAACCAATCTTTCTTCAGCTTTAATGTTCGTCGGTCATGGCGCGACAAAAACAATAGCTTTTCTACCAGCTCCTGCATTTCCTTAGAAACATTACAAAGTGCATCAATTGCTTCCTTAAGGATTTCCGGATCACTCGCACCCCAGCGATTTAACATATTGGCATAACCCTGCATTACTGCAATTGGGGTTCGAAGCTCATGTGAAGCATTAGATACAAACTGTTTCTGGCTTTCATAAGATAGTTCAAGCCGATCCAACATATCATTACATACAATAGCTAAATCAATCAGCTCATTTTTTGTCCCTATGATATCCAGACGTTCGCTATGGAGATTATTCACCGACAGACGTTCCAGAATTGCCGACATTTTTCGTAATGGTGCCAGGATATCACTAGAGATTCTTTTTGATAAAAGATAAAAAGCTCCAAGAAAAGCAAAATATAAAATAATCAGCCAAACAGTAATGGAAAACAATGTGTCTAGTTCTCCTGTCAGATTGATATATGCATATGCAGTATAATCTTCTCGAAATAAAATTAAGCCATAGCTACGACGTAGAACTAACGAGTGCTCCTTATCTTTCAGATTAACCGAAACAGTCGGAAGAACCCAGAAAAGTTTTTTAAATTCATAGTTCATGTTGGTATACTCTGTAAAACCGGTTAATTCATTTACAAGACTATATTTTATTGATTCACCGTCATCCTCTGCTATCGTTTCAGAAAATAGACTTTCAAGTGATATCCTTCCGTTTTCTATATTAACAATCTGAGTTTCTGCAGTAGCTCCATACGGTAAAGAAACCGCTTCAATATAAATTATCAAAAATCCCAATAATAGTATTAGACCTAAAAAGAATAACATTTTAGTCTGACGAATTGCAATGACTACAGAAAGCGACGTTCTTTGTGTGCGAAAAAGTCCCTCCGTCGTTACACTATTCGGGGGAACTTTAGTATTATTTATAATATTATTCTTCGTCTCGTTTCTCATCTTTAATAATATACCCCACGCCTCGAACTGTATGAATATAATGAACACCGTATTTATCATCAATTTTCTGCCGCAGATAACGAATATAAACATCTACTACGTTTGTGTCTCCATAATAATCATATTCCCATACATTACGAAGTAGCTGTTCACGGTTTAACGCAACCGCCTTGTTTTTAAGCATATATTCGAGAAGTTCGAATTCCTTCTTTGTAAGATTTAATTCGTCCTCCTTAAAATGTGCACTATGCTCTGTCAGATTCAATTGAAGACTACCGATCGTAAGATATTCGACAACTGTGGTATCTTCCTTCATAGTCTTTCTGCTGATTGCAACACGAATTCTTGCGAGTAACTCTTCAATTGCAAAGGGTTTGGTCATGTAGTCATCTGCACCCATGTCAAGTCCTGCCACTTTATCTGTCACATCATCCTTTGCCGTCAGCATTATAATCGGAACCTTTGACTCCATGCGTACTCTTCTGCAAACCTCTATTCCACTTAATCCGGGAAGCATAATGTCAAGAAGTACCAGATCAACATCCCCGGTTAGTGCCTTTTGCAATCCATTCCGACCATCATTTGCAGTATCCACCTCATAGCCCTCGTGCTTTAATTCCAGTTCAAGAAATCTAGCTATTTTAGTTTCATCTTCTACAATTAATATCTTTGCCATGTTGATCCCCTTCTTCGATTTATTTATATTTCTATTGTATCAATAATAAAAGTTGTAAGACTAACGGTAAGATCCTTTTCTTCTCCAACCTTGTATTTTCCATTTTTAGGGGATGTTATTAACCGAATGACAGGGCGTGTCGGAACATTTTCGTTTTGACGAATAACTATGCCTGTCTCATTTTCATTTGTACACACAACCGTTCCGAGAGGATAAACAGCAACTGATGCAATAAAGGTCTGAACCACCTTGAAATCAAATTTAACGCCTGCCTGACTTGTAATATAGTCCATTGTTAAATGTGTTTTTCTTTTTTCAATATAATTCCCGTATACTTGATTATCGAATTCATCACATAAAGCAACAATTTTTGTTTCCAGAGAAATCTTTTCTGCGGTTAAATGAAACGGATATCCGCTACCATCCAGCCGTTCATGGTGATTAATTATAATATCCTTTGCAGCAACGGCCAGCCATTCCTCTCGTTCCACTGCTGAATATCCATAGATTACATGCTTTCGAACTTCTTTCATCGTTGCTTCATCACAGGTTTCCAAATTCAGATTGGTAGTATCTACGGAAAGATAAACCATTCCTATATCATGTAGGAGTGCTCCGATTGCCATATTCTTTAACCGTCGGTCAGTCAAATGAAGTTTTGCTCCAATTAAAACGGAAAGAGCAGAAACATTAATACTGTGTAAGTACATGCTTTCACTTTTGTCTCTTATTCTGGAAATATTATACAACACCTCCGGCTGAATTAAAATTTCCTGTATAATTTTATCTGCAATATCTGCGATATCCGATAATTCCGCTTCCAACCCGTATGAATATCTATCAATAGTCTTTCGAACAGCATCCTTGCAGCTCTTTTGTATTACCTGCTCAGTTGCTTTATCCAGTAAAGTGCTAATCATCTTATCGACAATATAAATACTCTCATATCCCAACTGTTTCAGACGATCAATGTATGCCGTCCGTATCACTGCGCCTTCCGTCATTAGGATTGACCCGTTTTCAAGGTAAATATCCTTTGCCAATATTTCTCCACCTTGTATCGAATCTACCGAGATTTTTTTCATAAGCCTCTCCTTGCGTACCCTCTCTTGTTCCTCTGATTACCCTAACTTCCCTGTATAATGGTAACCCTTCGCTTTCGCTTCTTCCAATACCTGCTTTTCTTCTTTAGAAAGAAGCACAAACGCTTCCCCCTTAATTATCTCCTTAACATAAGTATAGCAGCCTTCACGCGAACTATGCATAGATGTCATAATCAAGCCGTCTTCATTCCCGTCCATCATACAAAGAGAATAACTGAGCTTTCCTCCCATTTCCTGAAAAGCATCATATTTCAGAAGCGCCACTTTCTGGTAAGCTACTAACGATTTCGCATTTAGCTGCTCCAATTGATACTTAGTATTCTCATTATCCGATTTTAACAGGTCTATCTCATCAAGTCGTTTTTGAATCAGTTTTTCCAGACTCAATGAACTTTCCCCTGCCATAAAAAGCTTATATTTACGGTTCAATTTTTTATATGCTACAAGAGTTACAATATACAGTACTAAAAGTATAATCAGAACACAACATATTGTAGCAAGTGCGATTTCCAATTTAATTCCAAAAACTATCATACCTCTCTCCATTCTGCTGCTTAGAACAAAAACGTATTCGCTCAAGCTTTTGTTGAATTAAACAAATCAAGAATTCGATCTAATTCATCTAACGAATAATATTCAATCTCAATTTTTCCTTTATTTCCTTTTTTTCGTTGAATACTAACCTTGCTTCCAATAATCGTTTTTAGTTTCTCCTCAATATCTTGATACTGAATATCACTTAAATCTTTCTTTACAATTTCTTTTTTCTTTTCTGGTTTATTTTCCAATAATTTCTTAACTAATTTCTCGGTTTCTCGAACGCTCAACTTCTCATCAAATATCTTTGTTGCAATAGCATTTTGTTCTTCTGGATCTGTTATAGAAATTAATGCACGCGCATGTCCACTACTAATCATATCATCTATTACCATCTTTTGCACACGTACGTCCAGCTTTAACAAACGCAATGAATTTGTTATCGCAACTCTGCTCTTTGAAACACGATCAGCCAACTCGTCTTGTTTTAAATGATATTCATTAATAAGTTTACTGAACGCATTCGCTTCCTCAATAGGATCAAGATCCTGACGCTGAATGTTCTCAATTAAAGCAACCTCGAACAATTCCCTCTCTGCATATTCTCGTACTAAGACAGGAACTTCTTTCAAACCTGCTAGTCTAGCAGCTCTCCAACGGCGCTCTCCTGCTACGATTATATATGTATCCTTTTCCTTTTGAACAATTAACGGCTGAATTATTCCATGAACCTTAATAGAGTCAGCAAGTTCCTGAAGCTTATCTTCATCAAAACTTCTTCGTGGCTGAAATTGATTTGGTTCTATTTCATTTATATTCATCAATGTTTCACGTGAAACATCTTCTGTTTTTTCTGACTCTTCATATTTTCTTGTTATTAATGATTCCAATCCTTTTCCCAATGCTTGCTTTTTAACAGCCATGATAAAAGTCCTTTCTTTATTCCTAGCTATCTAATTAACTATAATTTTTCAGTAGTTCTATTTTGATATATAAGTTGATACTTTTATCGTCCTTTTATCTTTGTTCATAACTTCATCAGCAAGATTTCTATATGCTTCTGCTCCAGAGGATTTCGGATCATATAAGTTAATCGGTAACCCATGACTTGGTGCTTCAGCTAATCGTACATTTCTTGGAATTATTGATTTATATACTTTCTTCTTCATATACTCATTTACGGTTTCAACAACCTGTGCTGAAAGGTTTGTTCTTGAATTATACATCGTAAATACAATCCCTTCAATTTCAAGCTTTGGATTTAGTCTCTGCTTTACGAGATCAATTGTATGCATTAATTGAGATAATCCTTCTAATGCATAAAATTCACATTGTATTGGAACCAACACTGCATCTGCTGTTGTCATTGCATTTATCGTTAGCATACTAAGTGATGGAGGACAATCGATTATAATATAATCAAAGAACTCTATAATTCCGGATATTTGTTTTTTCAATATAAATTCTTTATCTTCAATTCCTATTAATTCAATTTCTGCTCCGGCAAGATTAACATCTGAGGGTAAAACAAAAAGGTTCTTAATAATGCTTTCTGTCATACACTCTTCTACAGAACATTCTCCTATAATTAATTGATATACTGTCTTCTCCAAAGTTTCTTTATCAATTCCAAGACCACTTGTAGTATTTCCTTGAGGATCAATATCTACAGTTAAAACTTTCATTCCTTGTTCTGCTAAACATGCTGACAAATTAATTGCTGTTGTTGTTTTCCCAACTCCGCCCTTCTGATTTGCAACTGCGATTGCTTTTCCCATGTTATACTCCATTCTGCTTTTAACTTAGCATATTAATCTAGTAGAAATGTTTCACGTGAAACATTATTCTAAAGTTACATAGTTATGTCTTATTGCATAAACAGCTGCTTGTGTTCTGTCAGAAACGTTTATTTTCTTAAAAATATTAGATATATGATTCTTTACAGTTTTCTCACTTATAGAAAGTTTAATTGCAATTTCTTTATTGAACATTCCTTGTGCTATTAGCTTTAGCACTTCAAACTCTCGTTTTGATAGTGTTTCATCCTTCTTCCCATTATCTAATCTATCTTTTAACATTGGAATCATACTAGGCTCTATGTATCTATCTCCATGACAAACAATTCGAATTGCTTTCTTTAGCATGTTGCTTCCGGAATCCTTTAGTACATATCCGTCTGCACCTTTTTCGTATGCGCACATTAAATAATCAATTTCGTTATGAATTGTAACAATGATTACCTTTACAGATGAATAACTCTTCTTAATTGTTTCAAGAACAGTAAATCCATCCATCCGAGGCATATTAATATCTAGCAATAGAACATCCGGTTTAATTATTTGAATTTTTTCTAAGCATTCTATCCCATCGTTTGCTTGTTCATAGACTAAGATATCACCGTCCATTTCAAGCAACTGCTTTAAGCCTTCCCGAAGCATTTTATGATCATCAGCCAACATAACTTGGATTTGTTTCATTTAATTGTCCCCCTTTTATTATCGGGATAATAAAAATTAATTCAGTTCCTTTGCTGTTGGTAGTTATTTCCATTTTTCCGGAAATAAGGAAAACTCTTTCTCTTAAGATTTCTAACCCAAAGGTACCTTTGTTAATGTCTTCCTTTATATCAAATCCAATTCCATCATCTTTTATACTAATTCTAATATCATTAAATTCATATATTATATTTATAATCAGCTTACTTGCCTTTGCATGCTTTAGACAATTATTTACAGTTTCTTGAATGATAAGAAAAATTATTTGACTTTCAACCTTTTGAAATTTCACTGCTTCGGCTTCTTCCGATATATTTAACTGCATCTGCAGACAATTTCTTTTACTTGTCTCGTCAACATAACATCTGATAGTATTCCATAGTCCAAGTTCTGAAATATAAACAGGACGAAGATTATAAATAATTTCTCTCATTTCTTTTATTATTACTCTTATTGTATCACTCATTCCACTTAATTCATACTTTGCTCGATCATTATCTGTACCAATGAACCTTTCAATCAATTCCGTTTTATGAATTAAAGTTGTAAGATTTTGTACTGTGGAATCATGCAGATCATTTGCAATCCTATTTCTTTCAGCTTCCTGAGTTTCAAGTATTCTATAGTTAATAAGTTTACATTCATTCTCCGGCATTTTTAACACTTCATTATTGTTAGAAATAAACAGCTTCTTAAGTGCATGTAAGGCTTCTTTTCTAATACCTAGTTCATCTATTTTTTTGTGATTTAAATCTATATCTTTTTTAACCAGAAATAGCTCTTCACGAATTTTATCTGATTTTGATTCAATATATACCCCAGATGCAGCGTGAAATAATACTCTATTTGGGTCTTTTCTATTTTCTTCTTCTTTTATTAATTTTTCAGAAACAATAATTTTATCCTGTAATTCTAATTCTTCCAGTTTAGCACTACGCAATAAATCATCTGTTTCAAGAATAATTTCATCTAAAACAGACAGTTCTTTTAAATTATTCTTCTTATGCGTTCTTCCAGGCATTCTACTATTTCGCTCTCATTCATGCAAATTTCTTCAATTTATACTTATAATCGTTTTTATCATATACCAAATAACTCACTTTGAAAAGTCAAATCTATCAAAATATCAATTATTTTCACAACATAAATGTTGATCACATTTTTTTAAGACCATAAAATTATTATTTTCTATTTCTTCGCATTTATTACATATATCGACAAATCCAATTTTGTTTAATATTTGAAAATTACTTCTACTTTTTTTCGCATAAACATGATTTGCTCCATTTTGAAAAGCTTTATATATCAGCATTTTTAAAATAAATTCCTTATATACTTCAGGTTCCTTTACTGAAGAAGTATATACATGGTCAATTCTATATTCTTCACCATCAAATATTATTTTACCTGCTGCAATTGGCTTTGACTCATCATCTATACAATAAGCAATCACATGTACTGCAATACTATCATCTGTTTCATTACAGCTATCATATTCTTCTTTTTCATTTAATACTTTATATAACGTATCTTGATTTCGTACTTGATATATCTCTGTTAAATCCTCAGTCCCAGAGATAAATTTTCCTTTGGTATACATAGAACCTCCATTGTAAGTTCTTGTTTTCATACTACATAATCGGTGCTTTCCATGGTTTTCCACCGCCTCGTGGATATTTTTTATCTGTAGATTTTATCTTCTTAATTAATATAAAATTTCTAATGATATCATCTTCAATAAAACAGCTCTTCATTTTTTCTGAAACAGCTCCCAGCTGTCTTATTGCTTTTTCTGCTTCCAGTAGTTCCTCTTCTGCTTTCTGAGATTTATAAGCGATAAAATATCCATTCACTTTAACATACGGAATACATAGCTCACAGAGGGAAGTAAGTCTTGCCACAGCTCTTGATACGCACAAATCATATTTTTCACGTTGTTCTTCTTTATGACTCTGTTCTTCTGCTCTTGCATGAATTGCTTTTATTCCATCTAATGATAATTTTTCAATCACTACATTCAAAAAAGAAATACGCTTTTGTAAAGAGTCCATTAGTAAAATCTTTTTTCCAGGATAAAGAATTTTCAACGGAATACCGGGAAATCCAGCACCGGTTCCGATATCAATGATTGAATTTATCCTATCCATTTGAAGAATATCCTTTATTAGTATGCTATCAATAAAATGCTTTTCAACTACTTCTTCGAATTCAGTGATTGCAGTTAGATTCATAATACTGTTCCACTCCGTTAGAAGAGAATAGTATATATAAAACTGCTCCAACTGATTTTCGGTAAGTTCTATCGATTCTTTTTGAAATCTGTTTTTTATATATTCCTTTTTTGTCATATCACACCTACTCCCCGCAGTCTTCCTTCTTTCTGTTCAGATATACAAGTAATACCGAAATGTCTGCAGGAGAGACTCCTGATATTCTTGCTGCTTGTCCGATCGACTCCGGTCTTGTTTTCATTAGCTTTTGAACTGCTTCAATTCTAAGAGATTTGATTTTGCTGTAATCAATATTTTCTGGGATTCGATGTGTCTCTAGTCTTTTAAACTGTTCTACCTGTTGTTTTTGCCTTTTTAAGTATCCTTCGTATTTTAAGTTAATCTCAACCTGTTCTGCAACATCCTCCGGTATAAATTTATCTTCATTATTTTTCATAGTTGTGTTATTCTGATCAGTATCTGTAGCATTCTTTTTATTATTTATTATTTTTTCCAGCTCTTGAATATTTTCAAAGGATAGTTCTGCTCTGCGAAGAAGCTCTGCTAAAGTTGCACCCGAATTTAATGGAGTACTTTCATGCTTCATTAGATATTCCTGAACCTCTTTCATTGCTCCTATATGCGTTTCTTCCAGACGCTTTTGTTCATCCTCTATTTGCTTTCTTTTTACGCAAAGTCTTTCATATCTTACATCACTTATTAGGCCTACATCATGTCCGTATTTTGTAAGCCTAAGATCCGCGTTGTCCTGCCTTAATAATAAACGGTATTCAGCTCTTGACGTCATCATCCGATACGGTTCATGCGTTTCTTTTGTTACCAGATCATCAATCAGCACTCCAATGTAGGCTTCTGAACGATCTAGGATCAAAGGATTCTTTCCTTTTAGTTTTTGCGCTGCATTTATTCCTGCAATAATACCCTGCGCTGCAGCTTCTTCATATCCCGAACTTCCGTTTGATTGACCTGCACTAAAAAAACCACTGATTTCTTTAAATTCCAGGCTGCTTTTTAACTGCATTGGATTAATGCAATCATACTCAATTGCATACGCATTCCTTACAATATTTGCATGTTCTAGTCCAGGAACAGAACGATACATTCTAATCTGTACATCTTCCGGCATACTGCTGGACATCCCTGAAATATACATTTCATTTGTATAGTCACCTTCCGGTTCAATAAAAACCTGATGTCTTTCCTTATCAGCAAACCGAATTACTTTATCCTCTATAGATGGGCAATATCGTGGTCCTGTACCGTGAATACTTTTATTGTAGAGAGGAGAACGGTCTATATTTTCGCGAATAATTTTATGCGTATTTTCGTTCGTATAAGTCAACCAACAGGAAGCCTGTTCCCGCAATAAATCTTCTTTTTTATTAGTAAACGAAAAAGGAACTATTTCTTTATCCCCGAATTGCTCTTGCATTTTACTGAAATTAATACTTCTCTTATCAATTCGAGCCGGTGTTCCGGTCTTAAAACGGTAAATTTCTATTCCCAGTTTTTTTAATGATTCCGTCAGATGATTTGCTGCAGGTAATCCGTTCGGTCCGGAAAAGGTTTCTACTTCTCCGTAAATGCACCGGGCTTTCAGATAAACACCTGTACATAAAATGACGGCTTTACATGGATAAATTCCGTCTGAATATGTCCTTATTCCTATGACTTTCCTTGGTTCATTATTATCAATTTTATCATTCTTCCATTCATCCGGGTTACAGGAATCGTTAGTAATTATCTCACAGATTTCTGCCTGCTTTAGTGTTAGATTCTCAGTATTTTCTACGACAATACGCATCTTTCGGCTATATTCCTGTTTATCCGCTTGTGCTCTTAACGAATGCACTGCCGGTCCTTTTGATTCATTCAGCATTTTTGACTGAATAAACGTCTTATCAATGTTTTTCCCCATCTCTCCGCCCAGAGCATCTAATTCACGTACAAGATGACCTTTTGATGTTCCTCCGATATTAGGATTACATGGCATCATTGCAATACTGTCCATAGATACGGTAAACATAATGGTCCGCATACCAAGCCGTGCAGCTGCAAGTGCCGCTTCACAACCCGCATGTCCGGCTCCGATGACAGCAATATCAAATTCTTCATAACGATATGACATAACATCCCTCCGGATTCTTCTTAGAAAATGTACAGAATTACTTACCCATGCAGAACTTCTCAAATATATTATTTATTAGATCTTCTTCAAGAGTTTCACCGAGTATTTTTCCAAGTGCTTGATACGCACCCATTAAATCAATTGAAATAAAATCTTCAGACATCCCACATGCTCTGCTTTTTTCTGCCTGACACATTGAATTTTCAGCATTCTTTAATGCTTCTTTATGTCTTTCATTTGTAATATATAGCGGCTCAGAGTCCTTTTCAATTCCTAATTGATATAATTCATCAATCCGATGTTCCAGATTCTTTGTTCCAATTCCATCCCTTGCGGATATTTCTATTGCTTCAATTCCTGTCAATTCAAAAAGCTCTTCCTTAGTCATATGCTTCACTAAATCGCATTTATTCAGAACAATAATTATTTTGCAGTCACGCTTTTGTTTTAAAAAATTTATCTCTTCTGCATCAGGTCTCTTTCCCGAATCAATTAAATAAATAATTAAATCTGAACCTTCAACTTTCTCTAAGGCACGCTTAACACCGATTTTCTCAATTGGGTCATCCGTAGTATGAAGTCCTGCAGTATCTGTAATATTCAGCTGTACACCATTAAGCCTTATTGGTATTTCGAGTAAATCTCTTGTTGTGCCTGCTATTTCTGTAACAATTGCTCTTTCTTCTCCTGCCAAATAGTTTAGAAGAGTTGATTTACCTGCATTTGGACGCCCTAATATAATTGTATTAATTCCTTCACGAATCATTTTTCCGTTTTCGAAGGTTTCAGATAAACCTTGTATCTCCCCTAAAACGCTTTTCATGTGTTCTTCCAGGGTCTTGGAATATTCATCTATTGAAATATGTTCCGGATCATCTAATGCTGCTTCAATATAGGAAATGTCATCTAAAATAACACTTCGTAGCTTCTGTATTTTATTTTTCAATCTTCCTCGTAATTGATTCATCGATTGCTTCAATGCAAGTTGTCCGTTTGCCTCAATTACTTCCATAACGGCTTCTGCCTGAGAAAGATCTATTCTTCCGTTTAAAAATGCACGCTTTGTAAATTCGCCTGGTTCGGCAAGTCTTGCACCGTTTTTTAAAATGCTATCAAGTACTCTTCTTGTTACTGCTGTCCCTCCATGACAATCAATTTCTACTACATCTTCTTTTGTATAGGTTTTCGGTGCTCGAAATACTAATAGAAGAACCTCATCAATCAATTCTTCCCCATCGTTTATATATCCATAATGAACTGTATGGCTTTCCACATCAGTCCAGTTAATCTCTTTTTTTGAATGAAATATCTTCTCTGCAACTGAAATAGAATCAGAACCACTTATTCTGATTATACTGATTCCTGCATTTGTAATTCCTGTTGCAATAGCTGCAATAGTGTCTTCCTGATACATTTTTCCTCTTATCATACGATAACGTCCTGTAAATATCATTTTAAAGGTATTTACAGAACGTTATCCCGGATAGAACAGTTCTCTGTTCTTAATTTAATGTTTATTCACCTTGTGTATCCGTTACTGCTTTTGCTGCTGCCTTCTCTGCTTGATATGCTTCATAATCTTTTTTATAATCTCTGCTGTAATCCTTATTGTTACTGGATCCGTATTTTTTGTGGAATTCTTTTGTTGTACACTTCTTAGGATTATTGTTTCTGTTCCCGTAATGATTCTGTCCGCTTCCGCTGTTATTGCTGTTACCCGTATTCCCGTTTCTATTTCTGTTATTATCGTATAGTTTAACACCCTTTTTCAGTGAAATAACAACCTTACGATAGGGTTCTTCACCTTCACTATGTGTCTCAACATATTTATCATTTTGTAGACTGGAGTGAATAATTCGTCTTTCATAGGGATTCATCGGTTCAAGAGAAATCGGTTTGTGTGTTTTTTTCACACGGAAAGAAATATTTTTTGCGAGATTTTCAAGTGTTTCTTTTCTTCTTTCACGGTAGTTCTCTGTGTCAACCTTAACCTTTAGATATTTTTCGCTTCCTTTATTCACAACAAGACTGACAAGATATTGCAATGAGTCTAGCGTCTGACCTCTTTTACCAATCAGTATTCCCATGTCCTCACCGATTAGATTAATCTCCACTGTTTCATTTACTTCATCATAAAATACTTCAACTTCAGCGGTTATATTCATAGCGGCAAGTACTCTGTTAAGAAAATCCTTTGCACTTCCTTCAACAGTAAAGGTAATCTTTGCGCGAATTCTTGCTGGTTTTTTGAACATTCCCAGAACTCCGGTATTCTCTTTTTCAAGAACCTCATAAATTAATTTATCGCTTGTTGTTCCATAATAAAGAACTGCTTCTGTAATTGCCTCATCTACAGTCTTTGCACTGAATTCTTTCCAATCATCCATTACTGATTTTCCTCCTCACCCTTATTCTCTGCGTTACTGGTTTTTTTTGTTGTCTTTTCTGCAGAACGGGTTTTCATGAGATTTGCAATTTCTGAAATTGAGCCAGCTCCGGTTGCACCCTCCGGTCTCGAATAATCCGAAACCTCTCTTGGCTTTTTGTATGCAGGCGTCTGGTCATCCTTTCTAACTTCTACTGATTTTGTTGCTGTTCTTGCAACTGAAGAAACTTTTCCTTCACCGTTATTCGTTGTTATTCCCATTTTTGCTTTTCTTTTATCTGCTTTTGCAACACTTTTCGCAATCATTTCATCCATATCAACTTTATCTAGATATCTGTTAATAAATATCTGCTGAAGAATCTGCACAACGGTACCTGCAATCCAGTAAATACCAACACCAATCGGAAGCATAATACAGATAACACCTGACATAATCGGCATTATTGTGGTCATACTCTTCATACTCTGGGAAACAGGGCTTTCTTCCTGATTTGCTTTTGGTGCAGTTTCATTTGTTGTCTTCATGAGCTTGCTTTGTAAAAACTGGGTTCCGGCTGCAATTACAGGAATTAATACACCAGGGAATTTATAACCTGAGCTGTCAAGAATGCTCATATTTCCAATAAACTTATTATTACGTAGGATTTCTGTAATTACTCCTGACATAGTAGAATCTGTAGCCATATTTTCTATCTCAGGCAGAATTTTAACTAAGTTATTCATAATCAAGGTATCCGTTGGTTTCAAACCAGCGAACACCGATTGTAAATCCGTAGCCAGTACAAAGGTGTTCCAATAAATACACTTTCCTACATCTGCTAAAGCAACTGTTTCACTTAGATTTGATATTCCCAATAGATTACTTAGCTGAGAAATATCTGTTATTCCGGCAAGAGTTGTTATATAACCGTCTCCAAGTGTTTCTTTTAAATAAGAAATCCAAGTTCCTGATGTTTGCGATGTTGCATTTAATAAAGCTGTCCATGCTTCACCTTCACCGGTAAGAAGCAGGGTTCCTGTTTTAAAACTCTCCCAATTTGATGAATTAAACTGTGTTAATACATCTATGAGTGATTTAATGTATTCAGTAGAACCAAATGTATACGTCCCCAATTCATCAATCAGATTGGTTGCACTGGATACTTTAAAGCCATTTACAAAATTATCAAAAATAGCCATAACCATACTTTCCGCACCGATTGAACTTACTAAATTATCTATAACATTAACAACTGCTTCATAAAGTACATAAATATCCTCAACATATGCCGGTACCTTATAGATAACTCTATAAAGAGCAAACATAATCGGTAATGTTATTAATAACGGAAGACATCCGCCCATCGGGGTTGTTCCGTATTTTTCATAAACCTCCTGTGTTTCTGCCTGCATTTTACGCTGCGATGCTTCGTCTTTTTTCCCTTTATATTTCGCGTTAATTGCCGTCAGCTCAGGATTCATTTTTGATGATAATTTAGTAAACTTTTGCTGCTTAATTGTAAGTGGCAGCATTATCATTCTTGTTACGATTGTGAACACAATAATACAGATTGCAATATTATGAATACCAAATAAACTAACAAATTCATAAATCCAATCCAAAATAATACCCATTATCCAGGCGAAAGGTTTTAAAATTCCTCCCTGTTGGGTCAGTAGTGTAAACAGCACTCTGATACCTCCTTGTTATGGAACCGGATCATAACCTCCTCTTGCAAATGGATGGCAACGCAGAATTCTTTTGATAGATAGAAGTGAACCTTTCCATGCACCGTATTTTTCAAGCGCTTCAAGCGCATACTGCGAGCAGGTCGGTGTATAGATACAGGTTGGTCTCCCCTTTAGTGGGGAAAGAAAGATTCGATATATTTTAACTATTAATATCAGCACTTTTTTCATCATTGTTATTGTTCTCTTCTAAAATCCGGTGCATTTTTGCCAAATGAAGAAATGCACGACAAATGTCAAAGTAATTCTTTCCCTTTGAATTTGCTCTGGCGACAACCACTATGTCGTATCCTTTTTGCAAAATTCTTTCGTTTAGGCGGTAACTCTCTCGAATTAATCTGGTTACCCGATGTCGTACAACACTATTTCCGACTTTTTTGCTGACAGAAATACCTATTCTGTTACTTTCAGAATCATTCTTCAGCATATACATTACCAATTCTCTGTTAGCATAGGATTTACCATTCTTATATACATACATATACTGTTGTGTATTATGAATCCCTTCCTTCAAATCGCGCTCTCCTATGCCCTTCTGTTTATAAACCTTATTATGCCTTCTAACAGAAACCCTACCGGTTTCTTAACTATAATCCTCTTATTAAATATAAAGAGAAGAAAAGGTCACAATTCTGCGACCTTATGCTGATAATTTATTTCTTCCCTTTGCTCTTCTTGCAGCTAATACTTTACGACCATTCTTGGTCAGCATTCTTTGACGAAAACCATGTACTTTTGCATGTGATTTCTTCTTCGGCTGAAACGTCATCTTCATGTTCAAAACACCTCCTTAACAAAAGATAGGCATGTTACTGCTCATAAACAGCATTACTATTATATTCGCAAACTATTATCTCGTCAAGCAATTCTTTCATTTTTTTCTTTTGTTATAATCAACATAAAATAAAATTTTCTTTGAATTATCCACAATTTAATAACTATCTGTGGATATCCCTCGGATAAATTGTTTATATTATTGATGATTTTGCCTTTTTCCCTTATTTTCGACCGATTAAAATGTGGATATATTTATAAACATGCTGTAGATAACTTTTATTTGGTTTATTTTGTTTTACTTGTAATTTATTATTTTTTTGCTATAATAGATTTGACATGGTATCATCAAATAACAGAAGGTCAGGTTTTTCTTTTATGAATGAGTTTGTTAATATAATTAATGCCCATTGGTCAGAGATAATTAATTCCGTCAGAGACGAAATATTACTGTCTGATGTTTCATATAAAACATGGTTTTTACCATTAAAAGTATATGACATTGTAAATGATACCATTATTATTACAACTCCTTCCGATTATGTAGATTTTAATTTTCATTATGTTAAATTAAAGTATGGACGTCTTCTTAAGGTTGCCATTTCTGAAATACTAAATGTTGAATATGAAATAGATTTTCGTCCTCTTAATGAATTAGAATCAAATCATTCAAGTATCAGCAGTACAATTACTCAGGATTCAAAAAGCTATATATCGGATCTTAATCCAATGTACACCTTTGATAATTTCATAGAAAGTCCTTCCAGCAATCTGGCTTATTCTGCTGCTCTATCTGTTGCCGAATCTCCTGGTGAATATTATAATCCTTTATTTATATGGGGAGGTGTTGGTCTTGGAAAAACACATCTTATGCAATCAATCGCGCATATGACAATGAAACATTTTCCAAATAAAAAGGTTTTATATGTAAAAAGCGAATCTTTTACTAATGAACTTGTGCAGGCAATTCGTTTTGGTAAAGCCAGCCCAGAGGAACTAAGAAAAAAATACAGAAATCTTGATGTACTGTTAATTGATGATATTCAATTTATAATAGGAAAGGAAAGTACACAGGAAGAATTCTTTCATACTTTTAACGCGCTATACGAAGCCAAAAAACAGATTGTCATTTCTTCTGACAAACCTCCAAAAGATTTTACTACTTTGGAAGATCGTCTTTTATCCAGATTTGAATGTGGTCTTCTTGTTGATATCCAGCCTCCGACCTATGAAATCCGTATGGCTATACTGAAAAAGAAAATGGAAGCAGAAGGGTTTGATTTTAAGGAAGAAATACTTGATTATATTGCCAGCAACATCACCTCTAATGTCAGAGAATTAGAAGGCTCTCTTAATAAGATAAAAGCAATTTCACGTCTTCAGAGACTTCAAAAAAATGAGATTACACTTGATGTTGCAAAGGATGCATTAAAGAGTTTTATTTCTCCGAATGATAAAAAAAAGGTTGATTTAAATTACATAGCAGAAAAAACAGCCGAACATTTTGGAATAACAATGAATGAAATGTATTCCAATAACCGATCCCGAAATATAGCATATCCCAGGCAAATTGTTATGTATCTTTGTCGTAAATTAACTTCTCTTTCCTTAACAGAAATCGGAGAAAAACTTGGAAAACGTGACCATACAACAATCCTTCATGGTGTTCAGAAAATAGAAGATGATATTATTAAAGATCCTGCTGCTGCAAATACGATTGATATTTTGATTAAAAAAATTAATCCACAGTAATTTGTTAATATCTTGTGATTTAATTGTTAGTATATTTTTATTTGATAAAAATTAAAATTTTTCATGATTTTAATTACGAATTAATTCACATTTTATCATTTGATGAAATGCCAATAAACACAGTCTTTTCTATGGTTATTCACATAACCACAGCTTCTACTACTACTATAATATAATTATTATCTATTTATAAACTGAAGGGAGTTTACACCATGAAAATTATTTGCCAGAAAAGTGAATTGCAAAATGGAGTTAATATTGTTTTAAAAGCAATTCCAGCAAAGACAACTATGCCGATTCTTGAATGTATCATTATTGACGTTTCAGATGGTTTTATTAAATTGATATCAAATGATATGGAACTTGGAATAGAAACAATTGTAAAGGGTGAAATAGAAAATAAAGGAACAATTGCTATTAATGCAAAGATATTTGCAGATATTGTACGTAAACTACCTGACAGTACCATTTCTTTGGAGACTGACGATAATTATGTTATGACAATCAAATGTGAAAAATCCGTATTTTCCATTTCGGGAAAATCCGGTGAAGAATTTCCGGCTCTTCCTATGATAGAAAAAAATGATGCACTTGTTATTTCACAATTTTTATTAAAAGAAATTATTCAACAGACAGTATTTTCAATATCAGAAAATGAAAATAATAAAGTCATGACTGGTGAATTATTTGAAATTAATGATAATAGTTTACGTGTTGTAGCTCTGGATGGTCATAGAATTGCAATAAGAAAAGTTGAACTAAAAGACTCGTATGATAATAAAAAAGTAATTGTTCCTGGAAAAGCATTGAATGAAATTAGTAAAGTTCTTTCCGGAGATATTGAAAAGGATGTAAGAATTTATTTTACTGATAAGCATATTTTGTTTGAATTTGATGATACCCTTGTATTATCCCGTTTAATTGACGGAGAATATTATAAAATTGATCAGATGATGACAAATGATTATGATACAAAAATTGTTGTTAATAAAAAAGAATTGTTAAATTGTATTGATCGTGCAACTCTGTTGATAAAAGAAACAGAAAAGAAACCAATCATTATCAATGCAGAAGGAGACAATTTTGAATTAAAAGTTAATACCTCACTTGGTTCCATGAATGAAAATATTGATGTAATCAAAGAAGGTGATGATATTATGGTAGGTTTTAATCCAAAGTTTATTATGGATGTCCTTCGCGTTGTGGATGATGAAGAAGTATTTTTGTATATGACGAATCCAAAAGCACCTTGCTTTATAAGAAATATCGAAGAGACATATGTATATTTAATTTTGCCTGTTAATTTCAGTGCATCTGCATACTAATAAGTTTAACTGCCAATACAATTAATTGAGGAATAAGATGAAAACAATAAAAATAAAAGATGAATTTATAAAACTTGGACAGGCTATGAAGCTTGCAAATCTTGTAAGTGAAGGAGCAGAAGCAAAAGTACTGATTCAAACAGGAAAAGTGAAAGTCAATGGTGAAGTTGAATTGCAAAGAGGGAAAAAGCTTCATCCGGGTGACACCTTTGAGTTCAAGGGTGAATCAGTTACGGTGGAATAATGATAGTAAAAAGACTTGAAATGACAAATTTCAGAAATTATGAGAAACTTGAACTTGAGTTTGCAGATGGTTCAAATATTCTGTTCGGAAATAACGCACAGGGGAAAACGAACATTCTGGAAGCGGTCTTTTTATGTGGTACAACGAAATCACATCGGGGAAGTAAAGATAAAGAAATGATTCGATTGTCCGAAACAGAAGGACATGTAAGAATATATATATTTCGTGATAAGCTGGAACATAGGATTGATTTTCACTTGAATACAGAAAAAAGAAAAGCAATTGCAATTGATGGAATACCGGTAAAAAAATACAGTGAATTATTTTCATTAATAAATGTTGTTGCATTTTCTCCGGAAGATTTATCTATAGTTAAGAATGGACCGGCAGAAAGACGCCATTTTATGGATATGGAGCTTTGTCAGCTGGATAAGATATATATGTTCCATTTATCAAATTATAATAAAGCCTTGGTACAGAGAAATATAATGCTTCGTCAGATTGCAGGTGATTCATCATTTTCAGATATGCTTCAGGTATGGGATGATCAATTAGTAACAAATGGAAGTAAAATTATTTCACTTCGAAGAGAGTTTATTGAAGAAATAGGTAAAATCGCCGGAAAGATTCATAAAAGACTTACGAATGAAGAAGAAACACTGATTTTAAGCTATGAACCAGATACCAATGAGAACGAATATGCAGCAAAAATGAAACAAATGACAGGAAGAGATCTTGCTGCAAAGATGACAACAACAGGTCCTCATCGTGATGATATTTGTTTTATGATAAAAAGAGGAGAGAAAGAACCGGAAGATGTTCGTAAATTTGGATCGCAAGGACAGCAGCGAACCTGTGCTCTTTCTTTGAAACTTGCAGAAATCGAGCTTGTTAAGAATAAAATTAAAGATACCCCGATTATATTATTAGATGATGTTTTATCGGAGCTGGATAGGAACCGGCAAAAACAACTGTTAGATAGTATCGAAGGAATGCAGACATTGCTTACCTGTACCGGAATGGAAGAATTTGTAGATTGTCGAAGTTCAAAAAACAGAGTTTATTATGTTGATAACGGAACCGTAAGTATATATAAGGGAACGGAGGAAGAATATGAGTAAAGATTATGGTGCTGACCAAATACAGATTCTTGAGGGACTGGAAGCAGTGAGAAGGCGGCCTGGTATGTATATCGGAAGTACATCTTCCCGCGGTCTCCACCATTTAGTTTATGAAATTGTCGATAATGCAGTAGACGAGGCATTGGCTGGCTACTGTACTGTGATTGATGTTACAATTCATCCGGATAATTCTATAACGGTTATAGATAACGGTCGCGGTATTCCTGTGGAAATTAACAAGAAGAAAGGTATTTCTACAGTTGAGGTTGTGTTTACTATTCTTCACGCGGGAGGTAAATTCGGCGGTGGAGGATATAAAGTATCAGGAGGATTACACGGCGTAGGAGCATCCGTAGTAAATGCACTTTCTGAATGGCTTGAGGTAATTATTGAACTCGATGGAAAAAAATATTTTCAGCGATATGAAAGAGGAAAAGCAGTTGCTCCTTTAAAAGAAATAGGTGATTCAGATAGAACAGGTTCGACGGTTACTTTCCTTCCGGATAAAGAAATATTCGAAGAAACAGTTTATGATTATGACACATTGAAACAGCGTCTTCGTGAAATGGCATTTCTTACGAAGGGATTAAAAATAATTCTTCGTGATGAACGTGTGAATGAGGAAGGAACACCGGAAAGCGAGCAGATTAAAACTGCCGGTACGGTAAAAGAATTTCACTATGAGGGTGGTATTAAGGAATATGTTCAGTATTTGAACAAACATAAAGTAGTACTTTACCCTGATATTATTTACTGCGAAGGCATCCGGGATGAAGTTTATGTCGAGGTTGCAATGCAGCACAATGACGGATATAACGAAGGCTGTTATAGTTTCGTTAATAATATTACGACACCGGAAGGCGGAACACATCTAGCCGGCTTTAAAAATGCATTAACGAAGACATTTAATGATTACTCAAGAAGTATGAAATTTCTGAAGGACAGTGAGCAGAATTTATCAGGAGAAGATATTCGTGAAGGAATGACAGCAATTATCAGCATTAAGCTTCCGGAGCCGCAGTTTGAGGGACAGACAAAACAAAAGCTTGGCAACAGTGAAGCAAGAACGGCGGTAGACAGCGTAGTAAGTGAACAGCTGACATATTTTCTGGAACAGAATCCTACAGTTGCCAAAATAATTTGTGAAAAAGCGATTCTTGCACAGCGGGCAAGAGATGCAGCAAGAAAAGCAAGAGATCTTACAAGAAGAAAATCGGCACTGGATGGAATGAGTCTTCCGGGAAAACTTGCAGACTGCTCTGATAAGAACCCTGTAAATTGTGAGATTTATATTGTAGAGGGAGATTCCGCAGGCGGTTCTGCAAAGACAGCACGATCCCGTGCAACGCAGGCAATTCTTCCGTTACGAGGAAAAATACTGAATGTTGAGAAGGCCAGACTTGATCGAATTCTTGGAAATGCAGAAATTAAAGCAATGATTACTGCATTTGGAACCGGGATTTCTGAGGATTTTGATATTTCAAAGCTCCGCTATCATAAAATAATCATTATGACCGATGCGGATGTTGACGGAGCACATATTGATACTCTGATGCTGACATTTTTGTATCGGTTTATGCCGGAATTAATACGGGACGGCTATGTTTATTTGGCACAGCCTCCTCTTTATAAAGTTGAAAAGAACAAACAGGTATGGTATGCATATACGGACGAAGAGCTGAACAAGATTATGAATGATATCGGTCGAGATCAGAATAATAAAATCCAGCGGTATAAAGGACTTGGTGAAATGGACGCGGATCAGCTGTGGGAAACTACAATGGATCCGGAGAAGCGGATTCTGCTACGTGTAAATATTAATGAAGAGACATCTTCGGAAATCGATGTAACGTTTACAACACTGATGGGTGATAATGTTGAACCAAGGCGTGAATTCATTGAAGCAAATGCTAAATATGTAAAGAATCTGGACATCACCTGATCGAAGAGAAACGACAGGATAATATCGGTAGTAGATAGCTTCGGCAGGGAGGAAGAATGGAAGATAATATTTTTGATAAAGTGCATGACGTCGATCTGAAAAAAACCATGGAAGAGTCCTACATTAACTATGCGATGTCGGTTATTGTAGCGAGAGCACTTCCGGATGCCCGTGACGGTATGAAACCGGTACAAAGAAGAATTCTTCATGCAATGAACGAACTTAGTAATACACCCGACAAGCCGCACCGTAAATGTGCCCGTATTGTCGGTGATACAATGGGTAAATATCATCCGCATGGCGATAGCTCCATCTATGGAGCATTGGTTAACCTTGCACAGTCTTGGTCAACAAGGTATCCTTTGATTGACGGTCACGGAAACTTTGGTTCTGTGGATGGCGACGGCGCAGCAGCGATGCGATATACCGAAGCAAGGCTTAGTAAGATTTCCATGGAAATGCTTGCTGATATCAACAAAGATACTGTTAACATGGATCCGAACTTTGATGATACCGAGAAAGAGCCTGCAGTTTTGCCTGCACGTTTTCCAAATCTTCTGGTCAACGGAGGAACAGGAATCGCAGTCGGTATGGCTACAAACATACCTCCGCATAACCTGACGGAAGTAATTAATGCGGTTGATCGAATTATTGACAATAAAATCGAAGATAAGACAACTAGCATAGAAGAACTCCTTTCAATTATTAAAGGACCTGATTTTCCGACGGGAGCAATGATTCTTGGTACTAGGGCAATTGAAGAAGCATATCGTACCGGTCGCGGTAAAATACGTGTCCGCGCAATTACTGAAGTTGAACCGATGCAGAACGGGAAGCATCGTATTGTTGTTACAGAACTTCCTTACATGGTTAATAAAGCACGACTGATTGAAAAAATCGCAGAACTGGTTCGTGAAAAAAAGCTGGACGGAATTGTTGAACTTCGTGACGAATCAGATCGTGAAGGTATGAGAATTTGTATCGAACTTCGTCGTGATGTTAATCCGAACATTATGCTGAATCAGCTTTTTAAGCATACCCAGATGCAGGATACATTTGGCGTTATTATGCTTGCGCTCGTAGATAACGAGCCGAAGGTAATGTCCATTTCCGAGATGCTGGAGGTTTATCTGAAGCATCAGGAGGAAGTTGTAACAAGAAGAACACAATACGACTTAAATAAAGCAGAAGAACGGGCTCATATTTTAGAAGGACTTTTAAAAGCCCTTGATCATATTGATGAAGTAATCAGTATTATTCGTTCTTCCCAAAGTGGACAAGTAGCAAAACAGCGGTTGATTGAACGATTTGAATTTGATGATATTCAGGCGCAGGCAATCATTGACATGAGGCTTCGCCAGTTGACCGGACTGGAACGAGAGAAGCTGGAAGCGGACTATGCAGAGCTTGAAAGGAAAATAGCCGAGTATAAAGCAATCCTTTCTGATGAGAAGGTTCTGCTTGGTGTTATTAAGACAGAGATAACCGCAATTCGTGATAAATACGGAGATGAAAGAAGAACAAGAATCGGCTATGATGTTTATGATATCTCTACAGAAGATATGATTCCTGATGAAAATGTCGTTATTGCAATGACACGCCGCGGCTACGTGAAACGTATGACGATGGATAATTTCCGCAGCCAGCATCGTGGCGGTAAAGGAATTAAAGGAATGCAGACGATAGAGGATGACTTTATCGAGGAACTGTTCATGACTACGACACATCATTACCTGATGTTCTTTACGAATAAAGGTCGTGTATACCGGATTAAAACCTATGAGATTCCGGAAGCATCCAGAACGGCGCGTGGGACGGCGATTGTTAATCTTCTGCAGCTTCAGCCGGAGGAACGGATTTCTGCTGTGATTTCTTTAAAGAAATACAACGATAACCAGTTCCTGTTGATGGCAACAAAAAGCGGTATTGTAAAAAAGACAAAGCTACGTGAATTTGCAAATATCAGAAAAACCGGTATTCAGGCAATCAGTCTGCGTGATGATGATGAACTGATTGAAGTGAAACGTACGGAAGGAGACGCAGAGGTTCTCCTTGTAACAAAGGACGGTATGTGCATTCGCTTTAGCGAGGAAGATGTAAGATACACCGGACGGACATCGATGGGTGTTATCGGGATGACGTTAACAGACGGTGATGAGATTGTTGCGATGCAGCTTGTGGAACAGGGTAAATATATGCTGTTTGTTTCTGAAAACGGACTTGGAAAGCTGACTGATATTGAAGAGTTTAATATTCAGCATCGCGGTGGCAAGGGTGTAAAATGCTATAAAATCATGGAAAAGTCCGGAGGAGTTGTTGGCGCAAAGGCATTAAACGAAGATCGTGAAATCATGATCATTACAACAGAAGGAATTCTGATTCGAATGAAAGTAAGCGATATCAGTAAGCTGGGGAGATATACAACCGGGGTAAAGCTGATTAATCTGGATTCTAATAAAGATATTCATGTTGCCAGCATTGCTAAGGTTCGGGATACCGGAACAGAAGAGAACAGCGAAGAAATTATTAAACAGATGGAAGAAGAAATGGTAAACGAAGAACTTCGGCATGGAGAAATCCCGGATGAGGAACTCGTGGACGAACCGGAGGAAGAAGACAATTCGGATCTTGAGGAGCTTATTAAACGGGCGATAGAAGAAAAAGGCGAATCGGACGAAGAGGAATAGGTTGAAAAAAGAACCTTTCACACGCAGATTTGCGTCTGTGCGGTGCTTGACACAAAGTCTGTTATGCGCAAAAAATGCGCAGAAATGAGAGATAGTGTGAAAACAGAAGAATTTCAGGGGTAACAGCCTGAAATTTTTCCGTTTTTCAAAAGAACAATAAGACTCGGGAGGACGGCTATGCGAGAAGTAACAACAAAAATGATTACAGACAATATCTGGGAGATGTGTATAGAGGCAAATCTAAAGCTTTCAGCTGATGTAAAGAATCGAATACTGCAGGCAGCTAAGACAGAACCAGACGGAATCGGAAAGAAAATTCTTGGACAGCTGGAAGAGAATATGAATATTGCCGAGAAGGAAGCCATTCCTATCTGTCAGGATACAGGAATGACAGTCGTATTTCTTAGAATTGGACAGGACGTTCACATCCTGGGTGGGAATCTGGAAGAAGCGGTAAACGAAGGAATAAGGAGAGGTTATGAAGAAGGGTATCTTAGAAAATCCGTTGTCCGGGATCCTCTGCTTCGTGAAAATACAAAGGATAATACACCGGGAATTATTCATTATGAAATAGTTCCGGGCGAGGAATTTAAAATAACTGTCGCACCAAAAGGCTTTGGAAGTGAAAACATGAGCCGGATCTGTATGCTTAAGCCGGCAGACGGAGAAGCCGGAGTACGGGAAGCCGTTCTGGAAACGGTACGCCTTGCAGGGCCGAATGCGTGTCCGCCAATGGTAGTCGGAGTCGGAATTGGAGGTAATTTTGAAAAATGTGCCCTCCTTGCGAAAAAGGCATTAACCAGAAATCTGGATAAACCGTCAATACTTCCACACATTGCTAGGTTGGAAAAAGAACTGTATGAATTACTAAATGAAACAGGACTCGGACCGGGAGGACTTGGTGGAAAGACTACAGTACTTGGAGTCAATATTGAAACGTATCCGACGCATATTGCAGGTCTTCCGGTGGCTGTAAATATATGCTGTCATGTAAACCGGCATGTGACGAGAAGTATATAAGGAGGAATTTCATGGAATATCATATAATGCTTCCGTGTCAGGACGGAGCTCTGCAAAAGCTGAAAGCAGGAGATTATGTATATTTGAGCGGAACAGTTTACAGTGCACGTGATGCAGCACACAAACGGATGTATGAAGCACTTCAGAAGGGCGAAGAACTTCCGTTTGATATCAGAGGTGCCGTTATTTATTATCTTGGTCCGACACCGGCAAGACCCGGGCAGGTAATTGGATCTGCGGGACCGACAACCAGCAGCCGTATGGATAAATATACACCTGCTCTGCTCGACCTTGGATTAAGCGGAATGATCGGAAAAGGCCGAAGAAACAATGCAGTAACTGAAGGAATACGAAAAAACGGTGCAGTATACTTTGCGGCTGTCGGAGGAGCAGGAGCACTATTGTCAAAATGTATTACTGCGTCGGAAGTCATTGCATACGACGATCTGGGAACAGAAGCAGTCCGAAGAATGCAAGTAAAGGATTTTCCGGTTATTGTGGTAACTGACAGTACGGGAGCGGCGTTATATTGACGAAAAAGGAGACTTAGTGCAAAAAAATCTGATAAATCCGAAACGACTTCTTGTACTAAAAACTGGTTGACAATGACAGATTTTCTTGCTATACTAATCCATGCGCTGTGAGCGGAAGCAAACAGTATATAACTAAAAAAATTTACAAGAAGTTCAGACTGGAGAAATACTCAAGAGGCTGAAGAGGCGCCCCTGCTAAGGGTGTAGGTCGTTTGCGCGGCGCGAGGGTTCAAATCCCTCTTTCTCCGTTCCGGTTGGTTAATAGGAAAGCCACGATATATTCGCGGCTTTTTCTATCCTATAGTACAGAAACTACTGTATAAATAAGAAAAACAGCCGAGAACAACGCTTTTGCGGACAATTGTTTTAAGTGTTTTGTCAATTTATAAAATATTTAAAAAAGAGTATTGACAAACCATAGGACAGGTGCTACAATAAGCAAGCTGACCGCGAGAGACGGTAAAAAAAGCCTTGACGG
>CAZRRN010000011.1:0-61717 GCA_964602475.1 uncultured Lachnospiraceae bacterium | reverse complement strand
ATTCGTTTTGTATACATCCGTTTTCTCCCATATTGGTTTTTTGTTACCAGGAACAACTATTTTATTGCAGCAAAATTTTTCAGAATCTGCAGACCGACATCTCCGCTTTTTTCCGGATGAAACTGACAGGCAAATAAATTATCATGCTCAACCGATGCATGAATCAGCGTTCCATACTCTGTACTTGCTGCAACATCGCTTTCATTTGCTGCGTTCAGATAATATGAGTGAACAAAATAAACATACGGTTCCTCCCTTATTCCTTCAAAAAGACGTGCACCCCTACGAAGCTTTAACGAATTCCAGCCCATATGTGGTATCTTAAGTCCTGGTGTAGCAGGAATTCGAAGAATTCTGCCGGGTAGAACAGAAAGACCGGTAACCCCCGGACTCTCCTCGCTGCTTTCGAACAACAGCTGAAGTCCAAGACAGATACCAAGAAACGGCTTTCCTGAGAAAGCCGCTTCACATACGACGTCCGCTAATTCATATTGTTGTAATTTTTTCATTGCATCCCCAAACGCACCAACTCCCGGCAAAACCACACGATCCGCCTGTTCAATCTGAATTCGGTTTCTGGTTATCACCACATCTTCACCAATATACCGGAATGCTTTTTCAACGCTGTTTAGATTCCCGGCATCATAGTCAATAATTGCAATCATAAAACTCCATTTCCGTGCGCATCGCTTTATTACAATGAATCACAATCCTCCGCAATTACTCACTTTTGGACACGATTTCAAAAACCACCGCACTGTATTCTTCCTGTGATTCAATATTCAGCATATCATACGCCTGTTCCTCTGTTATCTGATATGCTTCGCTCAATTCATTTAAAATCTGGGTTCTTAGGTAATTCAAATCATCCTTAATTCCAAGCTGTGTCCCGTAATAGATATATTTCTCATATCTTCGTAAACCCTTCATCAGAGAATCCAGTGCCTCTGCATCCTGATTCAAAGAAGTATATCTTAAATAAGATATCAGCTGGGTATTAACATACTGCACTGTCATAATCTTGTCATACAGTTCCTGATCCTCTTCTTTAATATCAAGTCCATAGACTTCATTATAAGCTTCCTCATAACGCTGCAGTTCAAAATCAAAGGTCGCATTCTCTATCGCAACCCTGTAAGTATATACACTGGTTCCTATTGCTATAAAGCACAGAACCACCGCAAATATGACAAAAATCAAGGACGCTCCGACCTTGTTGATTTTTCCTTCATTTTGTTCAATTTCTTCCAGAACCGCTTTCTGTGCCTGTAGTTTTTTATCTTTTAATTCTTTCTTCTGTTCTGCTTGAAGCTGCTGTTTCTCTTTCTTTTTCTTTTCCTTTTCGGCTTTCTGATCTTTACTTAGCTTTGCCTGTTCATCCTTCTGTTGTTTCTTTTCAAGCTTTTTAGATTTTTCCAGTTCTGCATTCTGTGCCGCCTTCTGTTCATCCTCTTCCAACTTCACAAGTGCAGCTTTTTTACGCTCTTCCAGTTCTTCTTCTGATATTTCTTCGCGGATATTTCCAAAAATATGCGACAGCAATCCTCTTTTTTTCTTTTTCCTTGCTTTTACGTGCGTTGAAGGTTCTTGTGCTACTTCCTCCTGTTGTGATGGCACCAGATGTGAGAAATCCTGATCTTCTCTCTTATCCTCTTTATCAGATACCTTGGGAGCTTGATCAACCGATACGGCATCCCCCCCGTTAATTGAATTCCAGAATTCAAGAATATCGTCATCCGCTTCGCTTTCTGATGCATTTTCTGTATCATTTTCAACGATATTTACTTTTGATAAATTCTCTTTAGTAGATTGTCTTGTAGCTTCTTCGTTTGCATCCGTCTTGGCAAACAAATCTCCAAGAAGCTGATCAATCTCATCTTCCTCCGTTACAGGGCTTGCTTCCTCAGATTCAGATTCCTCTTCGCTCAGTGTCACCGGAACCGCTTCCTCCGCCAGTTCCTCCTCGCTCAGTGTCACCGGAACCGCTTCCTCCGCCAGTTCTTCCTCGCTCAGTGTCACCGGAACCGCTTCCTCCGCCAGTTCTTCCTCGCTCAGTGTCACCGGAACCGCTTCTTTCAACGTTTCTTCCTCTGCTGTTACTTGCAGAGCTACTTCGTTTGATGGTATTTCATTTTGCGCTGTCTGCGCTGACAATCGTGGTTCAGAGTCTGTTGTCTTTCGTGTTTCTGAATCTGTCGATGCAAGACTTGACAATTCTTCCGGTTCCGGAAGAATAACATCATCCAGAGTAGAATCCTCCTGCTCTCCAACTGTCATCATCAGGTTATCAAGGAACTCATCATCAACCGGTTCGGATAAGTCGGCTTCTTTGCTTTTTTCCTCTTGCTTTGGCTGTTTATCGATATTCTCTGTATATTTTTCAGCCTTTGTTGCATTTCCGGTCGCTTCTTTTAAACTATCCCAGGCAAAGTCTTCCTCCGGAAGATTAATTTCGGATGCTTCCTTAAAAATATCATCCAAATAAGAATCATCTGTATCCTTCAATATATCATAATCAGTAATATCTTCTTCTGGAATCTCCTCCGGTAATAAGTCATTCTGCGGTTCTGTCCCGTTTACATCTTTATGCTCCGGTATAAAATGCGGAGCAACCGGTTTAGCAGTTGATTTAACTGGTCTTCGTTCCTGTCTTGCAGGCTCGGATTGGTTTACAACAGATTGAAGCAGACTGTCAAGATAAGACTCATCTGCTTTCGCTTCTGTCGATGTGCTTCTCTGATTCACCATCGCCGCACATTCGCCACAATATTCTTTACCGTCATCTATGGCTTTCCCACAACGTTTACAGTTTGCCATGCTGCCTCACACTTCTTTATTTCGTCTTTAGAATCAATTTATCAATTGCATTTACAAGCATTCCAATCTCAGGTTTTGTAAGCTGAGCATCAGCTCCAATTGATTCTCCTTTTTTCTGCATCTCCGGATTAATCAGAGAGGAGAAAATAATTACAGGAATTTCTGCCATCTGACTGTCACTCTTAATCAGCTTAGTCAAGCGATGACCATCCATCTGCGGCATCTCAATATCAGTAACAACAAGACGGACTTTACTAGCAACGTTTCCTTCTTCCTTATAGTTGCAGAGAATATCCCAAGCTTCCTGTCCGTTCGTTGTCTTGATTACATTCACGTAACCTGCTTTATGTAAAGAATCAACAATCATCTTCTCGAGCATCGGAGAATCTTCGGCAATCATAATCGGATAAGTATTTCTCTCACGTTCTCCGATTGAATCAAGCTGGGATGTACGAAGTCCTGTTTCCGGGCTGATATCAGCAACGATTTTTTCAAAATCGAGAATCACAATCAGTTTTTCACCAAGCTTAACTATTCCTGTCGCTACGCCATGTCCGTCGCTGTTGATTGTCGCATCCGGTTTCGAAATCTGAGACCAGGAAAGGCGATGTATTCCAAGTACTTTCTGTACATGAAATCCTACATTCAGCTTATTGAAGTTGGTAATTATATACATATCAGTTGGATTGGTTGCAAGATTCAGGTTGAGGCTCTTAGACAGATTAATAATCGTAATAATCTCACCTCTTGGCATGAAAATTCCTTCAACACTCGGATGTGTATTCGGTACCGGTGTCGGTGCCTTATAAGGAAGAATTTCTTTTACTTTTGCAACATTGATTCCATAGTAATTATCTCCGACTGCAAATTCAAGAATCTCCAGCTCGTTTGTTCCGCTTTCCAGTAAAATATTAGTCTCCATAATCTTCCCTCCGTAATTATTATACGTTTTATTTCAGCTTGATTATAACTGTTTTATCTTCCTGCATAATAAACAGGTTCATCGTCTCCGGGTTCAGGTCTTCCTTTACCTCGAATACCAGTACACTTGAAAAATCTGTTTCAGCATCTATTTCAGTAGATAAAAACTGAAAATCATTCAGTAAAATTGATTGCTGCGGAACAAGTCGTGTTCCACCGTCAATATCCAGACGGTACTCAAGTGATGAATCCATCAGATCAACCACAATCGGCTCCGTAGCACTGTTTCGGACCAGAATGTATACAATCATCAGCCGGTTTCCAAAAACCTTAGGCTCTACACTGAATGCTCCAAAGGTATAGCTGTCATACATCTCATAACCGTCGTACTGAAGTGATATACTGTCTATTCCTATGATATCTGTCAGTTCACAGTTTGCCTGCTGATTTGGGGTTACACTGCCGGTAGGAGCAGTCTCTCCATTATCAGAACCGGCAGCCGACGTTGGTGTCGGTGTCGACGTTGCCATAATAATCGGAACATCTGTCGGTACCGGTGTCGGAGTTGCAAGCTTCTCAGTATAGTTATTATCCCTGTTCAACAGCATGCCGGCCGCCGCCTGTGCAATCTGCTCTGTTTCTTCCTCCGTAAGTTCAATCTGTTGAAGACAGCCGGTGAAAAGAAAACAAATTAAAATTAAAACAACCGCAAGTAATCGTTTCAATGCCATCCTCCCGACTCATTATTTACAGTTATATTTATAATAACACTTTTCAGATAATTCGGCAATAAATGTTTCAAAAATAATAGATTTATCAAAATTTAATTAATTAATGTTCGGAAGTATCCAATTCAAACCAAAATTCTACTCCATCTTCATGATTCACTACTCCAAAAGTACGGTTATGTGATTCCATAATTGCCTTAACAATAGACAATCCGATTCCGCTTCCTCCATATTCCCGGGTTCTTGCTTTGTCAACCTTGTAGAATTTTACCCAGACATTTTCAATATCTTCTTCAGGAATCGGTTCTCCGGTGTTAAACACAGAAATCCTAACTGTTTGCTCCTGCTGTTCCAGGCTGATTTTAATAATCCTGTCCCCATCTGCATGGTTCACCGCATTACTGATGTAATTGGTAAGTACCTCTTCAATCATGTATTCATCTGCCCAGACATATAATGCTTCTGTATAATTGAATACTACTGTTATTTCCTTTTGCTTAAAAAGAATAGAAGTAGAGTTGATTACGGAACTGATCAGTGCAATCAGGTCAAATCGTGCAATATCCATCTGTACATTGCCAAATTCAATCTGGTTCAGCGACAGCAGCTTCTTAACCATCTTGTTCATTTTAACTGCTTCGTCTATAATAACTTCACAGTAATAGTTTTTACTTTCTTCGTCCTCAGTAATATTATCCTTCAGTCCCTCCGCATAACCCTGAATCAAGGCAATCGGTGTTTTAAGCTCATGAGTGACATTCGAAAGGAAGTCCTTACGCATCTCATCAATCTGCATCTTTTTCTCAATATCACTCTGCAGTTCAATATTGGCTCTCTTTAATTCAGAAATGTTCTGTTCCAGTTTTTCGGAAAGGGTATTGATACTATGTCCGAGAAGTCCAATTTCATCCTTACTGGTAACCTTATATTTTACATTGAAATTCAGTTCCGACATACTTTGAGCGATCCCTGACAATTCCAAAACAGGCTTTGTAAAGCGCCTGCTGAATATATAAGCAATCAATGTTGAAATGATAACCACTGCACTCCCGAGCAGAAAGAGAAACTTATTTGAAATACCGACTGCTTCCTGAATACTTTCCAGTCCGGAACGTACAAAAACCTTGTAACCGCAATCGAGCGTACCATAAAGATCCATGAAATCAGATTCCATGGAAACATCATACTGCGTCATAATCTGATACCGGTCGTTTTCTTCCAGCGTCTTTACTTTACTGATCAATCCCGAGAACAGATTTGGAAAGGTGTACTCCTGCACCGACTCATATATGCGGTAATATTCACGTTTTCCCATCATTCCCTGAGAATCCCTGTGTGAAATATTTTCTTGTTCCGGGTATACAAAATAAGTAAAATACATCTTTCCAAAACTACTGTTGAGTTCAACCTCCTGGAACAGATAAATTTTCACATTCTCCGAAACCTGTATCTTATCCAGATACGCCTTCTGTTCATCCGTCAGTACATCTTCATCCACTACAGTAATATTGGTATTGATTTCGGTATAAATTTCACTGATAAGTCTCTTTTTGCTGTATTCGTAAAAATCCTCAAGAAAGGTTCGATTAAGAAACCAGCACAAAATAATAGTTAATGCGATGGTCGCCACCATGAAGAATGTTATTTTAAAACGGAACGAATGCTTCATTCACGTGCCTCGACTTCAAATTTATAACCCATTCCCCAGATTGTCTTAATGTAGTCGCCCTTCTCCCCCATTTTACTCCTAAGCTTTTTTACATGGGTATCGATGGTTCTCGCATCACCGAAATAATCATAATTCCATACATTATTCAGAATCTTTTCTCTGGACAACGCGACCCCCTTATTAACAATAAAGTATGTCAGTAGCTCAAATTCCTTCACACTTAGTTCAACCGGTTTGCCGTCAATGCGTATCTCATGCGCTGATTTATCAAGCACAATTCCTCCGATTTCGACATTTTCGTCATCTGTCGTACCGGTTCTTCGCAGAATTGCTTCAACACGGGCTACCAGTATTTTGGGGCTGAACGGTTTGGAAATATATTCGTCCACTCCAAGCTCAAAACCAAGAAGCTCGTCTTTCTCATCACTTTTTGCCGTCAGCATGATAATCGGAACCTTAGAATAATTACGTATTTCCCGGCATGCCTGCCAGCCATCCATCTTTGGCATCATCACATCCAAAATAATCAAGGCAATATCCTTTACGCTGAAGAAAAGATCGACCGCAACCTCACCATTCTCAGCCTCCAGCACTTCATAATCGCTCTTGGAAAGAAAATCTTTCACCAATTTTCTCATTCGGCTTTCATCATCAACAACAAGTATTTTCAGACGCTCCATATTAATCCCCATTTCCGCGCGGTTCTTGCGCTAAACGACTTTGTGTCAGGCACTACGCAGGCACAAATCTGCGTGTGAAAGGTTCATCCTTCACACTACCTCCATCACTCAGCATTGTACGGTTTATCCGTTTTGTCATATTGATATCGTTAACAGGATTCCCATTAACACATTTTATCAGTTAAATATGTTAATTCTGTGTTTCCTGAGATTCCAGCTGATTTTCGCGCAGCTCCAGGTCTTTTTCTTTTTCGTTCAGCTCCTGCTCCTTTGCTGTAAGACTTTCTTCCCATGCAGAATACTGATCCTGTATTCTGGTTTCTGCATCAAGAAGCGGAGACGAATCACTGAAATAGGTCATGACCAGAAGCCCAATAATCACCAGTACTAAAGCTGTGATCACAACACGCAGGTTTCTTGATTTCACCGCATATCCGTCTCTGATTCCCTGAACCCGGCGTTCTCCGGATTCATATAGACTCTGCGTCCGGCGTTTCACCTCATCGCGAATTCTTATTTCTTCTTCCGAATACAGTGAATCATCCGGTTCTTCTTTTAAAGACTTTTCCTCCTGCCCATCGTTTTTCTGGTTTTTTTTCTCTTCCGTGTCCTCCGGAGGATTTACTGCGGTATTATCCGAGATGGGCACTGTAGTTTTTTTCGCCGTTTTATCCGCTATACCGGCGTCCGGCGATTCAATATATATTTTAGGAATTGCTTCCTCACTGTACTTCCCTGACTGTATCAGGATCGTATAAAGTTCATAAAGGAAGGAAATACCAGCCGGAGTTTCAAACATACGGTTATCTAACAGCTTTTGATACAGCAGCCACACGGATTCCGTTTTGGACAGATCCGTTTTCATCCGGATATAATGTATCGTTTCCATTTCTCTGCCTGCTTTTTTACCCTCAGAAATATCTTCAAAATAGAAAGCATCTACCGTATGCTGATCCATTGTATTCCTCCATTTCTGCGCGGCTTTTTGCGCATAACAGACTTTGTGTCAAGCACCGCGCAGACACAAATCTGCGTGTGAAAGGTTCATCTTTCACACTATTCCTCCTTAATAAGTGACTATCCTCACCGTCGTAAGTATAATATCTTCTATAGGTCTGTAGTCTGTCTGATCCACCTCGGCAGCTGCAATTTCATCAAGCACTTCGAACCCCTGATAAATCTGTCCGAATACGGTATGATGTCCTACGAGCCAGGGTGCGCCTCCATATTGAAGAAAATCCTCAATCTGGGCTTCTGTTATGCTTGTCTTGTATCCCTTCTTAAGGTATTCGGCAAAACTGTATTTTTGATATTCCACCAGCTGTTTCAACTCACCGACCGACGTTGCATCAGCCTGTACCAGAAAAAACTGACTGTTATTGGTGTCCGATCCGGAATTAGCCATACAGAGCGCACCGCGAAACGGTTGAAGCTCTTCACAGAACTCGTCCTCAAATGGTTCCCACCAGATACTTCTTCCTCCATAGCCTGTTCCCTCAGGATCTCCGCCCTGAACCATAAACTCCTCAATTACGCGGTGAAAAACCGTATTATCATAATAGCCTTCTCTGGCATGTGTCAGAAAATTCTCAACTGCTTTTGGAGCCTGTTCAGGAAACAAACGTACAAAAATTGATCCATAATCCTTGATTATAAATTCCGCCACCGTCTCTCCTGTCTGTGGTTCGGCAAATTGCAGACGTAATTTTGCATCGGGAGAAAGGCACGGTTCTCCTGTCCATTTCTCTGTCTCTGTCCGGGTCACCTCCGGTGTCGGGGTGGTCTCTGTCACCGGCAGCAGTTCACAGCCCGATGTCATCAATATACAAATATCTGCCACGAGCAGAGCCAAAAACATTTTTATTCTGTATTTCATTACACAAATCCCCCATATCAGAGCACTTACTAACTTATTAATGATTATATCGCTTCCCAAAATGATTGTAAAGACAAACGGTACAACGGTTGACAAAAAAACAAATTCAGAATATAATACATAATCACTGGATATTCATTCCGGTCAGATTCATAATCAGTCTGCAAACCAGGGGTTGTACTGGTTTCGACGGGGGTTTTGAAGTTGTGGAAGCCATCCGTGGCCCCAGACCACGATAAAACCGGGAAAAAAATTAAACGCAGACAATAATTTAGCGTTCGCTGCCTAATAGGCAGCTGTCGGCCTTAAGGCTCCCGCCCCTTAAGATCCCGGCATCGACTTGGCGGGGAACTTCGTTTCCTAAGCTTTGCGGATTCGGAAGATAATATGAAGCTACTGAAGTCATCAGCCTGCTTGTCGGCGGTTGACGGAGGGAATGTTAAAAGATAAGCTGTGATGGGAGATGCCGCAATGAATAGGCTTTCGGACAGGGGTTCGATTCCCCTCAGCTCCACTATAGGGAACATCGATTTTGATATGGTATTCTATCGAGGTCGGTGTTTTTTTAGCTTAATTATACAGAAGCTTACAGACAGATCAAAGAGAGGTGCGGAACGGAGGTCTTCTTGAAAACAGTCGGTATTATTGCAGAATACAATCCGTTTCATAACGGTCATGCCTATCAGATACTCGAAGCCAAAAAAATAACCGGTGCCGACTATGCCGTCATTGTTATGAGCGGAGATTTTGTACAGCGCGGTGCCCCGGCAATCTTTGACAAATACGCCCGTACACAAGCCGCCTTATCCGGCGGTGCGGATCTTGTTTTTGAGCTTCCTGTTGTATATGCGTGTTCAAGTGCGGAATATTTTGCAGAAGGTGCTGTAGCTCTGCTTGACAGTCTTCATGTCGATACTTTGTGTTTCGGAAGTGAATGTGGAGATATGGATGCTTTACTTCAGATTGCAGAACTGCTATTAAACGAAACTCCGCTTTTCAAACAGATTCTTGATGCTTCCCTCCGTTCCGGAAAAACTTATCCTGCCGCACGGGAAGCCGCCTTTGCATCGGTATGCTCTTCCGCATATGGTTCTGCTGTTTCCGAACGCTTATGTTCTCTGCTAAATGAACCAAATAACCTTCTTGGGATCGAGTATTGTAAGGCACTTCTTCGCCGAAAGAGCAGCATAACTCCGTTTACTGTACTGCGAGACGACCGCGGCTACCACTCTTCCTGTATTTCAGATCCGTCAGCAGAGCCTCTTCTGAATTATGAAAACAGTTCCATTACCATATATCACAGCAGCGCAACAGCTTTGCGGCTAATTCTTGAAAATCCTGATTACACAGTAGAAAAGAAGCATGAATGCTTATCACTGCAGGTGCCTTTTGATGTGCTTCCTATCTATACCGAACTTCTGCAGCATTCCACATGGCTTGGGGAGGATGATTTTTCACCGCTTCTTGATTATTGTCTGTTAACTGAAACCACCGAATCGCTTTGTTCGTATCAAGATATAACGAAGGAGCTTGCCCGTCGTATGCTTTGTTATTCCGGCAACGGACTTTTGTTTTCCGAGCTGGCTGTTTCAATGAAATCCCGGCAGCTGACACTGACCCGTGTCAACCGTCTTCTGATTCATGCTCTTCTACACATAAAAAAAGAGCTCTCATTAGCTGCACGCAGCGAGGGTTCCGTTCATTACGCCCGTCTTCTCGGACTAAGAGAAAATGCTTCTCCCTGCCTAAAGAAGCTAAGCTCAAGCTCTATTGTTCCGATAATCAACCGGCTGGCTCCGTCTTCGAAGCTTCTAACCGGAACCGCCGGTGCGCTTCTTTCTCTGGACGTTCAATCTGCCGAGCTTTACCGTGCTGTTCTATTCCGAAAATCCGGTTTTCTTCCCGTAGGAGAATATCAAAGGGGAATCATACGGATTTAAGGTTCTATGTTTTTTAAGTACATCATAATTATTTATAAACTGCAGGAATTCCGCTCATGTCTTTTTCTCGGTTTATAAGCTCTGGTTCGGTTCACACAGTTCGTTTCACTATGTTCTCACACCGTTTTTTTCGTCGCTGTCTCCGGCTTCTTCCGTTTTGTTTTCTTATATTGCTTCTTCTCCATCCAAAGACTGCATTTCGTGGAGCAGAAACCGGTCTTTTGCTCTGGTTTAATATCCTGCTTCCGACACTCTTTCCTTTTTTGGTTGTGACGGATTTCTGCATGCGTTCGGGTTTAGTAGAATCTGTTTTCAGACGTATTCTTCCTTTATTTCAAAAAATACCCGGATTTAATCCGTATCTTCTGTATCCTTTCTTACTCGGGATTTTATCAGGTCTTCCGCTTGGAGCCCGTCTCACAGGAGAATCAGTCCGACACGGCTTTATTTCTGTCTCCTGCGGTCAATTTATGCTTACCGTCTGTAATAATTGCAGTCTGGTTTTTCTTACCGGATATCTGGCTTCCCAGCAGCTAAAAGAACCTTCGTTTGCACCTGCACTCTGTCTGATTCTCTATTTATCCTCTTTTTTATCTGCTTTCCTGTGCCATTTGATGCTTAAAAGCAGAAAAAAGAACACTCCTGCAGTCTCTTCGCAAATCACCTCTGAAGCCTCTACCACGCAATATGGAAACGCGGCTTCCCGTGACCCGGTTCTGGTATTATTAAATAAAGCAACACTGGAAAGCTTCCTTGTGCTTGAAAAAATCGGTGGATTTGTAATACTTTTTTCTATTTGTTCCGAGTACCTCTTTATCTCCAAATCATTTGCAGCATTGCTTATTTCTGCTGCTCTGGAAGTTACCGGCGGCATCAGAGCTCTCTGTGCTTATGATCTGCCCCAGAATATAAAAGCAGCCCTGTCCATTGCTTTTGCAGCCTTTACCGGTTTATCCGGTCTTGCACAAACCGGCTGCGTAATCAATGGAACAGGGCTTTCGATGTCTCGCTATGTACTTTCAAGAATCATTGCCTGCTGTATTGCTTTTATACTGTCACTTTTATATTTTAAATATTTTTTATAAAGGTATCTTCGTCATAATTGAAATCTTCATCATTATACTGCGCTGCATCACTGTTTCGTTCTGCGTCGGAAAAGCTGTCATAATCGGGAGAAGCTGCGACCTTTTTTTTGTCTTCGGGAGCCTCTGCTTCTCCATTCAGCTCACGCCTGTTACTGATAATTATATCAAGATTTCCTTTGATTGAATTCAGCATCATTTCACTCTTTGATCTGGTGCTTTCATAGGTGTTGCTCAAGGTTCCTTCTATCTCAGCCAGCATTTCATTTGCATAGGACAACGCTCCGGTTCGAATCTGTTCTGCATCACGGTTTGCGGAATTCATTATCTGATCCGACTGTGCCGTTGCATTTGAAATCATCTCATTCGCACGGTAATAAGCCTGCTGCATGATTTCATTTTCATTCAGCATTGCTTCTGCTTTTTTCTTTGCTTCTTCGATAATTCCCGCAGCCTTATCCTCTGCTTCCTTAACAAGAGCTTCCCGATTGCTGATAATTTTCTGATAGCGTTTAATTTCATCAGGGGTGCGGAGCCTTAATTCGTCAAGCAAATCGTACAGCTCGTCCTTCGGTACAATAACCTTGGCTTGCGAAAACACCTGCGGCTTACAGCTCTCCACAAAATCATAGATATCTTCGATTATTTGTTCAATTCTGCTTGTTGCCATGTTATATACCCCTTTCAATGCTTGATCATATTGTATTTTTCATATACTGTATCAATAATGCTTTCCGGGAGAAACTTCGTAATATCTCCTCCAAAGCTTGCAATCTCTTTTACGATACTCGAACTAAGATACGAGTACTCGACACTGGTTGTGAAAAAGATGGTATCAATCTCCTGATGTAGCTTATGATTTGTCTGGGCAATCTGAAGTTCATATTCAAAATCTGTAACAGCTCTTAAGCCCCTAACAAGCAGGCTGGCATTCCTTGCTCTGGCAAAATCAATCGTCAAACCACTGAATGCTTCCACTTCCACATTCGGAAGCTCTTTTGTTACACGTTTTATAAGCTCGACACGTTCCTGGGGCGTAAAAAGAGCATTCTTCATACTGTTGTCAAGAACACCAATTATCAAAATATCCACAATCTTTGATGATCGTTTTATTACATCAAGATGTCCGAGCGTAACTGGATCAAAGCTTCCCGGATATACTGCTATTTTCATTCTGTTCCTCATTTCTATACGGTTTTCCAAAGATGGAACCCACCGTTAATCTTTCATTCTTTATATGTCTTCCTTTTGAAATAAAAAATCCTGATAAGTAAACGCTGATACTGCTTCCTGTCTTTGTTTCTCACTGTATTTCTATCATTACGTGTTTATTTGTCAGATACTCCTTACTTCTCGTTACTTTAAATCTTGTTTCACCAAGATATTCAAATGAAGTATCAAGCGCTGCTTCTACAATAATCAAGCCATCGGGTTCCAACAGATTATGTGCTGACAGCCATAGCAGAACCTGCTTTTCCAGATCGCATCGATACGGCGGATCCATAAAGATCAAATCAAACCGTTCTCCACTGCATTCAAGCCGTCCAAGAGCAGAAACCGATTCTGAAAAAAAAACTTCAGCATGCTCTTTCATATGAGTCGATAAAAGGTTCTCCTTTATGCAGTCAACAGAAGCCCTGTGATTGTCAACGAACACCGCTCTCTTTGCTCCCCTGCTCAAGGCTTCAATCCCAATTGCACCACTTCCTGCAAATAAATCAAGGAATCTGCAGTCAGGAAGTCTTCCTGCAATAATATTAAACAGGGTTTCCTTTGTACGATCTGTTGTCGGCCGGACATCCATCCCCTGTACGGTTTTTAATTTCAGTCTTCTTGCGCTTCCGGCAATGACTCTCACAATGTTCTCCCTATCAATAAAGCTTGTCTTAAAAGAAATAGCTCCCACTTCCGGAATCTAATTCTACATCACGGAACTTCATACTAATTGTATTATATTATTTGGTTTTGTCAATTATTATAATTTAAAATTTAAGGATATTTCGTTTTCTCTTTTTTATATTCTGGCATGAGTTTCATAAATTTTACTAATTTCGTATTGTGTCTCTACTTGTCAACTTTTTTTAATATGCTATAATAAAATCGTAAGTAATTTAAGATAGGTTGATTTACCATTTACATAACTATTGGGGTCTTGAACATTATCACAAAACAAAAGGAGAGGTATTATGAATCTGAACAAGAAAAAGAAGGAACCGCAGCTCCCCGACCGTCAGCGCCTGCTTGATGATATGAACCGCATTATATCCGGTGAGACCATACTGATATCTGAAGACGATTATCTTGATTCAGAGCTCGCACAGACCTTAAACCGACTGACAGTTTCATTAAAACGGCTTTGTAATGAACCTACTATGAGAATCAACGAATCCCTTGCCACTTCTACGAGTGATTCCATCATCAGCGATATGCTGGAATCTGTATCCTCGCAGACTTCATCGATTGAGAATATGCGTGGTTCCAGTGACCATCTGATTGAATCAAATAAAGAAATTTCCAATGTCATCGGAGATATCAAACAGTTTGTTGATAAAGCCGTAGACTCCTCTGAAAAAAGCGTGAATTATTTGTCCCGCAGTATTGATGAAGTTACGCGTTCCGCCAGCGAAATCAATACAATAAACGTGATGATACAGGATTTTAAAGGAAAAACCGAACAGATCAGTTCTATTGTTTCGCTTGTTAAATCCATTGCCCAGAAGAGCAATCTTCTCGCATTGAACGCAGCTATAGAAGCTGCCCGCGCAGGTGAAGCAGGACGAGGTTTTGCTGTTGTCGCCGGTGAAGTAAAAACTCTTGCAGAAAATACAACCTCCTCTACAGAAGATATTTCCAGATATGTATCCGAGCTGCAGAAAGGAATCGACGAGCTTGCACTGACAATGGAGCATACAGCGGATGAACTACTTCATGAAACCACTGTTGTCGGCGAATCCATGAATGATATTCACAGTATTAATGAACAAATGGGTATTATCAATGATAAAATTAATAACATTTATTCCAATGTTCAGGAGCAGCATGCAACAACAACCGTCTTTATGGAGGCCATTGATACCATTGCCGATTCCTATGCTTCCCTTAAAAAAAGCTGTGATGATGTCGGTCAGTTTCTCTTCCGTACAATCCGTTCCATTGATAAATCCCGTGGTGCACTTGCCCGCGATGTAGCTTATCTGTCAACACCTGAATGGCTGCAGATATTTGAAGTCGATCATATTATTTTTACCTGGCGTCTACACAATGCCGTCGGAAAATACGAAGAACTCGTATTGACCAATCTGCAGAACTTCAAAGGCTGCAAGCTCGGAAAATGGATGGATAGCATAACCGATTCCCGCATTCTGCAGCTCGCATCGTTCAAAAACATGAACCGTTACCATCAGGAGCTTCATAAAAAGGCTGTGGAATGCTATAACGCAATCCAGGAAGACCACACTGAGGAGGCGTTACGGTTTTCAGACGAAGCAGAGCAGATTCTTGCCAAGATGATGGATTCGCTTCACGCATTACAAAAAGATCCTTTAATGCAGTAATCTTACAGAAGATCTGTCAGTGGAAGGGAGTATCTGATGAGTTTTATTGAATTACTGTGCCTGTTTGCACTATATTCTGTATTTGGCTGGTGTACTGAAGTAATTTACGCCACCATGAATACCGGTAAATTTGTAAACCGTGGGTTTTTAAATGGTCCGGTCTGCCCGATTTACGGTACCGGAGTGGTAATTGTAGTACTCATTTTGGATCCGATCAGTAATTCACTTCCGTTATTGTTTCTTGGCGCTGTAGTGCTGACTTCTGTTCTTGAATTTATTACAGGAGCTGTTCTTGAACGATTTTTTCATTTAAAATGGTGGGATTACAGTGATGAGCACTTCAACATTAAAGGTTATGTCTGCCTTAAGTTTTCTGTACTTTGGGGACTGGCTTGTATTTTAGTAGTACGCATTCTTCAGCCGCCTGTTATGAAATTCATACGAATTCTTCCGGTTTCTCTGCGCACAATTCTTTTAGTTATTTTTTATTCTTTGCTTGTCTTCGATCTAATCATTACTGTTGTATCTTTGATGAAGCTTCAAAAACAGCTGCGACTGCTGACTGAAATTGAAAAAACCTTAAACGGATTATCCGAAACAGTTGGTGAAACGCTTTCAAAAGGAACAATAAAAGGAATGCAGGAGATCCGCGAGCTAAAAGAACAGACAGAAAAGGTAAAAGAAGAAACCACCGATTATGTCGATGCCAAAAAGCTTAAGCTGTTAGAGCGCAATCATGCGGTCAAGGAGCGACTGGAATACCTGAAGGAGCGTTACACTCAAAGCCTTGCAGGAAAGTCTTTTGTACACCGGCGTATCAATCTCGCTTTCCCAAAACTGAATATTCCAACGCGTGCCGAACTCTTACAGCGTCTTGAGGAATGGAAAAAATCAAATCACGGTTCTGATAAATAGGGGGAACATAATGAAAACCATCATGATTACAGGAGCTTCCCGCGGAATCGGAAAAGCCTGTGGACTGGCATTTGCCAAAGAGGGTGTCCATCTGATTCTTGTCTGCAAAGAAAATAAAAAAGAACTCGAGGCTACTGCTGCAAAAGCAGCTGCTCTCGGTGCAGTCTGCGAGACCCATACAGCTGACCTGTCAAGTCCTGCCGCTGTAAGAAATTTATTTCAGACACTGACAGATAAGAAAATCTCGATCGATTTACTGATTAACAATGCAGGTATCAGTCATGTCGGTCTGCTGCAGGATCTTTCTGATTTAGAATGGCATACCATACTAGATACTAATCTGTCTTCTGTATTCTACTGTTGTAGAGAAGTCATTCCCATGATGCTTCATTCCGGTGCCGGAAGAATAATTAATCTCTCTTCCATCTGGGGAAGTAAAGGAGCCTCCTGCGAAGTTGCCTACAGTGCTTCAAAAGGCGGTGTTGAAACCTTTACAAAAGCACTTGCAAAGGAACTTGCCCCTTCTAACATTCAGGTAAATGCGGTTTCCTGTGGTATGGTAGATACACAAATGAACTCCCATCTGACGCAGACGGAAGTTCAGGATTTTGCTGATAATTATGTTGCTGCCGGTCGAATCTCCACTCCGGAAGAGGTCGCTGCTTTTATTCGAAGAATTGCCGAGGCAGAAAACTACCTAACCGGGCAGATTATTGGATTTGACGGTGGATTCTGAGAGAAAACCCGATTTATTATCAACGTTTCCATGTCCCGGGAGCAAAAATCAGAAGCATTGGGAAAACTTCCAGCCTCCCTGCAAGCATGGCAAACATCATGACAAACTTCGAAAGAATATTAAAGCCCGAATAATTACAGGTTGCTCCAACTGCAGAGAACCCAGGACCGATATTGTTAAAGGTTGCTGTAATCGCAGAAAAGTTTGTTTCAAAATCATATTTGTCCAGAGAAATCAACAATAGCGCTGCAACAAATATCATAAAATACGCAGCAAGATAAGCACCGACCGAAGATGTCTCCGTTGCTTCAATCGGTTTTCCTTCTACCCGAATCTGTCTGATCGTTCTTGGATGAAGAAGAGATGTAATCTCCCGCTTCACAGTCTTTAACAAAATCAGGATTCGTGAAACCTTGATTCCACCTCCTGTACTTCCCGCACACGCTCCGACAAACATCAGCATCAGAAGAACCGTTTTGGAGGCTGCCGGCCAGAGATCGAAATCTGCTGTAGCAAATCCCGTTGTCGTGATAATGGAAGCCACCTGAAAAAATGCATGATGAATTGCTTCATAGAAACTATCATAAAGCTTGGCGGTATTCCATGCGATAAAAAGTCCGGATGCAAAAATGAGTCCAAGATAGTATCTCATTTCCTCACATTGAAAAGCCTGTTTCGGTTTTTTCACAAGAAACAAAAAATAGACATTAAAATTGATACCAAATAAAATCATAAATACAGTTACCACCGTCTGCAGATATACGGAATACTCGGCAAGACTGGAGTTTTTCACAGCAAAGCCTCCGGTACCCGCCGTTCCGAAGGCAACCGTAAGAGCTTCAAATAAAGGCATTCCGCCAAATAATAAAAAAATGATTTCCGCAATTGTAATTGCAAAATAAATCTTGTACAGTAGCATCGCGGTGGTACGCATTTTGGGAACCAGTTTTCCAACCTTCGGTCCCGGGCTTTCTGCCCTCATCAGATGCATATTCTGACCACCTGCTAACGGCATAATTGCAAGAAGAAAGACCAGAACTCCCATTCCTCCGACCCAGTGTGTAAAACTGCGCCAGAATAGGCATGCATGAGACAATGCCTCGACATCATTCAATATACTTGCTCCTGTTGTCGTAAAACCGGAAACAGTTTCAAACAACGCATCGGTAAAACTCGGGATTTCACCGCTGATCCAAAAAGGAAGTGCGCCGAAAAAGCTTAGAACAATCCAGCTGAGCGCAACTGTCGTAAAACCCTCCTTCGTGAAAAAGCTGGTATGTTTTTTCTTCACCTTTCCAAGCAAAAAACCAACAACGTAGCAGAGCATCATTGTAATCAAAAAAGACGCCCATGTCTTTTCCCTGTAAATGATTGCTGTAATAAAAGGCAGTACCATAAATGCTGCCTCAATACGAAGTACATATCCTAATATGTTCAGTACTGCAGAAAAATTCATGATTCAGCCCTTACTCTTCTCTCAGAATATCCGAGATGTCTTTTAACCCGGTTTCCGTTGTTACAACAATTACTGTATCCAGTTCATGAATAACATCCTGTCCACCCGGAGTAATAATTTTTCCACCGTGATTGATACAGCAAATCAGCATATTGTTCTTCAAATGAAGATGTTCCAGCGGGATTCCAATGATTGGAGAACCCTTTTGTATCAGAAATTCCAGAGCTTCTGCTTTTCCTTCAATCAGTTTGTACAGGGTTTCGATATTGATTCCAATGGAATTCTGCATTGCACGTACATACCGGATGATATTTTCCGCTGTAACGAACTTCGGATACACGATACTTCCAAGCTCAAGGCTTTCTATTACCTCATCAAAGGTGATCCTATTCACTTTTGTTACAATCTTTGCATTAGTCTGGCTCTTCGCATATAATGCCAGCAGAATGTTTTCCTCATCCAGATTTGTCAGCGCAAGAAAGGCTTCCGTACTTAACAGTCCTTCTTCTTCCAGAAGATTCTGATCACTTCCGTCTCCGTGTATCACGGTTGCTTTCGGTAGCTTTCCGCTGATAAAATCACAACGTTCTTTATCCTTTTCAATAATTGTGACGGAAATACCCATCGTAAGTAATTCTTCTACAAGATAATAAGTAATATCTCCGCCTCCGACAATCAGTGCACTTCGTACCTGATTGGTTACTACTCCGATCTTCTTAAAAAATTCGCCCGCTTTTTTTGGAGATGCCACAATTGAAATAATATCCTTTTCCTGCAATTCGAATGTACCGTTTGGTATAATAACTTCTTCCCCATGCTCTACTGCACAGACAAGAACATTACAGTTCAACTTCTTCTGCATATCCATTAATCGCATTCCGTGCAGCATGGAACCCGGTTCGATTTTGAATTTCAGCATTTCTACACGACCTTTTGCAAAGGTATCAACCTTGATTGCCGACGGAAAGCGAAGCACTCTGGCAATTTCCATTGCTGCTGCATATTCCGGATTAATAATCATAGCTAGTCCAAGCTCTGCCTTAATTGAATTAACATCCTGACTGTACTCAGGATTACGAACCCGTGCGATGGTGTGACAATTCCCGGACTTTTTAGCAATCAGGCAGCATAGTAAGTTCAGCTCATCCGATTCGGTTACTGCAATCAGAAGATCCGCATCCGCACAGCCTGCCTCCAGCTGAACATGATAGCTTGCTCCATTCCCTACCATTCCCATGACATCATATTTGTCAATTAAAGCATCAACTATACTCTTATCCTGATCTATCAGAATAATATCATGCCCTTCTTTGTTAAGTTGCTCTACCAGTGCAGTTCCGACTTTTCCACAGCCCACTATGATGATCTTCACAACATCCTCCAGATAAATACGCCATTTCAAACTTAATTACATTTATTATATTTGTTTTTCAAGCTTACTGCAAGCTTAATATTCCCATCACTACAAATAGTATCATCTGAAACAGGGATTCCTGCTGTAAAATACATTATTTCTTGTCTTTTCTATTTGTTCGTATTATAATCAAATAATTATATTATTGATTTAATTATATTATTTTCCGGAGATCAGACAATGAAACCTAAAAAAATAATAAAGAAAACACTGTATCTGCTGATTCCGGCCGCCGGAAGTATTTTACTGCTGATACTTGCTGTTGTCCTTCTGATGGGATTGATGAAGGACTCAGACTACCGTACCGTTCTGATTACAGAGCTTTCCGGAAATGCAAGTATTGAGCGAGCCGGAACAAAACCCATTGTGGCTTATGAAAATATGTATTGTCGTTTTGGCGATGTTTTTGATCTTTCTTCTGAAAGCTGTCTTAAGCTGCAAATGGATAATAACCGGTTTCTTATGATGGATGCCGAAACAAAAGCAATCCTTGAAGCATCCGGAAGCACTGAAAGTAAAGCAATCAAAATCACTCTCTGCAACGGCATGTTGATTAATGAACTTCAAGAAGCATCTTCCTGTTCCTCCTATGATATTGTAACCGAAAATGCAACAATTTCCGTTAACGGCGCTATCGTTCAGGTAATATTACAAACCAACGGAACCGAACAGTTGCTTAATATCGCAGTAACGGACGGTGAAGTCAACTGCCGAACCTACAACAGTTCTGCAGAATACGATACATTGAACGATCTTGATTGCTATACGGTACAAAGCGGTTATGGACTTCTTCTTCGTATTCAGACAGACCAAGATCTAAACACGGTCAAGTTTTCCGCTTCTCCTTATCTGCTAACTGCAAAAACTCTGCTACTTTCCACCGCTGCAAAGAACTATTTTCTCGAGCTCTCCTCCTTAGGTAAAAAATGCTGTCTTACAACAGAGGAGCTTCAGAGTATCACTCCCCAAAATACAATTAATTATTCTGCACTTTATACCCTTATTTCTGCAGAGTAACCGAGTCTCACTTTTTGAAATAAAAAAAGCCCCGCAGACCAGAAACTGATCTTTGGGACTTTCTTTAATTCAGAATTATTTACTTCTCTTATATGCAGTATTAATCAGTTCAAGATATGCTTCACTGTTCAGGTCAGTACAGCTGTTAACGTAAGTATCCCAGTCAGTACTGATATTGGACTGTCCTACTACAAAGCGAAGTGTCCATGTATTGATATTATCAATCAACGGAGTTCTCCACAGATTCATCTGTTCATTCTCATCCTCAGTAAGAGTATAGGTCGGATTGAGCGGCTTTGTTTTTCTATACTGAGTCAGTCTGTTACAGTAATCCTGAATAACCGGTGCAAAGTTATCGCTAACCTGTGCAAGTGTATGTCCATACCAGAAGTTTCCTCCTGCATATCCATAGGTAAGACGAAGATCCTTCTGAGAATCATCTGTCTGACCGATTCCAAGACCACCACAATACCAACCCTCTGTAAGCTGCTTAACCTGATTCCCAGTGGTTGCGTCGGTTACATAAGTATAGTGCTCGCCTTCAACGCCCCATTTAATTAAGTCGTATGCTTCATCAGAATACCATAACCAGTCTACAAATCTCATCATTTTAATGAAATCCTCTTCGCCAAGATCCTTCAGTGCGTTTGAAGAAATCATAACACCATTTTCAAGTCGAGAGTTCTCTGCAGTATAAGCCTTAGTTCCCATCGGAGATACACTGTAATAAAGTTCATAATTTCCTTCACCAAGGTTTTCATTCAGACCGTTGGTCCATGTTGTAAGCTGTCCTCTGTTAATGCTGATCAGAACAGATTCTCCACGATAGAACTTATTGCAGGCTGTTGTATCATCCTGAGTAAAGGTTTCAGGATCAAGAATTCCACCGGCAACAAATTTATTTGCCATAGTAATAAATTCTTTGTAATCTTCTGAGGTCGATGCAAGATAGAATTCATCTTTTTCGGTATCAAACTCAATCGCATTTCCGATTGCCCAACCGGAAGGAACGCCATAAGATGCACCCATAAGCTTCAGAAGGTTACCACCGTTGCCCTGTCCTGATTCAGAACCACACCACAGATCGGACCAGATATATGAGCTTTCAGTACATAAGCCCTTGGATACCATATAAGCCTTAACACCTACAAGGATGTCATACAGCTCTTCCCATGTCCAGTCATTCTCAAGTGTTGAGATGTCGTAACCGGCTGCTTTGAAAATATCATCACGGAACAGCAGAGTGTAATCCTGCATTGCCATCTCATGCATACCGGGAAGACGATAAAACTTACCGTTGGCACGAACGATTGTATTTACATCAGCTTCCAGATTGTAGGTCTCATAGAAATGAGTAAAGTTCGGCATGTACTGTACATAATCGGATACTGCAACAACTGCACCGCCATCTACATAGGCTGATTCATCATAAACCTTCGGTATAATGTACTTTGACTCACCAGCATTAATGCTGAGCTTAATACTGTCACTGTAACTTCCGCTGTCGATTGAAGTAACATCAAGAGTTACATTGGTTCTCTTTGCAATTTCTGCAAAAACACCTTCAGTTAACCACTGTTCGGTCAACGGATACCAGCTTGCATCGCTGAAATACATTGTGTAGGTTACCGGCTCTTTTGAATAAAAGGTTGTGTCGTAACCATAGGTGTAATCAAGTTCCGGTTCCGGGGTCGGTGTTGATGTCGACGCCGTATTATTGCTCCCTCCTGAAGTCGGAGCAGTAGTCGGATCAGAACTTCCGTTGTTTCCGCAGGCTGCAAGAGATACTACCATCACCGCAATCAGCAGAAGGCTTAAAAAACGTTTCATTTTCATTGTGTTTCCCCCTTTTCATATTTGTCTATATTACCTTCCACCTTAAATGGTGGAAAGGTGATACCGTTATTATTCCTTCACTCCGCCAAGCATCATGCCCTGTACAAAATACTTCTGAATGAAAGGATATACACATATAATCGGCAGAACCATCAATACCATCGAACAGGACTTGATATTGGCGGCAATTTGTGACGTCTCAGCTCCGGCCGCCTGTGGATCGGCAGATGTTGATGCACCTGTGATAATTGTCTTCAGATAGTAAGCAACCGGCCACAGCTTTTTATTTTCCTGCAAGTACATAAATGCGTTATACCAGTTACTCCAGTATCCTGATGCATAAAAAAGCACCATCGTTGACACAATCGGTTTTGAAAGTGGAAGTACAATTCGAAAAAACACACCGAATTTATTTAATCCGTCTATTTCTCCTGCTTCTTCAAGCTCCGACGGAACACTGACAAAGAACGATCTCATCAGCAGTACATAGTAGGTGCCGATCAGTGACGGAAGTACAAATGCAAACGGAGTATTACGCATACCAAGTCTCGATATCAGAACATAGTTCGGAATCATTCCGCCGCCAAAGTACATTGTAAAAATAATAAAAGGAGCAATTATTTTGTTCAGCCGCAACTTTGACTTTGACAAAGGATAAGCAAGCATCGCTGTCGTAATCAGTGAAAAAAATGTTCCAAATACCGCATAAAGAACTGTATTCAGATAATACCTCTGGAAATCTCCCTTAGCCAGCACGGACTTATAGGTTGTCAGGTTAAAATCTACCGGCCACAGCTTTACCATACCCTGCACAATCGCAGATTCCGATGAAAATGACTGCGCTACCAGATACAGAAACGGATAAAGTGTAAAAGCGGAAATAACAATCATAATTATTGTATTAATGACCAGAAATACCTTATAGCTCGTCGATAACTTCATTTTATTAGCCGATTTATTCTTTTTCATTTTACCTCTCCATTCATTCAGCTGATTATTCATGTCTATATAATTACCAGAGACCACTGTCGGTCAGCTTTTTAGAACCGATGTTGGCTGCAGTCAACAACACGAGGTTAATCAGACCTTCGAATAAACCTATCGCCGTTGCATAACTGAAATTAGCAGACTGTACACCCATTCGATATACATAAGTAGAAACAATATCTGCAGTCTCATATGTCATGGAATTATAAAGCAGAAATACTTTTTCGAATGAATTTCCTGAACCGACCAGACCTCCGATATCCAAAATCAGTAATGTTGAAATCGTCGGAAGAATGCATGGCAGAGTAATATAAATCACACGTTGAAAACGATTTGCACCGTCAACCACTGCAGCTTCATACAGACTTGGGCTGATTCCTGCAATTGCTGCCAGGTACAGTATTGTTCCCCAGCCAAGACCCTGCCACAGACCGGAAGCGACAAAGATAGTCGGAAACCATTCATGAAGCTGTAAGAAAAGAATTTTATTATTTCCTAAATACTGAATTAATGCATTGATTGGACCATTTGTTGATAAGAGTTCACGAATCATACCTGCAACAATAACCATGGAAATAAAGTGAGGAAGATAAGAAACTGTCTGAACAAATTTTTTCCATTTAAGGCTTCGTATTTCATTCAATAACAAAGCAAATATAATGGTTGCAGGAAAACGGAACGCAAGATATAGAAAGTTTAGCGATAACGTATTACCAAATGCTCTCCAAAAGCTCCTGTCTTTAATAAACTGTCGAAAGTAAGTCAGACCTCTCCACTCATCTCCGAGCAGACTGCTTCCTGCCCGGTAGCGGCGAAACGCAATAATATTCCCCGCCATGGGAATATACCGGAATATAAGATAATAGATGATGGGTATTAAAAAGAATAAATACAGTTGCCAGTTTTTGACTATGTGACGTCCCAGACTTTCATGCTTGACATTGATTCCGGAAACGACCACATTTTTACTTTTCTTTTTCATAAATTTCCCCATTTCCTGTCTGTATATTTACATGTTGTTCTTTCAGACTGTATTCGTCTGCAATATCATGATTGTATTGTATACTAGAATACACGCTACTGCTATTCAATAATTGCTTTTCTATAATCACTTATTGCTATGTGCAAAAATAATTAGTTAATTTTTATAAATCACTAAGTTTCTATCATTTCTTTTTAAATTAATTTGACAACTTATTTATTACTCATAAATCATGTTTTAGTCATTTTGCACATATCACAGAGTAAGTATTTAAATTAAAAAAGGAGTAACCTCTTGGTCACTCCTCTTTCTATGATTTCTCAATTACTTTTTTTGAAATACTCCGGATACCGTTCCATAATTTCTTTTCGGTCAAGCTTATACCGGCTCAGATGTTTGACAATCATATCAACTGCCGCAGTCTTGTCACGTTTTCGTATCGCATCCAAAATTGCTTTATGATCCGAAATAATCTTTATATCCTTCACCGTTTCAACGCTTAAAGTACGCACACGGTCAAAATGAATCAGCATGTTCTGCATCATCTCAAAAGTACGTTCTTTGTGGCAAATACGAAACAGCGTGGTATGAAACTCATTATCCAGTTCAATCAGGCGCTCTGTCGATGAATTGCTTAAATAAAACTCCTGAAGCTTGACATTCTCTTCAAGTTTGATAATATCCGTCTCCTGTGCCATATCACAGGCAAGCTCAGCTACTGCTTTTTCCAACACCATCCGAAGAAAAACAGCCTCCTCCACCAATTCAAAATCTATCAGCGAAATACAGCTTCCACGCTGTGGAAAGGTACCTACCATACTGGTGCGTCCAATCTCAATCAATGCTTCTCTAACCGGAGTTCTGCTGATTCCCAGCTCTCCTGCAAGCTCATTTTCACTGATAATACTTCCCGGTGCAAGCGCCAGCGTAATTATATTATGACGGATTACTCTCATTGCATATTCGCGTGCGGTTTCTTTTGGGTTACGTTCAATAACCTGCATGATCTTTTCCTCCATCGCCTGCCGCGCTTATTATGGTATACTAATACACGACTTATAATATTTTAGCCCAGTTGAAAGAGAAAATCAAGTATTTTATTGCCGCAACTTCACAAAATAAAGACTATTTTCTTTTATTTTGCTTCTTGCAAGCTTCCCAAAGTCCTAAGATATACACAGCTCCAAGTGCTCTGTCATATAATCCATATCCAGGTCTCGCCTGTTCTCCCCAGATCATTCGTCCATGATCCGGTCGAATATATCCCTCAAATCCGGTATCGCTATATGCTTTTACAATCTCATACAAATCAAGATCACCGCATGCACTTAAATGAGCAACTTCGGTAAAATCCTTATCATCACTGTGTTTGATATTTCTGATATGAGCAAAATGAATCCTTCCCTGCGATGAAAACTCCCTTACAATCGCCGGAATATCATTATTCCGATCCGAACCAAGAGAGCCGGAACACAACGTAAGCCCATTATACGGACTGGTATTCAGGCTTAAAAAAGTACGTATATTTTCTGCACAGGTAATCACTTTTGGCAATCCATAAAGCGGCCACGGCGGATCATCCGGATGAATCGCCATTTTTATATCATATTTTTCAGCATAAGGAATCACAGCATCCAGAAAATATTTTATGTTTTTCCAATACTCTTCTGTGGACATAGACTGATAAAACTCCATATCCGCAGCCATCGCAGATAACCGTTCCGGTTCCCATCCGGGGAGTGAAAAATCATTTGCCTTTTCTATCATACGATCTGCCATCTCTGCCGGATTCATTCTCAGTACATCTTCATGCCGGTATAACATAGCAGTGCTGCCATCAGGCAATGGATAAGCCAGATCGCTTCTAGCCCAGTCAATTGTCGGCATAAAATTATAACAGAGGCATTTTACTCCGATTTTTGAAAGATTTTCCAGTGTTTTGATGTAATTTTCGATATAAATATCCCGTCCTGAGAGTCCTTTTTTAATATCCTCGTGAATATTCACGCTCTCAATGACTTCAATTTCCAGTCCGGCTGAATTGATCTCGTTTTTCATTTTTTGAAGACGTTCAAGCGGCCAGATTTCACCGACACTAACATCCGACAGGGCAGTTGCGACTCCGCTCACGCCCGGAATCTGCCTTATCTGCTTTAATGAAACACTGTCATCGTTCCCGTAGAACCAGCGTAGTATCATTTTCATAAGTAACCCATCCCATATCGTAATATACTTGTATTCTAGTATGATGATGGCTTTTTGTCAAGCATTCCTTGTTGTTTTAATCGAATCATCTGATTTATGACTCATTAAAACACACAATTTTTTCTTTTGTTTTGTCTTCCTTTACTTCCAGATTCGGTATGCTTTGTATATATTTTGAGAATGTCGAATACCCATAATCGTGTACATTAAAGTTCCGATATTGTAAATGAAGCTTATTACTCAGGTCTCCCAGCAGCATTCCTGCTGAGTCTTTACTTTTTACAACATCCACAGCATATTGTTCGATTTTGTTTCTGTCATCGGCATTTTCCATCAGTTCTACCGTTACCGTACTTCCGGATTTTTTAAGGCGAAGAGAAGGAAATTCCTCAAGCAGCTTTGACAGCAGACTGTAACCGTAATTTCGTACATCAAACTCCGGATACATTTTTACAAGAGTACTTCCGATTTCGCCAAGACCCGTTGTTCTTCCGTCATTAACATTCTCTGTCAGTATACCGACAATGACCGATTCAATGATTCTCTTGTCAATAATCGCTTCGCTTCCTGCAGTATTTCCGGCCGCAGTACTGGCGGCTGCCATTCTGTTCGATTTGGTCTCTTTTATCCGGCTCTTAATTCCTGCGGCAGCATCCTCCTTCTCACCTGCGATATCCGGATCAAGAAGAATCTCAAGACAGGTAAACCTGTCACAGGCTACACGAAACGCTTTTGGTGTCTTCGTTTCGCCCATTCCGATTACCGTCATCCCCGATTCTCTAAGCCGGCTCGCAAGCTTGGTAAAATCACTGTCACTTGAAGCAAGGCAAAAACCTTCCACCTGTCCGGTATACAATATGTCCATCGCGTCAATGATCATAGCCGAATCAGTAGAATTCTTCCCTGTTGTATATCCATACTGCTGTATTGGTGTAATCGAATTCTCCAGAAGAACACTTTTCCACCCGCTGTTATCGTTGGTTGTCCAGTCCCCATAGATTCGTTTATAAGTCACCAGTCCGTATTTTGAAATCTCATTCAGCATGCATTTAATGTATTTTTTGGAAATATTATCTGCATCAATCAGCAGTGCAAATCTCTTATCGTCCATTCTTTTCCTCACTTCTGCGCTGCTTTTTATTTACAGACTTTATGCCAAGCCGCGCACAGGCACAAGTATTTTATTATTCTGATACTATGATCAGAAGAATCCCTTCTTTCACCGAGATGACAGCTTCTTCTTCTGCAAATTCATTGCTGACTCCCTTAGCAAATGTAAAATCAAGCACTGCATCCTGTAACGGGTATTTTAATCCCTTGTAATTAATTCCTGTCGTCATTTCCGACCATGAAAAACAGGAAATCCAATGGTTCTCTCCTCTGGGTATCGTAACCATACTGTCTTTAATCAAATAAATAGTTTCGTTTCTGCCGTACAACACACAATGTCCTGTATGTTCTGTTATAAAGGCCGCAGTCTGAAGATTTGCAATTGTATGATCCAACCGACCGCCGAGCGCTCCAAGCAGAATAATCTGATTGTACCCTTCCTGAATGGCATATCTTGCTGCCATCATTGTATCTGTGTCATCTTTTTCCTTCGGTGCACGTATCACCGGAATCTTTTCCGGTAGTTTTTTATCATACGAATCAAAATCTCCGACCATAATATCCGGCTTTTTTTCAGCTTTCAATACATGATCGATTCCCATGTCACAGGCAATCAGATAATCCTGTGAATCAGTTGCAATCCACTGAATCTCCGGAGATCCCGATATAATAATGCATCTTCTTTCTTCATGCATATCAATCCCCATCTCTGCGTTTTTTTGCGCATAACAGACTTTGTTAATTCCTATATATCTATATAATCATACCATTCGCAATTGAAAAAATAAAGCATTTATGATAAAATAATCATTATCTTATAGTTTATATTTTAAAATATTGGAGATTCGTACAATGTGCAGAAAAAGAATCGGTATATTAATGTCCCAGCCTGAAAGTGCTTTTCAAAGTCAGTTTTTGAAGGGCTTTCTTTCGGAAGCTTTTCGTTTGGATTACGATGTTTCTGTTTTTGCAACCTTTCTGCGCACCGGATGTTCTGAACAGTTTCAAATTGGTGAAACAAACATATACAATGCGATAAACTATAATCTTTACGATGGTTTTGTTGTTCTTCCATATACGCTTCTGATCGAGGGGCTTGCTTCTTCTCTGCTGCAGCAGCTAAAGACCGTTTATCACGGTTCTGTTATTGTCGCTGATGCTGAAAATGATTTATTTTCATTTATTTTAAATCGGGACGACAAAGCGATTCAGTCAATTGTTGAACATGTTATTACTGTTCATAACTGCCGGAATATTGCTTTTATGACCGGTCCTGAGCATCAGTTTCATTCAAAGCTCCGTCTAAAAGGATATCTCGATGCAATGGAGGCACACGGACTTGAGGTAAAGGATAAATGGATATTCTATGCAGATTTCTGGTATGACAAGGGAGAGGAAATCGTTTCAAAACTATTGAACGACAAGGATGGTCTTCCTGATGCCATCTGCTGTGCCTCTGAGCCAATGGCTCTCTGCGTGATTGATGCTTTATCCACTCATAACATTAAGGTTCCGAAAGATATCATCGTTACCGGGTATGATGCTGACGGAGACGGACTTCAGCGTTATCATGAGGTTACCTCTCTTCCGCGCCGTAATACGGGACTTGGCTTGAATGCAATGCGTATGCTTCATGCAATGATTACAGGAAACGAATATATAATTTCTGACGATGTTTATTCCTCCGGTGATTTGATCACTTCAAGCTGTGGCTGTAACAGATTGCTTCCGAAGCTGAAGCATACAGAACAGCTTCAATATCATACTGTTTACGATCACAATGGATTCGAATCCGGTTTTAATTTTATGCTTGAAGATATGATTGCTGCCCCGAATCTGCGTGAATGCCTCTGGACGCTCTCCTGGTATACTCATTATATCGGTGATTTTGATGCATTTTATCTTGCCTTCTGTGAGAACTGGGTGAATTCTGAGGATTCCGTTGGACAGGCTCCTCTGACAAAGGGTTACACAGATACAATGATTCTTGCAATGGAAAAAAGCGGAAAAGACGCTTCTGTTGAATTAAACCGCTCTTTTTCCCTGTGTGATATGCTTCCTGCTTTATTTGAAGAACGTGCGAAACCGTCTGTTTTTTACTTTACACCCCTGCATTTTAATGAATCCTGTATCGGGTATTCTGTGCTTTCTCTCGGCGAGTGTACCGAGCCTTACAATATGTATTACAGCAAATGGTCACGCAATGTTAACAATGCACTCGAGTCAATCCGGCGCCAGTCAGAACTGAAACTGATGTATGGTCTGATGGAACAGAAGGCAGAAACAGATTCGTTGACCGGTTTGTATAACCGTAACGGATTTTATATTCATGCGTCGGATATGCTTATGCAAGCGCGTGAGGAAAATCTTGATTTTCTGGTTATTTCCGGAGATTTAAACTGTATGAAACACATTAATGATACCTACGGGCACAGTGAAGGGGATTCTGCCCTGATTCTCGTTGCTGCTGCTTTTTTGGAAGCGACCAAGGATGACGGAGGGAAAAGCTTTCGTACCGGTGGAGATGAATTCATCTATCTTGGGATAGGTTCCTATTCCAAAGAAAAGGTTCATGGACTAATTCAAAATATTCGCGCCACCTTAAGCGGATATTCCGAACGGATCAACAAACCCTATTCCTTATTCCTCGGAATCGGATCGTCCTTCGGGAAAGTCAAGAAGAATGATAATCTGGACGCTTTTCTGATGAAAGCCGACGCTTCCATGTTCAAGGATAAAAAGAAAATTAAAACAGAAACCGGTTTTAATTTTTCGCGGGATTAGTTTTCCTCCGCTGCAATCCTGTCTGCAAGGTCGTTCAGATACATCCAGCGTTCCATTCCTTCTTCCAGCTCCTGTTCCTGCTGTTCTTTGAGCTGCATAAGCTCTGTAAGTCTTCCGTAATCGGAGCCGGCTTTTTCGATTTCTTTTTCTGTTACCGCAGCCGCAGCCTCCAGCGCAGCTATCTTTGCTTCAATCCCGTTGTATTCCTGCTGCTCATTATATGTGAATTTTAGCTTTTGCCTGCGGGGTTTGATTGTCCCTTTTTCTGAATTAATCGGTTCCTCCGTTCTTTTGTTCTCCGGTATTATTTTATCGGAGAGCTCTGCTTCTTCTGCAATCCGTTCCCTGTAATCAGTATAATTACCCTCTGATCGCAGTAATGTTCCGTCAGGGCGGAAAATAAACAGTCCGGTTGCAACTTTATCAAGGAAATACCGGTCATGGGAAACCGCTATGACAATTCCTTCAAAACTGTTCAGATAATCCTCAAGAATTGTCAGTGTGGTAATATCCAAATCATTTGTCGGTTCATCCAGAATCAGTATATTTGGTGCTTCCATGAGAATTTTCAGCAGATACAGTCTTCTTTTCTCTCCGCCCGAAAGCTTCGAAATCGGACGATACTGCAGTGTTCCGTCAAACAAAAAACGTTCGCACAATTTAGAAGCAGTCAGTACCCCATCTCTGGTCTGTATCGTTTCCGCTGTGTCTCGCACATAGTCAATCACTCGTTTGCTTTCCTCCGGAATTACAAATTCCTGTCCAAAATATCCGAATTTAACAGTTATCCCATACTCAATTTTTCCATTATCCGGCTGTTCCTGTCCGGTAATCATACGAAGAAGTGTCGTCTTCCCGCAGCCGTTCGGTCCGATAATTCCGATTCGTTCGTTCTGAAGAAGATTATAAGAAAAATCCCGGATCAGCGTACGCCCCGAATATCCTTTGCTGATATGTTCTATCTCTACTGTTTTCTTACCAAGTCTTGAAAATGCCGGATTGATTTCTACCGTTTCATCCATTTCAAGAGCTTTCCGGTTTTTCAGCTGTTCAAATCTCTGAATATGCGCCTTCTGCTTAGTCGACCGTGCCCGTGCTCCGCGCATCATCCAAGCCAGCTCTGTTTTATATAAGGATTTTGCCTTTCGTTCGGTTGCTGCCGCTGACTGCTCTCGTTCAACTTTCATTTCGACAAATCTTGAATAATTCGCCTGATATTGGTACAGGCTTCCATGATCAAGCTCCATAATCTGGTTGGTAACCTCGTCCAGAAAGTACCGGTCATGGGTTACCATGATATATGCACCTTCGTACTTGCGAAGTGCTTCCTCCAGCCACTCTGTCATCTCACTGTCCAGATGATTGGTCGGCTCATCCAAAATCAAAAGATCAGATTTTGTCAATAAAACCCGCACCAGAGCACACCGTTTCCTCTGTCCACCCGAAAGATGCTCCGGAGTTTTTTCATACTCCGATATCCCAAGCTTCTTCAGCATTGCTGCCGCTTCTCCCTCCAGATTACGGTAGGTTTCTTCGGTTGTTAAACCCTGAAGAACATTCTGCAGTATGGTTTTCTGATCATCAAATCTCGGTGTCTGCGGAAGATAAGCTGTACGCAGCTTTCTGTTTCTTGTAACACTTCCCTCATCCGGTTCTTCACTTCCGGCAAGAATACGAAGTAACGTTGATTTTCCTGTTCCATTAATTCCGATTAGTCCGATACGGTCTCCGGTATTAATTCCAAGGCTGACATGATCAAACAGCTTTCTTTCTGCATAGCTCTTTGTTATATTTTCCACGACAAGCAGATTCAATTTATCACAGCTCCTTCCGGGCTTTTGGCAGATGTATTATATTCGGTATCAATTGTAACCTTTATCACGGATTCGTTCCGTTTTCTTTCCGAACAATTATACGGAACTTTTATCACTCCGTCAATGAATTTTTCGCTTTTATCAATTGTCTTCCAACTATGAAATAATTATTTTCTCAAAAAAAAGCGAAAAAGATCAGAAATAATCGTTGACAAATGATATTCACTTTGTTATAAAAAAAGTAAGAGAAATCTTTGTCGTTGGTATTGTGATGCCTTCAGGATGGATCATTGCATAAACGGTGTCTTACCGTGTAATATTCCCTTATGCTTTATCTTGTTGCGTCCGCAGCAGGATTTTTTTTTGCAAAAATATCAACGATATGTAGCCAAATGATCATCACACACGAGGAGGAGAAAGGTATGAAACTGATTTACAATGTAAATGATAAGCCAAGCTTTGGTCATCTTATCATCTTCGCAATCCAACAGCTTCTTGCAATTATGGCAGCAACGCTGGTGGTTCCGCTTATTATCAACGGTCTGACAGGATCTGAGATGAGCTCCGCAGCTGCACTGTTTGGTGCAGGAGTGGGAACTTTAGTTTATGTTCTGTTCACCAAAGGAAAGAGTCCCGTGTTCTTAGGTTCATCTTTTGCATTTTTAGGCTCGATGGCAGCTGCTTTTGCAGGCGGAGTATCCATGGCAGTCGGATATGCAGGTCTGTTGATCGGTGCCGTTCTGGCAGGTCTTGTTTATGTAATAATTGCTCTTATTGTTAAATTTGCAGGTGTACAATGGATTGATAAGCTGATGCCGCCGGTTGTTATCGGTCCCACCGTTGCGATTATCGGACTGAGTCTTTCCGGTAATGCAGTAGGTGATCTTCAGAAAGCAAATGCAGGCGGATCCACTCTGATTGCAGTTCTTTGCGGTGTTGTAACTCTGATTGTTACCATGCTTTGTTCCACCTTCGGAAAAAAAACCATAAAACTGATTCCTTTCATTATTGGCATTCTTGCTGGTTATGTTCTTGCCGGTATTCTTACCTTCATTGGTAATGAGACCGGCATTGACGCGCTGAAAATCAGTGATTTCTCACCTCTTACAGCACTTGTCGCAGGCGGAGTTTCCTTAGAGACATTCATTTCAGTTCCGAAATTCACCTTCCAGCTGGCTAGCGGCGGTTTCTCAGAAATCACCGGTACTTACATCGGTACTGTCGCAGTTGCCTACATCCCTGTAGCATTTGTAGTCTTTGCAGAGCATCTTGCTGATCATAAAAATATCTCCTCTATTATTGAAAAGGATCTTCTTAAGGATCCCGGTCTTGACAGAACCCTTCTGGGTGACGGTGTCGGATCCATGGCAGGTGCATTCTTTGGCGGCTGCCCGAACACTACCTACGGTGAATCAATCGGTTGTGTTGCAATTACCGGAAACGCTTCTGTCAGTACAATCATTGCCGCAGCATTCGGAGCAATCATTATATCCTTCCTCTCTCCGTTTGTAGCATTTGTTAATTCCATTCCCTCCTGCGTAATGGGCGGTGTCTGCATGGCATTATATGGCTTCATTGCTGTCAGCGGACTGAAAATGGTACAGAAGGTTGATCTTGGAGAGAACAGAAATCTGTTTGTTGTTTCTTCTATTCTGATTGCCGGAATCGGCGGATTAACACTTACCTTCGGAAAAGTTACTCTCACCTCAATTGCAACTGCTTTAATTCTCGGAATCATTGTTAACCTGATTCTTGGAAAAGCAAAACCGGAGAACAATAAGACAGAAAGCTGATCTTTCTTTGCAATACATTAGACTAACTACATAACAGAAAAGAAAGCCTGAAGCTTTTCACCGAGCCTCAGGCTTTCTTTTCTGTTATGTTTCTTGTTCCTTATAGATTCCTGCTATTCCGTCATGGTGGACAGAATACTGTAAAACGCAGGCTTTGGCTGAAGCTGTCCGTCAAAAAGTCTGGAATATTCTTTATTATTCGAGTAGAACAAATATTCATCCATAAGTCCGAATACCGTAACTGAAGTAATATTGACGGAACCGCCGTTATCAGTGTCATATAGCTTTAATATACTGAATAACGATTCATAGCGTTTCGCTTGTTTTTCCATCGAGGCTTCTGCCTTATCCTCACTGCTAATTGTAAGCTCAGTAAGCTGTATCTCCAGTCCAAGCTTACCAAATTCCTGCAGTGCAGCCGCAACCGACTCCGTACTTCCAATCATCGCCGGATAACTAAGACTCATGTATCCCTGCATTCCGATTCCGTCAATCAGGTCTTTTTCCTGCAATGCCGTTACAAGCCTGCAGATTGCTTTTGTTTTTGCCGGCTGAAATGTATTATAATCATTATAAAACAATTTTACTTCCGGAGCTGCATATTTTCTTGCATATTCAAATGCCTTTTCCACGTAATCGGTTCCTATTGTCTGATACCAGAGATTGGTTTTCTTTCCGCTGTCATATGAGGTACGGATTTGAAAACCAGATTCGGTTTCATAAGCTCCGCTCGATATTTCGACCGCCTCGTTAACAACATCCCAGCAGTAAACGACTCCCGGATAATTCTCCTGTGTAAATTCCAGTACCTGTCTGATATAGCTTTCCATACGCATCAGCATCGTATCACGATCTACATAAGCTCCGGAATTTGTATAGTCTTCACGGAAGAACCAGTCCGGAACCTGCGTATGCCACACCAGTGTATGTCCCCGCATCCCAATTCCATTTTCCTTACAAAATTCCAGTCCTTCAATAACCGTCTGAAAGGAAACTGCCGGTTCCGGGTTCCCGTTGACTATGTTATATGCACTTCCTTCCTGATTCAACAAATAGGAAGGCTTCATCAGATTACTGTAGGTAACACTGTTAAAATGATACTTAATAATCTCGCTCATCGCTTCTGAACGCAGTGTTGAATTGCTTAGTCCTGAGCCGTTCAGTCCTACTCCGATTTTGAAATAACCGGAGCAGGCATCTTTCAGTGACAACCCTGTAACAGAAGCAGTAATATCATAGTCATCCACAACAATGGGCTCCATTGTCGGAACAGGAGTTTCCGTCACCTTTTCCTCGGCTTCTGTCGGTATGATGACCACTGTTGGTGTTGCGGGATTTGCTGCAGCTTCTGTGGATGACAGTCCCTCTGTAGGAACCGTCGCTTCAGTTAATGATCCGGTATTATCCGGTCGTGAAGCGGTAATTTCATTCTGTATCACTTGCCCACTGCATGCAGTTAATAAGAAGACTGCCACCAGCCCTGTACAAAATGCAGTATAGATTCTCTTTTTCAAATCCTTCCTCATTTCTATGCTCTATTGCACTAATAAAAAGTTGTTGTATGGCTTTCCACGTTCACATCCTGTTTAATCCGGCATCTGTTATCAAAAGCTTATCTTCTCTCCTGCCGCAACCTGATATAATTTCTGTCCGTAATCAAAGAACAAATCCGTTGATGTTGGATTCTCTGCATATGTCATACCGGTATTAAAGCGGAGTTGTTCAAATGCTTTACAATAGTTATAAATCTGAATATTGGTAGCATACCAGATTTCTTCTCGCCCGCCCATATATTCGGCAAATTTTTCTATTACATTCCAGTTGTTATTCTGTTCAAATTCATAGCTGTGTCCCCATAAGTAGAACATCCACGGCGAACCATAGGAATTCCCTTCCAGAAATTGTTTCGCATATTCCATCAGCTTCGGATCATCATGATGACAGGTCGCCGGAAGTCTTAACCAGTCCTCCGGCATTCTGAATTGTCCTGTAGAATGAACTGTTCTGGAATATGCGATTCCGTTCTCACGCAGTATTTCAACAACCGCATCATTGTAGGTTCCGAACGGATATGCCATACCGCGAACTACCCCACCAAACTGTGTCTCCAGGTTTGCCCGATCCTCACAGATTTCTTTTACACATACATTCTTCGGGAGCTGTTCAAGCCACGGATGCGTCAGTCCGTGAACCGCGACCTCATGTCCGCTGTTCTTATATGTATCTGTTACCATACTTCTGCTCATTCTGCGGTGAATCGTCCCGACCGGATATACATGTCCCTCTTCCGCGTACTCGCCGCTATTCAGATTGAAGGTTCCCTTCAATCCGTATTTGTTCATGATTTCAATCAGCTTCCTGTCCTGCTCAACTCCGTCATCGTAGCTTAACGTCAGTGTCTTGATTCTTCCTTCCGGAAATCTCATAAATAAACTTGCCATTTCTTCTCCATTCTTGGAATTCATCCGGATTCCATTGTTGTATTTTATGTTTTTTTTAACAACGTTTTAAAAGAACTTCCTTCTCGTATTGTTCCACTTGCTCAAACCATTCCATACCATCCGATACTCCATTAATACTGCAATACTGTTTCCATACTGCACCTGCAGGAAAAAGCTTCATTTCTTCCTGCAGAGCCATCAGGCGGGTAAAATTTCTGTTCTGCTGCAGCTGCTTCATCGTATCCATTGGTAGCAGTAATGCATTCAGTAACGCTTTCAGCATACTCCGCATACCGATTACAAGAGCTGCAATCCGGTTAATTCCTGCATCAAAGAAGTCCAAAGCAATCAGAACTCTCTTCGGATCATTAGCAATAATCTCCTTTGCAATTTCCCTGGTCTCATCATCCAGTATTACCACATGATCACTGTCCCAACGTACACTTCTTGTAACATGAAGTGCCAGTTTTTCATAGAACAGTAGCATAGAAGAGATTTTATCTGCAACCTGTTCCGTCGGATGATAATGACCGTTATCCAACAGGCAGAGCAGATTATTTTTTGCTGCATAGTTCATATAAAATTCATGAGAACCCACTGTATAGCTTTCCAGACCAATTCCAAATACCTTTGATTCTACTGCGACATAAACCTTTGACGTATCATAACCTGCCGACAGGATCTGATCCAGCGAATCCTTCAGGCGGGTACGCGGTGCCATTCGGTCTGCAGGAATATCCTTCAATCCGTCAGGAATCCAAATATTCATACAACAGTATGTGTTAAGTTCTGTGGCAAAATATTCTGCGATACGAAGGCAGGCCTGTCCATGCCGAATCCAAAATTGACGGATTTCTTCATTTTCGGAAGACAGCGTTGCTTCCAGTGCTTTCGGATGAGAAAAAAATGTCGGATTAAAATCCAGCCCAAGCCCCCTTATTTTAGCAAATTCTACCCATTTTCTAAAATGCTTTGGCTCCAGCTGATCCCTGTCAGCGAATCCGTCTTCAAAGATGGCATAATTCGCATGCAGATTCAAACGATGTTTTCCGGGAACCAGACGGTAAACCTGTTCCAGATCATTCATAACTTCTTCCGGGTTCCGTGCCTTTCCCGGATAATTTCCGGTTGTCTGAATTCCTCCTGAGAGACCACTTCCGCTTTGCTCAAAGCCTGTTACATCATCTGTCTGCCAGCAATGCATGGAAATGGAAATGTCCCGAAGAATACTGATTGCACGATCTGTATCCACTCCTACACTCCCGTACTGTTCCCTTGCCGCTGAATAAATATCTGTTGTATTCATCCTCTCCTCCTCATCAATATACCAATACTGTTCCAACCTGTGTCTCAACCGACTTATCAAATACAATGACCTGTCCAAAGCCCATACAACCGTCTGCCTCTGTCTGATCCGTCGGAGTATTGACCTCCTGATGACAGACAATCACTGTATAGCGCTTTCCTTCAGTTCTGATTGAAACTGCCTCTGCCCAGCTGTCCGGGTGAGTAACCTTACGAAACACGGAATGAACCGGAACCTTTTTCACTGAAAAATCGTCTGACAGGCTTCCTCTCTTTGCAGTACAAATGCAGGTGATTGTGGAACAGAATCCATTTCCATGAAAAGCCGTTCTGATACAATCACGCTGTTTTGCACAATTATAGTCCCGCGCAATCCGGCTTTTTTCTAAGAATACCTTAAATTCCCCTGCCCCAGCTCCGGTTGTTTTTACATTCTCTGTCCTTTCATAAGGCTCTTCTCCTGTGATGAAAATCAGTTCAGCGTCCGCCTGTACTCCCTGATAAACAGCGCGGGTTCCTGATAATGTTACTGTTCCGCGTTCACTGAAATGAAAGTACTGCTCATAGGAATGCTCTCCTCCGGTATACATTTCATCAAAAACCAGATAGATGTCCGGCTTGATAAAAACAATCTTTCTGTTAACCGCAACCCCGTTCGGCAAATCCATATACCCAAGGTGTCCGCCCTGCACATATTCGAATGCTGTTCCGAAACGATACTTCTGGTTGACCGGAGCAGCCAGTTTACTGCATTCCCATGAATCCTTGCAAACAGTAAAAAACTCCCCGTCCACTGTAATCGTATTATGCGCTGTCGGATCTTTGAATTCACATCGTTCCGGTCCAAAGGAATAAGTGTAGCGACCGGAATCTGTCAATATGTCTTCTCCATGTGCATACAGGTCAAAATGCAGCTGATCCGAGTGCCCATGTCCTGCACCGATTGTCCCGCAGTGAAAATGCAGTAAAGAAGCATCCGGATCCCATCCTGACCGCAGATAGTAATTTCCGCTGTCTGCAAGAGCGCAGGAGGTAAATTCCGGGAGTTTTGACGACTGCTGCTCATATTCCTGAATCCCCTGTATCCCAAGCATCCATGCACTGTCATAATCAACCTCCGGCAGAGAAAAATGCTTCATTACCGGATCGGAATAGAGATACGAACTAACAAGCTGGATTTCTCTGATATCATTATCGTCACTGTCTCCGTTCATAAACTGGTGCCCGTCCGGCTTCTGCCAGAAGCAGTTCGCCTCAGACATTTTGTTTACAGCCAGATTCAGCGCTTCCGGAACCGGAATCCGATTCTTTTTGCAAAGAAGAAGTACATCTTGAAAACAATGCAGAACCTCATTGTGATACATCGGTGACTGTTCCCACTGTGTCCCGTCCGGCAGAATCTGTAGCCGAGCTTCTACCGTCAGATGGTCCAGTGCAATCCTGATATATTCTCTTGTCTGTTCTGTCTGCGGAAGAATACATCCGATTTCAAATAGTCCGTGATCCTCCATGATGCTCCAGTTGCTCATACGCCGCAGCTTGTCATGATGTTCGATCAAATAATCCGCATGCGTATTCATACACTCGCAGAATATTTTAATTACCTCGTCTGTAAGACAGGGACTGTCTATAAAATACAGGACCGCCTTCATCCAGTATTCTCCTCGTAGCCCTGCTTCGATTGTCCTCCATGTGTGCCAGCGGTTTTCTTCATTACAGGGCATTTTTTCTATCCAATCCGTCATCAGTTCCACATAGGTTCTGGCATATTTTTCATCTCGGGTCATTGCATAGGCCTGTCCAAGCGTGATAAAATAGCGGTGTCTGTTAAACAGAAACACAAACTCAGGATCGTTTCCGGGCATGTAGTCCCACTGCACTTTTTCCCCGAATTTCACCGATTTCTGTACTCTGTCCATGTCCCATTTCATATCAAATATAAACTCATGGCGGCAGATTTCATCTGCAATTCTAAGAATATAATCCGACCTTCGCGGCCATTGCCTTCTGCAGTATCCGGCAATCGCATGCATATCATCCAGATATCCGCGCCTTCGTAAATTTTCGCAAAATTCCTTTCTGTTCAAACCTTCCTCCAATTATCCGGCGTGCATCTCACGCCATCTAAAGTTGCATTGCAACTTGCCTGAAACCGTTTACGGTTTCATATCCTCCAATTATCCGGCGTGCATCTCACGCCATCTAAAGTTGCATTGCAACTTGCCTGAAACCGTTTACGGTTTCATATTACCATAAATCCCACTCTGTTTCTACCGGTTCCCGCCAGAAAATCAATTAAAAATGTAATCTTGACTTGATTCAAAAAATAAGATACAATCGGCTGAGTTATATAAAATATAATCAATATATTCTGATGGAGAACATTCTATGCTGAAACGATTTCTTGTCTATTATAAACCTCATAAGCTGGTATTTACTCTGGATATGTTTGCTTCCCTTTTTGTATCCCTGATTGGTATAGTTTATCCGATTGTCACCCGCAAAATGCTGAATGATCTGATTCCGAATCGGAATTACCGTATGATTATCTTATTCGGTTCCATGCTGTTCCTGCTTTATCTGGTTCGGATGCTCTTAAATTATTTTATCCAATATTACGGACATATTATGGGAACTCGAATGCAGGCTCAGATGCGCAGTGATATGTTCCGACATCTGGAACAGCTTCCTTATGAATTTTATGATAACCACGAAACCGGTAAAATCATGTCTCGTATGACAAATGATCTGTTCGATATCAGTGAGCTGGCTCATCACGGACCTGAAAATCTTCTTATTTCCTCTATTTCCATCCTTATTTCATTTATTTATCTTCTGACAATCAATCCCTATCTGACTCTTATGGTTTTCGCATGTGCACCGTTTCTGACGATTGCTGTTCTTCTGCTTAGGAAACGTATGCGGGATGCTTTCAAGCGCAGCCGGGAATCCATTGCACAGATTAACTCCGCACTGGAAAGCAGCATATCCGGAATACGTGTTACAAAAGCCTTTAATAATTATGATAAAGAAACCGAAAAATTCGAAAAGGGTAATCATTCTTTCCTTGAAGCAAGAAAAGATGCTTATAAGGCAATGGGAATGTTCCATTCCTCCACCTCATTCATATCTGATATTTTCAATGTTATTGTACTGATTGCAGGCGGTCTGTTTCTATACCGTGGTGACATCCAGTTCGGCGATTACTCTGCATTTATTGTATCCGTCGGTTTATTTCTCACTCCGGTCATGACACTGATTAATTTCATGGAACAGTACCAGAACGGTGTTACCGGCTTCGAACGGTTTCTTGAAATTATGGATACTGCACCGGAACAGGATGCTTCAGGAGCAGTCGATATCGGAACCGTCAACGGCTCAATTGAATTCCGCAATGTTACCTATAGTTATGGCAAAGAAGGAAATGTTCTTGAAAATATAAATCTGCAAATAAAAAAAGGCGAGACTCTTGGTCTCGTCGGTCCAAGCGGTGGCGGCAAAACAACCATCTGCCATCTGATTCCGCATTTTTATGATGTGACCTCCGGTGAAATTCTGATTGACGGAATTGAGCTTCATTCCATCACTGCTGAATCTCTACGCAGGAACATCGGTATCGTCCAGCAGGATGTTTATCTGTTCAATGCAAGTATCCGCGAGAATATCTTGTATGGTCGGCTTGATGCAACCGAAGAAGAAGTGGTCGAAGCCGCGAAGCACGCTAATATTCATGAATACATCCTCTCTCTTGAACACGGTTATGAAACAGAAATCGGTGAACGGGGCGTTCGTCTGTCCGGCGGTCAGAAACAGCGGCTTTCAATTGCCCGTGTTTTTCTGAAAAATCCACCGATTCTGATTCTTGATGAAGCTACCAGCGCACTTGATAATACAACTGAGGTTCTGATTCAGCAGTCGCTGGATGAGCTCTGTAAGGGTCGTACTACTCTCGTAGTTGCGCACCGTCTTTCCACAATAAAAAATGCAGATGAGATTGCGGTTGTCATGGATGGTCGGATTACAGAACACGGAACGCATGAACAGCTGCTGGCTCTTGAAGGTACCTACGCTAATCTTTACCGACAGCAGTTCCGTTCTACAGCAGTGTTGTAATTTACTGTTGAGCCTCTGTTCCCTTTTCCCGGTTCTGTTTATGTTCAGACTTTTTCATTGCTCCGGGGTTCTTCGCAGTTCTTTCTGTTCTTAAAGCTCCGGAGTTCTTCGCAGTTCTTTCCGTTCTGTCTGTTCTTGAAGCTCCGGGGTTCTTCGCAGTTCTTTCTGTTCTTTCTGTTCTTTCTGTTCTTGAAATTCCGGAGTTCTTCGCAGTTCTGTCTGTTCTTGAAGCTCCGGGGTTCTTCGCAGTTCTTTCCGTCTTCCATGCTTCGGTCGTTTTCGCAGCTTTTGTTGTCTTCGAAGCTCCGTATCCAGCACCATTGTCGGATCGTTTTCCATAATCCCGTTTCCTGTTGCTGTAGCCTTCCTCTCCGGCACTACCGTTGTCGTATGAGCTGTTGCTGTCATCACGACCGTATCTGCTTCTGTTCCTTTTTCCGGCAACAGCACTGTAGTCACTGTAACGGCTTCCAGCATTTTTCCCGTTTCTTCCTCCAAGACGCTTGTTTCTCGACTCAAAATAGGATTCCGTCGGAATGTCTTCTTTCGTCTCGCCAAGATGCATACGAAGGAAACCGGCGCACAGATCAATCGCAGTAATATCCTCGTCATTCAGCTTATCCTGTACAATCTTGGTCAGATCGGACAAGTCAGTACTTGAGACAAGCTCCAACACCTTTGCAAATACCTTCTGTGATTTTGCCGCAGTAATATCAGCTACACTTGGAACCACTCTTGCTTTTATTTTGGTATTACAGGTACGTTCAATATCCCGAATCCGGTAGATTTCCCGTCCGACAACAAGCGTAAACGAACGTCCTTTCCGTCCTGCACGTCCGGTTCTTCCTATCCGATGAACATAATACTCATCATCCTGCGGAATATCGTAATTAAATACTGCCTCAATATCATCCACATCAATGCCTCTTGCCGCAACATCGGTAGCAATCAGGATTTCGACGGTTCCGTTCCTAAAGCCCTTCATAACCTTATCACGCTGAAGCTGAGACATGTCTCCGTGCAGACCCTCTGCAAAGTATCCTCTTCCTTTCAGCTTCTCGGTCAGATCATCTACCATACGCTTTGTGTTACAGAAAATTAGTGACTGCTTCGGATTATAATAATCTAAAAGTCTTGACACTACCTCTTCTTTATTCTGCCTTAAAACTTCATAATAATACTGCTTTACTAACGGTATAGTAAGCTCTTTTTTAGCGGTTGTTATCATCACCGCATTTTTCTGATAGCATTTGACAATATCCAGAATGCTCTGGGGCATTGTCGCAGAGAATAATGCCGTCTGATGATTCTCCGGTACTTCAGCCAGAATTGTTTCAATATCTTCACGAAATCCCATGTCCAGCATTTCGTCTGCTTCATCAAGTACTACCTTGCTCACATCCTCAAGTTTCAGAGTTTTTCTTCTCATATGATCCATAACACGTCCCGGTGTACCGACAACGATAGTCGCTTTGCTTCGCAGGGAACGTATCTGTTTTTCAATGTCCTGTCCGCCATAAACAGGGAGCACTTTAATCCCATGCATATATTTTGCAAACAGACGAAGCTCTTCTGCTGCCTGAATTGCCAATTCTCTGGTTGGACACAATACAATCCCCTGAACATTCTCGTTGTCCGGATCCATCGCCTGAATGAGTGGAATACCAAATGCTGCAGTCTTTCCCGTTCCGGTCTGTGCCTGCCCGATGATATCCTTTCCTTCGAGAAGCACCGGAATAGCCATCTGCTGGATTGGCGTCATCTCTTCATAACCCATTTCCTTTACGGCACGGATAATTCGCGAATCTATCTCGGCTTCATCGTATTTTACCACAGCCGGAACTGCTTCCGGCGCTTCATTCATTGCTGCAACATCTAAATCAACTTCTGTTCTCTCATCGTTCTCATTCACAAAATCTTTCTTCTCTTTCATATTATCCAAATACATCCTTTTCTTTTCTATATTCGTTCTTCCTTCTTCTGAATATAATCCTGCAAAGCCTTCCAAAAAAGAATAAGCAACCTACAGCTACGCCCTAAACGGAGCGCTGATTATTTCATAGAATGAACTTTATTATGAAATAAAAAGGCGCTTCAAACAAGGAAGCGCCTCACATACTTCAACTCACGGACGAATTATATCGCAGGCATCAAAGAAATGCAAGCATTATTTCAGTATTTTCCAGTGTAAGAGCATGCCCCGTATTCCATATCTCGAAATGTGAACCCAATACAATGTATAAGTTATAGCTTATGAAATATTACCGTGAAGGAAGAACCCTCACCTAATCTGCTGGTTACATCCAGCGAAGCATCATGAAGTCTGGCAATGTGTTTAACGATTGACAGTCCAAGACCGGTTCCGCCGATTTCTTTTGAATGACTTTTGTCCACACGGTAAAAACGTTCAAAAATGCGTCCAAGATGTTCCCTTGGAATACCGATTCCGGTATCGGTTACCGTCAGTAAAATATGATTCTCCTGTTCCGAAATATTTACATCAACACTCCCTGCAGTTCGATTATACTTGATTGCATTATCACATAGATTATAAATAAGCTCCTTAATCAGGGGACGGATTCCGCGTATTATTTTCTCCTCACCGCTAACAGAAAGCGTAATCTTTTTTTCATCTGCCACCGGTTTAAGAAGCTTAACCGTATCCTCTGCAAGTGAAAGAATATCGATTTCTTCTCTCGGTGATTCTTCAATTCCTTCATCCAGTTTTGACAGACGGATGATGTCCTCAACCAGCGTCATCATTCGTTGGGATTCATTGTAAATCTGTTCACTGAACCGCTTAATATCCTCGGGTTCAACAATTCCATCCTTGATCAGCTCGGCACAGCCGGAAATTGAATGCAGTGGTGTCTTCAGCTCATGAGAAACATTCGCAGTGAATTCTCTTCTCATCTGTTCTGCCCGTTCCTTATCTGATACATCAAACATCAGCAGAACAACTCCGCGCAGTTCTCCTTCAGATAGAACAGCGCCTGCAGTAACCTGATACTCGCCTCCCGCAAGTTCCAAAACCGTCTCCGCATGTTCTCCCAGCTTTGCTTTTTCAATCAATCCCTGAAGCGACAGATTCCGGTTCACTACCAGCAATTCCATATTCATACTTGACTTATCCAGTTCAAGAAGCCTCATGGCACTGCGGTTCATACTGATGATTTCATTATTTTTATTCAGTATCAGAATTCCTTCGCTCATACATTCGGTTACGGTATTCCATTCTTCGCGTTCTGACTTTAAAAGTTCCATCTGCTTATAAATCTCGCGATGTTGTCGTTCAATACGAAGTAGCAGCGGCGAAAGCTCCTCATAGGTTTCATTTTCCAAAGGCTGCTCCAGATTCAGCTCATTCATTGGACGTACAATCCTTTTTGCAAGCCGGTTTGCAAGAACAGCCGATAGAATCACTGCAAAAAGAATTACAACAAATATCGGCTGCAGCATCCCGATTACCAGAGAAATGACTGAGTTCATCGTAACCGACATTCGAAGCACGGTTCCGTCTGTAAGCAACTTCGCACAGTATAGGGTTCGCTCTGTCAGTGTCGAGGAATATCGAAGACTTTCTCCGGTTCCGGTTGTATAGGCTTCTTTAATTTCTTCTCTTTCTGCATGGTTTTCCATTGTTGCAGCATCAACCTCGGAATCGTAGCACACATTGCCTTCAGCATCCAGCCAGGTCAGACGGTATTTATCACTCAGATGAAGTCCCGTAAGATATGTTTTTCCTTCATTTTCCACCCCATGAACCGCCAGCATAGTCTGTTCCTCCAGCTGCTCCTTCTGTACAACCGTGAAATGCTCATACAACACTCCAAGAACAATTACGAAACCAACACATAATACAGAACAGGCTACAAGAAATACTGCGTTAAATATTCGTTTTGCCATTCTATTCCCCATTTCCGCGCTGCTTTTTGCGCATAACAGACTTTGTGTCAAGCACCGCGCAGGCACAAAGCTGCGTGTGAAAGGTTCATCTTTCACACTATTCCCTATTTCCGCGCTGCTTTGCGCATAAATGTCTTCTACTACTGCAGCTCCAGACGGTAACCAACTCCTCGTACTGTCTGGATATACTCACCACAAGTTCCAAGTTTTGTACGAAGTGTCCGGATATGTACATCCACCGTTCTTGTTTCTCCGGTATATTCGTTATCCCAGACATGTTCCAGAAGCATATCTCTCGTAAATGCTCTTCCCGGATTCTCCATTAAAAGACGAAGAATTTCGAATTCCTTCAGCGTCAGAACCACGCGTTCTCCGTCTGCCGTTACTGTATGCTCATTCAGATTCACAACCACTCTGCCAAACTTCAGTTCCTTGTCCGGTTCTGCAGCTTCCATTCTGCGAAGTACAGCACGAACACGCGATACCATTTCCATCATTCCGAATGGTTTTGCCAGATAATCATCTGCGCCAAGATCCAGTCCCTGTACCTTATCAAATTCTGTTCCTTTCGCTGTTGCCATAATTACCGGAAGCTTTTTTGTAGCAGCTGCAGAGCGAAGCTACTATAGAATTGTGATACCGTCTTCTCACGGAAGCATAATATCACGAAGAATCAGCTCCGGTATTTCCTGTTTGATTCGATTCCACAGTTCGTCTCCGTCGACACAGCCGACCGCGTGAAAGCCGGTCGACTTCAATGTGTAAATCATCATTTCCCGAATTCCGTTATCATCCTCAACTACGTAAATCATCCGACAGCTCCTTTTTCCCGGTAATGGAATACAACACCCATTCCGCAATATTGGTTGCGTGATCCCCGATTCGCTCAAAATATTTGGCAATCATCAGAACATCCAGCGCATATTCCATATCTCCGCCGTTTTGAAAATGTTCGATCAGTGATTCCTTAACTTCGTTGAACAAACCGTCCACCACATCATCATACCGGATTACTGAATCTGCAAGCTCAAGATCCTTCCGCACAAAAGCATCAATGCTTTCTGTTGCCATCCGGATGGTAGCCTGTGCCATTTTCCGTATATGAAAGGTCTCGTCTGCAGCAACTACATTTGCCATACTGACAATTTCCGCAATATCGGCTGCCTGATCTCCGATTCGTTCCATATCGGTAATCATCTTCATTGCTGCAGAAATCATCCTTAAATCTTTTGCGACCGGTTGCTGCTGCAGAAGCAGTTTCATGCACAGATTTTCTATATCACGTTCCTTCCGGTCAATGGTCAGGTCATAATCACGAGCTTTATCACCCATTTTCATATCTCCGTCAAGCAGGCATTTCATCGCCATTGATATGATTTCTTCACAGTAAGCACCCATTGTTATCAGCTCATGATTCAGTTCGTCCAGCTGCGCATCAAATCTCGATCTCATTATCCAAACCTCCCTGTAATATAGGATTCTGTTCTTCTGTCCGTAGGCTGCGAAAACATCTGTTCTGTATCTGAAAATTCAATTACTTCACCAAGCAGAAAAAATGCTGTCTTGTCCGAGATTCGAACTGCCTGCTGCATATTATGGGTTACCATAACAATAGTATATTGCTTTTTTAGTTCTGTCGCAAGCTCTTCTATTTTGGCAGTTGAGATTGGATCCAGCGCGCTGGTGGGCTCATCCATCAGCAAAACTTCAGGCTGAACAGCAAGTGCTCTTGCAATACACAGTCTCTGCTGCTGCCCACCAGACATTCCAAGCGCGGGTTTTTTGAGACGATCCTTCACCTCATCCCACAGTGCTGCAGCTTTAAGACTCTGTTCTACAATATCATCCAGCTTTGCTTTTCCTTTAATTCCATGTGTTTTTGGACCGTAAGCGATATTTTCATATATGCTCATCGGAAATGGATTCGGCTTTTGAAACACCATTCCGACGCGTCTTCGCAAATCATTAATATCCATCTTTCCGTATACATCTTCTCCGTCCAGCATTACCTTGCCTTCAATCCGACAATCTTCCACCAGGTCGTTCATTCGATTCAATGATTTTAACAGTGTTGACTTACCGCATCCGGAGGGACCAATCAACGCAATTATGTTGTTGCCGGTCAGCTTCAGATTTATTTTTTTCAGTGCCTGGAAGCTCCCATAGAATAAATCAAGATCTCTGACTTCCAATTTATAACCTGTTTCTGTATTGTTTATCATACCTTCTCCTTTCCTTGATGATAGAAAGTGCATTTTCTTTTACCTTCTGATTTATCAACTGTTTTTACCAATTTTCTTTACAGCCAGACTGGACAATGCGTTCAGTCCCACAACAAGAACCAGCAGCACCACTGCTGTTGCATAGATTTTTTCTGTTGCAAAGCCCTCACTCCACAAAACATACATATGCACTGACAAAGTTCTTCCGGATCCCAGCAGTCCATCCGGTACACCTGCTACGGTTCCCGCCGTATAAATCAGCGCTGCGGTTTCACCGACAATCCGTCCGATTGCCAGAATCACTCCGGCAAGAATCCCCGGCGCTGCAGCCGGAAGAATAATACGAAACACCGTGCGCAGTTTTCCTGCTCCGATTCCGTAGCTTCCCTCCCGATACATATCCGGTACTGATTTTAGCGCTTCTTCAGTCGTCCGCATAATCAACGGTAAGATCATGATCGCCAGCGTACAGGCTCCTGCCAGTAAGGAATAACTCCACTTGAGTGCCACAACAAACAGAAGATAACCAAACAGACCATATATAATAGACGGAATACCTGACAGTGTTTCAGCCGTCATCCGAATCAGTCCAACCGTTTTATTGCCGCGCGAAGCATATTCCGCAAGATAAACCGCTGCCCCGATTCCAAGAGGCACCGCCAGCAAGAGTGACAGAGCTGTAATGGTAACCGTATTAATCAGAGCCGGTATTAATGATGCGTTCTCTGATGTATAATGCAGCGAAAATAGCTCAGGTGTCAGATTCGGTATTCCTTTAACCAGAATATAACCTACCAAAATGAACAGAGTCCCAACCGTAATGCCTGCTGCGATATATACGATAACCCTGAGAAAACCTGCATACATTGTGTTCTTTTTATTTGAAAGCTTTAATTTCATGTCGGTCCTCATTTCTTTGTCCCTTTTGTCACCTGTCTTGGTTAATATCCGGTCATTATACTCTTTGTGCTTTCTTCTTAACAACTGAAAAACAGAGATTAATCAATAAAATAAAGACAAATAATACAACAGCAGTCGCAATCAGTGCTTCTCTGTGAAGATCCTGGGCATATCCCATTTCCATAACAATATTGGAGGTCAGTGTACGCAGCCCCTTGAACAGACTGGTCGGAATGACCGGTGAGTTTCCGGCAACCATAATGACTGCCATGGTTTCTCCGACTGCTCTTCCTATTCCCAAAATAACTCCTGCAAGAATTCCGGAACCCGCTGCCGGAATCACTGCACAGAACACGCTTCGTTCATGTGTGGCTCCAAGAGCAAGGCTCCCTTCATAATACTGCTGTGGTACTGCTTTTAATGCGCTTTCCGTCACCCCGATGATAGTCGGCAGAATCATGATTCCAAGCACAAGTCCGGCCGCCAGCATACTCGAACCACTTCCGCCGAATAGGTTCCTTATGATCGGAACAATCACCATCAGTCCAAAGAAACCATATACAACAGATGGAATACCTGCCAGCAGATCAATCGCCGGTTTTAGTATCTTATACAATCTTTTTCCGCAGAAATGTGCCAGAAAGACTGCAGTAAGTATTCCGACTGGAACCCCAATTGCAATGGCAAGTCCTGTCACATAAATGCTTCCAAGAATCATCGGAAAGATTCCGTAGAGTTCACCGCTCGGATTCCATACCGTTCCGCCGACAAACCGGAATATTCCAATCTCCGCAATCGCCGGAATCCCGTTGATTAACAGGAAAATGCAGATTAACGCCACGGCAAGCACAGAAACACATGCTGTCAGTAAAAATACAATCCTCATCACTTTTTCCCGGATTCTTACGATCCGAAGTCTTGTATTATCTGTTTCATTCCTTCCGGTTCTGATTTCTGCCATGTTCTTCTCCATCCCATTAATAACAAGCAGTGAGGTCACTGCTGTATTTCGCTCCAGTTTACAATGGTTCCTGTATAGATTCCAAGGACATCATCTTTAGTCAGATTATCTATAGTGTTATTTAAGTTTACAATAACTGCGATTCCATCCATTGCAATCACGGTAGCATTAATTCCCTTTGCCGTCTCTGAATCCTTCAGTTCTCTGGAAGCCATACCGATTTCACAGATTCCTTCCGCCACACTGTTGACTCCGGTTGTTGAATCACTGGTCTGCAGTTCAATCTCGGCATCCGGATGAAATTCCTTATATCCCTCTATTAGTTTCTCCATTACCGGTGCAACAGAAGATGATCCGGCCACAACAATTTTCTCAATGTATGCACTTCCCTGATAGCTTTCTGATCCGGCAACTGCTATATAGCCTTTCTCTTCTATTATTTTCTGTCCTTCTGCCGACAGAATATACATAATAAAATCTTTCGCAGCTGCACTGACCGTCTCCTTTGTTGCAATCGTGAACGGTCGTGATACAGTGTAGCTTCCGTTTTTGATGTTCTCGACACTGGCCTGAACCCCATCGATTTTTACCGCTTTTACTGTATCCTTCAGTGATCCGAGAGAAACATACCCGATAGCGGATTCATTCTGAGACACACTCTGCAGCATAACCCCGGTTGAATTTGTCTGATCTGCCGTTGCTATCGTCTTATCAATTTTATTCCCGTTCTCATCCTTTTGTTCGATTCCGAACAATTCTGTAAAAGCACCTCTGGTTCCTGAGCCTTCTTCTCTGGAAACAACAGTAATCTCATTTGCCGAAGCACCGCAGCCCGTTACTGTTCCCACACACAGGAGTAATACAAGCAGAACTGCCAAAGCTTTCATTTCTTTTCTTCTTGATGTTTTATTCATTTTACTATTCATTTTTCTCCATTTCCGCGCCTCTTTCGCGCATTCCGGTCTTCCTCCGGTCCTTTTTTCCTTCGTTACGATTATAGAATAAATCTTCAATGTTAAATCAGAAAGGCATTTTATGTAAAATTCATGTAAAGTCTGTATTTTTAATTTTACATGAATTTTACAGAAATCCGGTATTGGACTTTACAAAAACGGGTTACAATAAATCAGAATAACCTTTATCATTTACAGAAGCATTGTTGAATACTTATAATATGCTTCAGATTGGACGAATTTATGGATATTTTTTCAGTTATAACATTGATTGGCGGTCTTGCATTCTTTCTATATGGAATGCATGTCATGTCATCCGGATTGGAAAAAATGGCAGGTGGTAAATTAGAAACTATTCTGAAACGCATGACCTCCAACAAGTGGAAAAGTCTGGCACTCGGTGCCGGAATCACGATTGCCATCCAGTCTTCTTCTGCCATGACCGTTATGTTGGTCGGTTTAGTCAATTCCGGAATCATGCAGCTTTCTCAGACAGTAGGTCTGATTATGGGTTCCAACATCGGAACAACCTTGACTGCATGGATTCTAAGCACCAACGGAATTGAAGGTGACAGTATTTTTCTTCGTCTTCTGAAACCGAGTTCCTTTGCACCAGTTGTTGCTCTGATTGGAATTCTTCTGATTATGATGTCCAAAAAAACACGAAAAAAAGATGTTGGAAACATCTGTATCGGGTTTTCTGTATTAATGTACGGAATGACTCTTATGAGTAATGCCGTCAGTCCTCTCGCAGAGATTCCTGAATTTGCCGGTCTGATGACTGCTTTTACCAATCCGTTTCTTGGCGTCCTTGTCGGAGCTGCATTTACAGGAATCATACAGAGCTCGGCAGCATCGGTCGGCATTCTGCAGGCTCTAGCTCTTACCGGAAGCATCTCTTACGGAATGGCGATTCCGATTATTATGGGACAGAATATAGGTACCTGTTCTACTGCACTGATTTCCAGTATCGGCGTTAATAAGCACGCCAAACGTGTCTCTGTCGTTCATATTTCCTTTAATCTCATCGGGACTGCCATTCTTTTGATTGTCTTCTATCTCAGTAATGCTATCTTTCGATTTGCTTTTCTTGATACAGCCATTGATGCTGTCGGAATTGCTGCCTGTCACAGTATTTTTAACATTGTAACTACATTTCTGCTGCTTCCTTTTTCAAAGCTTCTGGTTAAAATTGCAGAGCTTGTTATACGCGACCGAAAGGACGAAAGCGATACCTACAGCTTTATTGACGAACGGTTATTACATACTCCTTCCGTTGCTGTATCAGAGTGCCATAATCGTACCATCAAAATGGCACAGCTGGCAGAAACGACCGTTTTGGATTCCATAAGTATTTTTTCTGCGTATGATCGCGATAAAATTGACTCCATCGTGAAAGAGGAAGATCTTCTGGATCTGTATGAAGACAAGCTCGGAACCTATCTGGTAAAGCTATCTTCCAAGGAACTCTCTGACAGGGACAGCCGGGAAATATCCAAGCTCTTGCATACCATCGGGGATTTTGAACGTCTCGGAGATCATGCGGTAAATCTTCTTAAAACTGCTACTGAAATGAATGAAAAAAAGATAACTTTTTCACAGGAAGCGAATGACGAAATCGCCGTTCTGACACAGGCAGTTACTGATATTCTTCATATTACGATTCTCTCCTTTGCCACAACTAACCTCGCTATGGCTTCCAATGTAGAACCGCTCGAGCAGGTCATAGACGAACTGATTGTTACCGTAAAGAATAATCATATCAGACGGCTTCAGCACGGAAACTGTACCATTGAACTTGGATTCATTCTGGCGGATCTTCTGACAAACTATGAACGAATCTCAGATCACTGTTCTAACATCGCTGTCGCTCTTATCGAAGTCGATCAGAACAGCTTTGATACACACGAGTACCTTAACTCCATCAAAACGACGGATAATCAGAAATTTAAGGAACGGTTCGGAGAATACCGTCTAAAATACAGTATCACAGCAGAGAACCCTTTTACAAAATAAAAGGCGGTCTTTCAACCGCCTGCACTGCTATACTGCTTTATAGAAACCCGCCACACCAACCGTACCAGAAAAAAGAAAAGAACCGGACCTGCAAGCACCCATATGATATCATAGACCGACATGGTACGCAGCACAGCCATGACCGGATAATTTGTCACAAAAAATACCGGAAAAACAAAGACAAGGATTCTCTGAAGACATACCGGATATATTTTCATTGGCATATTATTAAAGTCCCAGAGTTTATCAGATATTTCAACTACAGCATCCGTCTTTACAACCCAGAAGGACAGGATGTTCGGAAGAAGAAAGACCGAATAGCTCATTAGGATGCCACTGAACAGAACCAAAAGATATATGATTACATTTTGCAGGTTTACCGCGATCCCGGCTTCTTTCCACGATGTACATAGAAGATAGAGTCCGGCAATAATATTGGGAATCGGAATTGACAGATTGACTGTACGCAGCGTCGTATAGAACTGGAGTGATACCGGTTTCACAATCAGCATATCCAGCTCTCCGTTCCGGATCAGCCCGGAAAGAGAATAAAAGTTATTCATAAAAAAGGCTGTGTATACCGCAGTTACCAGCATAAAGGTTCCGATAAACAGTTTAACCTCTGCTGCAGATATTCCGCTGACCTCGCTCCCTGCCTGATATACAATTAATACATACAACAGCTTCGAAATCAGATAGGTGCATTCCACCACAATTCCCACAATAAAATTTGCCCTATATTCTAACTGCTGCATCGCGCTTGTCTTTAACAGCACCGCATAAATTCGAAGTAATTTACTTATTCTATTCATATATTTCCTCATTTCAGCTCAGTTGGTAATCGTCCAGTTCTAATACCAAAGAAGTCTTCACTGATTTTTATAAATAAAACCGCCGCCGGTCTCTTCTCAACCTCCGACTGCAATAAATTTCTTCATTCCTGATTTCCATACAAGCTGTGATGCCGTAAAAAATACGATAATCCATACAAATTGAAGAATCAGACCGTTCTGTATATCAGCAGTCGTACAATTACCACATAAAATATTAAGCGGAAGATAAATGATATACCGAAAGGGAAGAAAACGGAATATTTTTTGCGCTGTCTCACCAAATACCTCCAAAGGAAAGATTCCTCCGCAGAGAATATTGCTGATAACTCCCATTCCCATAAAGATTCCGGCAACATCCGTAATCCAGAAAGCCAGTGCACTAAGCGTATAAAAAATCAGACAATTCAGCATTAAGGCCAGTATAATAACAAGCGGAAGATAAAACATCTGAGATACCTGAAATGAAGTTCCGATGGTAAAGTTCAACACTAACATTATTCCAAGCGACAGCAGCGTAAAAATTCCGAGCTGAATTACTTTATTCCCGAAGAAAGAAAACACCCTGTACGGCAGATACCTAATGGGCTGAACCAGAAATCGGCTCAAGGTTCCATTCTTGATATCAGAAGCAATATCCCATTCAAATCCGGTCGATACAAGCCTTGAAACTACCCCCGCAAGCAGAATATAAGTTATCATCTGATTGTACCGGTAGCCAAACATGGATTGTTCTAAATCTCCACCGTATATCGCTGTCCAGACAAAAAACTGAATGATTACCGAAAATGCACCACCAACCAGACTAAGCAGAAAGTTTGTCCGGTATTCGAGTGCACTCTCCATAGCCATTACAAAGGTTGTCCCATACTTTTTTAGTACTTTCATACTTACCTCTCATGTCAGATGAAAAAAATTCACATTTATTTTTCACCCGTTTTTTTCAAGTTCAACTCCGTTCATCTTATATAACCGTGCAATTGCATCTTCAATCTCAGTGTCCTCAATTATCAGATCCTGTACAGGAAGTGTGCTCAACAGTTTTTTTGCGCAGTCACGAAGGTCCTTTTGTTCAACCTCCAGCTTTACGGTCATTGTATCTTCTCTATACTCTGTAATCCTTCCATATTGGTTCATCTCTTCCTGTAAGACTGGTCGTTCAAACTGCAGACGAATTACCTTATGTTTCCCGAAGATATCATTTATCTTATGCAGATCACCGTCATATACAAGATTGCCGTCGCTGATAATGATTGCTCTTTTACACAGAGCTTCAATATCCTTCATGTAATGGCTTGTAAGGATAACAGTTGCTTGGTTCTGTTCACAGTAATATTTGATAAATTCCCTAATACTCTGTTGAGATACAAAATCCAGCCCAATGGTCGGTTCGTCAAGAAAAACAATTTTCGGTTTATGAATCAGTGCAGCAATCAGTTCCATTTTCATACGCTCACCGAGTGACAGCCGACGAACCTGAACATTCAGCTGTTTTTCTGCATGAAGCACATCCACCAGTTCATTCATATTCTTCTTGTATATGCTTTCTTCCAGCTCGTAAATTCTTGATGCCAGATAGAACGAATCTGTTGCAGGAAGATCCCAGTTAAGCTGTGTTTTCTGTCCCATTACAATCGACATATTCATCTTGAAGTCTTTCTTACGCTCCCATGGAACAAATCCGTTAACATTTGCCGTCCCCGAAGTCGGAAACAGAATTCCGGATAACATTTTCATTGTTGTCGTTTTCCCTGCTCCGTTCGGTCCAAGAAAGCCGATAACCCCAGCTTCATTAATTTCAAAGGAAATACCGTTCACTGCTTTCCGTATCAGTTTTTTACGCTTGAATATATTAGCAACAGAGCCTTTAAGTCCCTGTCCCTTTTCGTAATACTCATATTCCTTTACCAACCGGTTTACTTCAATATCAGCCATCGTCATCCTCCATATGGTTTCTTATCCACAGGATTTATCTTATTGCAGATAGAAAAAAAATATAACATCACATACTTTTTTTATAAAATCAAATTATAATAACTATTCTGATTTGATTTTATCTAAAATTACAGCGTCATCGCAGCTGACCAGTATTTCATAGCTTATAAGATCGTGTTCTCACGGAACTGATAAAATTCATGCACCAGACTGCGGTATCCCAGTTCTTTCATATCACTGTATCTGGTATCGTAATTCTTTTTCCCGTGAGATCCCGTTGCAGTATAACGAATATACTGCTGTAAATATGCATCAATTTCCTTCAATCCGGCTGACTCCGAAAGCAGAGGAAAGAACCAGCGTGACCAGGTTAGCTCATGTGCATCCTGTGTGTCATAAAATTTTTTATTCATTGTACGAATAAGAACCTTCTGGGCATGCTCTGCAGAAGCGTTTTTTTTCAGCCGCCACCGAAAGATTGCCCTAGCCTTCCGACGGATTTTTCCTTTCATTTTCCTAATGGTTGCTTCTGAAAGATCCGCCCTTCCCGCACAATAAGAAATTCCAAGAAAGCTCCATGCTTCATGTGGCAGTGTAATACTTTCCTTCTCCCGATTGATTTAAGATGGTATTGATCCAGTTTATCTGCAATAACTTTTTTCAGACTGTCCAACTGTTCTTCATTTTCCGCAAACAAAAGAATATCATCTGAATATCTTGCATAAGGAATTCCATGGTTTTCAAACCAGAAGTCAAGCTCAGTCAGATACACATTGGCCAAGAACGGAGAAATCGGAATTCCTGCCATCACTCCGCGTTGCTCCTCAACCAGTTCCCCATCAAAATAAGCTCGGTTCGCTGATAAAAGCCGTTCCAGAAAATGATAAAACATCGGATCATCTGCCAGAAGCTTCTTCAGCATTGGAAGCAGAAGCTCTGTATCAATGCTGTTAAAGTAATTTGATATATCCACCTTATAGCAATATAGCTCATCTATGTCCGGAAATGCTGTTATCTCACGTACTGCCCGTACAGAACCAAAATTCTTACGAAAGGAGTAACACCGGTCTGACAGGCGGTCATCATAACGATACAGTAGATATGCCGCCAGCTTAAGCAGCATACTCTCGTCTTCCGAGAAGGAATAGACCACACGCTTCTTACCCGTATCAGCTTTATTAATCAGCTTTTTTACAGGGTAATCAAAGGTTAATAACGGCTGTTCTGTCAAAGAAAGATACCGTTGTTCATTAATAAATTTAAAAAAAGACTCCTCGTCCCGTTTCGACAAATGAGCCCGTTCCTTTTTGTATTCATAAAACTCCTGCCATATAGCAGGCTCTTTTAACTGATCAAGTATCCCCATAGTACTCCGCTATATGAAAGAAGGGGGAAATGCTTTGAAGACAGCGATGCTGACACAGGACTGAACATACAGCGGCAACCTGTAATACCAACTGGTTCCGTATGCTTCGCCCCACCACAGGTGCAGATTGCGTTCCCCCTTCGATTCATTCCTTTCATTAATTACCGACTGCCTGCCGAATCCGGTTTGTAACATATTGATGTTCGTTTTCCATATGAGTATAAAAATTCATAACCGGTATTCCTGATCGATCAGAGGCTTCCTTTGCCCCCCGGAAGGCACGATTGTTGTCCCTGTTGTGTTCTGTCAAAAGAATAAACAAGACCGGACTGCCGTTGCGAAACAGACCATAGCTGTAATTTCTGCTTCCGACTGCAGCACCGTAATCCGTTGACGGAATCTCTTTTCGAACTTCAAACCCGGAGAATTCCGAAGATAGTATTTCGTTCATTCGAATTTCAATGGAGCTTCCGGAACCTGAACTGCTATTTCTGCTTTGTGCTGCAGCTGTATTCATCACTGTCTGAACCGGTGTTCCACAGTCGGGACAGAATTTCTGCCCGTCAGAAAGCCTCGCCCCACATTGTGCACAAAAGGAAACCTTCGCTCCTGCAGATGAGCTTCGGTTCTTTTCCTGATTAATTGCAGTATTGATATCATTTACCTGCTCATTTAAAAAGTGTGATACTTTTTGTTCTGTTCCCGCTCCCAGAATCTTGTCAAGAAATCCCATGTTCATCCTCTCCTTCTCTTATCAGTTGATCTTTGTTGTATTACTATAAATCACTGCATTCACGATGTACAGCGACTTATCAGCTGGTTCACCTTCTCGAGAGTCGGTGGATTTAAGGGTAGCGGAAACGCCGAAATAGCAACCGCCGAACAGGCACTTGCAAAACGAACCAACTCGTCATCTTCCATTCCCCTATTAAGAGCATAAGTACAGCCCGCCTTGAATGTATCTCCTGCACCCAGTGTGCTTACTACATCGACCTTAAAGGGAGTAAACTGCTTCTTTTCTCCACCCCTTCTTCCGTAGGAAAAAGGCTTGCTTCCGGCCGTAATAATCGTGAGTCCGTCACTATTTTCCCGGTAAAGCTCAAACATATCCTCGCGTGTTTTTCCCGGATAATTGCTGCTTATTCCTTCTCCTGATATCACGGATACTGCCGCATGCTGATGCAGATAGCTGTCATATTTACAATCAATCGTAACATATGGAATTCCATGTTTTACGCAAAGCTCCGCTGCCATTTTAGTAGCCTCTCCGAAATACGGATCAATCGCTGCTGTTGTACAGTTGATAATATCATTTTCGATTGGCATATTCCAGCGTTTTTCTCCATTACTGTAAAATGAACCGAAGGTTCCCATCGGTGAACGTACATCGTCCGCTATAATGACATAATCCTCAAGGCCCTCATATTCTTCGTCAAAGAATAAGGAATCAAGCCAGACAGACTTTCCCTTATAGAAATCCTTCAGAACCGGTGCAACGTTGGTTCCTATATGGTTTCCGTCCATCCGTACCGATAAACCGAGAGATTCAAGAACTGTTGCGCAGGTTCCGGTTTCACCTCCGGGCAGCCGATATTTCATGCTGATTTCAGAATAATCGTCCGGTCGTAAAAAACCATCTTTCAATAAAAAACTTGTTGTAGCAAGAATCATTCCATGCAGATATACATCTGTCTTCATCTTTTCCTCCCAATTAACCATTATACTCTTCTTTTTCATCTGTTGTTCTCTGTTCGAAGGAATCAGAAGCCGTGACCGCCGCCTCCGCCGCCTCCGCCGCCGTGACCGCCGCCTCCGCCGCTGCTTCCGCCACCACCACTGCTTCCGCTGCTGCGAGGACTATAGTGCTTTGTCTTTTTGGTAAGCTCAGCAGCAGGATTCGTAATATTACATTGGGCAACAATTGCTTTCACCTGCTCCTGTCTTGTCGGCTGCTTTACCTTTGACGCTTTGCGGGCAATCAGAAAGCTGATCAGCAGCGCAGCAATCAATGCAAATACCGCATTGCTGATGTATTTCATCGGCATTGCAATCTTCTGACCGTCAAGAAGCGCATACACCTGTTCATATGCTTTGCATGCACAGGTAAAATAGTCTTCTTCGGTTGCATAGGTATAGATGTTGTCAGTAATGATATCGGCATAGCTGTCGGTAATTACCTCATAAACCGCTCCATTCGAATAAATCTGAATCCGCCGGTTATCCATATCAATCAGAAAAATGATTCCGCTGTCTGATCCAAAGGTCTGATAATAATAGCTTTGTGCATAACCAGAAGCGGATCCGCTGTTTTTACTGATTGTTTTGAATGCCGCTCCGCCATACCCGGTAATCCCAGTCATACTGTATACCAGCTGAGATTCTTCATAATCTGTGAGAAGATCGGCATCATCTTCAATAATAACCTGATAATCTGTAGCTTCATTTGAATACCACACTGCAGCAAAAGCCTGTTTCGGAGCCGGCAGAGCCACCAGAATAGCTGTCAGAAGCAGCATAAGCCAACAACTCATATGTAATCTACTCATGTGCTTCACCTCCCCTGTCATGCAGTTCCGGTATTTTATGAGAGGAAAGCCTGTTATACTTACTGATTATTCCGGAAATTGAATACAATACCACTCCTCCTGCCAGGAGTGCTGCCACATAGTACCACCAGTCCGCCGGCGGATTAATAGCAAACATCAGACAGGCTATCACAGAAGCCGCCATGGAAAAATAATAAGGTGCCATATTTTTTCGATAAGCTCTATTCTTTATTGATTCTTCTTTATTTGTGTTATTTTCCATAGGCTGTACATATCCTGAGCTATTAATTGTACAAATAATTTCAATAATCAGAATCACCAGTGGAATTATCGCACCGAAAAAATTCTCCATTCTCGCAAATAGAGTTACTCCCATAACAATCAGAAAAAGAATGATTAAAATAACAGATATCACTTTCAACGGACCGGCGTTCTTCTTGCTTTTCGCCTCTGCTCCTGTGGTACTCGTTTTTTGATTCTCTTGTTTGTTGCCCTTTTTCTTTTTGATTTTCTTTCTGACAAATGCCAGACCTCTGTCATCTTCTCCGGTTTCCCGTTTGTTAATCTCTTTAATCTCAGATCCGTACATACTGATTACGATCAGATTCAGTATGAGAGCCCAGTTCATTGTTGAAGTCGGAAGTATCACAAAAAGAAGATTCAGCAGAAAGAAAATCGGAATTGCAAGAATCAATGACGTAATGAGGTATTTTTTATGATCAATCGGAATATCTGCAACTACCTTGCCTGTCTGTCCGTTTACTGCTGCATAGAGGACATTGTCCTCATTCCGGTATGTTAAAAACCAAGTCGGGTAAAGCGTACTGTCCGGCGTAAGAACCGTACTGTGAAACACCTCATTCAGTGCCTGTTCACTTGCCGGTGACTCTATTGAATACTTCCTGTATTGATTTATTCTTTTAACCTTCTGTAACGTTTCTTCATTGGCAAAGCTGTTGCACTCGCTGATATAAATCTTGCTGTCCACATCAGAGGTATCAGCATAAAAACCACTCAGTAACGAGGGGGTAAAATTCATCATTTCATTTACATGGTACGGAGCAAGACTCTCTGTCATATTGTCCGAGAAATAAGATGATGCATCATGTGACATGCCACGATATCCGGCATCAAGAGTAAAGTTAAGATCGTAGTGCTCTGTAATCTCATAATCTCCCTGCCGATGTGTTCTCGTTCCTTTTAGTGTTGTATCACCCTTCTGTTCAACCTGATATGTCCAGTACGGCATATAAATTGCACGGAATTTTTCAAGGTGAGTCGGGTCCTTCAGCTTTCCGGGTGCAAACAAAGCTTTCTTCATAAAATCTTTATATGCCTTAATACAGTCTTCCTTTGTCTTCTTGAAGGTAATAAGATAGTCCGGACGTTTTTCTTTACTGATTCTGCTGCTCAGAATTGTCGAACCGCCACAATACAGACAAAACTCTGCACTTGAATTATCTGAAGCAAGGATTTCAGCACCGCACTGGGGACAGGTAAAAACCTGCGCATCAAATAACTGCGCATTCTCCGCATCTGTTTCCTTTTCAACCTCATAAGGATCAAAAAGTGCATCACAGTGTTCACACTTCAGCTTCTGGGACGGAATATCAAATACGATATTACCTCCACAGTTTTTACAGGAATACATACCTCTTCCTCCATGTTCTTTACTTAAAAACAATAACATAAACTCTTGCCGTTTACGGTTTCATTGTCTCAAGTTGCATTGCAACTTGCCTAGAACCGTTTACGGTTTTATTATCTCAAGTTGCATTACAGCTTGCCTGAAATCGTTTATGATTTCATTATAACGTAAACTTTCGACAGAAGCAACTAACAGAATTGAAAAGTTTGTGTCAAGTAAACGTTGGCAACTTTCCTTTTTCTTTATGAATGACTTTATT
>CAZRRN010000010.1:0-62969 GCA_964602475.1 uncultured Lachnospiraceae bacterium | reverse complement strand
ATACGTGATTCGTAACCACTAACTGTGCAAATACATGTAATAGAAATACCAAGTCTTTCCTACGGAGAAACGTAAAATCATTGTTGCTTCAACCTTTATGGTCTTGTCTGCTGCCGGATCGAAAGTATACTCACCATAAGCAAACCCAACGGTTTCTACTTCAAATCCCAAAAACCGGGATTTTGTATTCTCTGCCGTATATGCCTTGATCTTTTTCAGGATATTTTCTCGTTTTGATCCGGTTTCGTTTAGAATTGCATTTTTGAATTCCTCATACAGTTTTTCCAGATCGTAATCGCTCTCTTTATCTTTTTCTGCCAAGATGTATTCATCCTTGACATTATAACTTACACGAACCTTATTGGTTGTCTGATTATATACCATCGTAATCGGATAATCCTTTAAATCAATGGTATATTCTTCATTCCCCAAAAACGGAATTTCCTTTGAAACCTTGATGGTTGTATTTCCTTCACTAAGCTTGATTTCTTGCCTAAATATCTGCTGAATCACAGCCTCGGCAAGCAGTCCGGCACGAAGAGCAGAACCGTCTTTATAGATAATTTCCACGTATAGATCGCCGCCCTCGCTAAGCCCGGAAACCGCTACGTTTTTCATAATTCCGCTCGTGCTCTGTGAAAGCAATCTGCCCTGCTGCCACAGTCGGTATACAGATATTTCATCTTCATTATCATATGAAAAACACTTCAGAGTAAATACAATATCCGTATCCAGAAGAATCTGTCTGTACTCGCTGACTACATCCGTTGATTCTTCACGAATAATCAGATATGCACTTTTCAGCCCCTTATATTGCTCCGCTTCCGGTGCCATGAATACATAATTAAGTACCGTATCGGAGTAATCCGACGGATCCGCCTGTACTGCATCATAGCCTTCACACACAAAGGTTAATGCGGATCCAATCTCCCCCTCAGGAACAGTAATTTTTCCAAAGGAATCCGCTGCAAAAGTATCGTCCCAAGTCTTTAGTAACGCATTGGTGAGTGCCGCTCCATTCTTTGCAAAAATAATAAACCTATATTCTTTTTCATTTTCCTCTGTTTCTTTAATACTTACAATCGGCGCCATATAGGGCATCACACTTTTCACTGCCTTTATATAAACAACATTCTGCCGGGTGTAATAACCATACCTCACCTTTGAAACATTTTTTCTTAGCTCATTGTCATACTCCTGATATTCGTTGCGCATTGATTCATAAAGTGCTCCGGATGTATATACCGTAAATACGAACTCCGGAGTCCATCTAACAGATGTATCGCTTCTCTTGTTGGTTGCACGTCCTGCAGATGAATTGTCATGCGGAAAGGTGTTATAGATATCAACTTCAACTTCACCGGGTAGTGTTACGTTTCTTAGTCCGGTGTCGACAAACGCTCCCAGGCCGATTCTCTGAACGGAAGAGCAAAAACTGACCTTCTTAAGCTCGGTACAGCTAAGAAATGCATTATTACTGATTGTAAGAAGTCCTGACGGGAATTCACAGGTTTTTAGTGAAATGCATCCTTCAAATGCATTCCAGCCAATTTCGGTCAGAGAAACCGGAAAACTAATTTCTTCAAGTGCAGAACAATATTGAAATGCATAGCTTTCAATAATCTCCAGACGTTTTGGTAGCTGTACCGTCCGCAAAGAAAGACAGTTACTAAATGCATACTGAGCTATTCTTCTTACATCTCCGGTAAAAATTACAGTCTCCAGAGAAGGAAATGCACTGAAAACATCGCTTATTTCTCCGTCAATTCCATATTCCAGGTAGGTTACGGCTTCCAGTCTTTCGTATCTGCCGTCAGCAAAACCAGTGCCTTCATTTTCATATGTAGAACCCTGCGGTATCACAATCTGTTCCAAAGAAGAACAATTCTGAAATACATAACATCCAAGTACGATTGGTTGATCTCCAAGTTCCAGCTCTTTCAGAGCCGTACAGCCACTCAACGCACCGTCGCCAAGAAATGCTATTCCCTGAATGAAGTTAAGCTTTCCAAGTGCTGTGCATTGCTGAAACGCATAGTCATCTGCCATCGTAACCGGTTCTGTAAATTGCAGCTCCGATAAGGAGGAACAGCCACGGAATGCTCTATATCCGATTTTATAGATTGGCGAATTAAAAACAAACCGTTCCAGACGGGTACATCCACTGAACATATAAGAAAAGACTTCCGTTAGATTGCTTCCTGTAAAATCAACCTCCCGGACAGAACTGCAATCAAATTGAATTGAACTGTTTTCTGCAATATCACATTCCAGAACAGAAACTGAGTTCAGAGCCGCGTCCGTTTGTGATGTCTGAATTGTTGTCATTCCTGAAAGCTTACACTGCCGGATTATAAGGGTACGAACCGTATCAGCGACATTAATTGTCTGATCTTCCAGAATAAGTTTGCTAAACTCCATTTCTTCAAGCTTAGAAAAATAAGAGAATGTAAAACCACTAATATCGCAGTCAACAGCAGAAATCGCACGAACGGTATCATTCTGGGTATAGCAGGTAATCCCCTTCACTGATGAATTAATGACTACCGTTTCAATACCTAAAACTCCTTCCAGCCGTAGATCAACCGACATATTGTCTTCTTCGTCATCAGTTCCAAGTACCAGTGTCTTTAGATTCGGGCACCCTGAAAGAATAACATAACCGGACGGAACAGAATCGTCTTCCGAAACACTGCCGACATTGGAAAAGCCGGTAATGTTTAACTCCTCCAGACAATCCAGCTTCGAATTTTCAGAAAAACAGATATCAATGCATCCGACCGTCAGAGCAGTAATTTCCGGTGCAGAAAAATCCTCCCGTATATTCAGAACCTTTTTCCCGTCAATCATATCCGGCACCATCAGACTTCCGCTTCCGTCATATGCACACAAAGAGATACCGTCTTCATACATCCCGCAATAAGAAGTATAAGTAAAGCCGTCTTGATATCCTGTCTCATCCGCTGCTGCAGAAATCGACTCTTTTCTTAATGTGAATATGCATGTAATAATAAATATTACCATTACGGACAGCAAGATTTCTTTTAATTTTCTGTTCATGTTTCCTCCTAGACCAAGCTCTCTGCCACAGAAACTCACATGCAAACGCACACCGCCTGGTATACAATAAAAAACCGGAGAGGAACTCCCTCCGGTTCAATTGCCTTATAAAACAAGCTGTGTTTGTCTTATGCTCTCAATAAGTCGCACCAGTTCCTCCGTTGTAAGTTCCGGATTTTCATTAATCAGCCTCAACAGCCCTTCAACATCCTCCGGTTTAAGTTCCAGTGCATCTGCAATTACTGCATGATTTGTTATTCCTCTGGTCACTTTCTTCTGTAGAATATTCAGCTTCTTGTTCTTAAAAGACCAATTATTAATCCTTATCGTTTATCCGACGGAGTAATCTGTAACTGTCTTTCTCTATCAGCATTGTACACGAATTCCAAGAGATTTGCAACCGTCATTTGTGTCAATCATAGCAGACATTAATTCACATTTCAAGACGTAATTTACATAATTTGATCTTGCATAATTTGTTATGTTTTTCTTACTGAATTTCATTCCAGCGGTAAGCTATTGTCCTTTCTCAATCATTTTATCCGACCTTCTCTGACAATGAATTAGCATCCCTGCCACAATCATTGAGAGTACTGCCGAAATCCCTATCAGCCATTTTGTAATATCATTGTTGATAAATGCCATTGCTGTGTTTACTCGGTCAATAATAAAAAATGTTAAAAGCATTCCCGACAAAATAATACTCAAATGCGGCAGAACTCTAAAAAATAATTTCATATTGCTCCTCCTGACATAACATTTATAATGTTTATTCTGCAATATAGATAATATCCGTATCCTCTCTTCCACCATCACAGGGTGTATTGACAAGCTCATCACCAAATGTCATTGCTGATGATTTACCCCCATCCAGATTATATGCAACGGAGCAGTCAAGAGACTCCATAATCTGCGCAAGCAGCACAAGTGTTGCCCCGTTTGATCCATTCTCATTTCTTCCGTCAACCGCTACAAAACAATAGTGACCCGGTTCATAGTAACCAATAGCACTACGTGGATTGGCTTTGGCAATACTGCTGTTGAAGTTGGTCTTTGCACTCCCATCGTCGTTCAAAAGCCCGGGGCCAAATGACCACGCCTGATAGGCTCCATCTGCAATCACCTGTTCAATATCAAAATTCTGTGCAGATATAACCTTCATTGTCCCATCCCAGTAAATCACACAAACATCATCGTTATCATCTTTGACATTGCGGTATACATATCCGTTCCGGATTACGATTCCGTCTCCGTGAATCCCATAATAGTCTCCATTGATTGATGCAATCGCGTTGTGACTGATTGCTATCGTTAGCGACCACTCAGCAATGCTCTTTCCGTATGTATCTTTTGCAAATGCCGTTTTGAAATTTTCAATATTTTTGATATAAATATCCTGTACATAAAACGTGAGATTGTCTGTAGAATATGTTGTAGTCGTCACTGATACATTTTCGCTTTGGTAAACCGTATCTGTACTGATAACTTCTCCGTCGGTGAACACCGCCGGAAAGGACGATCCAAAATCTCCGTAATCCACCGTTGTCGGTGTCGGCGTTGGAATAAGGGATATCGTCGGTTCCGCTGTCGCTGTCGGTTCTCCCGTTACAGTCGGTTCAGTGCTTACTTCTGGTTCTGCTGTCGCTGTCGGTTCTCCCGTTACAGTCGGTTCAGTACTTACTTCTGGTTCCGCTGTCGCCGTCGGTTTTCCTGTATAAATCAGTTCCGAAGTATCCGCCTGATAATCCTTAGGCAGTACATGATGAAACAGAGCAAAGATACAAAGCCCTATTCCAATTCCAATGATATCCAGTAAAATCAATAATATTATTGGACATTTTTTGTGTTTCATCATTTGTTCTCCTGTTTCTATTTATTCAAATATCGCAATTTTTAAATACTACAGTTTTCTGGATAACAAAACTCACAAAGAACAAAATCAGCTCGGTTATAAGCTTTGCCGGAATAAGCGGAAGGTTGCAGACAATATTCAAAAGATAAATAATTCCGCTATTTACTGCAAGGATTAGCAGAACCAATGCGTAATACCTCCACAACTCCTTTCGAAGCGGTTTCCGGCTGCGAAATACGATTCTGCGGTTCACGGTAAAGTTCACCGCTGAGCTGATCATCCTCGCCGCCACAACACTGAAAATTAAGGATTCTCCTTCTTCAGCTGCAGAAAACCCAAGACGATCCAATATAAAATCAAACAGCATCAGCAGGAAAAAATCCAGTAAGAATGCAATCAGTCCAGAAGCAGAAAACTTGATAATTTCAGAGTACACACGGTAAGAATCCCTAATTGTGTGGAAATGTGAGGATTTATTCCCAGGCTCATAAATCGTTGCTATGTCGACTTCACAAATCGGTATTTTGTTCCGTGCTGCATAGAGGAGCACATTAATCTCATATTCATAACGATTTCCTTCTATAGCAATCATTTGCTCGAACAGGTCTTTATGAAATCCGCGGAGCCCAGTCTGTGTATCCCGGATTCTGACTCCGGTTGCAACTGTAAATACCATCCGCGTCACAGTATTTCCAAAACGAGATCGGAGCGGAACCTTTCCCGTGAATCTGCGACTGCCCAGAACAAAGATGCTTCTCTTCAGTTCTTCGTATACTGCATTCACATCCTGAATCCGATGCTGCCCGTCCGCATCGGCGGTAATCACCGCTCTGCAGTCCGGCACCTCCTGCAGAAATCCAAGACCGGTACGCAGTGCTGCTCCTTTTCCCCGGTTAACCTCATGCGTCAGTATCATGGTCTGCTGGCTTACCTCATGAAAAATCTGCACATAACCCACTCCGCTTCCGTCATCCACAACCAAAACCTGATAGCCTTGTTGCCTCAGCGCTTCGACAAATGGCAACAGTTTTTCATCCGGCTCAAAAGCCGGTATCAAAATGTATACATTTTCCTTAAGAAGTTTCATTATCCTCCATGTGGTGACTGTTTTGTAGGAACCGCTGATGGATGCAAGTTTGGCACCGCACAAACTTGTCAGGTGAAAATGCTTTTCTTTTCACATTATTTACAAATCATAGTATACCGCAAGAATATGACAATCCTGTGAAAAAAAACAAGATCGAACAAAGTATTCGGTCTCCGAACATCATGATCTTAACAACAGAATAAAATACTTATTACACAACTCGAAATTATAGCTCAACGCTTCTAACTGTAATGGCTGTTATTGCCGATAAGATATAAATAAATATAAAAAGCTGCTGTCCATCTCATTTTTCTGTCTTCTCTCTTCTCAGACATCGCATTGGTGCTCTGCCCGCTTGGGTAAATTATGGATAGCACTCAGAAAAGAAGGATGACAAATGAATCAATTACAGAATCTTGATTGGGAAATTCTCAACTTTATACATACCTATGCACACTGCGGTTTTCTTGATTTTATAATGCCAAAAATCACAGCACTTGGAGATATGGGTACTATATGGATTGTTGCTGCAATTGTTTTACTGATTACTAAGAAATATCGTAAACAAGGCATTCTCCTGCTCGGCAGTATTGTTTTGTGTGCTCTCATTGGTAACCTGTGTTTAAAACCGTTGATAGCAAGAGCAAGACCATGCTGGATAAATAACGATATCTCACTTTTAATTTCCAATCCTACTGACTTTTCCTTCCCTTCAGGTCACACTTTAGTAGCGGTTGCTGCATCAGCAGGACTGACTTTGACTAGCCGTAGGTTTGGATGGTTTGCCATACCTCTGGCTGTTCTCATTGCTTTTTCAAGACTGTATCTGTATGTTCATTTTCCAACCGATGTATTTGCTTCTATATGCTTCGGTATTCTTATCTCTGTATTCACATTTACATTCGGAGGAAAGATTTTCGATACTATCAAAAACAAGCGAAAGCTTAAGGTCTGACAGTGTCCTGTCTTTCACAAAATTCTGCTATAACAGAATTTTTTAAACAGAATAATTATATTATAAAATGAAAAACGGTACAATCTGTCTGATTGTACCGCTCTTTATTTTATTTGTAATAATAAAAATCATTCTCCGGCAGTGTTCCTCCGACTGCGTTCGGAGCCTGGTCATACAGCGTCTGCAGGTACGCCGAGATCTTCGTCTTCATCTCTTCTTGGGTCAGACAGACAATATTACAGTACGGAATAGCCTTCTTAGCAACTGCCGCCTTAAAAATCCCAAATTTTTCAACAAGCTCTGCTGCCGCTTCCGTCTGTTCGTTGGCATATGCGGTAGAAAGAGCGTATTCCTCTAAAAATGCATCGACTGCTGCTTTATTCTCTTCAATAAAAGAGTTCTGTGCTACAATAACCCCGGTCACGACGCTGCTTGCACCTCCGGTGACTGCTTCCCATTCCTCCGTGATGTTCAGGGCAATCCGAACCTTGTCATTCTGCATCATTACTGTTGTAACATACGGCTGCGGAAGCATCGCGATTGCGGAATCTGATTCAGCAAGGAGAGATGCAATTTCTGTTGCTTCTGATTTGTATTCAATTGTAACATCCTTATCCGGATCGATTCCGGATTGTGTCAGCAAATAACGAAGCGTATATTCCGGTGTGGTTCCCTTCCCGGTGCTATAAATGGTTTTTCCCTTTAGGTCTGCTACTGAGCTGATGCTGTCACCAATTTCTACAATATACAGAACTCCGAGAGTATTAACTGCAAGTACCGACAAACCGTGCTCGGTTTTATTATAAAGTACCGATGCGAGGTTACATGGAATTGCCGCTATCTGAATCTCACCCTTTATCAGACCTGCCGTTAATTCATCTGCCGCTCCGGCGATCGTAAAAGTATAGTTGTTAGCTGCATTCCCCGCTTCATTCTGTTCCATCAGCTCAACAAGACCGATGGCAGTTGGACCCTTCAGCGCCGCAATGGAAATATCTGTCTTTTCAGCTGCCTGCGTCGGTTCTAAAGCCGTAGTCGCTTCCGGAGCCATTGTTGCCGTTGCTTCCGGAACGGTTGTTGCCGTTGTCGTTGGTGCGGTCGTTGTAGTCGGTTCCGGGGGCATTGTTACTGTTGTGCTTCCGCTTCCTGCGCAGCCGCCAAGCAGCAGTACCGCTATAGCTATTGCAATCATCTGTATCAATTTCTTATTGGTTCTCATCTTATCCTCCATGCGGTGATAATTTTATAGGAGCCACAAATGGCGGTAAGATTGACACCGCTCAAACTTACCAAGTGAACTGCTTTCAAATCTTTCACTTTAATCCCCATTTCTGCGCGGCTTTTTGTACATAGCAGAGTTTGTGTCAAGCACCGCGCAGGCACAAATCTGTGTGCGAAAGGTTCGTCCTTTACGCTATACTCCTTTTTCCTCGGAGCAGCGCCTCGAATGAATTACCCGTCCAAAGCAGTACTTAAGTTTGTTATAAGGTGGCTTCCCTGCATTAGGTAATTTCCCTTACTTCGAGTACATCGTTTTTACTTTGATTCCCGGAATCATACCAAGCTTTCCGGAAAGCGAACTGATTACATCATTTTCCGCATCCAGTGCAACACTAATGATATTAATCTTCTTCTCACGATAAGGAATTCCCATACGTCCGATGATAACCTTTGCGTAATCGTGAAGAAGCTGGTTGACCCGTTCAATTGCTTCCGGCTCTTCCACAATAATACCAATCAATGCAATTCTTGTTTCCACCATTCTCCTTTCTGCTATCTGTACGCTGACGCTTGGTCATTTACGACTCTTTTCCTTTCAAGCATCATGCGCATCCTTAGCGAAGCGCCTTTTTCGTATAGGAATATTGTCCTATAAGGTAAAAAAATACCCGCATCTTATCGATGCGGGAAATTCTATACCATACAGGTACAGAATTATGAATACACAGTGACTGACTATCGTTTATCAGCAATAAAAAACAAGCTAATAACTTTGAACTGCTGTCTTCGAACCGTTACGTTCGGGCGCACCCTCTCGCTTCGAATCTGTCATATCTCTGTGCTTCTCCGTCGGAAATCCTCCGGACCAGCATCTAAAGCTGTTTTTTTTGCAGTGAACCGACACTATATCCGGAACCGGTAGCCCACGCCCCAGATTGTCTCAATATACTGCGGTTTTGAAGTGTTCGCTTCCACCTTCTCACGTATCTTTTTGATATGAACCGTGACCGTTGCAATATCTCCAACCGATTCCATGTCCCAAATTTCCCGGAATAATTCTTCCTTCGTATATACATGATTCGGGTGTTCTGCAAGGAATGTCAGTAAATCAAATTCCTTCGTTGTGAAGCTTTTCTCTTCGCCATTAATATATACTCGCCGTGCCGTTTTGTCAATCTTTACTCCACGGATTTCAACAATTTCATTTTCCGGAGTCCCAGAGTTAATAAGCCGTTCATACCGGCTCATGTGCGCTTTTACACGTGCCACCAGTTCACTTGGACTAAAAGGCTTCGTAATATAATCGTCTGCTCCAAGCCCAAGTCCATGAATTTTATCTACATCATCCTTTTTGGCGGAAACCATAAGCACCGGTATGTTTTTCTTCTTCCGAATCCGTGTACAGATCTCGAAACCATCCATTTTCGGAAGCATTAAATCCAGAACAATCAATGCAAACTCTTCGTTTAGTGCACGGTTCAGACCTTCGTCTCCGTTATTTTCAATTACAACTTCAAAGCCTGAAAGCTCAAGATAATCCTTCTCCAATTCTGCAATTGCCTGCTCATCTTCAATAATTAGTATTCTGTTCATACAGCCTCCTTCCGGGTTCCCCTTCGGTACCCACACAAAATATGTTTATCAAAATCAATCCTGTTACAGACGCCTTTAGCAAAATAACCCTGTCAGTCCTTTCTCATAAAATTAAGTCTTGTATCATCCCTTCCCCACGGAAGAAGTCTGCGTCGCTTTACTACCGGTTTTAAGTTATCTGCAGTATTGTCTGCTGCCGGTTTCATTTTTTTTAGTTTTATTTCAATGACTGTTCCCACCCCAAGTGTACTGTCCGCACGAATATGCCCTTCATGGTCCTCAACAATCTTCTTTGCAATCGACAGTCCCAGTCCACTTCCGCCGTTCTTCGTACTTCGTGCCGCATCTGCACGATAGAACCGTTCGAAAATATGCGTCAGATCCTCCGGCGGAATTCCACTTCCGTTATCTCCGATTTTAATACAAATATATTCTCCCTGTTCATAAAGCTGGATATCAATTTTACCCCTCTCCGCTTTCTTTTCCGGATCGGAAATCATACGACGATCCGTATATTTCACGGAGTTTCCTATAATATTTGTAATCACACGTTTCAATTGTTCCGGATCCGCCAGCGTTTGAACATCCTTTCCTACTCCATTTTGGTAACTGAGCTCCAATTCCTTTACCTCAAGATCCAGTGTCAATTCTTCAATGCAGTCATCAAAATATGCAGCCACCGACAACGGAACAAAATTGTAAACCACTTCATTGCAGTCTATCTTGGAGTACAGCGCCAGCTCGTCGACCAGTACAGACATATCATTAGCCTTCGTATAAATCGTCCGGATATACTTATCCTTCCGTTCCGCTGTAGCTGCAACCCCATCGATAATCCCTTCGGAGTATCCTTTGATTGCTGTCAGTGGAGTCTTCAAATCATGGGAAATATTACTGATCAGTTCACTGGTCTCCTGCTCGTACCGCAGCCGATCCTCCAGAAGTTCCTTCAGATGCGCTCTCATTTTTTCAAAATCTTCACAGAGCTGACCGATTTCATCCTCCGGATTACCGGAAATCGTAAAATCCAGATCGCCTTCCTTCATTTTTCTGGTCGCAGTTTTCAGCTTGTTGAGCGGACGAATGATGCTTCCGTACAGCCAGGCACTTAAGATGACTGCAGTAAGCACCAGGATACTTGCAAATGCAATCACCGCCTGAATTGCTGAAGATTTGATCTGCGGAACCATGGTCGTCAGATCGGTGATAACAAAAACTGTACCCTCTTCGCCATCCGAAAAAAGAAAATCCTGCTGCTTAATTAACGTAGGCGTCCGTCCGGATATATAAACACCTCCGTCCACATCGGTATGGTATTTTCCATAAGCCGGAAGCCGGTTCTGAATCGCATTTGTAATCCGTTCGTTACCTGTATAGATAAATACATTATCACGCCGAACCGCTATAAAAGAATAATTCGAATCAAGCTCATTGTTTAGTAAATCAATGTATTCCATGTCTGCTAATTTTTCAGGATTATATTCGGCCAAATAAGCAATTCTGTTATATACCCCCCTTGTTACCTGGTTCAGAAGCTGAATCGGATTGGAAATAATCTGTGCCGTATCGACCTCCAGATCAAAGGCCTTCTGGATGGAATTAAGCTGATAGGTTACAATCGCTTTTCCCATAATAATAACCATAATAACGGGAATCATGATAACCAGCATAAATGATACAATAAGCTTCCTCTTCAGCTCCAATCCGTTCACCTCCCACCATAGTCACCGTAAGGATCAACTCTATGGTCACATATTAGCATAAATGCAGGATAAAAGCATTAGAATTTATCTTAAAAATATGTAAACTGTGTACAGTAAATGGAACAACTTCGAAAACCATACAGACAGAGCTATACCGATGCTAGATCGATGATTCAAATAATCCTTGACATACAGCACCGTATCGTGTATTCTTATGACACGTTAGTAATAACAATTTCATATGAAGTTCTCTTATTAAGAGTGACGGAGAGTAAAGACTCTGTGAAGTCACGGCAACCCCGGGTTCGGAAGGTGCCAAGTTGAGCGAGTAATCGAACAATAAGGGATTTGATTCTTGCTATCAAGTCCGCTTATCGCGGACTTTTTGTTTGAACAGATTTTTCTGTTCCCTGCACTGACAGACTCCTGTAGTGCAAATCTATTAATTGCTCCGCGCAGAGGCATTGAATCCGCGCAGAAACGGAGGATACGTAAGGCATCGCCTTACGTGAAAGCTTATGAACAAACGTCTTTTTACATCAGAATCCGTAACAGAAGGACATCCCGACAAAATCTGTGACGCTATCTCTGATGCTGTTCTGGATGCCATGCTTGAGCAGGATCCCATGAGTCGTGTTGCCTGTGAAACCGCAATTACCACCGGTCTTGTTCTTGTGATGGGCGAAATCACAACTGCCGGCTATGTTGATATTCCTAAAATAGTCCGCGAAACAATCCGTGAAATTGGCTACACCAGCTCGGAGAGCGGCTTTGATGCAGATACCTGCGGTATTATCGTATCGATTGACGAACAATCCGGCGATATTGCCATGGGAGTAAATCAAGCTCTGGAAGCAAAAGAAGGAGATCCCGAAGAAGCAGCAATCGAAAGTATCGGCGCCGGTGACCAGGGTATGATGTTCGGCTATGCCACCAACGAAACCCCTGAGTATATGCCATATCCGATTTCACTTGCGCATAAACTGACACAGAAGCTCACTGAGGTACGAAAGAACGGAACGCTTCCTTATCTTCGTCCCGACGGAAAATCCCAGGTTACCGTGGAATACGGCGAGGACGGCAAGCCTCATCATCTGAATGCGGTTGTTCTTTCCACACAACACAGTCCCGAGGTCACACAGGAACAGCTTCATGAAGATATCCGGAAATATGTCCTTGACCCGGTTCTTCCTAAGGACATGATTGCCGATGATACCAAGTTTTTCATCAACCCAACCGGTCGCTTTGTGATTGGCGGACCAAACGGAGACAGCGGTCTGACCGGCCGTAAAATTATTGTTGACACTTATGGCGGTTATGCCCGTCACGGTGGCGGTGCTTTTTCCGGTAAGGACTGTACCAAGGTAGATCGTTCCGCTTCTTATGCCGCCCGCTATGTTGCAAAGAATCTGGTAGCTGCCGGTCTTGCAGACAAATGCGAAATACAACTGTCTTATGCGATTGGTGTTGCACATCCCACGTCAATTGCCGTCGACACCTTCGGTACCGGAAAGAAATCCGACGCCGAGCTATCGGACATTGTTCGTAAGGTCTTTGACCTGCGTCCTGCCGGTATTATCCGAATGCTCGATCTTCGTCGTCCGATTTATAAGCAGACATCTTCCTATGGGCATTTTGGGAGACCGGATCTTAACCTGCCATGGGAGAAGCTTGATAAAGCAACCGAATTGAAGAAGTTTCTGTAACCGTTATAGCTGTCAATATCACGAATATAATCATTGAAGAGCCGGACAATTGTCCGGCTCTTCTTATGATTAATCAAATTTATTTGTTCTGTTTACGTAGTACCGTCTAATTATTCTTTAATCGCAAATTTGCGTAGTATTCAGTACTCTGATACGAATTGTCTGTTGTATCATTCAACTTTGCAACACCAATCCTGATTCCGTTCGATCCATCGTTGACCTGTGCTTCAAATCCAAGCACCCTGTCTGCGCTTCCTTTTTCTATCAACGGAATTGCCAGTTCAACCGAATATCCGGTATCCGTTATCTTCACTGCCGATAAAAACCCGTCCATAACTGCCGCCGGTACTGTTCCAAAGGATTCCACCCCATTACGTCCGACGCGGAACTGACCGTCGTCCTCCTGAAAATAACCGGCTTTTTCATTATTCTGATCCAAAAACACTTCCACAGAATCCTGTTCGTAAAGATTTAACGCTGATGAGTCCGGTGTATTGTCTGTTACTTCGAGATACACATAAATATTTTTTTCGTCCCAGAGAACCCGTACCTTTCCGGTTGCGCCCTCCCAGGCGGTCAGCTGGTTGTTAACATCATACACCTTGCTCAATCCCCATACCGCATCCATTTCCCCGTCAATTACCGGAGTGCCATGGCTCGCAAGGATCGTTTTAGGCTGTTTTGCTGCTTCTGAGTTGCCATACTGTTCCAGAAACAGCTCCGGATTCAGTACTGCATAAGCAGCAAGCTTTGGCGTTGCATCTCCGTTAAATATGCATGGGAAGCGATCTGCTCTCCAGCTCTGTGTATCAATATGACCCCAGAATGTCACACGCGCAATCGTATCAGAATATTTACTGAACAATTGGAAAAGCTTCGCATAAACAAGCCCCTGTTCAATCTCCTGTTTCTTTGATAATCCTTTTACGGAAGCACCGTTGACTCCGACATCTAGCTCAGTAATACTGACCTCTATCGTAAGTTCGGAAAAGAGCGCTAAAGAACGTTCCACTGAACTGATTGATGTATCGGTGCTGTAATGCCCCTGCATGCCGATTCCGTCAATCGGAATTCCTCGTTCAATAAAATCCTTTACCATTGCATATGCAACCTCAGCTTTTTTCTTATCATTCAGGTTGTAGTCATTATAGTAAAGCTTGCAGTCCGGGTCTGCTTCATGTGCAAACTGAAATGCCATTTCAAGATAGTCGGAGCCGATTGATCTCAGCCATTGTGTCTCCCGTAGACAGGTTGTCCAGTCTCCGTTTGCCGGAAGGGTTGCACCATCGCGAATCGCTTCGTTTACAACGTCCCAGGAAATAATCTGTCCTTTATAATTCGAAACAATGTTCGTGATATGACTCCTCAGCTGTTCAATCGCAACTTCTCTCGTCACATTCTGTCCGAGCCAGTTTCCGCTTTGGGAATGCCAGCACAGCGTATGTCCGACAACACTGAATCCTGCAGTCTCTGCAAAATACATCATGGCATCCGATGAGGTAAAATTGAAGTTTCCTTCCGTTCTCTGCATGTACTCCGGTTTCATCAGGTTCTCGGGCGTCACAACATTGAACTGTTCCATTGCAAGCGTAAGGTATTTCCCTGTCTTGATTCCATCTGCATAAATTGTCCCAATCAAAAACTGATCCTTATAGGTCTCACAAAGGGAAAATTCTGTCGGCCAGTCATAGGCGGCTGTTGGTGTAGGTGCCTTCGTAACCTCTTCGGCTTTTGTTATTATCGGATCCATTGTAATCTCTTCTGCTTTTGTTATCATCGGTTCCTCTGTAATCTCTTCTGATTTTGTTATTGCCGGCGCTTCTGACGGCTCTGTGTTTGCAGCAGTCGGCGTCACTTCGGTTCCTGTAGCACCGTTGGCATTTGAGCACGCTGTCATTGCCAGTACCATAAGTACAACACATAATATTCTGCACATTCTCTTCATATTGCTCCGTTCTGTGCTTCGGTTCAGCCAGATTAGCTTCTACCCGAATCGGCACTTTTAAATAGTAGTATTAATTCCGTGTATCTTTTAACACATCTCAAGCTATAAATCAGCCTGTCAATGAAAACAGTCTATGTATTTTATTTTACCACATACTACAATTCTTCGACAATCATAAAATGTAGGAAGCTTCCTCAGTTCTTGCTGCTTTCCGCCAGAGTCGCAAAATGTTTTATTGTATCCGGTCATTCAACGATACGTTGTAGAAAAACCGCAACAACAGTTTGACTTTCTATGATTTCATTGAATTCATCCCCATGATTGATTGACAAGTCTGTTTTTTTTCTTTATAATGTCCTTAATGACTGTATTTTGGAACAGTGTGCAAATATTTCCCAAAATACGAGGTCAAAGTGGATTGGGGGGCAATTCAATGAATACGGTGAAATTATTTACCAGTCAGGTTATCCCGGGTATGATTGTAGCCGAGGACGTATTTACCTTTAATAACCAGATGATTATTTCAAAGGGTACTGTCATTGATGACAAGCTGATTACCCGTTTGAAGTTCTATTCTGTCAACACAATTACCGTAAATACCGAAGAAGATACCCAGTCCATGTTCAACCAGCCTGTTGTTTCCGAACAGGCAATGTCAGAAAAAATCAAAGCAACTCCTGAATTTCAATATTATAAATCGGAAATGCCGATCGCCGTTGATCTCTTAAGAAACCAGATCCACGATATTGTCGGAACAAATGCAAAGGTGGATCAAAATGCTTTACTGGGCAACGTTCAAAGTCTTTTAAAGCACTCCCGCAATGGCATTCATGTATTTGACATGCTGCACTGTCTTCGTGATTTTAACGATCAGACCTTTGCTCACTCCCTTAATGTTGCAGTGATTTGTTATGTTCTTGGAACATGGCTTGATTTTCCGAAGAAGGATCTTGAGGTTCTTACTCTGGCAGGTCTCCTGCACGATGTCGGCAAGGTCACTCTACCGCCTGCAATTATTCTGAAGCCAGGTCGTCTTACTGCGGAAGAATATGCCACGGTCAAAACACATGCAATCCGCGGATATAATATACTTCGCCCGAAGGAGCTTGACAACCGCGTCAAAATGGCTGCAATGATGCACCATGAACGCTGTGACGGAAGCGGATATCCGATGGGGCTGCTGAGCGATCAGATTGATTCCTTTGCCAAAATTGTCGCAATTGCTGATGTCTATGAAGCAATGACTTCTGTCCGTGTTTATCGGGATTCCATCTGTCCGTTTGAAGTAATCAACCTGTTCGAGACCGAAGGCTATACCAAATATGATCCCCATTATCTGATGTGTTTCCTTGAACACCTGAATCTGACTTACATCAACAGCAGCGTTCGGCTGAACGACAAGTCGGAAGGAAAGATTGTTATGATGAACCGGTTTGCTCTTGCAAGACCAATCATTAAAGTAGGTAAAAAATACGTTGATTTGTCCTCTGAAAAGACTCTTTACATTGAGGCAATTATATAGTCGATACAAAAAGCCCCGGATATTTCGATATTACCTGTCAGTCTGACAAGGATTATATCAAAATCTCCGAGGCTTTCATTATATTCTTCAGCTCACCTTAAGCTTAAACTTACGAACCGCCTTTTCATTGGAGGCATCAACTTTCATCATTACCGCTCCGAGCTCAAGCATTTTCTTTTCAAAATTCTCATATCCGCGTTCAATAAACTCAACCTGTTCAACAACTGTAAATCCCTCGGCAGAAAGCCCGGCAATAACAAGCGCTGCACCGGCTCTCAGATCCGGTGCCAGTACGGTTGCTCCGGTCAGTTCCTGAATTCCGTCAATAATTGCGGTATTTCCTTCAACCTTGATGGATGCTCCCATCTTAGTCAGTTCATCTACGTACTTAAAACGATTTTCAAAAACGCTTTCTGTCACAATACTGGTTCCGGAAGACATCGCAAGCATCGTAGTAATCTGAGGCTGCATATCAGTGGGAAATCCGGGATACGGAAACGTCTTTACCTGCGTATGTCCAAGCCTCTTAGTTACACATACACGAATTGCATCATCAAACTCCTCAACCTCCGCGCCTACCTCCACCAGCTTTGCAGAAATTGCTTCCATATGCTTTGGTATAACGTTCTTAATCAGAACATCCCCGTGCGTTGCTGCCGCTGCAAGCATAAAGGTTCCGGCTTCAATCTGATCTGGAATAATTGAATACGTACTTCCATGCAGCTTATCAGTTCCTTTAATCCGAATAACATCCGTGCCTGCGCCCTTGACGTTGGCACCCATACTGTTAAGAAAATTTGCGACATCAACAACATGGGGTTCCTTTGCAGTATTCTCAATGATGGTCTGTCCTTCTGCAAGTACTGAGGCAAGCATAATATTAATCGTCGCACCGACACTGTTAATATCAAGATAAATATGATTACCGATCAGCTTGTCAGCCTGTGCCATAATCAGTCCGTGCTGAATCTTTGTCTTTGCTCCGAGTGCTTCAAAGCCTTTGATGTGCTGGTCAATCGGACGGCTACCGATATTGCATCCGCCGGGAAGCGCAACCTGTGCGTTATTATATTTACCGAGCAGTGCTCCGAGTAAATAATAAGATCCGCGTATCTTTCGAATAGCATCCGAATCTACGCAGAGAGAATTGATTTTGTTGCCATTGATCTTTACCGTATGACGGTTCGGTCGGCTGATCTTCACGCCGATCTCCTCCATCGCTTCAAGCAATACATTAATATCCCGAACATCCGGAATATTTTCTATCGTCACTGTCTCATCAGACATAACTGCCGCAGCAATAACTCCAAGCGCCGCATTTTTGGCACCTCCGATGGTCACCTCACCGGCAAGTGCTTTTCCGCCCTTGATGACATACTGTTCCATTATTGATCCCGTCCGGCAAGCAGAATGCCGGCACGTCCTTTCATTTATTCTATCCGAATGAATTACTGTCGTATTAGTATACAGTATATGTAAATGTTTATTCTTCTTTAAGGAAATTATAGCACATTCCGAGGATTTGTAAATGCCTTTTTAATAGATTTGTGTAACAAATGTAAAAATTTGTTCTATTCAAATAATTCGAACTATGGTATAATCAAATTGCAAGCGATTTCAGGCAAGCTGCATTACAAAACATAAATACAGAACATTCCCATATGGTACAGAGCATCTGTGCATATGGTATATACCGTATAAATGAGGTGCTGTTATGTGTCCAACCAACTATATCGATATCAAATCTGTTTCTTCCGGTTCCGAAAAACTGGTTAAACAAGATTTAAAGTTTCGTACCGGCAAGTTCGTATGGCGGATTAAGTTCACGGCTCCGTTAAATGCATCGACTGTCAATAACAATAATCTCTATGTCACAAATTCATCTGGTGGACTGCTGGACACCAGCATCCACTATGATGAAGAAAACCACGTCATTGAAATTGAACCCCGTGCCTCCTATACCCCCGATGAACTCTACACATTAAACGTAACCAAACGTGTCGAGTCAAAAGGCGGACAGCGCCTGAAGGAAGAAGTGCAGATCAAATTTAACGTATAAACTCCGTAAAATCTTCCCGATGCAGAATCATTATATCCGCATTTTCATATTGTCCGGTCTCAGCAATACTGGCAAGCTTTCTGGCGGTTCGTTTCTCGGCGTTACGGACCGCTTCTTTTACGATATCAATGCTGTCACTGATTGGATTTTCACTTTTCTGTAAAATAACAGCGCAAATCCGGTGATCCAACTCATCTGCTGCTTCAATATCGATTTCATATTCACGATCCAGAAGAAACTCATATGCAAATCCCTTCAAATCGTCCGGTTTATACTCATTTGGTAAATGAATTCTATTGTTATATACACTGTTCAGCGACGGATTATCGCGAAGCAGAGTATTAACTGCGCTGCGGTTATCCTCTAGAAAAACAACGGTTCTTCCCTGAAATGCCGGATTCATATCCACCAGTCTGTTTACCGTCTGTTCTTTCAGCTTACCTGCCTGTTCAATAATCAGACAGCAGTCCATCAGCGCTTCCTGTTTTTTACCAATATCGATTCGATTCAATCGGTCTGCATCAACCAACGCAACTTTTGTCGTCTTCAGTTCACCGAACCGGTACATCAGCTTTGCGATTTTTTTTGCCAGTGTCGTTTTTCCACAATGCCTGCCCCCGGTAATAATCAGATTATCCACACGTTTATGACCGTCAAATATAATATCTAATGATCTTACCAACTGCTTTCTAACTCCGTCCATCCGCGCATAATTCCCAAGGATGTCTTCAAGTTCCATCTCGTTCTCCGCAAGCATCCGGAAAAGCTTTCCATTCTCCTGCAGCTGATACTGGGATTCGCGGCTTCGATGCAGTTCTCTTGTTGCAACCTCTTTCGTCGAACGGCTCTCATTCTGCCTTAAAAATTTCTCCATATACTGAACCGCATCACGTTCCAGAGCAGAACGTTCAAGCCGCTGCACCTGTTCGTCCCGCAGCCGCTCTGTCTGCAGCATCTTTTGCTTAATTGCTTCTGTCTTTCTCTCTTCCAGTTTTTCTTCCGATTCCGTCGGTTCCGCTGTTACTACTTGCGCCGATTCTTCTGACGATTCTGCCTCCAACTCCTCTTCCGGTTTTTCTTCCGCTTCCTCTGTCCGTCTCTTTGACGATTCTGCCTCCGACTCCTCTTCCGATCTTGCTTCCGCTTCCTCTGTCTGTCCTTCTGACGATTCTGTCTCCGGCTCCTCTTCCGATCTTGCTTCCGCTTCCTCTGTCTGTCCCATTAACAATTCTGTTTCCGACTCATCTTCCGGCATCGCTTTCGATTCCTCTTTTGGTCTCTCCATCTTTGCCACCGCCTTAAAAACAGTGTTTTCGTCTTCTGAATTACCATCTTCCGGTACTATAGCCGTAACCTCTTCAACATTTCCACAGTCGGTAAACATTTCGTCTGTTTCATCAAACTCTGCTTCGGTCTTTTCTCCGATTTCCTGTCTGACTTCGTTTGCACGACGCAGTGCCTCCTGCTGCTCCTGCAGCTCGTGTATATCGATCTCACCCAGAAGATGCCCCCGCAGTATTTTGGCCCATTCGACATACTCTCCCTCACCGAACCACAGAATAATATCGCCACATTCTCTGATACAGCTTGCAGTGTCTCCCACTTTATGGTAAAGCTTCGCAAGTTCATAAGCCCAGCGTTCTATATAGTCTTCCTTTTTTAGCTGCTCCAGAGTTTGAATCTGTTCCGCCAAAGGAATATGTTTTAGTTTCTGTATGCGAAAACGATAGCTTAACCGCAAAGGGTCATTGGGAGATTCCTCTTCGAGCAGGTCAAGATAATTCTGAGCTTCGGTTACGGATTCCGTTTTAATTGACATGTATACCAGCTGCGACAGCGACCGCTTGGAACCGGTTCTTACGTAAGCTTTTTTATACCACGCTTTTGCCTCTTCATAATGCTTCGTTCCCGCACATACATCCGCCACTGTAAGAAGATCAAGAACTTTACTCACCTGCCGAAGATTAACCTTTTGAACCAGATGATACGCCTTGTCATTTTCTCCGGCTGCCATGGCCTTCTTCATTGCTGTTATCACAATAATAGTATTATAGCTGTCCATCCAACGCCCCCCAAGCAGCTGTCTTAAACGGTTTTATAGTACTCCATTGTCAGCAGCATTTCCTCTGGAATGTTAATGTTATCTTTTTCCAGATTTCTGTAATGTAAATCAAGTTCATAAAGCTTTCTTGTAAGATTTCTTTCGAACCTTGCACCCGCCTCATCAAAAATTGGCTGACCGGCGAGCGATTTTCTGGTCTGCTTTGCAAACGGACAGTAGGTCGCCAGTATTTCTCGTGCAACCTTATTCATGCGGATTGCCCCTGTTGACTCATACTTAATCCACATTTCATAATCCTGCACAAAGGTCTCTCTTGAATTTCCTTTTGCATGTTGAATTTGCATTTTAAGCTTTTCTTTTTTTTCCTCCGAGAGCTCATGATTCTTACGAAAATACTGTAGGTAATCACAATATTCCGAAGTCAGGGACTTTACCTGAATACTATTCCAAGAGCTTCCCTGAATTGTTCTGCAAAGCTCCCAGCGGAATCTTCCAAGCATACGAACCATGGTATCCTCCGGTCGGCCTTCAAAGAACCTCGGCATCAAAAACCGTCCCGAAGAATCCCGGTGTTTTCCTGAAATATCCTGCCACATGATACCGTTCGCTCCACTAATCGGAAACAGAATGATTTCCGGATAGACAGGTCTCATAATATACTCCCGTTCAAGCCCTCCGGCAACATTCGTATACATCAGTTCACGGTAAAAGACCGTTGGATCCTTTTGTAGAAGACGTACCACAAGATCATTGATTGTTTTTTTACCGGTAAAGGAGCTTGACAACTTCAGTGAAAGACTATCCCCGTACAGAATCGGCACAAAGGTGCTGATCTGACCGTTAATCAGACGATCGTTGCACGAAAAAACGTTATGTATTTCATAATCCAGCCAGCGTTTCGGATTATTTAAAGCCTGACGGATCTCTGCATCACTAACTTGCCCGCGTTTTTTCATATCACGCAGGGTTTCTTCGTACTCCATATCGAATTCACTCTTAGAAGGAACTCTCTTCATCTCATAGATCAGCGTCAGCCATTCCCTAAGAGAATACACCCTGCATGGCTCCGGCTGCTGTTCTTCTCTCGGAAACGACCATAGCTGCGCAAGCTGCTCCCTGTCAATCAACCGTTCATCCACAAATGCATAATTCAGAAACAGCTCAACAGCCGGAGGAAGTGAATCGTTACGATATGCATTAAGAAACACCTCCATATATAGGTCAAAAAACTGCTCGGTGATTTCTTTCTTCAGTTTACGAATCTCGTTACTCTGAAGCATTCGATCCTGGAGCTGTACAAATTCATTGATGTTTCGTTCAAACCGGTCTGCCTTTTCCGGATCCCATTCGGAAAATGCGAGAATCTTACGAAGTGATCCCTGCAGACTTCTGGTCAGTTTGTCAAGATCTTCCCCTTGAATTTCTTCAATTACTTCATTTTCCGGTTCTGCTATAATAACCTTTCCACCGGAAAGAACGGCTGCATATATCTTTTCCAGGCGTTCCCGGTCAACATATAAAACTCTCCCAATACAATCGCTGAAAAATATATCAATTTTATTAATCCGTTCTGTCAGTTCATCCAGCATATCGGTTAATTCGTTCTCGTCACCGTTTTTGGCCCTTATATCCCCAATTAAAGCTGCAATATAAACAAACAGGTTTTCGTCACCCTGATTTATTATTAAATGAAAAACATCCTCCAAATACTCAGCCGCTTCTCTGCAGCCTTTCAAAAGACCGTTAATCAGTTCTGCTTCCTCTTCTACATGGTACTGCACCATAACCGGCGCTCCGGAAAAATAATCCTTATGTTTGTCCAGAGCAATCCCCGCAGCTTCCCTGTAATACCGCAGTTTCTTTTCTGCAGGTCTTACCGCAGCGTGAAACTCCTGCAGACCATGAACAAGCTGTAGATTTCTGGGCTTTAGTTTCTGCTCAGAACTAATTTCCCGGTAGCGCTCATATGTATTCCTGCAATACTTAAACTGTTCTGCAGCCTGTTTCGTCAGTTCTTCACTAAATGCAGTAAGATCACTGATATAGCGGCTGAAAGACCAAAGCATCAGACCCCCGTATTCCTTGTTGGCAGATAAAATCTGCCCAAGCCCACTCGGATTCTTTACCGGAAAAGCATAAAAAGAAACATCCTCCAATGAAATATAGTCACAGAGGTATTTTCCTTCATACAAATCATTTAAACCAAGAAAACTTCCCGCACCGAGTGTAAGATAAACACCCCTCCCATCTACTGCAGCTTTCCCTTTCAAAATGAGGCAGACACATTCTGCTGTTTCACCTTCTCTCAGCAGATAGGTACCTGCTTCCGCCTGATTAACCGAATTCATTTGTATTACATATTCCATGATGCTCCCCCATTTACAGCAAACAAAAAAAACATATCACTTTAACAGGACCGTTTATCCATAAAAAAAAGTCATATCACAATATGTTTATTATACACGAAGCTTTGGGAATATTGAAGTAAAATCTAGAAAACGAGAAAAAAATCCGTGCATTCTGCTTCGAGTACCATCAACAAACGTTACCTATACAGTTAACTCGATCCAGGCACCCCTACGGCACACAAGAGCTTTCGCTTAGTGCTGCTGCATTCCTGCCCTGACACGATTCACGAATTCCTGTTGCGTAAGACCCAAACGTCAACATCACTTATATAGGGCGGCCTTGCAAATGAATACCCTAGGCAGAATATCACCCCTGCTGTAGCGGATTGCAGGTACAGGGCACCGCTGACTCCCCGGCTGCACGGAAACTTTATAACAATTTGAGACGCGGTTTTGAACCCAACCGACGTTGTTTCAGTATACTTACTTTTTTTGATTCTGTCAAGGTCTGCCTATTACGGTTCTAATATGGGATACCGGCGACCAGTTTGTTATATTATTTCCGGAAAGGTTCAAAATTGTATTCTTTTTTAACTCGGAAAGCGGCGAAATATCCGTTATGTTGTTGAAACTCAACCACAGAGAAGTCAGTCCGGTTAATCCGGAAAGCGGGTTCAGATCTGAAATTTTATTCCCCGTCAAACGAAGTACGGTCAGACGGTTCAAAGAGGATAACGCTGTAAGTGAAGTGACCGAATTATAATTCAGTGAGAGCTCCGTCAGTTTTGTTAATGAAGATAATGCAGTGATATTTGAAATATTATTATTATTTAACCATAGGGTCTCTAGCCCGGTCAATTTTGAAAGTGTCGAAATTGAACTGATCTGATTGTATCCAAGAGAAAGACTTGTCAAAGAAGTCAGATTCTGTAACGGTGTGATATCCGCAATCTGATTGTCATCCAGGGTCAAGTTCGTCAAGCCGGTAAATACGCTCAGATCTTCGAGCGAAGTAAGGCCGGATTCGGTCAGATCCAGTTCGGTAATTTTTGCGGCATCCGATAACGAAATAATACCGCTTGTTTTTCCGATTGCTTTACGTACCGCCAACTCCAAAGCACTGTCTTTCCACTGTATTCCCGGTTCCAAAGCAAGTGTTGGAGTATTCGTCGGTGTCGGTGCTGTTGTCGAAGTCGGTGCTGTTGTCAGTGTCGGTACAGCTGTCGAAGTTGGTGCCGTTGTCGGTATCGGTGCCGTTGTCGAAGTCGGTGCTGTTGTCAGTGTCGGTACAGCTGTCGAAGTCGGTGCCGTTGTCGAAGTTGGTGCTGTTGTCGAAGTTGGTGCTGTTGTCGATGCCGGTGCTGTTGTCAGTGTCGGTACAGCTGTCGAAGTCGGTGCCATTGTCGAAGTTGGTGCCGTTGTCGAAGTCGGTACAGCTGTCGAAGTCGGTTCAATCGTCGGCTCCTGTGTTGATGTCAGCGTCGGTACGGCTGTCGAAGTCGGCGTTGTTGTCGAAGTCGGTTCAATCGTCGGCTCCTGTGTTAATGTCAGCGTCGGTACGGCTGTCGAAGTCGGTGTTGTTGTCGAAGTCGGTTCAATCGTCGGCTCCTGTGTTGATGTCAGCGTCGGTACAATCGTCAGGACAGGAGCTTTAGTTCCGGTTGGCAAATTCTCTCCAGACCGCCCGAAGGAACACCCACTTAGGACGATGAGCAAAATAAAAGACAGGCAGCTGACCAGAATATATTGAATTCCAGTACATTGTTTTTCTCCCTGAAAATTTTTTTCATGCTGCTGTCCCATATTTGCCTTCCCTGTATAGATACCACAATAATGTCTATTTTTTTACATTATACAAGGTTTTTTCGGACAATGCAACCGGACATTCCTCTATCGTTGCATGGACTTTTATCTTTTGATGTGCTACACTGTTGCTGCAGTCGTAAATAAATCGGTGAAGGGTTTTCCTGATTTGGTGTATTTTTCAATAAGGATGTATAAAATATGACAGACGAACAATATATGAAAAAAGCATTATCACTAGCACGGCGTGCTGCAAGAATAGGCGAAGTTCCCATCGGCTGTATTATTGTCTGTAATGACGAGATTGTCGGTAGCGGTTATAATAAAAGGAAAAGAAACAAATCCACACTGGCGCATGCCGAGCTTTTGGCCATTGATCAAGCCAGTAAAAAACTCGGCGACTGGAGACTGGAAGGCTGTACTATGTACGTAACTCTGGAACCCTGTCAAATGTGTTCCGGTGCCGTTGTGCAGGCTAGAATTGACCGTATTGTTATCGGTGCAATGAACGCAAAGGCCGGTTGTGCCGGTTCAATAATCAACCTGTTGCAGATGAAAGAGTTTAATCACCAGGTAGAAATAACCTATCATATACTACAGGAAGAGTGCTCCGCTGTACTCTCGGACTTTTTTTCAGAGCTGAGATACCGGCTGAAGCAGGAACAGGAGGAGGCTAATGCAGATTCACGGATTGAATAAACTTACCTTATTAGACTACCCGGGACATATGGCGTGTCTCGTCTTTACAGGTTCCTGCAACTATCGCTGTCCGTTCTGTCAAAACTCCTCTCTGGTATTGAACCCATCGAGTCAGCCACTAATTTCCGAGAAGGAGATTCTGGATTTTTTAAAAATGCGTTCCGGTATTCTTGAGGGAATCTGTATCAGCGGAGGTGAACCAACTTTGCAGCCGGATCTGGAAGACTTTATCCGCAAAGTACGGTCGCTTGGTTATCTGGTCAAGCTTGACACCAATGGGAGCCGACCCGATACGGTAAACACGCTGCTTTCCCAAGGGCTTCTTGACTATGTTGCCATGGACATTAAAAACACACCAGAAAAATATGCCGCAACTGCCGGACTGATGCACAGGATTACCGACTCTGGCTCCCCCTCTATAGCGGCTGACAACTTTATCACTGCTTCCGTGCGTAAAACAGCTATGCTGCTGATGAATTCCGACATTGCTTATGAATTTCGTACCACTCTGGTTCGCGAGTTTCATACGAAACAGGATCTTCTCGAGATTGGTGGCTGGCTTCAAGGCGCTGATATGTATTATCTTCAGTCCTTTCGCGATACCGATACCTTGGTCGGCGCTCCAATGGGAACGTTTCATGCTTTTTCAAAAGAAGAGCTCCTATCAATGAAGGAGCTCCTCAGACCTTATTTTAAGCGAGTCGAATTACGTGGAATTGATTAATATTCCGATGTTTTTCAATCCGGAAATACAACCGGCATTGACCAATAACCATATTCACCGGTCGCAACCGGCCTGTTTTTAGCACAACGGAAAGAAGAAAAACCGAACAGCTCAGCTAGCTCGTTTTCGCGTTCATTGTATATTCCCGGAATAAGAAGCTCGTATAAGATGTTTCCTTTTTCACGCCTCCTAGCCAGACAAAGATGACGGTAGCCGTAATAGCTGTGCATTAAAAAGCTGTTTGAGGTGAGCTGCCAGAATTTTGGCGGAAGCAGCCCAATATCCTCCAGCTCCAGCTTGACACATTTTTCCGCCCACGGCTCGCTAAACGGCCAGATCACCGGATTCTGGTCAAAGATGCGCGTTGCCGAATTCTCAAAGTTTTTCGTTTCCACCTTAAGCCCTAAAGTTCTTTGTTGTTCTTCTGCCGCCGCAAGGTCTATAGCTCGGTTCCTCTCCACCGCCAGTTCCCTTTTTTGTTTTTCCTCTATTACAAGCTCAGCTGCTTTTTTTTGTTCTTCCTCCTTTGCAAGCTCAGCTGCTTTTTTTTGTTCTTCCTCCTTTGCAAGCTCAGCTGCTTTTCTTTGTTCTTCCTCCTTTACAAGCTCAGCTGCTTTTCTTTGTTTTTCCTCCTTTACAAGCTCAGCTGCTTTTTTTTGTTCTTCCTCCTTTGCAAGCTCAGCTGCTTTTTTTTGTTCTTCCTCCTTTGCAAGCTCAGCTGCTTTTCTTTGTTCTTCCTCCTTTATAAGCTCAGCTGCGTCCTTCTGTTTTTCTCCCACACCCTCATCCGTATTCATGCATTCTTGTACAGATGCAGGTTTCCCCTCACAGAGACTGTCTTCTACTGATTCTGTTATGTTCTCTTCTGCCTTTTTCCACTCGTCCGCCAGTTTCTCCATACGATTCTGTTCGACATAGGCCAGCTCCTGTTCGACAATTTTCTTTCTCTCAAGCTCTGCAATACGCTCACGCTCGAACTCTGCAAGGATTACCCGAACCTCTGAACCAAGCAGCGGGCGCTCATCCCACGCAGAAGCAAAGTACTTGTCCGAATCCCGACAGATTAAAAGCCCGTCCATGTGCTCCAGCAAAAGCCCGTTTCCGTCCATACTGTCTGCATTCATGCTAATCTGCCAGCTGCCAAGTGTTCCGTTTACATTAAATTCACCGATTCCGATTCCTCGTATTACTCCTGTCATTCTTGTGTAAAAAAAAGCCTTCAGGCGTTCATTTGACATACTCGGAATCTGTACCGATACCGTAGTCCTCGCCTCCTTACCTCGCCGTTCAATGCGCGCCGTTCCAATACAGTTCCTCTTAAGTCCGTTTTCATAATTATACAAATATGCCATCCAGCGTTTATATTCCGCCATAGCTCCTCCCTTCGTCCGTATGCGGACAAACTCTTCATGTCTGTATATATGCGGGTTAAAACGGAGATATTCATATTTCTTAACTGCTACGCAACTTTTGCTTGACTCCTTCTTCATTCCATGCTATACTTCTGCTGTATTAATACAGTTAATACGGTTAATACAGCTTATGAGAAGGGAGTGCTTTCTATGATTGTAATTGATTATAAAAACAGAAAGCCGGTATATGAGCAGATTACAGAGCAGTTTCAGGAACTTATTCTGCGAGGTATTTTATTGCCCGATACCCCTCTTCCGTCTGTGAGAAGTCTTGCCATGGAGTTATCCATTAATCCCAATACTGTCCAGCGTGCCTATGCCGAAATGGAGCGCTGCGGTCTTGTCTATTCTGTCACCGGACGCGGAAGTTTTGTAAATGCAGAGTCAGGGTGGAAGGACGATCGTCAGAATGAGCTGTTGCAGGAGCTCCGCCTATGCCTGCAGACGCTGTACCGGTTGAAGGTTCCTGAATCAGAAATTCAGCGGCTGATACAGATTGAGTACCGAGACACGATCGGAGGCGAATCAATATGATAGAAGCATTTGATATTTCCAAAAAATTCGACACTATTCCGGCACTTGACAGGGTATCACTGACAATCCGTGACGGGAGTATCTTTGGACTTATAGGTACAAACGGTGCCGGGAAGAGCACCTTTATGCGTATCTTAAGCGGCGTTCTCTGTTCAGACAGCGGACGGATTCTTATAGACGGGGAAGAAGTTTATGAGAATCCTGAAGCGAAGCGTAAATTGTTCTATATTTCTGATGAGCAATACTATCCGGAGAACAGTACCCCCAATGATCTGCTACAGTACTATTCCGGTGTTTATGCAGGTTTTTTAACAGAACAGTTTACAGAGCTGACTTCACAATTTGGGCTCGACCGCAGACGAAAGATCAACACCTTCTCAAAAGGTATGAAAAAACAGCTTTCTGTCATCTGTGCACTCTGCTCAGGAACCAGATACATTCTCTGTGATGAGACCTTTGACGGGCTTGATCCGGTTATGCGACAGGCTGTTAAAAGTCTGTTTGCCCGTGAAATGGCAAACCGCGGTCTTACACCGGTCATAGCTTCACATAATCTCCGCGAGATTGAAGATATCTGCGACAGTGTCGGGCTGTTGCACCGCGGCGGAGTCCTGCTGTCCAAGGATATTGACGATATGAGGGAGAATCTCTGCAAGGTTCAATGCGCCTTTGCTCCTGAGACAGAAGTGAACACTGTGTTTAAAGGGCTGAATCTTCTAAAGCAGGAACAGCGCGGTTCTCTGTATACTCTGACCATTCGCGGCGACAGAGAGCAGCTGCCGGATTATTTTGCAGGGTTTCATCCACTTTTCTTTGAACTGCTGCCCTTATCGCTTGAAGAAATCTTTATCAGTGAAACGGAGGTGACCGGTTATGACATCAAAAGCCTTATTTTTTAATCTTCTGCTGCAGGAACTGAAACAGAAGGTGTGGCTAGTGGCTCTTAGTGTACTGACCTTTTTTATCGCGCTTCCACTTACAACCGCCATATACATGGAACGCATCAATAATACCGTAGATGGGACAGTGCTCCGGACAAGATTTCTGAACAGTATTTCTCATGATTACGTATATTTGATTCTATTGGCAGTGGTCTGCGGTTTGTCATTGTTTGGTTACCTGTTCTCAAGAAAAAAAGTGGATATGTACCACAGCCTGCCGGTTCGTCGGGAACTCTATTTTACTATGAAGACGGTCACCGCTGTCTTGATCTTTCTTGTACCATACCTGACCAATCTAGTGCTTGCCTGTATAGTTGGGAGTGCTAAGGGCATCCTGATCGGAGAGTTGGTTCCTACCATTTTATGTCTCATATTGGTACATTTGCTCGGATTTCTTTCTGTCTTTCTGTTGTCTTCGATTGCAGTTCTTCTGACCGGACAGCTTGCAGTTTCCCTTGTTCTGCTTGGACTCATCATGGTGTACCCGTCCCTGCTGCTTTACAACCTGACCTCCTGCTTTGAAATATTCTTCTTAACTTATTTTCCAATCTCGGATATTATGGACCGGTATCTGCAGACCTTTTCTCCGATTGCACGCCTTGTCGGACTGCTTTCCTTGAATTACTCCGCAGAGGTTCCGTTCCTTGACGTGGAATTTTGTGTCGGAGTACTCGGTTTATTTCTGATGACTGCGCTTGGCTTCCTTTTGTCATTTTACTTCTTTCGGCACCGGCCAATGGAAGCAGCCGGGACAGCACTCGCTTTTCACTGGTGTCACATTCCGGCTCGGTTTCTTGGAGCTCTCCCTCTATCGATTTACTGCGCCGTCAGCTTTGTCAGCTTTTCTTCTTCCGGCAGTACCTACTGGGGATGGTTCTTCTTCGGTCTGTGCTTTGGGTTCCTGCTGTCCTGGACTGTAATTGATATCATAATCCATCTTGATTTCCGCAAGGTCTTCTCCCATGTACGGCAAATGGCTGTCTGCGCTGCGTTTCTTGCAGGAATCATTGTATTCTTTATATTTGATCTGGCCGGCTACGATTCTTATCAGCCGGGAAAGGATCGCATTCAGTCAATGGGAGTTCTGATGCCCTCTTATCTTTCGGATTACGGAGAGATTGATGTCTGCGAGAAACAGGACGAACTAAGCCTCTGCTATTCAAGCCAGCGTACGCTTTTAAAAGACATGGAAATAACCGAATTTTCCGAACTTTTCAGCTTTGCTGAAGAAGCCCTGAATCATTCGCAGACCGGAAACCCCATTTTGCTGAGCAGTTTATCCGATATCGGTTCTGATACCGAATATGACACGATTCTGGTTCGGTATACTCTGAAAAGCGGACGCAGTATTTACCGCTGCTACTATTGTCCAGCAGAAGAAGAACTCCGGGCATCTTACTGTAATCTTTATAACATGCCGGAATACAAAGAATTTTATTATGGTCTTTTGCAGCTTCCGGAGTCTTGGCTTGCTCATGCTTATCTGACTGACAGTCTCGGAACCGAATCCAGATCTCTGTCGGAGACGGAATCCTGTGAACTGTTCCTGGCATATTGTGCAGATCTGCGCGAGCTTATGTCCTCCGATCTTAAGACCGATTATCCGATAGGTTATGTATCTTTTTCCGCGCAGACACCAGAAAACCAAACCTACGATTGCATTGCCGGGACCTATCCGGTGTATCCTAGATTTTCACGAACTATTGGATATATGCAGGCACACGGACTTGACCTTACTGCCATTCCTGACCTGACCGGTGCAAACATTTCTTCGGTTATTGTTTCATGTTATCTGCCGGAAGACAGCCTTTCATATGCTGAGGATGATTTGTCTGGTTTGCAGTATTCAGTATCCAAAGAAGATTATAAAAAATACTACTCACAATATGCTGCAATCGCAACGCTCCGGGTAACCGATTCCTCTGAGCTTCAGCAGCTGGCAGAAGCTCTTGTGTCCTCCGAGTACAACTACCGGAACGATTCTCTGCTGCCCGAAACGGTTTCTCGTTATACTGTTGAAATTACGTTAACAAACACGTCTGGGACATTGATCTGTCATTTCAAAAAGGGAGCCGTTCCGTCATTCGTGACGAAACAGCTCTCCTTGGAAAAATAAGTTCGCAGATATTAATTATAGGTTCCCCATTCACAGCCTACGCGGTCGGCGGTCATCTCATCCACCAGTCTGAGCCGACCAAAGCTTCTTCGGTAAAGCTTTATTTCAGCCCTGGCGGTTCCTCCGTTCCAGAGGCGGTCATGCTTTCTGCTTCCGTCCGGAGCCTGATACCTCATCAACAACATCTCCTGTTTGGGACAGACGGCTCTGATTTCGACTGCACCATACAGACTGGCCAGACGAACATGCCAGACAATATTTTTTTCTGTTTCTTTGCAGCGGAATTTTGTTTGGGAAAATGTCCAGAACTTTGAGAAATTGAACTCATAATCCTTTCCCTTGTATCTGATCTTTCCGAGCAGATTTTCTTTCATGGGAATTCCAAAAATCTTTGGACAGCCTCCTCCGAAATCAAACGATGTATCATTCAACGGCTCATTGGTCAGCCTGCTTGTAATACTGCATCCTGCAAGCCAGATCCAGGGATTTGTGAAATCCGTTCCCCAGTTCTTGTCTGCATATCCGTAAGAGGTGGAAGAACTTATGCTATAACGCTCTCCGTCAAAAAATACCGTTCCATTATATTCGGTACGCATTCCCGCCGCATGCCAGTACATCTGAAATGCATTCAGCTTCCGGAACAGGGCAGAGGCACCGTATCCGACTTGATACTCTGTTTTTTTGTCAACCTGCAGAAGCCAGCTCATACTTCCCGCATCACTCATGTATTCCGGATGACTGCACGCTGTTTCTTCCGATACGGTTACATTTCCTTTTAGAACAGTCTCGGAAAGGAAGCAGTCTCCAACCACAACTCTAAGTTCATCGGTATCGCATTCCAGCTCCTTTGTACCGAAAAAACGGTGCAGCTGTTTTCCTTTGCCTCCCCATTCACCTGCCTTAATCATAACATACGCAGGTTTTTTCTTTCCGTCAAGTCCGAACTCCGGCTGCTCACCGCCACGTTTCGGATTCATGATATAGTATTCAATAAAAAACTGCCGTTCTTCCCCGGTTGATGCATTAGTTCCCGTAAAGGAGTGCCACCACCAGTCATAGCCCTTCCATGCAAGTAATCCTCGAAGCATATAACAGTTTCTGTTATCGTCTTTTCTCTCCATAAATGTAAACCCCACCTTTTTGTATTAATATCAAATACAACTAAAAAAAGAATATCACAAACAGCCTTTCTTTTAAAGGTTATTTTTGCCGAAAGCAGGATTTCCGCGCAAATCTCCCGCACTGACGTATCTTCGCGATGCATTGATTTTCAATCGAAAATGTGCTACATTAGCTTCATTGAACATTGTTGCTGTCTGGCTTTTGTCCCGGCAGCGGGAAGAAGGCAGCCGATGAACCGACAGGAAGAATACCTGAAACACCTTGATATCCCGTACTCCTACCATCTGGCAAAGCGCATGGAGCAGCACCGTACCAACCCGGTACTTGGTTACAGAACTGCCGGCTCCGAAGCAGAAATCAATACCGGAAAAATGCTGGAGCGCGAAATGCGGAAGCTTGGTTTTTCACGTGTCTGGCGTGACCCGGTTACCGTAGACTCTTGGGAATTCCGTCGTGCAATTCTTTTCATTACCGACCGTCGCGGGAAAAGCCGGAGTATCCAGCTTGGTGCTTATCAAACCGAACTGGTCACCGACGGTGCTGAAGAACTTTCACTGGTCTATGCCGGTAAAGGAACTTCACAGGATTATCGTAATCTGGATGTCCGCGGGAAACTTGTACTTGTAGAAATTAACCAGCGCGATGAATGGTGGATAAACTACCCGGTCTATCAGGCACATTTGAAGGGCGCACGCGCGGTCATTGCCGTCCAGACCGGCGGATATGGAGAGGTGGATGACGATTCACTTAATGCACAGGATATTGCAGGTCCTTCCGAAGCCGCTGCCTTTTCCATTTCGAGACAGGATGCGGGAGAGCTGAAGGAGTTGCTTGAAAAATACGGTGAAATCCGAGTATTTCTCGATGCCGATACGCGTGTTAAGAAGAATGCGATAACTTACAACGTGATAGGGGAAATCACCGGACGAAATCCGGAGCGGAAAATTATGCTTTCTGCTCATTATGATTCGTATTTTGACGGCTTTCAGGATGACAATACCGCCGTCTCCATGATGCTTGGTATCGGAAGATCACTGATGGCGAGCGGGTACAAACCGGAAAACACCATCCTGTTCTGTGCTATGGCAGCAGAAGAATGGGGCGTTGTAGATTCCCAGTTCGACTGGTCTACCGGAGCCTATGAGCAGGTCTTTACCGCACACCCGGAATGGTCAGGACAGGTAATTGCCGATTTGAATTTCGAACTCCCTGCACTTTCAAACGGAACCCGTGCCCGTATCCGCAGTACACATGAATACGCCGAATTTCTGGAAAGCTTCTTAGAAGAGCTTCCGGAGCTGACCGCTGCCTATCCGGAGGATCCACAGATCACCTTTCCGATTGAAACCTGGTCGGATGATTTCACCTTCTCTATTGCAGGAATTCCCTCCATGGTCAATGACTTTACCAGCGGAAGCTTTATGGAGACAAATTACCATTCGCAGTTTGACAACGACAGCTATTTCGATGAGGATGTTTATCGCCTTCATCACGAACTGTTCGGTCTCCTCCTGCTTGAGCTTGACCGTACGGTTACGGTACCTTTAAACTTCGCTCCGTTGTTTGAAAGCCTACGGGAAGCACTGGATTCGGAGCTTTGCCTCGAACTTGGTGCAGATGCCGAGGGTTTTGTCACAGAGCTTACCGAAGCCGAAGCGGCGGCTTCAGAGCTCTATGAGCATTTACAGGAGCTGAACAAAGCACGGGCTCGCACCGAAGAGACGGTTAAACTAGAAAAAACACTGCTTAACCTGTTCCGGGATGAACAGGATACCTTTGTACGTATCGACTGGTATGGAAATGTTGTCTTCCCGCATGTTACCCTGCAGGAAAGCCTGGAGCTTCTGAACGGTGCAGCAGAAAGTCTGGCAGAGGATAATCTTTCTATCGCACTCCGTAAGATTTATGAGATTGACAACAACCGGTATGCTTTTATGTTTGAAGAAGAGGTTTACCGACATTTTACCGCCTCCGTGCTTGACCAGCCACGCGAGCGTCTGAAATGGGGCTACGGCAGGATTATCGGCTACGTCAGTCTGTTCGGAACAGTACAAAGTTTATTGCAGAAGAAAGAAGATAACTGTAACGATTATTCAGAAGAAATCTGCTTTCTGAAGGATGCCTTCAATCGCCAGAAGACAGCCTATTGCAAACTGATCGGTGATTTGACCGATAAGGTTCGGGACATGAAACAAACACTCCTTAAGTGTCTGTAGAAAAGGAGCGTTCATGTATCAGTATAAAGAACTGAAGCGTCTGCTAAAAACTCACAAAGCTCAGCTATTCGCACTCGAAACACGATGCCGTCATACCGACGGTACCAAAGGTTATGTCAGTCGTGCCACAGAATTGAATTATCGTAAAGATTTCCCTGCGTTTTTCCTTGCCTATGAAGGAGAGGAGCTGGTCGGTTTTCTAAGTCTTTTTCTTCCGGGACCGAAAGATGCCGAGCTGAATGCTCTTGTTCATCCGGCACATCGGCAGCAAGGTATTTTCCGGAAACTCCTGTCACGTGCACAGCACCATCTGTCTGCTGCAGGAATCAGAGGACAACTGTTTGTCTGTGAACCGCAGGCGCTCGCTTCGACAGCCGCTATGAAAGCACTTGGTTCGGTTCTGGCGTCTTCCGAATACCAGATGACCTTGTCTAATGGCTTTCCTTCCGGAAGTTCTCCGAAAGAAAATAAGACAAATACACCGGCGGATGCATTTACCTCGTCCCACCGGACACCAAGGTTGGTTCTGGCAGAAATACAAGATCTTCCAGCCCTCGCCCGGCTGGATGCACTGTTCTTTGATTCGGATCCGGAAGCCTCTCTGCACTGGGTGGAACAGTCCTTTCATGCGCACAATCTCTCATTATACAAATATATCTTTACGGAGTCCGGCACTATCCTCGGCATGGCAAGTCTCTGTACCGAATCCGCTTCCTGTACCATCTTCGGACTCGGAATCGATCCGGAATACCGTGGTTACGGTTACGGAAAGGCTCTTCTTATGGATCTTCTGGCAGAAATACCGAAAAATTTACGTATTTCCCTGCAGGTATCAAGTCAGAATGCCGTTGCCTTCTGCATGTATCAGAAAGCAGGCTTTGCCGTCACCGCACAGCAGGATTACTGGCGAATCAGTTCATAATTCATCGTTCCAAGCTTCAGCTTCTCGGCATGCTCCAATGTACTTCTCCAGTTTGTATCTGGATGCAGATCAGTAAAATGATCATGATGATTATGCGGCTTTACGTCAAGACAACTGCCCGGCATTACCGGCTGTGTATTACAGAGATCCGCACAAGCCTTATCGAGTGCAACCGGATCAAAGGAAGCTGCCATTCCGATATCCGGAAGAATCGGCAGATCGTTGTCTCCATAGCAGTCACAGAGCGGTGAAATATCCATCATAAGACTGATATGGAAATTAGGTTTATCTTTGATGATTGCATAGGTGTATTCTGCCATCTTACAGTTCAGAATATCATTGGCATCTTCGCTTGGCTCACAGGTTGCACCCTGAGGACAGGCTCCGACACAACGTCCACAGCCCATACACTTATCATAATCAATGGAGGCCTTGTGGTCATATACCCGAATTGCATCATGAGCACAGGCTCTGGTGCAGGCTCCGCAGCCGATGCATTTTCCTCCCTGTACCAGCGGCTGGCTGCAGGAATGCATATCATTCTTCCCGGCACGTGAACCGCCGCCCATCCCGATATTCTTAAATGTTCCTCCGAAACCGGTTGCTTCGTGTCCCTTAAAATGACTCAATGAAATTATTATATCCGCATCTGCCAGTGCATGTCCGATCTTTGCATTGCTGATATATTCTCCATCAATCGGAATCACTGCCTCATCCGTTCCTTTCAGACCATCCGCAATAATAATCGGGCAGCCCACGGTAAACGGGTTATAACCGTTCTCATAAGCCGCCTCCAGATGGTCGATAGCATTGCTTCGCCGCCCGATATACAGGGTATTGCAATCAGTCAGAAATGGTTTTCCGCCAAGCCTCTTCACCATGTCTACAATCACCTTCGCATAATTCGGACGCAAATAGGCAAGATTTCCCGGTTCTCCGAAATGGATTTTGATTGCAACATATTTTCCTTTAAAATCAATCTTGTCCATCCCTGCTGCCGTAACAAGCTTCTCGAGCTTCTTCAGCAAATTGTTATCATGTGTTGTGTGTAAATCCGTAAAATAAACCTTTGCTTTCTCTTCCATAGAATTCTCCGTTCCCGAGTGTTCTCCACACTCTCTCTGTATTGATTATGCTTTTATTTCAGCAGAGTGTCTGCGCCGGTATACCATAACGGTAGCCGCAATCAGAAGCACCGCAGCCATGGTTACAATTCCGCGATTCCAAACCAGCTGTTCGTAATTTGCCTGATACTCCCCGTAAGCACCAAACACCGCATGGCGAACGGCAAGACAGGAATCATAGTCTCCCACATTTGCAGTAGTTCCAAGTGTAATAATCCAGACCGGCAGTAAAATTACGATTCCTGTCCATACTGTCCCGAAAAGCTCTGTTGCAAGACCGGACAGAGCCGTAACACATAATAATGTGGGTAGAAGCCAGAATACAGCCAGCTTCGGAAATGTCATCCGTTCCATAAACGTACCGTCTGCTCCGCACATCGCCGCAACGGAAAGCAGCAGTACCGGAAGAAACAACGTCAGAAGCTGAACTGTAGTCCGCAGTCCGACAGCTTCCACCGCTGTCATTCCCTCTCTTGGTTTTCTATGCTGTAGTTTCTCTGCTTTTCTGTCTCGTGCTGTAGACGTTGATACAACAAATGCCGGGAAAAAAACCAGAAAAGCGCCCATGACATCGGCAAATACCCGTGCCGCCGCTCCTGCCGCACTATCGGGTGCCGCCGGCGCACTCTGTCCCGAAAGTGCCGGAAGATACTGCAGAAGATAAATGATTACCAGTGCAAGACAGTAAAAATAATAGGTCGGTGCTGTCAGCACCTGTATCAGTTCGGATAAAAATCCGTCTTTTTTATTCATTACACCGCCTTTCCTGCCGCCTGTTCCGATGCAGCAAAGCTCTCAGAGTTTCCTCTGCTTATCCTTACTGCTTGTTGAACATTTTTTTCAGTAAAGAGAAAGATTTCTTTTCCGGATTTGAAAGATACACCTCCACACAGGTTACCATAATAAACAATGCCAGTAAAAATGCGGTCAGGTACTGTGTCCCTCTCGCTGCTACAAACAGATATACCACCGCAGCTCCCAGCGTAATCAGAATATAAATCACAACCAGGATAAATCTACGCCGGCGGTTCTTTGATGCTTCCTCCGGGGAGGCTTCTGTCTGTTTCGTTTCTTTGAAATAAATACCGTTCTTTTTCATCCTGCTCCTCATTTCCGCACTGCTTATATGTGAACCGCTTGGTATTATGCTTTGCGTAACTGTTGGTTTAACTTGTGCTTTCTTTGCCTTTCGTGCTATAATGAAATTGTTAGCGGTCTAAGACAGCTTTTACAGTTAAGTTATTCTGAAAACCGGCATTATCAGTATTTCACGCATTACTATACAGGAACTCCCTGTTCCTGCTAAGTACGGACAACGCACGCTCAGTGCCTGTCCGTTACGGAAAGGACTCCCCTTGGCAAGCTTAGGAAACCCGCAAAATACCATTGAAATTCTTCAAAAATATAAAATTAATTTTCAAAAAAAATATGGTCAGAATTTTCTGATTGACCCGTTCGTACTGGAAAAGATTGTCCGCGCTGCCGAAATCACCAAGGATGATTTCGTCGTAGAAATCGGTCCCGGAATCGGTACCCTGACCCAGTACCTCTGTGAAGCCGCCAGAGAAGTGGTTGCTGTGGAAATCGACCGGAATCTGATTCCAATCTTAGTCCATGACACACTCGCCTCTTATCAGAATGTTACAGTAATCAATGACGATATTCTGAAGCTCGATCTCTATGCTCTGGTTCGGGAACGCAATCAGGGCCGACCGATCAAGATCGTTGCTAATCTGCCCTATTATATCACGACTCCGATTATCATGCAACTGCTCGAAACCGGCGTTCCGATGGACAATATGACCGTTATGGTACAGCGAGAAGTCGCAGACCGGATGCAGGCACAGCCAGGTACCTCCGATTACGGAGCTCTGTCACTTGCAGTACAGTATTATACAGAACCATATCTTGCCGCAAATGTTCCGCAGAATTGTTTCATGCCCCGGCCAAATGTTGCTTCAGCGGTGATCCGGCTCAAGCTCCACAAGCAGCCACCGGTAGAAGTCCGTGATCCGGTGCTCATGTTCCAGCTGATTCGTGCGTCCTTTAACCAGCGCCGAAAGACACTGCTCAACGGACTGTTCAATTATTCCGAACTTTCTTTTACAAAAGAACAGCTTCTTACAGCTCTAGGCGTATGTGGTATCTCCCCAACAATTCGCGGCGAAAAGCTTGGTCTCACCGAGTTTGCTTCCCTTGCCAATGCACTGTCTCTGTAATCCAAAGAGGTTTTATGCCTTTGAGGCAAACGCCCTCATAAAGCACCTGCCCCAGTATTCCTCACGGAAAATGATTGTGGCGGGTACTGTTTTTTCCTGACAGAACCCTGCTTTTTCGTAGCAGTGTTTTGCTTGTTCATTTACATCAAATACACAAAGTCCGACAGACTCGACTTCGGTAATATCAAACGCATAGCGTAATGCCGTCTGCAGCATCCGGGTTCCATAACCCTTTCCGCGAAGAGAGGTGTCAACCACGATAAACCGCAGATACCCCGTATTTTCTCTGCAATTGACGGAGTACACAAAGAAGCCTGCCGGTTGACCGTCTTCTTCTGTATAGACAAAAGCATCCCCACCTTGCTCACGACAGATCCTGCAAAGCAGTTCCTGAAATGAAGCCTGCTCAAGAGGATATGGAGTCAGCAGCGCAGACCACAGGGCATGGATTCGTTCCTCACTGACCCACTTCTTTATATATTCAAAATCGGTTTCACTTCGATATGGTCTCAGTCTCATCATCATCCTCCGGTTACATACAGTTTTATTTTACTCCTCGCTGGGCTCCTTTGCTTTAGTCGAGCCACGGGGTTTCCCAGTGGAACCTTTCCATGTCAACATGTCCGTCCACAAACCGGACACCCTCTGCTTCAAGCAGACGGATCTGCTCATTTTCACCGCCGAAAGCAAATGCTTCCGATACCCCGCCTTCCCTATTGACTACGCGGTAACAGGGAATCGCATTCGGATCCGGATTCTTATGCAGTGCATACCCCACTACACGTGCCATCCGCCGATTCCCGGCAAGCGCAGCAATCTGTCCGTAAGTTGCCACTGTTCCCGGCGGAATCATTTTCACAGCTTCATATATCCGCTCATAGGTGTTCATTGTCACGACTTCCTTTCTATCTCAAAACACGGTGGTATAATGCTATATCAATCCCCATTTTACAATACAGACTATTATATTTTTTTCCTTTGCTGGTGTCAATAATAACAAAACAAAGGCTTTTCCGGAACACTGCCGGTCTTTGATAAACCGTTTTTCACCGATCGCTATCTTACTCTTTTGAAAAATAAACAATATGCTCATACCGAAGAATTCCAGACACTTGCTGCCATTTTGTGGAACAAAGCAGTCCACTGCAGCAGCGGATTCATGCATGGAGATTTTCATCCCGGGAATCTCTTCCTGCGGGAGAACGAGATCATTGTATACGACTTTGATGCCTGCGGACAAGGATATCCGGTTTACGATATAGCAACCATGTGCGATGTCAGTGATTACTTTATCGTATCGAAACCGCAGTTTCAGAAAGCGGTCTCCGTTACTCGTGAAAATACCAAACGCTTTTTAGACGGTTACAATCGCTACTGCTCTGTTACAGATATTGATCTTGCTCAAATCCCAACGTGGATCGCTCTCCGGCATTATGATATTCAAGCAACAATTCTAGAGTCTCTCGGCTCCGACTGCGTCGACGCTGCATTTTTGGACAATCAGCTGAACTGGCTCTGGTGCTGGCTGGACGTGACCATTAACGATTAGTGCATATAAATTTATTACCATCGGAGATTAGGTTGAAAAAAGAACTTTTCACACACAGATTTATGCCTGCGTGGTGCTTGAAAAAGTCTGTTATGCGCGAAAAGCCGCGCAGAAATGAGGATAAAAATGATACTGAATGTAAGTAGAAATGAGTTTCCCGCCAGTTCAGCTTCCTGCAAGGGAATGCTTGAGCTATCGCCGGAATCAGACAATCATTGCTTTAATTTTTACGAAGATGTCCACTATCTTACAAGAGGAGACAGAAAGCTGTATCTGCAGATTATCCGTCCCCTCTGCTCCGGCCGGATTCCTCTGATTGTATATATTCCCGGATCTGCCTTTCATAAGCAATGCGTGAAAGGCGAAATTCCGAAGCTCACCCTTCTTGCAAACTGTGGATTTGCCATTGCTCTGCTCGAATATCGGGAATCGGAGCTTTCTCCGTTTCCTGCCCAAATGCTGGATGCAAAAGCCGGAATCCGGTATATGAAGCAGCATGCAGACGAATACGAAATCAATCCTGCAAAGGTTTTTGTTATGGGCGATTCCTCGGGAGGACATACCGCAATGATGGCTGCTGACAAAGAAGTAATCTTCTACCGGATTCCCGGAGCTCATCACGGAGGTCCAGAATTCTGGAGTTCCCGGGTACTGGATATAATATCAAACTTTGTAAATACTAAAGCTTGACTTTTAAGATTATCTGCGATAAGATAATTCACAAAAATACCCCGGTAGGGTATTTGGGGGTGAGGCTTTGAAAGAAGAGATCTATGACATTGGCGGTATGCACTGTGCTGCATGTTCCGGCGCGGTAGAGCGTATCACACGAAAGCTTCCGGGTGTAGAGCAAAGTGATGTAAATCTGCCTATGAACCGTCTGACTATCCGGTATGACGAAACACAATGCCGCCCGGAAGACATCATACGTAAAGTCGAGAAAGCAGGTTTTTCCGCTGTCCTGCATACCGCATGTACAACTCCGTCGGTCTCTGGCAGGAACAAATCCATGCATTACGAAAGAGCCAGTCTTCTGGTTTCAGTCTGTTTTGCGGGTATACTGCTCTGCTTTTCCATGGGGCAGATGCTTTTTCCTGAATTTCCGGTTCCGGACATTCTTTCCATAGATTCCCATCCGGTCAACTCTGCTCTGTTTCAGCTGCTACTCTGCATTCCGGTTCTATTCTGCGGTCGGCAGTTTTTTATCGGCGGCTTCTCTTCCTTGTTCCACGGAAATCCTAATATGGATACCCTGGTGGCGGTCAGTGCTACAGCATCGTTTTTTTACAGTCTGGTGATGACCTTTTTCATCTCAGACAATGTACATGCGGTACACAACTTGTATTATGAATCCGCCGCGGTCGTCGTTGCACTTGTTTCGGTGGGAAAATACCTAGAAAGCACCAGCAAGGAAAAAACCAAAGATGCCATTACAAAACTGATGAGCCTGACGCCTGACACTGCCGTGCTCGTAGATGAGAACGGACAGTGGGAAGTTCCGGTTTCCATGATTAAGACCGGCGATACCGTACTGGTTCGTCCCGGTGCCAGAGTACCACTCGATGGTATAGTGACAGAGGGCTTTGGCAACATCAATGAAGCAATGCTTACAGGCGAAAGTCTTCCCGTTTCCAAATCCTCCGGCAGTGAAGTAATCGGCGGAAGTGTTTCGGTAGACGGTGCGCTTTATATCCGTATTACGCGAACAGGAGAGGATACAACGCTTTCAAAAATCATCCGTTTTGTAGAGGATGCACAAGGGAAAAAAGCACCCATTTCCAGAGCTGCAGACAAGGTAGCCGGTGTATTCGTTCCCATTGTCATGGTAATTGCTCTTGTTTCCGGAATCGTCTGGCTGATATGCGGCGCTGAATTTTCTTTTGCTCTTAAGATATTTACCTGCGTTCTGGTGATTGCCTGTCCCTGCGCCATGGGGCTTGCAACTCCTACGGCTATCATCGTCGGAACCGGACTCGGGGCACGGCACGGCATTCTCATCCGTAATGGAGAAGCACTGGAAATCACCCACCGGGTATCTGTTGTCATCTTTGATAAAACCGGTACCGTCACAGAGGGCAGACCATCGGTTACCGATCTCGTTACTAATGACCGTACCGCACTGCTTACTGCTGCGCTCTCTCTTGAAAAGCTTTCCGACCATCCTCTTTCGGGAGCAATCCGGGACTATGCAGAACAACAGGGCATTACAGAAGAGCCGGTGTTTAGTTTCACAAGTCCAGCCGGACGCGGACTTGTCGGCACAGCTTCTGACGGAACACGCATTTTTGCCGGAAATGCCGCTCTGATGACAGAAAATAACATCGACATTCAGACCTTATCGAGTGATATGAGACGTTTGTCTGATGAGGGGAAAACGCTTGTAATTGTCGCCCGGAACGATACGCCGCTCGGACTGATTGCTGTTGCCGACACCATCCGCCCCGGTGCAGGGACAACCGTAGCCTCCCTAAAAAAAATGGGTATCCGGACAGTTATGCTTACCGGTGATAATCAGGCTTCCGCAGATTTTATTGGTCACAAAGCCGGTTTTGACGAAATTATTGCGGAGGTTCTCCCGACGGAAAAAGCCGATGTGGTAAAACGCTTCCAACAGATGGGCGCCACGGTAATGATGGTCGGCGACGGAATCAATGACGCACCGGCACTTACCCTGGCAGACATCGGCTGTGCGATCGGAAACGGCAGTGATATTGCTATCGATTCAGCAGACATCGTGCTGATGAAATCCGATCCGGAAGATATTCACCGGGCAATCCGTCTGAGCCGTCTTACCATTTGTAATATTAGGCAGAATCTGTTCTGGGCATTCTGTTATAATGTGATTGGCATACCGATTGCCGCAGGCGTTCTGTATCCGGCATTTCACCTGCTTCTTTCACCGATGATTGGGGGACTTGCAATGTCTCTAAGTTCCCTGTTTGTCGTAACAAATGCACTCAGACTGAAAAAGAAAAGAATCGACGGATAATAACCGAAGAGTTTATATCTGTGCGCAGCCTGATATAAAGTCTGTTATGCGTAAAAAACACAGGTATGGGAGGATAAGATGAAAGAAAACTGCTGCCACAAAATAAAACACCGGGAACCGGAGGAGCTAAAAAGCTTACAGAACCGCCTGAAACGTGTAGAGGGTCAGGTTCGCGGAATTCAGAGAATGCTCTTGGAAGACGCCTACTGTACTGATGTACTTACACAGGTTGCTGCGATACAGGCCGCACTGAACGCATTCAGCCGTGAGCTCCTCGAAAATCATATCCGCACCTGCGTGGTGACCGAAATACAAAACGGTGACGAAGAGGTTGTAACAGACCTTGTTAAGACTGTTCACAAACTAATGCGTTGAAAACGCTCCGAAAGGAAGGTAGCAATGAAAACACTGAAAGTATCCGATATGCACTGTGAAATGTGCGTGAAACGCATTACAACAGCCTTGACCTCTGAAGGTATTAATTTAACAATAAGCCTTGAAAACAAGACGGTTTCCGTGGACGATACAGCTGTTCTGAAAGCAGTCGCAATTCTGGACGATCTTGGTTTCACTGTAGATAACGTATAAATTTTTCTAGCCCGCAGTACCACACGGAAAAAAACGAAAAGATATTTTCAAAAAATGCCGACTATCAAAAATTTAAGGTGCTGAAAATGAACCGGATCAAGCCAGTCCAAGCAGTTGCTGTGCGTTTTTTTCAGTCTGACGGATTACCGTTTCAGCATCGGTCTGGCGCAGCGCAGCGACTGCTTCTGCCACATACGGCAAGTGCAAAGACGAATTTCTTTTCCCCCGGCAGGGTTCCGGTGCAAGATAAGGACAGTCAGTTTCCAGGAGTATCCGCTCCGCCGGCAGCATTTCCACTACTGACTTAAGAGTTTTTGCGTTTTTAAATGTGACAACCCCTCCGATTCCAAAATAAAAGCCCAGCCTTATAAACCGTTCTGCCATCTCCGTTCCATAGGAAAAACAATGAATAATTCCGGTCAGCTTCTGTCCACGGGTTTCTGCCTGTTTTATTTCATCCTCCAGTACTTCTATCGTATCCTTTGCCGCATCCCGGCTGTGTATGCAAACCGGAAGCGACAGCTGTGCGGCAAGTGCAAGCTGTCTGCGGTACCAGTATATCTGTTGTTCCCGATTCTCCTTTTCCCAGTAATAATCCAGTCCAATCTCACCAATCATTACAATCTTCGGAAGCCGGGCGAGCTCCCGCAGCAGCTCCATCCCGCTTTCATCCAGTTCTTTAATTCCTTCCGGATGTACTCCGACTGCTCCATATAAAAATTTATATTTCTGCGTAAGCTCTGCCGTAGCCCTGCTGCTTTGCAGATCCGCTCCGATGTTGACAACACGGCTGATCCCGCCCTCTGCCAGACTGTTCAGTATCTCATCGCGGTCAGCATCAAATGCTTTATCGTCATAGTGACTGTGTGTATCTATAATCATCTTTACCTCTCATATCGAAGCGTTTTTGTGTAGGCACGTATGTACTTATTCAAGTTTGCGCTTCATTAGTTATTTATTCTTGATAAAAACCGCTGGCATTTCGGTCGGTATCCTCTCCGGTTCCATCTTTTCCGCCCTGCTGTTCATAACCCCGGTCAAACCACTGCGCTTTCTCGTCCTCCTTTGAAGACTCTCCGGTATTGTCTTCACCGTTTTCTGCTTCCTCAGTCTCCGCTGTTTCTTCACCGTCCTCCGCTTCCCCGGTCTCCGCTGTTTCTTCACCGTCCTCCGCTTCCCCGGTCTCTACTGTTTCTTCGCCGTCTTCTGCTTCCCCGGTCTCCGTCACATCTTTGCCGTCTTCGGTGCCAGTATCATTCTCCGGAATCTCCGTCGGATACGGCAGTCCGGTTTCCGGATCGATTGGTTCACCGAATGCATTGTATCTTACTTCCGTATCACTTTCATCCTCCGGTGGACGATCATCAGTATAAGCCGTAAAATCAACAGAAACAAGTCCTTCATGTATTTTACTCATATAATCCTGCCAGATTTGTCCCGGGTAGGTGCTTCCGGATAAGTCCTCCATCCGCTGCGGCAGATCATAGCCGACCCAGACACTCGTCGTGTAATATGCTGTATATCCAATAAACCAACCATCCTTCCGATCGGAGGTGGTTCCAGTCTTGCCGGCGGATATCACATCGGGCAGTATCAGCTTCCGTCCGGTTCCTGAAGTCATAACACCCTTAAGGATATCCGTCATCATTCGCGCAGCATTCGTTTCGTAAACACGATGGCTTTCGACAGAGTCTCCGACAATAATTTTTCCGTCTGCGTCTGTAATCAAGACGATACATGTCGGATCACGGTAAATCCCGTCATTTTCGAGAGTACTGTATCCTGCTGCCATTTCCAGCGCACTCACTCCGTAGGTGAATCCACCGAGCGATACCGCCGGTACATAGTCTGTTTCTACAATTCCCGAAAATTTCATATCTAGGAGGTAAGACAGTCCAATCTTGGGTGTCAGTTCCTCAAAAAGCTTCCACGCTACAGTATTCGCTGAGATTTCAATGGCTCTGCGTACTGTAATTTCACCGGAATAAATACTTCCGGAATTCTTCGGTCCGCCTTCAAAATATTCGTCCAGAACCAGATCGTCAGGATACAATCCCCGCTCAAACCATGGTGTATACACAATCAGCGGTTTGATAGAACTACCGGCCTGACGCCGGGACTGGTAAGCCCGGTTCAGTGTATAGCCGCTAAACTCCTGACTGCGTCCGCCGATGATTGCAACCACACGACCGCTTTCATTGTCAATGCAGGTCGCTGCACCCTGCAGCTTATATACTCCATCTTCGTTGACCTCACTGTAATCGGAAAGCCCCGTATTCAAACTTTCCTGCAGCTCTTCCTGCAGAGCAGGGTCAATGGAAGTGTAAATGCGGTACCCTTCCGTGAACAGTTTTCGCTGTACAGCATAGTAGCTTTCATAATAGAGTGCCTCGTATTCTTCACGGTCACTTTCATTCAAAAACTCATTTTGGAAGACAAACCCCTGATTTTTCATCAATGCCCGTATTGCACAATAATAACTGTAGGTTTCTGCGTAATCCTGCTTTTCCCGTTGCGTTCGGTTCAGGCTGATCTCCTCGGTATATGCCGTTTTGTATTCTGCCGTGTTAATTACTTCACATTCCAGAAGCTGGTCAAGAACCGTTTTCTGCCTTCCCAAGGTATTCTTATAATTTTTCACTGGGTCATATTCCGTCGGATTATTCGGTATTGCACATACAAATGCCGTTTCTGCCAACGAAAGAGCTGAAGCATTTTTATTAAAATACCCGATTGCCGCCGCTTGAATCCCATAATATCCGTTGGCAAAATAAATATTGTTCAGGTAAAACTCCATGATTTGGTCTTTTGTATATTTCTTTTCCAACTCTGCTGCCAGAAAAAGTTCGGTAATTTTACGTTCCAGCGTAACATCCATCGTCAAAAAGACATTTCGTGCAAGCTGCTGCGTTATCGTACTCCCTCCGCGATAGATCCCCTTGTTTTTAATATAGGAATACGCTGCCACCAGATTTGCCTTGATATCATAACCCTTATGAGTATAAAACTTCCGATCCTCAGTCACCATCATACATTTTACGGCATCCTCAGGCAGATTGTCGGCAGTCAGATAATAAACATCCTTTTCGTCCTTCAATACAGAGATCAGACTTCCGTCCGAGGCATAGACCAAACTGGTTTCCGCAGTTCGAAAGGACTCCTCAGAGGAAGCTGCGGCAAGAACTCTAGCCTTGTCCCGTAATACAAGAACCTTGTCGATATATGGTCTGCAGTATATATATCCGGCAATCAGTACAGAAAACAGCGCACAAAGAAGAATCCCGGAAATACAGCCTCCGATTATCCTTTCTTTTTTGGTTTTTTGTTTTTTTTGCCTTCTGCTCATTTTTTCCTCTATGCGATGACTAATCGCAGACTTCTTCTCTTTGTTCTTCGGATTTTGCCGCGAAAATAATAACTGAAATAAATATAAATCTTGTTTATTTACTAAAAAAGAAGTATAATTTAACAAATATAGTTGATTCTAATCCTGTTTTCTTACCGGAGAGAAACTCCGTTTTCTGAGAGGGCCTATGAAAGTATACTATCTGTCGTTAGACCAGCTTTTGCCGGGAATGATTCTGGCGGATACGATTTATCTTCCGGACGGAACAGCGTTACTGGAAAAGCAGGCAATGATATCAGCAAAGAATATTACTAAAATGAAGCTGTTCCGGATTAACAAGGTACCTGTTTTTATTCCGGATTCAGTTTCCGAATGTATTGATAAAGCCTCTGTCAGCCACTGGAACAAAGTCCGTTCGACTCCGGAATTTAAGAAGTTTCAGAAGAATTATCAGGCCACCTCCAATTTTGTTCGTGATGAATTTCAAAAGCTTACCGATTCGGATACCAGAGAATATGATCCAAATGTTTTAACCGAAGCAGCATATTCGCTTACGGAAGAAAGCTACAGTCCGACTCAGGTATTCGATCTTCTGCACTGCATGCGGGACTATGATGACTCAACCTACATGCATTGCCTGAACGTTTCCCTGATATGCAATTCCATCGGGATATGGCTTGATTTTAACGAAGAGGATCTGCGGCAACTGACCTTTGCCGGAATGATTCACGATGTCGGAAAGCTTTTAATTCCGTATGAGCTGATTAACAAACCTACGCGTCTGACAGATGAAGAGTTTGAAATTATCAAACAGCATCCTTCCTACGGAGCATCAATCATGGCTCCTTATGATTTGGATTCCCGTGTGCGCGACGCAATTTTGATGCATCATGAACGAATGGACGGCTCCGGATATCCGAATCATCTTGTTGGCAACGAAATTACCTCTTTCGCAAAAATTGTTGCAATTGCTGATGTTTATGATGCAATGACCGCCCTACGTACCTATCGCGAAAGCATCAGTCCCTTTGATGTTGTTGCTGAATTCGAACGCAACGGCTATGCAAAATTCGAAACCTCTTACCTGCTGCCGTTTTTGACCCGGATTGTGCAGGCCTATATCGGAGTTCCCGTTCTTCTTTCAAACTCTCTGGTCGGCGAGGTTGTTATGATCAATCCGCAGCAGCTCTCACGTCCGATAATTAAGATCGGATCAGACTTTATTGATCTTGCAAAAGAAAAAGATATCTTCATCCGGGCTCTGTGCTGATTGTCCCGTGATAGAAAGTAAAATGCAAAGGATGTTCCTTCATGAGTAAGCACTTATTAGCATTGGTTTATCTGGCATGTGCACTATTTGATACGGTGTTAACCGTTATGACTTACCGGAAAAAAACGCTCGTTGCAAAGACGCTTGGTACTGCTATGCTTTTTTCTCTTCTGACAGTCACCTCCTATGCATGCTATTTACTGAATAGTAACTATATGGTTGCCTCAATCTGTCATAGTCTTGAATTTATCAGTATTGATTTGGTTCTGGTTTCCCTTCTGCGCTTTGCGAGTGTCTACTGTGACCTGCATAAGAATAAACAATACTGGCTTATACCAATGTATATCCTGGCCGGAATTGACACCTTGATTCTCATTACTAATCCATGGCATGAACGTGCCATTTCTTATAATCTCAACTATTACGACGGTGAATATTATTTTGGCTATGTAAAAAAACCTCTGTTTAATGCCCATCTGGCTTTCAGTTACTTTCTGCTGGTCTTATTCTTTGCAATATTCATCTATAAGTGCTGTACGGTTGCTTTTGTTTATACCAGAAAATATCTGTTAATAAGCGTCTCCATACTGGTTATTGTCCTGGTGAATGCAGTTTTCCTTTATGTTGCCAGCTCGAAGGGTCCGGATACTTCAATTTTATTTTATACCGTCTATTGTGTCATCTTGTATTTTTATACCTTCGTATACCACCCGAAAATTCTCACCACTCAGGTAAGATCCCAGGTATTTACCTACATTTCAACTCCGATTGTTTTATTTGATAATGAAGATTTTCTGATTGACATGAGTGAATGTACGGCTCGGACACTTCCGATTGACCATAAGAACGAATACGAAATGAAGCTCACAGAATTTCTTACGTTAATGAATCTTCAGAATATGCAGATCACCGGTGAGTTGGAATCATCTGCTGAAATATCACTGCTTCGCGGCTCTAAAAATTTTTATTACCGTGTTCATTACAAACTGCTTCGGGATTCGCATGACCGGATTTTAGGCAAGTTTTTTGTCTTTCACGACCTTACAAAACAGACTGAAATGTACAACACTCTTGAACAGCTTGCAAATGTCGATTCACTGACGGGTCTGTACAACAAACACCACTTTGACAATACTCTGATTGAATTCGATAAGAATGAGACTCTCCCCATCTCAATTGTTGTCTGCGATATTGACAGCCTGAAGACGATAAACAGCGTATTCGGAGAAGCCATGGGCGATCATGTGATTTGGTATGTGGCAACCTCCATTCGTGCCGCTGCTCCGACCGATGCATATCTCGCACGCTTGGATGGAGACGAAACGGTTATGATACTTCCGCACATTTCGGAAAATATTGCCCTTGACCTTGCCCGCTCCATTCTGTCAGACATCGAACATCGGCATTCCTTTGAATTTGAACTATCCATCGCCTTCGGTGTTGCCTGTAAGACCGAAGCACATGATGACAATCTGCAGCACCTTTTGTCTACCGCTCGCAATAATATGATCTGCAAGAAACTGCTGAACCATAAAAGTACAAAAAGCTCCCTTGTCACCTCGCTGATGAAAACCCTCAGCCAGAGTGATTTTGAAACAGAGGAACACTGCGAACGTGTTAAAACGCTTTCCCGTATGGTCGGAATCCGTATGGGGCTTTCCGATGCCGACCTGACCTCACTGGAGCTTCTTGCAATTCTGCACGATATCGGAAAGCTTTCCATCCCGAGCAATCTTCTTCGCAAACCCGGCAAGCTGACCGTCAGCGAATGGGAACTGATGAAACAGCATACCATCAAGGGATATCATATCGCTAACACCTCGCAGGAACTCAGCAGTATTTCCAACCTGATTCTCTGCCACCACGAACGCTGGGACGGAACCGGATATCCGAACGAACTAAAGGAGACAGCAATTCCTCTTCTTTCACGGATTTTGACCGTAGTGGACTCGTTTGATGTTATGACCCATGACCGGCCTTACCATTCGGCAATCCCGGTAACAGATGCCCTCTTGGAGCTGAAAGCCTGCTCCGGCTCCCAGTTTGATCCGGATGTCGTTGAGATTGTATTGTCTCTTTACAACAACCAGCTTCCCGAAAACAGCTGAATCCGAACACGCTTAGAAGACAAGAAAACACTTGACATTCCACCCTCTCATGATAAAATGAAACCACAAACCGTTTTCATTTAGAAATAACAACGCTTTCTAAGATGTACTGGAAACCGAAACCTAGCTTGAGAAACAGGTCTTTTCATCTCCGGAACGGAGGCGGAAAGACCTTTACCATATTAAAAATATATACCGGAAACGGTAGGAATGAGGTATTTATGTCAGTTTTGTACAACCCGAAGGTCATTGAAAAAAAGTGGCAGGAGAGATGGGAGAATGAAAAAGCTTTTAAGACCGGCACGGACTATTCGAAGCCGAAGTTCTATGCCCTTGTAGAGTTTCCCTATCCATCCGGGCAGGGGCTTCATGTGGGTCATCCAAGACCCTACACCGCACTTGATATCATTGCCAGAAAACGTCGGCTGCAGGGCTATAATGTGCTCTATCCGATGGGCTGGGACGCCTTCGGACTCCCGACTGAGAATTATGCAATCCAGAACAGAATCCACCCGAAGCTTGTTACCAAGACCAATGTTGCACGGTTCAAGAAACAGCTGTGTTCTCTTGGTTACTCCTTCGACTGGGACAGAGAAATCAATACCACGGATCCTAACTACTATAAATGGACCCAATGGATTTTTCTTAAATTATTTGAAAAGGGACTGGCATATAAGACTGAAATGCCAATCAACTGGTGTACCTGCTGTAAGGTTGGGCTTGCCAACGAGGAGGTCGTCGGCGGTGTCTGTGAGCGCTGCGGTGGTCCGGTAGTTCGAAAGGTCAAGAGTCAATGGATGCTGAAGATTACTGCTTATGCCGATCGTCTGATTAAAGATCTTGATCTGGTTGATTATATTGACAAGGTAAAGGTGTCACAGAGGAACTGGATTGGCAGAAGCGAAGGCGCTGAAGTTGACTTTCGCTTAAGCAACCGGGATGATGTTTTGAGGGTTTATACGACGCGTCCCGACACGCTGTTCGGTGCAACCTATATGGTCATTTCACCGGAGCACCCTTATATCGATAAATACAAAGACAGTATTAAAAACTATGATGATGTCTGCAATTACCGCGAAGTCGCTGCACGCAAGTCCGACTTTGAACGCACCGAGCTTGCAAAGGATAAGACCGGTGTCTGTCTTGACGGACTCACTGCAATTAATCCGGTTAACGGAGAAGAGATTCCGATCTGGATTTCCGATTATGTTCTGATGTCCTATGGAACAGGTGCAATTATGGCCGTTCCTGCCCATGACGAACGTGACTGGGACTTTGCCAAGAAATTTGATCTTCCGATTATACAGGTTGTTGCAAGTCAGGACGCTGCTGCAGTTGTGGATGTTCAAGCCGCCGCTTTTACCGATGTTGCAACCGGAACGCTGATTAATTCCGATTTTCTGAACGGCCTGTCCGTTATTGATGCGAAGGCCGCGATTTCAACTTGGCTTGAAGAAAAGGGAATCGGCACAAAAAAGGTGAACTTTAAACTCCGTGACTGGGTATTTTCCCGTCAGCGTTACTGGGGTGAACCGATTCCGTTGGTAAAATGTGATAAATGCGGGTTTGTCGCGCTTCCTGAAAGTGCGCTACCGCTCAGACTTCCGGATGTGGACAGCTACATGCCGACCGACAACGGTGAATCCCCTCTAGCCGCAATGACCGATTGGGTCAACACAACCTGCCCGTGCTGTGGCGGTCCTGCAAAGAGAGAGACGGATACCATGCCCCAGTGGGCCGGTTCATCCTGGTATTTCCTGCGTTATATCGATCCGCACAATGACAAGGAATTCGCAAGCAAAGAAGCTCTCGACTACTGGATGCCGGTCGACTGGTACAACGGCGGTATGGAGCATACAACACTCCATCTGCTTTACTCCCGGTTCTGGCATAAGGTACTGTTCGATCTTGGGCTTGTAAATACTCCCGAACCTTATATGAAGCGTACCTCACACGGAATGATTCTCGGTGATAACGGCGAAAAGATGTCCAAGTCTCGCGGCAATGTTATTAATCCGGACGATATCGTTAACGAATTTGGTGCCGATACTTTACGAACCTATGAAATGTTTATCGGTGCTTTCGACCTGAGTGCCTCCTGGTCCAACGAAGGAGTCCGTGGCTGCCGCCGTTTTCTGGATCGTGTCTTTAAGCTTCAAGATATTATAACCGATGAAGAAGGTTATTCCAAAGAGCTTGAAACCAGAATGCACCAGACCATCAAAAAGGTCAGCCAGGATTTCGAGAATATGAAATATAATACCGCGCTTGCTGCGATGATGTCTCTGATTAATGAATTCTATAAACTCGGCAGAGTAACACGCGGTGAATTTAAGACATTTCTGGTTCTGCTCAACCCGGTAGCCCCTCACATTACCGAGGAACTCTGGGAAATCATGAATTACGGCGGTGAACTGCATGAGACCAGCTGGCCGGAATGGGATGAGAAAAAGACAGTGGAAGCAACGATTGAAATTGCTGTTCAGATTAACGGCAAGATAAAGGCAACGCTTGAGATTCCGGTAGATGAAACACAGGAAAATGTCATCGCTGGTGCACATGCTCTTGCTCCGGTAGCCGCAATTCTTGCAGGAAAAACAATTATTAAAGAAATCTATGTGAAAGGCAGAATTCTGAATATTGTTATAAAATAATCAGATACTGATGAAATAATCATAAACGGAGGAATTACTTTGAAAAACAGAAAACAAGTTGTACTCGTAGTAATGGACGGTGTCGGATTCAGCAAAACAGGAATCGGTGATGCTGTTACAGAAGCAAATACCCCTACGCTTGACTGGTTCCTTAAGAATTGTCCAAACATCCGTCTGAAAGCTCACGGCAGCGCAGTTGGTCTTCCCTCGGATGACGACATGGGAAACAGTGAAGTCGGACATAATGCACTTGGCTGCGGACAGATTTACTCTCAGGGCGCAAAGCTTGTCAACGAATCCATTGAAAGCGGAAAGATGTACCAATCCGAAGCATGGAATGAGATTGTTGATAACGTAAAGAAAAATAACTCGACTCTTCATTTTCTCGGACTTCTGTCCGATGGAAATGTTCATTCCAACATTGCTCATCTGATCAGTATGCTGAAGCAGGTAAAAGCAAGCGGAATTAAAAAGGTTCGAATTCATACGCTTCTTGACGGACGTGATGTACCTGCAACTTCAGCTCTGACTTATATCGATCAGCTCGAGGACACCTTGAAGGAATTAAATGATGCATCCTTTGACGGTCGGATTGCCAGTGGCGGTGGACGTATGAAGATTACAATGGATCGTTACCAGGCAAACTGGAATATGGTAAAACTCGGCTGGGATACCCACGTAAAAGCAATCGGACGCCAGTTTACAACTGCTACCGAAGCAGTCACAACCCTCCGCAGCGAAACCGGAGCCATTGATCAGGATCTTCCCGCTTTTATTATTGCCGAAAACGGAACTCCGGTCGGTCCGATTGTCGATAAGGACAGTGTCATCTTATATAACTTCCGTGGTGACCGTGCAATTGAAATCTCCATGGCCTTTGACAATGAAGAAATGCCATATTTTGACCGTGGTAAAAAGCCGGATGTTGTCTATGCCGGGATGCTGCAGTATGACGGAGACCTGAAACTCCCAAAACGGTTCCTTGTTAATCCTCCGGAGATTACAAATACGCTTTCCGAGCTTCTTGTCGCAAATAAGCTCAGCCAGTATGCGGTATCCGAGACACAAAAATACGGTCACGTTACTTATTTCTGGAACGGCAACAAGAGCGGTAAATTCAGTGAAGAATTGGAAACCTTCAAAGAGATTCCTTCCGACAATGTCAGCTTTGACCAACGCCCCTGGATGAAGTCTGCGGATATTACCGATGATATTATTGAAGCAATCAAATCAGAAAAATATGATTTTATTCGCTGCAACTTCCCAAATGGTGATATGGTCGGACATACCGGAAGCATGGATGCTACCATTGTAGCGGTTTCTTCCGTTGATCTTGCACTGGAAAGAATCAAACCGGTCTGCGATCAATATAATGTTACCCTGTTGGTGACTGCCGATCATGGCAATGCCGACGAAATGGCCGAAAAAAACAAAAAAGGTGAGCTTCAGATTCGTACTGCTCACTCTTTGAATCCCGTTCCTTTTATTATTTATGATTCGCAAAACACCTATACTATCAAGAGCACGGAAGGAAAAACCTATGGTCTAGCAAATGTTGCGCCAACCGTAGCTTCCCTTTTTGGACTAAAAGCTCCTGAATGCTGGGAAGACAGTCTAATCTAAATCCATACTTTATTCCTTGTTAACACTTATAGCCAGAAATCGAGTAAACTCCCGGACAGTTTCATTTGCCCGGGAGTTTTTCCTGTATCATCTGTTATTTAGAAGAAACCTCTCACTAGGTTCTGCTTTCTTCCTCTCTGTTCCAGTACTTCTGAAGCCACCTGGCAACACCATCCTGCTCATTTGACGCGATCACTCCGGTTGCTTCTCTTTTCAGTTCAGCTTCGGCATTTTCCACCGCATAGCTTTCATCTGAAATGCGAAACATCGGCAGGTCATTTGACATATCCCCGAAACTGACAATCCGGTCACATTCAAGATACTTCATCAACCGCCGGATTCCAAGCGCCTTTGTAGACTCCGAAGACATAATCTCACACCAGTAATCCTCGCTCTCATAGAGCTCCTTCTGAAAGGTACATCGAAAGCCCGCTTTCTCCCGGTACTGTTCCTGCAGACCGGAAAGCTCCCCCCTTGTTCCTATGGCCGTATAATAAAACACCTCTCCGTCATACAGCTCATCCTCTGTAAATACCGGACGAAGACGTTTGTCGCCACGACGGCTGTCAATATAATTCCAAGTTCCGGTATTGATCTTCTGAGGAAGAAAGGATACGGATTCTTTTCCGTTCACAAAAGCGTAAACAATCGGTGACAGACGAAACCGCTTCATATCCTTCCTAACCTGCTGTCTTTGTTCCGGCAAGAATAACTGTGTATCCAGACGTGTCGTCCCAAGGCTGTCATACAGAACCGCACCGTTGTATGCCACTACCGGATACCTGCGCAACAGTCCGCCGGTCACCTTCATTGAAGATTCCATGGATCTTGCGGTAGCAAAGGTGAACCTCATCCCTTCTTCAATCAGACGATTCAGAATCCCTAAGGTTGCAGCCGACAGGCGCGATTCACGGTTCAGCAGCGTTCCGTCCAGATCGGATACATACAGTGTCTTCATCTTGGTCCTCCGGTTTTAGATTATCAGTCAGTATAGTTAGTGTTCGATTGTCGTCAGATTGTCAGGCTGTTGCGAGGGAATAAACCGGAATCCGATGTCGGCTCCCCACCCATATACAAATGCGCTGTGTCTCCGACTGCCCGACAGCGGAATGCGGCAATTCCGGTTTCGCGTTCTTCCGAGGTAATCATCGTTACCGAGGTCGGTGCAACAAAAAAGCCCTGCCACAACAATAACGGTGAAATCCCTGTCAGATATCCGAGCAGAACAAACTGGATTCCAAGGTGGCAGAAAATAATCACCGTTTTGTCGCTCCCCGGTTCCGCCCTGTAATAACCATTCTCTTTATGGTATCCATATCTCTTCAGAAATTCATCAAAGCATCCGGTTACACGAAGATATTCCTGTGAAACCTCACCGCTCTGCATCAGCTCCGTCTGATACCACCGATCCTTATCGTAAAGCTCCGGTATCGTCGTCCAGAAGGACGGAAAAAAATCCCACTCTATTCTTCTTTTCCCGGTCTTCGGATCAAGAACCGGATGATAAAATTCCTGCATCCACTCCAGCGTTTCCGGCATAACCATTTTGTCTGCAAGTGCGATTTCCGCCGTCTTTCTTGCTCGACCAAGCGGAGAACAGTAATAATCCGCTGCTCCGACACGATTCATCCGGACACGCAGCAGCTCTGCTTCCCGAACTCCTTTTTCAGTCAGGGAATCGATCGAATAATCTGGGTCTCCATGTCTGATAAAAACAATATTCATACTGTATCGAACGAATCTCTCTGGGCTTACCCGCTCGTTCCTCCGTTCCAAACCTTCATGCGGTGAGTTCCAAACCTTCATGCGGTGAAATTACTCCACAATAATTTCCGTAATTGTATCTCCGGACTCGATTTTGACTTTATAGGTTCCGCCTTTCTCCATTGCCAGCCAATTCTCATATTCAATTGCGTATTCAACAGAATCATCTTCTCCTGTACCCATTGTAACATAATACTCTGCAGATTCACTCTGGCGTTCATTCTCACCAAGAGTAACTTCAGTGTAATACGGAGACTGGTCGTTTCCCTCTTCCTTGTATTCACAATCATATGTCCATCGGTCAATCTCATAATAGTATTTTGTCTTATAAACCGGGGTATATCCTACAATCTCCTGATATGTCTCTGTTCGTGTAACCGGTCCGTAAATTGGTGTGCTCACTTCATAGCTTTCAAATACTCCGCTCCCCGTATCCCTGTATTCCGTTGATGTATCATACCCAACAATTTCTTCTGTCGTTACTTCTCTCGTACGTTCCTCATAAATCGGATCATCCGCATAATGCTCTGTTTTTTCATCATAGATTCTGCCGCCGTCCGGAACACTCCAGTCGTCCTCCTGATAAGTTAACAGCTCCTCGACTGTAACCGTAGTCGCCCATCGGAAGTTCTCCACCTTTAGTGTCTTCACCTTAGGCATCAGCATCACCACAAGAATTGCAAGCAAAGCAACTCCTGCGATTCCGAGAATCAGCCCCAGCTTTTTATGACTCTTGGCTGCCGGCTTAACGTTCTGAGCCACCGGCTCCTTTTTCTCCTCCGGTTTGACAGCATCTGACTTCGGCGCTCCACAGTTGACACAGCTTTCTGTCTCTGCTTCATTCAAAACATGGCAGGAAGAACACTCCCAGCGGGTCGTATCTTTCTCATGAATACGTTCCCGATCCTTATTGATATCAAAATAATCGCTATTTTTTGATCCGCGTCCTGCACCGCAGGACGTACAATTCGTCTCACTGTCGGAATTATATGTACCGCAGAATTCACAGAGCCAGTCCGGATTGGTATTCAGCTTTGCCGCCTCTTCCTCCGACAGAGCTTCCTTTTCTTTCATGTAATACTTCACATCTGCAGCCTTTGCCTGTCCGCATTTACTGCAGAATTTTTCGGTACCCTTTACGCTGGCACCGCAGGACTTACAGTCCCAGTAACCCATCACATAGTTTGCCATGATTTTCTCCGTATATTATATGTTTAGTATAAACCTTAACGAACATTGTACACGAAAATGCTTTGAATAGCAATGCCGATTGGCGAATAAACTGACAGTTGAAACATCCGGTTAACTGTTGTATAATTAAGTAAAGCAAAGCGCAATCGGTTGCGCTTTCAGGATATATACCCTTGGCAAAACCCTATACTGCACTTCAAAACGGAGGAATTTATGAAACAGAACCGCTTCAAACATTTGATTGTTTTTACCTGTATTTTTATCTGTTCCACACTTTTATGGGGTTGTAGCCTTACCGACACAAAACAACCTGCTGTAACCTTGGCTCCCGGAGCAGACACGGTTTCTCTGATTTTTCCAACCGGACCGGAGAATTCTACGGTATATGTCGAAGCAGTAGAGGGTATTTCAGATGATTTTATCCGCGGAATGGACGCTTCCTCTGTTCTTGTTCTGGAGAACAGCGGTGTATCTTATTTTGGCTTTGACAATGAAGAACAGGATGTTTTTCTGACTCTGGCGCAAGCCGGTGTCAATTACATCCGGCTTAGGGTCTGGAACGATCCTTATGATGAAGATGGTAATGGATACGGTGGTGGAAACAACGACCTTTTTACAGCTGCATGCCTTGGGCAGCGTGCTACAAAATATGGAATGAAAGTATGTATTGATTTTCACTATTCAGATTTCTGGGCAGATCCAAAACGACAGCACGCACCGAAGTCATGGGAGGGTATGACAGCAGAGGAAAAGTGTACCGCCCTTTACGATTATACAAGAACCTCTCTGCAACAGCTTCTTGATCAGGGTGTTGATGTCGGAATGGTTCAGATTGGTAACGAAATCAACTATGGTATGTCCGGCGAAACCGATCTTTCTGTAATTACAGAGCTGCTAAAAGCAGGAAGCCGTGCCGTTCGGGAGATTTCAGCAGAATATTGTCAGGAGATTCAAATTGTGGTTCATTATACCAAGATCAATCAGCCTGCAAAACTTTATTCACTCATAGAAAACCTGTCAGTAAATGAACTGGATTATGATATAATCGGTCTGTCCTATTACCCGTTTTGGGACGGCAGTATGACAAATATGCAGACTGTAGTTAAGAAGATCCGGGAAACCTTCGGCAAGAAAGTTATAATCGCCGAGACCTCTTACTGCTACACTTCGCAGGACGGAGATGGAAGCAGCAACAGTCTCGTCGGCATCAGCGATCTGGTCGACGGTTACCCCGCCACGGTTCAGGGACAGACAAGCATGATCCGCGATATAATCACAGCAGCAAATGAGGCAGGCGCCTCCGGTATCTTTTACTGGGAGGGAACCTGGATTCCGGTCGGTTCACAGGCATCCACAAACGCTGTAATGTGGGAGACATATGGGAGCGGCTGGGCGAGCAGCTATGCCTCAGATTACGATCCGGAGGATGCCGGTTTGTACTATGGTGGCTGTTCTTGGGACAATCAGGCAATGTTTGATTTTAACGGGTACCCGCTCGCTTCTCTCAATTTGTTCAAATACCTGAAATACGGCACCACCCCGTCCTCTGCGACGGATTATACTCCTACGCATCAGGACTCTTTTACTGAGGGAGTGCTTGATTTTTCGGAACTTACAAACTATGTGATTAATCCGGGCTTTGAAGCCGCCGACACCTCCATGTGGAAGGTTTCTTATGTCGGAACAGCCAATCCAACCGACTTTTTTCGTAAGACAGAGGATGCCTTCTCCGGAAAACTGTCCTTTCATTTTTATTCCGTAAGCGAAATGGAATTCTCTATGGAACAAATCATCACAGGACTTGAGCCCGGAACCTACCTTCTGACAGCGTATTCGCAGGGTGGTGATACTGTCTCATCTTCGACTTTCGAACTGTACGCAGTCAGCTCCGGTACCGAAATAAACTGTCCCTTTTGGCTGACTACCTATACTGACTGGAAGAATCCGGTTGTTTCCGGAATTCAGGTGACTGACGGTACGGTTACCATCGGCGTTCGCGCAAAAACAAACGCAGGAAGCTGGGGAACGGTGGATGACTTTGCGCTCTACCGGATCTCAGACTGATCTGCTGTTCTATACAACAATTTCCACGCGGCTTCCGCCGGAAGCTTCCTTGGTAACAACCAGCTGTTTATCAATCCTGCTTTTTAGCTCCGAAACATGGGAAATGATACCGACCAAACGATTTCCATCGGCGAGCCCGCTCAATGCTTTCATCGCCTGTTCAAGGGACTCCTCATCGAGAGAACCAAATCCCTCGTCAACAAACATTGTATCCAGACATATTCCGCCGGCAGAAGACTGGATTTCATCTGACAATCCAAGCGCAAGAGACAGGGAAGCCTTAAAGGATTCACCACCGGAAAGCGTTTTTACACTGCGCTCTGTACCATTGTAATGATCAACAATATCAAGTTCAAGTCCGCTCTGACTCTGGTTGTTCTGTGCTTCCTTCCGCCGTTTCATCTCATATTGTCCGCCTGACATAATCATGAAACGCGTATTTGCGCGACCAATGATCCGATCAAAATACGTCATCTGTATGTAGGTCTCAAGCATAATCTTTTCTTTTCCGCTAACCGTTCCGTTAGCGGTGTCCGACAGCGCTTTCACCCAGGAACTCCGATCCTGGATTTCCTTTGCCTTCAAGAGCTTCCCGAAGATATTGTTCTGTGCGGTTCTGTTAACGGAAATACGGGTAGTCACTGTCTCCTTCTGCTCCGCAAGCCTCTTTGACTGTTCTTTTAGATCTCGCTGCCGTTCCTTTGCTTCCTCCGCACCTAATCTTTGCTGACCTTTCAGCAGCTCTTCCTGTACTTCCATCTGACTCTTCAGCAGCTTTTCCTGCGCCTCTATCTGACCCTTCAGTCTTTCGATTTCCAGACTGCAGTCATTATAGGCTTTCTCCGCCTGATCAAGTGCAGCTCTGTTGCTCTTCAGCCGGTTTTCTCTGCTTGAAATATCGTTTTGGGCAGCCGTTCCGCTTTCGAATGCCAACCGGTTCTTAAGTTCAAGGATACGTCCGGTTGTTGTTGTATTATCATTCATATTGATACCAAGTTCGGCATTGGTTTTACTTATTACATCGATAAGCGTAGTAATACAGCTTTCCTTATCAGGAAGGCTATCCTCCAGCTTTTTCTTTCTGTCAGCTCTTTTCTGCGCGTTAGAAACCGACGATAAAAGTACTGTTATTTCCGATGAAATCTTGGTTAATTCAAGATTCAGTTCCAAATCGAGAGTTTCATACCCTGCAGCGGGCAGGAACTCGTTCGCGCGCTTTAGAACTGTATCCTTCTTCTCTTCGTAAATACCTTTTAGGTTTCCCGCCGTCTCACTTGCTCTTTCCGCTCTTTTGGCGGTATCTTCCGCTTGCAGCTTTGCAAGCTCCAGTTCCTCCTTCGTCGGTACCTGTTCGTGATTTACCGCCTTCTTAGGATGATCTTTCGACCCACAAACCGGACAGGGTTCTCCGTCAATTAACAGCTCCGCCAGAATTCCTGCTTGTCCATCAAGATAACTTTTATTCATCAGATTATAAACCGTCTTTTTTTGTTCTGCTTTCATGGATTTTTCTTTATAGTCCTTCTGCGCATCCTGCAGCATCTCTGCATACTTTTCAGCATCCTTACGGGCGCTTTGTATTGAAACCAAAATATCTCTTCTGCTTTCCGCCTCTTTTTTCTTCGCTTCTAAGCAGACTCTTTCCTCTCCGCTGTCGGCCAGCTCCTTTAGCTCCTTCTTAATGCTTTCCTTTTGTATCTGCAGTGTTTGAAGTTTGTCTTGGTCTTCAGTCAGCTTCAGAGTCAGCTCGCGAGCCTTCCTCTCAAATGCTTTGAGCCCTTGAATCAGCTCATCAAGTGTCGTATAATCAGGGAGCTGCGCTTTTCGTTCCGCAATTTCCCTTTGCAAGTGCTCCATCTCCGGTTTCTTATCCTGCTCCGTTTTCAGAGAGTCTATGTATTCATTCAGTTTTGGCAGCAGTCTGCGCAGCTGCTCTTCAAATTCTTTTAGCGTATTTTCTGCTGTTTGCTGTGCCTCTGCAGCCGATAACGCTTTCACGGTGTTTTCTTTCTTGACATTCAGTTCTTCTTCCTGCTCCCTCAGGCAGCACAATATCCCTTCATCCTTTTGTATCAGCTCCTGCAGAAGCTCACAGAGTTCCTCCGAGGTCAGCCGGTTCTCTTTTGCCTGACCAACCCGCAGGGATAAGATATCCTCCTCATCACAGAGGATTCCGTTAATGTATTGCTTTAGCCCCTCTGATGCCTTTTCATATTCATTCTTCAACCCGGCAGCTTCAGCTTTCAAACGGTCTTGCAACAGCTGGTAGTTCTGTGTCCGGAAAATCTTTCGAAATATTTTTTTACGATCTTCTGTCGTAGCAAGCAGTAGTTTTAGAAAATCCCCTTGTGCAATCATAGAAATCTGGGTAAATTGATTTCGGTCGATACCCATAATCTCGGTAACCGCTGCATTGACCTCTTTCTGTTTAGTTATTATTCTTCCGTCCGGATAATACAGCTCTGCGTTTGCCTTTTCAAGCGTCATCCCCTCTCCTCGGGATTTCGGACGACTGTATTCCGGATTTCGTTTAATAAGATACTCTTTACCGGCATAGAGAAAGGTCAGTTCGACCTCCGTCGGAACATCGGTCTCTGCATATTTGGAACGAAACATATCCGCTTCACGAGAGTCTCCACTGGCTTCCCCGTACAGAGCATAGGTAATCGCATCAAAGATTGTTGTTTTTCCTGCTCCGGTATCTCCGGTAATCAGGTAAAGTCCGTTTGTTCCGAGCCTGCCAAGTTCAATCTCCGTTCTGCCTGCATACGGTCCGAACGCAGACATAATCAATCTGACTGGTCTCATTTCCCATCCTCCCAGATTTCTTCCATCATTTTATTTATAAATACCGACTGTTCATCGGACATGGGTTTAT
>CAZRRN010000009.1:26020-66076 GCA_964602475.1 uncultured Lachnospiraceae bacterium | reverse complement strand
GTACCATGGTATTGTAGTGCGAGAGCGCGAGTCTGCGGTTTCTGGCACCGATTGCATCTGTCAGCTGAAATACCTTACCGCTGATCTGCTGGATGCAGACCTCATCAATGTCTTTTCTGGTAATAATTTCACGCCCTGCGGTATAGCAGATCAGTTTTTCTGTCTCATTTTCCAGATTCAGCATATCAGCACCTGCTGTATCAAGAAGATATCGGACATCCTGATCGGTTATTTTTTTATTTTCTTTTTTCAGCAGGGAAGCAACGAAGAAAGCAAGATTACGTTCATCCAGCCCATTCATTTCACAGATGTAGCCGGTCTGTGAAACAGCCTTGTAAAGACGGTTCCGCTTATCAACCTCAGTTTCGCAGAAGATAAGACAGGTCGTATCAGGCATGTGTGCAAGATAGTCAGCAAAATCATTTGAGGACTTAAAAAGACCTGTATTTTCAAGAAGAATCAGGCGGTGTTCACTGAAGAACGGAAGTGTTTCGGCAACGGAGGTTACCTCACTCCAATCGATGTCTTTTCCTTCGAAATAATTAAAATTCATCCCGTCATCACCGTCCAGAATGGCATCCTTCAGCTTTTTGCGGTAGAGTGTGACGAGATAACGTTCGGTACCATAGAGAAGATAAACGCGGCTGAAGCTTTTATTCTTAATATGTTCTTTTAGTGTATTCATGAAAGTCTCCATTTCTGCACTGCTTTTTTGTGCAACAGACTTTTATGGCAGGCAACGCGCAGACGCACAGATTGGTGCTTTGCAGGAATTATTCGGCAGCCGTCCCGATACATTCACCCATTCGGACAGCGGTTTCAAAGCCTTCCGCAGTATTTCGGAGAAGATCAGCATCGGGAAGAATGGTATCTTTACGGAATAAAAGAAGAATAGAAGATCCTCCGAATTCGAACCATCCTTTTTCCTGACCGCGAAGCACCGGGCGTCTTCCGTGAGAATTATGAATTTTACCGACCAGCAGAGCACCGATTTCCATATGAAGCACCTGACTGAAATTCTTTGTGTTCATCAGACACCAGGAGCGAGTATTTTCCGTATAAATGCTTTTGTTTTCGGCTGCATTTGGATTCACGGTATGGAACAGACCGGGGATGATATGGTTAATTTCCCGGTCAGCATCGTCAATATAGCAGTACCTGTGGTAATCATTGACACTGAGACGGAAAAGCAGCGCAGTACCTCCCGTGTAATCTGCGGCAAGGGATCTGCTGTGCAGAAGGGAGGAAAGCGTATAGGTTGTATGCTTAATGTCGAATTTCTGTTCTTCGGTAATCGGAATGACGGTCAGCTTTCCGTCACAGGGACTGATCAGGTGTTTGGGATTCCGGTCAATCGGCCGACGCTCCGTGCGAATTCGTCTGGTAAAAAAATCGTTATAGGAATGATAGCGTTTCGGAATGCAGTCGGTAAGATCAACTCTGTTTATTCGTATAAAAGGATCGATGAACAAGACCGACAGCGGTGTGCTTAATAAAAATCCGGCTGCTTTCGAGAATTCGGGTTTTGTTATAGCCCGGAGAATCCGGTTTCCAAAGGCGGAAGTATACAGATACTGAAACATGCGGTCTTCTGATGTAACAGTACCAAGCATTTCACCGGAACGTGTTTTATACTGCATAAAAAGCCTCGATTCTTTCAGAGTACGGTTATAGGACAGAGAAGTCTGCCGGCGGCAGATTTCTCCCTTAATGTATTATATATGAAAACCTAAGGAATTGAAAGTAAAAAAACAGAGAATCCGATGAGGGATTCTCCGTTCGACAGATTACATGATTATGCCATTGCATTTACAGCCTTGGTAAGCTGGGATACTTTGTTAGCAATGGTATTCTTGTGGTAAATGCCCTTCGCACCGGCTTTATCAAGCGCGATGACAGCACACTGAAGGCTTTCGGAAGCAAGGTTCTTATCGCCGGCAGCCACAGCGGATTCAACCTTCTTTATTAAAGTCTTAATCTTAGACTTAATCATCTTATTGCGTAATGTCTTGGTCTCAATAACGAGAATACGTTTCTTTGCAGATTTAATATTTGCCAATTCTTACACCTCCTATATCTTGGATTCTGTGTAATCCCCCATCCCTGTAATCTCGACGGGGCGGTCAACAGTGGTTCGCATGAGTTGTTTCGCAAATCCGGACACGGACGTTCTGCGGAACATACGTGTATATAATAGTCGAAAGAATTCGTTCTGTCAACAGCTAATTTGCTTTTTTTTATGTATAAAATCTGATTTAATACAGATTATATATGTGATCGGAATAAATAGCAAGCGAATGAATAGATTTGTGAAGAGGAGCCGGAACGAATATGCAGGGAAGGATATGGTTATCTAAATGAGCGCACCGGGAGGTATACGAACCGATCTGGCAGTCGAACTCCGGGAACAGCTGGAAACAGACGGACCGTTGTCGGGAGTCGAACTGATTCAGGAGACGGATCCTAACAATGGTCTGAAAATCAGTACGGTAATTATCAGAAACAAACGTGGGGAAAGGGCGATGGGAAAGCCATCGGGGACGTATGTAACCATAGAGACCGGTGACATGACAAATGAAGAGAATGCTTACCGTGAAAGCGTTGCAGGTACGATTACCGACTATCTTAGACGTATGGTTCCGAAAAAACCGGAAGCCGGAATCTTAATTATGGGTCTTGGAAACAGAGAAATTACACCTGACGCACTTGGTCCCATTGTTGTGGAACACCTGCTGATTACACGCCATGTATTCGGAGAATACCAAGCATTGTTTCCGGAGCTGTCGGAATCGGTACCGGTATCTGCTCTTGCTCCGGGAGTCATGGGACAGACCGGGATGGAAGCAGCAGAGATTCTGAAGGGGGTTGTAAGCGAGACAAAACCGGCAGTCGTTCTGGTAATTGATGCACTGGCTGCTCGGAGTACGGAACGTCTGAATCGTACCGTACAGATGACAGATACCGGAATCAGTCCGGGTGCAGGGGTCGGAAATAACAGAAATGAAATCAGTAAAGCAACTCTTGGAGTACCGGTGATAGCTGTCGGGGTTCCCACTGTAGTTGACGCAGAAACGATTGTACATGACCGCATGGAGCGGGCACTGCAGAAGAACGGGTTGAATGAAGAGGAAATCAGCAGGTTTCTCAAACTGCTGGAGGGGGATGCAAAGCGTATGTTTGTTACTCCAAAGGACGTGGATGAAGCAATCCGCAGAATTGCAGAGATCATTGCGGACGCAATCAACCGGTTATTTGCACATCATCAGCAGGAAGAGGGCGCAGAAGACGGTGAAGATGACCCGAACGGTATCTTTAGGGAGGAGAAGCTTGAAAATACAAAACCGACGGATCAGGAATCTGCTATACAGGTTTAACTACAGGACAGGTCATGAGACCGGTTCCGGTCGCCGGCGGTTATACTTGATAAAGGCAGCTGCAGTGATAGCCGTGCTGCTTCTGTTTGTTTTGTTTTGGAATGTACTCCTTCACAATGTATCGGTTACCTTATATCAGAACTGCTGCAGAAGCGCAACGGTAGCGGGACGGTATCTGATTGGCGACGGAAGATATCCTAAGACCCTTTATCTCAGAATTCTTGACAGCATTCCCGCACTTCGGTATTCTGCGCGAAGCAGGACAAAACAGAGCGAAGACAGCACAGAAGGAAAGAACAGAGAGAGCGCCGGGGACATGATGGAAGCTTCTTCGGCAGAGCAGGATGACAATACGGTAAATGGGGAAGAAACACAGACTAAGTGGCAGAAGGTCGAATACTCCTTTGCCGGGTCGTTGCCGGAACAAGAGCAAAGAACCCTGACAGATATTCTGAAATCAGAAGGAAGCGAACAGTCAGGTACTGCTAAGACGGGAATTTCTACGTCGGAGGAACTGCTTCAGATTGTCAATACTTCTTATAACTGGAAGCTGAGTGCGGAAAATGAACGATTTATCAGTGATTATTATATGATTGATCCGTCAGTCGGAGAAGTCGAATCTGTGATTTCAGGAACCGAACTTTTGAATCGGCAGATTGAATTAAAAGAGGTAACTGATAATCCGCAGATTTTGATTTATCATACACATGGAACCGAAAGCTACATAGACAGCCGGGATTGGGAATCGGCAGACACCGTTGTGGGCGCGGGAGATATTCTTACTGAGGAGCTTACCGCCTTTGGATTTCATGTTCTGCATGACAGAACAACCTATGATTATGTAAACGGACAAAATAACAGAAGCTATGCTTACAGTACAGCGCGGCCAGAGATTAATGAGCTTCTTGAAGCATATCCGTCGATTGAAGTAATTCTTGATCTGCATCGTGACAGCGGAGCAGCAAGAACCACGGTGATCGACGGAGTGTCAACGGCTCAGATTATGTTTTTTAACGGGCTAAGCAAAGATACCAACGGACCGATTGAATCTCTGTACAATAAAAATCTGGAGATGAATCTTGCATTTAGTCTACAGATAAACATTCTTGGACGTGAACGGTATCCGGGACTGATGTACCGGATCTATCTGAAAAACTACCGATATAATATGCATTTGGCCGGGCGGTATATGCTGGTTGAGCTTGGTACGGAGAAAAATACAGTAGCAGAGGCTGCGAACGGAGCACGGCTTCTTGCGAGGCTCCTGTTTGAAGCATTGTTGCCAAAGGAGGATACCAAAAGTGCTTCGCCCTAACGACAGAAAATAATAATCAGAGCAACAGCGACGATTTCTATTGTTTCTGTTGAAAAATTTTGGTATAATATTGCTGCTCTTTGACTGACCATGAGATGCATTGCTAAATACAACGGTATCGGGAACACACGACAAGAAGGATGAGGAACACATGACGGGAATTGACCAAAGTAAGATAAGAAACTTTTGTATCATTGCGCATATTGACCACGGGAAATCTACACTAGCGGATCGGATTATCGAGAAGACCGGACTGCTGACCAGTCGTGAAATGCAGGCGCAGGTACTTGATAATATGGATCTTGAACGAGAACGCGGAATCACAATCAAGGCACAGACTGTTCGTACAATATATAAGGCGAAGGACGGAGACGAATACATCTTTAATCTGATTGATACTCCCGGCCATGTTGACTTTAACTATGAGGTATCAAGAAGCCTTGCGGCCTGTGAAGGTGCGGTTCTTGTGGTGGACGCTGCTCAGGGAATTGAAGCGCAGACGTTAGCCAACGTCTATCTGGCACTGGATCATGATCTGGAGATCCTTCCGGTTATTAATAAAATTGATCTTCCGAGTGCGGAGCCACAGCGTGTAATTGCTGAAATCGAGGATGTAATCGGGCTGGAAGCACAGGATGCACCACTGATATCGGCAAAGACCGGACTGAACGTCGAGGAGGTGCTCGAGCAGATCGTTCATAAAATACCTGCTCCGAAAGGAGATCCTCTTGCACCGCTCCGGGCACTTATTTTTGATTCGGTATATGATTCTTATAAAGGCGTTATAATTTTTGTCCGGCTGATGGAGGGGACACTGACAAAGGATTCCGTGATTCATATGATGGCAACGGGAACAACAGCGGATGTTGTTGAAATCGGAACCTTCGGAGCAGGTCAGTTTATACCCTGTGATGAGCTGTCTGCGGGAATGGTAGGATATATCACTGCCAGTCTTAAAAATGTCAAAGACACTAGAGTCGGCGACACAGTGACTGATGCAGAGCGTCCATGTTCCGAAGCACTGCCGGGCTACAAGAAGGTTCTTCCGATGGTCTACTGCGGGATGTATCCGGCAGACGGAGCAAAATACCCGGATCTGCGGGATGCAATCGAAAAACTTCAGCTGAATGATGCAGCACTGCAGTTTGAACCGGAGACCTCGGTTGCTCTTGGGTTCGGATTCCGTTGCGGATTTCTCGGGCTGCTCCATCTGGAAATCATTGAGGAACGTCTGGAACGGGAATATAATCTGGATCTGGTTACGACGGCTCCGAGTGTTATCTACAAAATATATAAAACCAACGGAGAGGTCATCGATATTACCAATCCTACCAATATGCCGGATCCATCCACAATATTGAAAATGGAGGAGCCCATTGTCAGTGCCGAGATTATGGTAACAACCGAATATGTCGGTGCAATCATGAAGCTTTGTCAGGAACGCCGCGGAGTGTATCTTGGCATGGAATATATGGAAGCAACCAGAGCACTTTTGAAATATGAGCTCCCACTCAATGAAATTATCTATGATTTCTTTGATGCACTCAAATCACGATCCAAGGGCTACGCATCTTTTGATTATGAAATGAAGGGTTATGCCCCGTCGGAGCTGGTGAAGCTTGACATCCTGATCAACCGGGAAGAGGTGGATGCACTTTCCTTTATTGTACACGGAGAGACAGCTTACGAGCGGGGAAGAAAAATGTGCGAAAAACTTAAGGACGAGATTCCGCGCCAATTGTTTGAAGTACCGATTCAAGCGGCAATCGGAAGTAAGATTATTGCCCGCGAGACGGTAAAGGCAATGCGGAAGGATGTTCTTGCAAAATGCTACGGCGGTGATATTTCCAGGAAGAGAAAGCTGCTAGAAAAACAAAAGGAAGGTAAGAAGCGGATGCGTCAGGTCGGGAATGTCGAGATTCCGCAGAAAGCCTTCATGAGTGTTCTGAAACTGGATGATGATTAGAACGGAGGAATGCCATGGACATCAAGGTTGGATTTCGAACGATTGATCTGCTGAAAAAGATTTCGGAACGTAAGGTAAATGATATCAGCTATGTAAAGTATTCACCACAGAAACCGAAATTTCCGGACGAAATCGAACTTCGCCAGGCTTTTGAACGCTCGGAACCGGAGGCACAGGGAGTCTCTTCGGCATTTCTTGAACGTTTTATTGAAGAGCTTCAGTCGATACCGGAGACTGTGGTTCATTCTTTGATGATTCTGAGAAATGGTAAGGTAATTGCAGAGGGAAGCTTTGCCCCATACCGAGAGGAGGTATGGCATATTTCACATTCTCTCTGTAAAAGCGTCGTATCTCTGGCGGTAGGAATCGCGATTGCTGAAGGAAGATTTACGGTTGAGTCAAAAGTGAATGATTTGTTAAAGAACAGAAAACCGGTTACTGCAATCACCAGGAAAAATCTTCAGGTTAAGCATTTGCTGATGATGTCCAGTGGAATTCTGGTCAGTGAGACAGCAGCAGTAACAGGAAATGAATGGACAAAAAGCTGTCTGGAATCTGCACAGCGTTTTGAACCGGGCAAAAAATTTCACTATAACAGCATGAACACCTATCTTCTTTCTGTTATTCTTCGTGAAGTGACGGGAGAGGGTCTGATAGAATATCTGAAGCCGCGGTTATTTGAACCGCTTGGAATTGACCGGATTCACTGGGAGCTTTCTCCGGAGGGCATTGAAAAGGGCGGCTGGGGGATGTATATGTGCCTTGAGGACATGGCAAAGCTTGGACAGCTCTGTCTTCAGGAGGGCGAGTGGAACGGAAAACAGCTGGTTCCGAGAGAATGGGTTGCGGATGCCGGCAGATTTCATATAGACAGCACTTCAGGAAAAGGGAAATACGGCTATGGCTATCAGATGTGGCTCGGAAAACGCCCGGGTTCTTTTCTGTTCAACGGGATGCTTGGACAGATTGTCTATGTGATTCCGGATCTTTGTATGGTATTCGTGCTGACAGGCGGAAGCGATAATCTGTACCGTGACAACATGACCAATCTTCTGATAGAGAAGTATTTTGACGAGAGCTTTGTGCCACAGGAGCTTTCGCCGGATCCAAAGGCGGTCGAACAGCTTCGAAGCGAATGCAGACATTTATCCTATCCGACGGCAAGCCTTCTGAAAAATGCATATACAATCGGTGGAACAATCGAACGTACTCCGACCTATGAGATGGAACGTCAGGCAGTACGGCTGAACGGAAAAGAATATGAGTTTCCCCCGTATTTTGCGGGACTTATGCCACTTTTCATTCAGTGTGTACACAATAATTATTCTAAGGGAATTGAAAAAGTCGGATTCCGGTGGGGGAATGAAACAGATTCCTCAGGCGCAGACAGTGAACTACGGCTGGAAGCCGGATTGACAGTTATTGTGACTGAGGAAAAGAATGTAAACCGGATTCCGGTCGGCTTTGCAGAAGCAAAATACTGTGATATTTATGAGAACGGCGAAGCTTACCGCGTCGCAGCACTCGGAACCATGATACGGAACGAGGATGACGTTCCTGTGTTAAAGCTGATGCTTTTCTTTATTGAAACATCCAATGTAAGGATAATTAAAATATGGTTCGATAAAAAGTCGGTACACACACAGTTTTACGAAACTCCGGGGATTGAGATGATGCTGGAGGGAATTGATTCTGTTGTAGCTGGAGTATCGGTGCCTGCGGTTGTGACCAGTGCAATGGCAGTACTGGATGAAGAGTATATTGAGAATAAGCTGAAAGCAGCATTTGATCCGGAGGCGGAGCTTAAACCGCTCAGAAATTAACAACGGGTTAACAGGCGGAGGCAGTATACCGATGAAAAATGAATTAAAAAAGCTGGAACTGTATCTGCATATTCCCTTCTGTGTAAAAAAGTGTGCTTACTGTGATTTTTTATCTGCACCGGCAACGGATGAGGTAATCGGGCAGTATACCAAAGCACTTTGTGTGGAAATACGCCGGACGGCATCGGCACTTTCCGGCTATAAGGTAATCAGTGTGTTTATCGGCGGTGGAACACCGTCGGTTCTGTCGGCAGACCGGCTCCGGACGGTGTTATCCACTGTCCGGGGTTGTTTTACGTTTTCTGAACGTCCTGAGATTACCGTGGAATGTAATCCGGGTACACTGGATGCAGACAGGTTTACCGCTCTGGAAGAACAGGGGGTCAACCGACTTAGCTTAGGCCTGCAGTCAGCAGACAACGAAGAACTGAAGCTGCTCGGACGAATTCACACCTACGAAGAATTCCTTGATACCTACCGGAGTGCACGTAAGAAAGGATTCTGCAATATCAACATTGATCTGATGCAGGCACTGCCCAGTCAGTCTGTGTACTCCTGGGAGCAGACGCTTTTAAGGGTATTAGACCTGAAACCGGAGCATTTGTCGGTATATGGACTGATGATTGAGAAGGAAACTGCATTCTATGAACGGTATCATACAAATCCGGGGCAGCTTCCTTCTGAAGAAGAAAATGAAGAAATGAGTGGTATTACAGAACAGCTTACCGCAGCAGCAGGATACCTTCATTATGAAATATCGAATTATGCCAGACCCGGGTTCGAATGTCTTCATAACACCGGCTACTGGCGGCGCACAGAATATCTCGGACTGGGACTCGGAGCATCCTCGCTGTTTCTAAACCACCGGTATGAGAATACGCGGAACCTGGACGAATATCTGCAAGAGTTTTCAGACACGAATATGAGAACAGACGAAAAATCCGTTCGCAGGAATGATGTGCTGCTGACAATAGAGGATTGCATGGAAGAATTTATGTTTCTTGGGCTGCGCATGACAGAAGGAATCAGCTGTAAAGAATTCAGGAGACTTTTTGGTAAGAGCTACGAGGAGGTTTACGCAGAAAGAACGAAGCAGCTTTGCAGGAAGCAATTGTTGCTATGGGAAAATGACCGTGTTCGTCTGACCGGTCGGGGACGGGATGTGAGTAACGTGGTACTTTCGGAGTTTCTGCTGGACAGGGATAAAAATTAACCTTTCATTAAAACACATAATATTCATAAAATAATAGTTGACAAACGAAGAAAACGGTGTTACCTTATGAGAAGTAACAGTTAGCACTCTAACGAGTTGAGTGCTAACAACATCCTCCAACAGGAAGAAGAGGATTATCATGGAGCGCCAGCTGGATGACAGAAAACTGAAAATACTCCAGGCGATTATCCGAAATTATCTTGAAACAGGTGAGCCTGTCGGTTCGAGAACCATTTCAAAATATACGGATCTGAACTTAAGCTCTGCGACGATTCGAAATGAGATGGCGGACTTGGAGGAGCTAGGTTATATAGTACAGCCACATACCTCTGCTGGACGGATTCCGTCTGACAAAGGATATCGACTGTATGTTGATACACTGATGGGTGAAAAGCTTCAGGAAGTAGAAGATATGAAGGAAATTCTTCTGGATAAGGCTCAGAAGATGGAAACTCTTCTGCAACAGGTTGCAAAGCTTCTTGCGGTGAATACCAATTATGCATCTATGGTGACCACACCACAGTACAGAAGCCGGAAGGTTAAGTTCATTCAGCTGACCGCAGTTGATGAGACACAGCTTCTTGCAGTGATTGTACTGGAAGGCAATATCGTGAAGAACAAGATACTTCCTCTTGCTCAGGCGATTACACAGGATGCGGTGCTGAAGCTGAATCTGATCATCAATACGTTTCTGACAGGTTTGAATCTAGACGAGATTAATATCGGAGTGATTCGAAAGATTAAGGAACAGGCAGAAGGATATGTAGCATTGGTCGGAGAGATTCTGGATGCGGTTGCACAGGCAATCGGAGAGGAAGACAATATTCAGGTGTACACAAGCGGGGCAACGAATATTTTCAAATATCCGGAACTGTCCGATATGCAGAAGGCAAAAGAACTGCTTTCTGCGTTTGAAGAGAAAAAGCAACTGACGGAGTTTATCAGCGGAGGTTCGGATGAAAAGCCTGAGACAGGAATTCAGGTATATATCGGAGAAGAGACACCGGTGGAAGCGATGAGAGATTGTTCCGTAGTTACTGCAACCTATAGGATTGATGAGGGCGTGTACGGGAAGGTCGGTATTATTGGTCCAAAACGGATGGACTACGAAAAGGTTGTCGGAATGCTGCAGACACTAATGACGCAGCTGGATGATATATTTAAGAAGAAAGAATAGGAAGTACGGAATTGTTTATCCGGTACAGCATAAGAGTCAGATACAGAAACTGACGAAAGCTCCGGACAAGAATGGAGGTAGCCGTGGAAGAAAAGATAAACGAAGAAGCGTTCAGCAGTGAAGAGAACATCGAAGATCAAAAGAAAGCAGATGCTGCAGCAACGGAAGATCTGCAGGAAGGTTTGGAACCGGAAGAAAGTGGGAATGTGGCGGAAGATGCTGAAAAGGCAGCAGCGCAGGAGGATAAGCTTGAACAGGCAAAGCGTTCTCTCTTTTCAATGAATAAGAAAGACAAAAAAGAAAAGAAGGATGAAAAGAAGGACGATAAAAAGGACGAAAAAATCAAAGAACTGAACGACAGACTGATGCGTCAGATGGCAGAATTTGATAATTTCCGAAAGAGAACTGAGCGTGAGAAATCGCAGATGTTTGAAATCGGGGCAAAGGATGTGATTGAGAAGATTCTTCCGACTGTTGATAACTTTGAACGAGGATTTGCAGGTCTTTCAGAGGAAGAGCTTACTACCCCGTTCGTGATGGGGATGAATAAGGTATATAAGCAGCTGGTTACTACGCTGGAAGCAATTGGTGTTAAGCCGATTGAGGCAGTCGGACAGGAATTTGATCCAAATCTTCATAATGCGGTGATGCACATTGAAGATGAAGCATTCGGAGAAAATGTCATTGCGGAAGAATTTCAAAAAGGTTACACCTACCGTGATACGGTAGTTAGACATAGTATGGTGAAAGTAGCGAATTAATTTAGGAGGATAATAACATGGGAAAAATCATTGGAATTGACTTAGGAACAACAAATTCGTGTGTAGCAGTAATGGAAGGCGGAAAGCCGGTTGTAATTTCTAATGCAGAAGGTTCGAGAACTACTCCTTCAGTTGTGGCATTTACAAAGACAGGAGAAAGACTGATTGGTGAACCTGCAAAGCGTCAGGCAGTAACCAATTCTGAGAAGACGGTATCCTCCATTAAGCGTCATATGGGTACTGATTACCGTGTAACGATTGATGATAAGAAATACTCCCCTCAGGAAATCTCGGCGATGATTCTGCAGAAGATGAAAGCGGATGCCGAGAGCTATCTTGGTGAGAAGGTTACAGAAGCAGTAATTACCGTTCCGGCATATTTTAATGATGCACAGAGACAGGCAACCAAGGATGCCGGTAAGATTGCGGGACTTGACGTTAAGCGTATTATCAACGAGCCGACCGCTGCAGCACTTGCTTATGGTCTGGATAACGAACATGAGCAGAAGATTATGGTATACGACCTTGGCGGCGGTACCTTTGATGTTTCCATCATTGAAATCGGTGACGGTGTTATCGAGGTTCTTGCAACCTCCGGAGATAACAGACTCGGTGGAGATGATTTTGATGAACGTGTAACGCGGTATATCGTTGATGAATTCAAGAAGAACGAAGGAGTTGACCTTTCTCTTGACAAGATGGCACTTCAGAGACTGAAGGAAGCTGCAGAAAAAGCAAAGAAGGAGCTCTCAGCCTCCATGACCACCAACATCAATCTTCCGTTTATTACTGCAACAGCAGACGGACCGAAACATGTTGATATGACACTGACCAGAGCAAAATTCGAAGAACTGATTCATGATCTGATCGAACGTACTGCAACTCCGGTACAGAACGCATTACGTGATGCAGGAATTCTTCCTTCCGAGCTTGGAAAGGTATTGCTGGTTGGCGGATCAACCCGTGTTCCTGCAGTGCAGGATAAAGTTAAACAGCTGACAGGACATGAACCGTCTAAGACACTGAATCCGGATGAATGTGTTGCAGTTGGTGCTTCTATTCAGGGTGGTAAGCTGGCAGGTGATGCCGGTGCCGGCGATATTCTTCTGCTGGATGTTACTCCACTGTCTCTGTCCATTGAGACTATGGGCGGTGTAGCTACCAGACTGATTGAACGTAATACCACCATCCCGACAAAGAAGAGCCAGATTTTCTCGACGGCAGCAGACAATCAGAGCGCAGTTGATATCAATGTTGTACAGGGTGAGCGTCAGTTCGCAAAGGATAATAAGAGTCTCGGACAATTCCGTCTGGATGGAATTCCGCCTGCAAGAAGAGGTGTTCCGCAGATTGAAGTAACATTTGATATTGATGCAAACGGTATAGTAAATGTATCAGCAAAAGATCTCGGAACAGGAAGAGAACAGCATATTACCATTACTGCAGGTTCCAATCTGTCTGACAATGATATTGATAAGGCAGTTAAGGAAGCAGCGGAGTTTGAAGCACAGGATAAGAAGCGTAAGGAAGCAGTCGAAACCAGAAACGACGCAGATGCAATCGTATTCCAGACCGAAAAGGCACTGTCCGAAGTAGGAGATAAGATTGCTGCAGGCGATAAAGAAACAGTAGAAGCAGATCTGAAGCATTTGAAGGAGCTGGTTGAAAAATCCAATCCGGAGGTTATGTCCGACGGAGAAGTTGCCGATATTAAGGCAGCAAAGGAAAAACTGATGAACAGTGCTCAGGCTTTGTTTGCAAAGGTATACGAGCAGACTCAGGGAGCGCAGGGTGCACAGGGAGCACAGGATGCAGGCGCAGGACCGATGCCGAATGCTTCCGAACCAAACGGAAATCCGACAGATGATAATGTTGTTGACGGGGATTATCGTGAAATCTAATTCTTAATTTTTCTGAATAACCGACATCGGTATTTTACCGGTGCCGGTTATTCGATACAAGGCTTTTGAATCACGGGAATCAGTAGTAATGTGCTGCTTTCTGTGCAGGCTTGTGTCTGTGCGGTGCTTGACACAAGGTCTGTTATGCGAAAAAAGCAGCGCAGGTTTGGAGTATAATATGGCTGAAAGCAAGAGAGATTACTACGAGGTGCTTGGGGTACAGAAGAGTGCTTCAGATGATGAGATAAAAAAAGCATACCGTGTTCTGGCAAAGAAATACCATCCTGATATGAATCCGGGAGATAAGACTGCAGAAGCAAAGTTCAAGGAAGCCTCGGAGGCTTATGCTGTCTTAAGTGATGCCGAGAAAAGACGCCAGTATGACCAGTTCGGACATGCTGCGTTTGAACAGGGCGGGGCAGGAGCCGGCGGCTTTGATTTCTCCGGAATGGATATGGGAGATATTTTCGGAGATATTTTCGGAGATTTATTCGGTGGAGGAAGAAGCCGCCGGGCAAATCCGAACGGACCGGCAAGAGGAAGCAATCTTCGCGCGGGAATCCGTGTCACCTTTGAGGAAGCCGTTTTTGGTACTGAAAAGGAACTCGAACTGAACCTGAAGGACTCCTGCGATACCTGCAATGGTACAGGAGCAAAGCCGGGAACCACGGCAGAAACCTGTAAAAAATGCGGTGGCAGAGGTCAGGTGACCTTTACTTCGCAGTCTTTGTTCGGAACGGTTCGGAATGTACAGACCTGTCCGGACTGCAGGGGAACCGGTAAGGTGGTTAAGGAGAAATGTCCGGACTGTTACGGCAGCGGATTTGTTACCAGAAAGAAAAAAATACAGCTGTCTGTTCCGGCAGGAATTGATAACGGGCAGGCAATCAGGATTCGTGGAAAAGGAGAACCCGGAACCAATGGCGGTGAACGCGGCGATCTTCTGGTAGAAGTATCAGTATCCAGACATCCTATTTTTCAGCGTCAGGAGTATGATATTTATTCCGCGGCTCCGATGTCCTTTGCACGGGCAGCGCTTGGCGGAGATGTGAAGATATCAACAGTGGATGGTGACGTACTTTATGAGGTAAAACCCGGAACACAGACCGACACAAGAATCCGTCTGAAAGGAAAGGGTGTGCCGATTAAGGGAAATAAACAGAATCGTGGAGACCATTATGTTACACTGGTGGTACAGGTACCGACGAAGCTGACGACTGAACAGAAAGAGCTTCTTAAGAAATTTGAGGAAGCGGATCCGGATTATACTGATCCTTCCGCTGCACCGGGAACCGATAAGAGTAAGAAAAAGTTCTGGAGATAAACCGATTGTGAGGAAGCCGATGAAGTGGACGAAGTTAACCCTGAGGACGACCGTAGAAGCGGAGGAGCTGGTCAGTGGTATGCTGGCAGAGCTTGGAATTGAAGGAATTGAGATAGAAGACAAAATCCCTCTATCCGAGGAGGATCAAAAACGGATGTTTATTGACATCCTGCCGGAACTGGAGCCGGATGACGGGACAGCGGACATCAGCTTTTATATAGAACCGGATTGTGACCTTAACGAAAGGCTCTCTGCAATTCAGGAGGGGCTGGAAGAGCTTCGGACATTCATTGATATCGGTGAGGGTACCATTACAGTATCCGAGACCGAAGACAAAGACTGGATTAATAACTGGAAGCAGTTTTTTAAGCCGTTCCGTATTGACGAATCCATATGGGTTAAGCCAACCTGGGAACCTCTTGCGGAGGCAAAAGAGAATGAGCTTGTTGTAGAAATCGATCCGGGGACAGCATTTGGCACCGGATCTCATGAGACCACCAAGCTTTGTATATTGAATATTAAGAAATATCTGAAACAGGGAGATACGACACTTGATGTCGGCTGCGGAAGCGGAATCCTATCCATTGTGGCGAAAAAGCTGGGTGCTGCCTATACACTCGGAATCGATGTGGATGAGAATGCAGTTGGTATTTCCGAAGAAAATGCTAAGATTAATGGCCTTTCTGCACATTCTGACCGGACCGAACCGGAGAGATATATCAAAGACTGGAACAGAGACGGCAAGGAACTGGACTTTATCACCGGGAATCTGATTGAATCCCGAGAACTGCGGGAAAAAGCCGGGCTGGAGAAATACGATCTTGTGGTCGCCAATATTCTGGCGGACATCATTATACCGTTATCGGGAGTGATCGGGGATTGTATGAAGCAGGATGGAATCTTCATTTGCTCAGGAATCATCCGCGAGAAGGAGAATTCTGTTCTTGCGGCACTGTGTGCCAATGGTTTCCGTGTGACGGAGGTAACCAGAATGGGAGACTGGGTATCGGTTGTCAGTACAAAGCATAAGACCGGAAATCACAGTATTGAATGCGATTTAACGGTGAAAGGATAAAACGTGTATCATTTTTATGTTGAGAAGGAGGCTGTCGGAGAGACAACAATCAGAATCACCGGAGGGGATGTAAATCATATCAAAAATGTTCTTCGAATGAAACCGGGTGATGAAATTATAATTTCCGATGGACAAGGCAGGGAGTATCGGTGTATGATAGCAAAGATAACCGAAGAAGTCCTTGCCGATATACATGAGACCAAAAAGACGGAGTCGGAGCTCGGCGTCCGTCTGTTGTTGTTTCAGGGATTGCCCAAAAAAGACAAAATGGAACTGATTATCCAGAAGGCTGTGGAGCTTGGAGTCAGTGAGATAATTCCTGTTATTACCAGACGTACGGTCGTCCAGTTGACTGATAAGAAGGAAGAAAAGAGGCTGGAACGCTGGCAGTCGATTGCAGAAGCTGCCGCAAAACAATGTGGACGAGGTGTTGTTCCGAGGGTGGCGATTCCTGTCAAGTTTACTGAGGCTCTGAAACAAGCAGCTTCACTTGAGGAGATTCTGATTCCCTTTGAACTTGCGGAGGGAATGGAAGAAACAAGACAGCGAATCAAAGAGCTGCACGGAAAAAAGAGTGTAGGAATTTTTATCGGTCCGGAGGGTGGATTTGAACAGGACGAAATTACTGAGGCAGTTACTTTTGGCGCACATCCGATTACACTGGGCAGAAGAATTTTAAGAACCGAAACGGCAGGACTCTGTATCCTGTCGGTTATTATGTTTGAAATGGAAGAATAGACCGGCGTGAACCTTTGCCAAAGTATAGATGTACCGGTGACCGGGTCCGGGCGAAGCCGGATACAACGGTGATAAGCTGTAATTATCGCTCAGAAATGTGGGAACCTATGGAAGCATATCTTGACAATGCGGCAACAACAAGACCGAGCCGGGCAGCGCTTGACCGGATGAGAGAGGCGCTTGAACAGAACTACGGGAATCCTTCTTCCAAGCATCGCAAGGGATTGGAAGCGGAACAATATATCCGCACGACGACTGAGATTCTTGCGAAAGAATGGAAAGCACTTGGTAAGGAAATAATTCTAACCTCAGGGGGTACGGAATCCAACAATCTGGCACTGATTGGGTCGGCACTGGCTAACAGAAGAACGGGAATGCATCTGATTGCCACCTGCTTTGAACATGCTTCAGTATATCAGCCGTTGCAGTTTTTAAGCAGTCTTGGGTTTCGTATTACCTATGTACCGGTGGATTCCATGGGACATGTAAAGCTGCAGGAGCTGCTTTCTGCAATCTGCCCGGAGACCATTCTTGTCTCTGTGATGTATGTTAATAATGAAGTCGGTGCAGTACAGAACATTTCTGAGATCTCAAAAGCAATCAAAGAAAGAAATCCGGGAATCCTGCTTCATGTAGATGCAATTCAGGCTTTCGGAAAGTATAAGCTGATACCGAAGAGAGAAGGAATCGACCTGCTTTCGGTCAGCGGACATAAAATCCATGCACCGAAGGGAAGCGGGGCGCTTTATGTTCGGGATACCGTGAAAATCAAACCGATTATTTACGGAGGAGGGCAGCAGCATGACATGCGTTCCGGTACGGAAAATGTTCCTGCAATTGCAGGCTTTGGAGCTGCCGTCTTTGAAAGCTGCCGGAACATGGCAGCAGCGACCGAAACAATGTACCGTTGTAAGGAACAGCTGATCAGACGTGCGGCCGCCATGGAAGACGTTACCGTGAATGCGGTACCGGAAGGAAACTTACGTTCTACGGCACCGCATATTGTAAGCTTAAGCTTCCGCGGCGTTCGAAGCGAGGTGCTGTTGCATGCACTGGAGGATTATGGTGTCTATGTGTCCTCCGGCTCTGCGTGTTCTTCCAATCATCCGGCATTAAGCGGAACACTGAAAGCAATCGGTGTGCCGGAAGAACTCCTTGATTCCACCCTGCGGTTCAGCTTTTCGGATGAGACCACGGAGGAAGAAATTGATTATGCCGCTGATGTGCTGGAAAAGCTGCTTTTACAGCTGCGAAAAACCGGTGCAAAGCAGCGCTAGAATGTAAACAATGAACAGAATGGAGTATATTATGTACAAGGCATTTCTTGTGAAATACTGTGAAATCGGGATTAAAGGAAAGAACCGGTATATATTTGAGAACATGCTGAAGGATAATATCCGCAGGAAGCTTAATACGCTGATGCCGGGCTATGAGGTATCAAAGGAACAGGGGCGTGTATTTGTGGAGTGTCCCGAAGGATATGACTATGAAGACACCGTTGAGACGCTTAAGACAGTATTTGGTATTGCCGGAATCTGTCCGGTTGTTGTGATTGAAACAATTGAATGGGAAGGTCTGAAAAAGGGTGTAGCGGATTATGTCAGAAACTGCTATCAGGGCAGGAGCTTTACCTTCAAGGTCGAAGCAAAGCGTGCTGACAAACAGTATCCGATGGAATCTCCAAAGATTTGTATTGAGATGGGAGCTTACCTTCTGGACTGTTTCCCACAGCTGAAGGTCGATGTCCATGAACCGGAGGTCCGGATTACCGTGGAGGTACGAAGCCAGGGCTACGTCTATTCGGAAGTAATTCCAGGACCGGGCGGAATGCCGGTCGGCTCGAACGGAAAAGCCATGCTCCTGCTTTCCGGAGGAATTGACAGTCCGGTGGCGGGCTGGATGGTTTCTAAACGAGGGGTCTCTCTCGAAGCAACCTATTTTCATGCACCGCCGTATACCGGGGATCGTGCAAAGCAAAAGGTGGTTGATCTTGCAAAACTGATTTCTGTCTATACCGGACCGATCCGGCTGAACATCGTTAATTTTACAGAAATACAGCTTTATATTTATGAAACCTGTCCGCACGAAGAGCTGACCATTATTATGAGACGATATATGATGAAGATTGCAGAACAGCTTGCACAAAAAGACTCCTGCCTTGCATTGATTACCGGGGAAAGCATCGGTCAGGTAGCCAGTCAGACCATGCAGAGCCTGATGGCGACCAATGCGGTCTGTACGCTGCCGGTATACCGTCCGCTGATTGGATTTGACAAACAGGATATCGTTACCATTTCCCAGAGAATCGGGACATATGAGACCTCAATTCTTCCATATGAGGACTGCTGTACAATCTTTGTTGCAAAGCATCCGGTAACGAAACCGATTCTTTCGGTGATTGAACGTTCCGAGACAAAGCTTGCCGGGAAGATTGACGAAATGCTGGAACGGGCACTTTCTACGGTTGAGGTAGTTCAGGTAAAGGAATAATTACGGCAGCTGTAGCTGCTCTGTATAAAGAAAGGGCGTGCAGTTTTACTGCACGCCCGGACATAACGAATGAATTATGCCTCGTACTTCTTCAGTGCGGCAAGAATCTCATCGATATCTTCCTCTCCGTGAATATTCAAATCAATAGATTTTGATAAATCAAGACTGAAAATACCCATAATTGACTTTGCATCGATTACATATCTGCCGGATACCAGATCAAAATCGGTATCAAACTTTGTGATGTCATTCACAAAAGACTTTACTTTGTCGATTGAGTTTAATGAAATCTTTACTGTTTTCATAGTATCCTCCATTTCTGCGCGGCTTTTTGCGCATAACAGACTTTGTGTCGAGCACCGCGCAGACACAAATCTGCGTGTGAAAGGTTCATCTTTCACACTATCTTGCTTAAACGTATGATTGTAATGCAAAAATAACTGCAGAACATCTACAGATATAGTAACGGCTCTCCCAGCAAATGTCAATATGCAAAGTTGCTGAAAATCAAGAAACATACTTCAATCCGGAGGATGAATATGTCACAAAGCGAACAAAACCTGAATGGCATCAGAACAGCATTTCTGACGCTGGGATGTAAGGTTAATTCTTATGAAACACAAGCCATGATCCAAAGCTTTCGCGAAGCAGGCGCCGAAATTGTCAGCTTTGACGAAGGTGCTGATATATATATAGTCAACACCTGTACCGTCACGGGAATTGCAGACCGGAAATCCAGACAGATGCTCCACCGTGCTAAAAAAATGAATCCGAAGGCACTGGTGGTCGCCGCGGGCTGTTATGCACAGGAAGCGGGAAACTCTCTGCTCGAGGACAGTGCAGTTGATGTGGTAATCGGAAATAATCACAAGGGTGAAGCTGCAGCAATTGTGGCAGAGGCATTGAAGGGCGGTTCGAACGGAGAGATAGAAGAACTTGCGAAGAACATCGGATATGAGAAGCTAAAGATCAATGAGGTCAATGAGAAAACAAGAGCATATATCAAGATACAGGACGGCTGTAACCAGTTTTGCAGCTACTGCATTATTCCTTATGTACGCGGACGAATACGAAGCAGGGAGGAAGATGATATTTTGCAGGAGGTGAATTGTCTTGCAGCAGCAGGCTACCGGGAAATCGTGTTGACCGGCATTCATCTGTCCTCTTACGGAGCAGAACGTAATCAAGAAGGAGCTCCGGCAGGTAAGCATTTTGACGGAACCGCGCTGGCGAAGCTTATATTACAGCTGAACGAAATCGAAGAGCTTCAGAGAATCCGCCTTGGCTCATTGGAACCGAGAATTATTACCGAAGAATTTGTCAACACTTTGGCTAAAGCGGAAAAGCTATGCCCGCATTTTCATCTGTCCCTGCAGAGCGGCTGTGATGAAACGCTGCGGAGAATGAACAGAAAGTACAACACAAAGGAATACGAAGAAGCCTGTCAAATCCTAAAAAAAGCATTCCGGCTGCCGGCGGTTACAACCGATGTCATTGTCGGCTTTCCGGGCGAAACACAGGAGGAATTTGATGAAACCTGCCGGTTTCTTGAAAGGATACAATTTGCGCAGATGCACATTTTCCGGTATTCCGTACGAAAAGGAACACAAGCGGAGCATTTTTCAAATCAGGTGCCGGAGCAGATCAAAGCAGAGCGAAGCGAACAGCTGCTGGAGCTTGATCGTCGGATGAGAGCTGATTATCTGAAACAGTTCATCGGAGAACAGGAGGAGATTCTGACGGAAGATCTGGAGATAAAAAACGGAATTCAATACCGGACCGGACATAGTAAACGTTATGTTAAGTTTTATACGAAGGAGGAAGTCCTGGAGAACAGTCTGTTTACCGGAACTGTAGGGGTATTTGCAGATGAAACCGCATTGTTTCTGAAATAGTATTTGCTATTTACAGGGATTTATATTAAACTGTTGTATAAGGTTTATATTTATATCGTGAGAAGAGAGGGTTGAATATGCAGGAGACAACACATACTCAGTATTTTACAGTGCAGAAGGAGCCCAAGCCGGTTGTACAGGAGATTCTTGATACCGTTTATCTTGCATTGACGGAGAAGGGGTATAATCCGGTTAACCAGATTGTCGGATATATCATGTCAGGAGATCCGACGTATATTACCAGTCATAGAAGTGCCAGAAGTCTGATTATGAAGGTAGAACGTGACGAGCTTCTGGAGGAACTGATGAGAAATTATATCGAGGTACATTTAAAATGAGAATTATGGGACTCGACTACGGAAGTGTAACCGTGGGGGTGGCAGTCAGCGATGAACTGCTGATTACAGCTCAGGGACTGGAGGTAATACGCAGGGAACAGGAGAATAAGCTCCGGAGAACCTATGCGCGCATTGAGGAACTGGCAGCAGAATATAAGGTGAACAGGATCGTAGTCGGTTACCCGAAGAATATGAATAATACAATCGGAGTGCGGGCGGAAGCCTCGGAGGAATTCGCGGAGAATCTAAGGCGCCGTACCGGACTGGAAGTGATTCTGTGGGATGAACGGCTGACGACCGTTGCAGCACACAGGGTGTTAGATGAAGCAGGAATGCACTACAAGAAGAAAGCACAGGTCGTGGATAAGCTTGCAGCAGTATTGATCCTGCAGAATTATCTTGATTTTCTGTCCATACAGAAAACGATGAAAACAAACTCAGATTTGAACGGAGAACAGGCGGAGTAACAGGTGGACAAGGATAATATTGTAGTTTTTACAACAGATGATAATGAACAGATACGGTTGTGTATCCTGGAACAGACAATTCTGAACGGAACGGGATATCTCCTTGTATGCGCTGAAGATGAGGAAGATAAGGAAGAAGCCGAAGTCATGATTATGAAGGACAGTTCGGCACCGGGTGCGGAAGAAGCCGTTTACAGTTTTGTCGTAGATGAGAAAGAACTTTCGGCAGTTGCAGGAATATTCTCGGAGCTTCTGGATGAAGAGGATGAACTGATCGAAGAATAGTGTGAAAGATGATCCTTTCACATACAGATTTGTGCCTGCGCGGTACTTGACACAAAGTCTGTTATGCAAAAAAACCGCGAAGAAATGAGAATAAAATGATTTCTCTTATCGGAGAAGTCTGATATAACAACGGAAAATGAGCAGATTCAGGCTTGTTTCGCTGCGGAGAAACCGTAACGAAGCAGATCTGACTTATCCGACATTTTCTGAAATAAAACGGAGGTGTAATTTGAGTAGAAAAAAAAGTAAATCAGAGAAAGACATGGGAGCTGCCGAATATGTACAGGAATCCATGTTTTCTGTGGATGCCGTAAATGCCGGATCAAAAAAGCACGGACTGCGGATCATACCGCTCGGAGGGCTTGAGCAGATCGGCATGAACATTACGGCATTTGAGTATGAAGACAGCATCATTGTGGTGGACTGCGGACTGGCATTTCCTCAGGATGAAATGCTCGGAATCGATCTTGTAATTCCGGACGTGACCTATCTGAAGGAGAACCTGAATAAAGTGAAGGGGTTCATTATTACGCACGGTCATGAGGATCATATCGGAGCACTGCCCTATGTACTGAAGGATGTACCGGTACCGATTTATGCAACCAAGCTGACGCTTGGAATTATTGAGAATAAATTAAAAGAACACAATCTGATGAAGACGACGAAGCGGAAGGTTATCCGGTATGGTCAGATGATCAATCTTGGGTGCTTTCGAATCGAATTTATCCGTGTAAATCACAGCATTGCAGATGCCGCAGCATTCGCAATCTACACTCCGGTCGGAACGATTGTCCATACCGGAGATTTTAAGGTTGATTTTACACCGGTGTTCGGAGATACCATCGATCTGCAGCGGCTTGGCGAAATCGGACGAAAGGGAGTACTTGCTCTGATGTGTGACAGCACCAATGTGCTGCGTCCCGGCTTTACCATGTCGGAACGAACCGTAGGTCGGACCTTTGACAATATCTTTGCGGAGAATACCATGCACCGGATTATTGTTGCAACCTTTGCCTCCAACGTTGACCGAGTACAGCAGATTATTAATTCTGCAACAAAATACGGACGGAAGGTTGTAATCGAAGGAAGAAGCATGGTTAATATCATGACGACAGCTTCCGAACTTGGCTATATATCATTTCCGGACAATATACTGATTGATATTGAGCAGATGAAGAATTATCCGGATGAGAAGCTGGTGCTGATTACTACAGGAAGCCAGGGAGAGGCAATGGCGGCATTATCGCGTATGGCTGCGTCCCTGCATAAAAAAGTATCCATCAAGCCCGGCGATACGGTAATCTTAAGCTCCACACCGATTCCTGGAAATGAAAAGAGTGTTTCTAAGGTAATTAACGAGCTTTCCATGAAGGGCGCCAAGGTTATTTTTCAGGACACCCATGTGTCCGGGCATGCCTGCCAGGAGGAAATCAAGCTGATGTATTCCATGATTAAGCCGAAATACTCGATTCCGGTACACGGTGAATACCGTCATCTGATTGCGCATGCAGAACTTGCAGAGGGAATGGGAATCAGCAAAGAGAACATTTTTATTCTGTCCTCCGGTGATGTGCTGGAACTGACTCAGGATTCTGCAAAGGTCGTTGACAGTATTCCTCTGCAGGAGATTTTAGTTGACGGGCTGGGTGTCGGTGATGTCGGTAATATTGTTCTTCGTGACCGGCAGCTGTTGTCGGAAAACGGACTGATTATCGTAGTGCTGACACTTGAAAAATACACTAACCAGCTGCTTGCCGGCCCCGAAATTGTATCAAGAGGATTTGTCTATGTCAGAGAATCCGAGGATCTGATGGAGGAAGCGCATGAAATTGCGAGCAGTGTGGTAGAACGAGATCTGACAAAAGCGAATCCGGACTGGATGAAGATTAAAAACGATCTCCGCGATTCTCTCGGTGATTATCTGTGGAAGAAGATGAAACGGAATCCGATGATCCTTCCGATCATTATGGAGGTCGAGTAACAAAAGCTTGGAATCTGCCACATGACAGGAGTGAATAATGGCCAAATCACAACGAACGTCAAAAATCATATTAAAATTTACCGGCTCCTTACTGCAGCTTTTTGTCAATATCATTTTTTATACGGTATTGATACTGGTGATTGTGAAGGCAGGAGGAAAGGCATATAGCTTTGCATACCAGATTTTTGGCTCGGTACGGATGGACACAATCGGCATGGCAGTGTCGATTCAGGTACAGGAGGACGAGTCGCTGATGAACGTTGCTAGCAAGCTGGAGCTGAGCAAGGTCATTCCCGACAAATACTCCTTTTATGTCAAGGCAAAGATTATTAAGGCAGAGATTGCTCCGGGAATTTATGATTTGAATACCTCCATGGATTATGATGAGATTCTGACGGTACTGACGACAGAAAATACCTCATCGGATGCGGCGCCGCCGTCAAATAACAGCAGTGCTCCATAATCTACAAAGACAACAGCGTATATATGATAAGTGGGATAAAATGATTACAGATTCAAATGTAAACGAATATATTAATTCTCTGGCAGGAAACCTGCCGGATTATCTGGATGCTCTGGAGCAGGAGGCTCTGGAGCACCAGGTACCGATTATTAGAAAAGAAGCACAGAACCTTCTGTGCTTTTTGTTGCATGAACGCAGACCGGAGCGGATTCTTGAAGTAGGAACCGCTGTCGGTTTTTCTTGTCTTCTGATGTCCGAAGCCGCACCGAGCGCCTTAATTACTACAATTGAGAAGGTTGAAATGCGACTTTGTGAAGCAAGAAGAAATATTGCAGCAGCACCGGGGGCGGAGAGAATTACGCTTCTGGAGGGGGACGCATCGAAGGTCTTAAAATCGCTGGACGGAAGCTTTGATTTTATCTTTATGGATGCAGCGAAGGGGCAGTATATGAACTTTCTGCCGGAGCTTCTGCGCCTTCTTGAACCGGGAGGAATGCTGGTAACGGACAATGTTCTGCAGGAGGGCAGTATTGCACAGTCGAAGTTTACTATTACCAGAAGGGATCGAACCATTCACCTGCGGATGAGGGAGTATCTGTATACATTGACTCATTCGGAACAGCTGGAGACGGTCATTCTTCCGGTCGGAGACGGAATGTCCTTAAGCAGAAAGAAAATAACGGACGGAGACGGCGCTGATGCATTATGATGATTGGATAAGCAGGAACGATACTTGGAATGGAGGCTGTTATGCGGAGAATAAATCAACCGGAGCTGCTGGTACCGGCAGGAAGTCTTGAGGTACTGAAGATTGCTGTTATGTACGGTGCGGATGCGGTATATATCGGAGGAGAGCTTTACGGACTGCGGGCAAAAGCGAAGAACTTTGACAGGGAACAGATGAAGGAAGGAATTGATTTTGCGCATGCCCATGGTGCAAAGCTTTATGTGACCGCCAATATTACGGCACATAACCGCGATATTGAAGGAATCAGAGCATATTTTAACGAACTGAAAGAAATAAAGCCGGATGCACTGATTATTTCGGATCCGGGGGTATTTGACCTGGCGCGTGAAATCTGTCCGGAAATTGATATTCATATCAGCACACAGGCCAACAATGTAAACTATCTGACCTACCGGTTCTGGCACCGCCAGGGCGCGGTACGCGTTGTATCAGGAAGAGAGCTCTCTATGGAGGAGATAAAGGAGCTTAGGAATAATATTCCGGAAGAGCTGGAGATTGAAAGCTTTGTACACGGAGCCATGTGTATTTCCTATTCCGGACGATGTCTGCTGAGTAACTATATGACCGGACGGGATGCCAATCTCGGTGCCTGTACCCATCCGTGTCGCTGGAAATACTACCTCATGGAAGAAAACCGTCCGGGGGAATATTTTCCGGTCGCTGAAAATGAGCGCGGAACCTTTATCTTTAATTCCAGAGATCTCTGCATGATCGAACACATTCCGGAACTGATTGAAGCCGGAATCGACAGCTTTAAGATTGAAGGCCGCATGAAACCGGCATTATATGTTGCAGTTGTGACTTCTGTATACCGGGAAGCCATTGATGATTACTGCAAGGACCCGGATACCTATACGAAAAAACTTCCGGAATACCGGGATGCGATATCAAAATGCTCCCACCGGCACTTTTCTACAGGCTTTTATTTTGGCAGACCGGGTGCGGACGGACAGATTTATGATAACAGTGTATATATCAGAGATGCAATTTACCTCGGCGTTGTGGAAAGCGTCAGGGAGGATGGTTTCTGTTCCATGGAGCAGAAGAATAAATTCGCTGTGGGCGAACAGCTTGAAGTAATGCGTCCGTTTTCACAGATTCGTACCGTAACGGTACGTGGTATGCTGGATGAGGATGGACAGCAGATTTTAGACTGCCCGCATGCCAAACAGCGAATATTTGTGGATTTCGGAGAAGAAATGCAGCCGTATGATCTGATCCGCCGGATAGACGGGACGGAAGACAGTGCGGAATGAGACAGAAATCATTATATTGAAAGAATACATAAATATAGTTTACGGAGGACAAGGTGGGAAAGAAAGGTATAAAAACAGAGGAACCGGAGAAGAAAAAAAATCCTTTACATAAAGATTATCCGCTCCGATCCAATTTAAAATTCATCTTCGGAGCAATGCTCCGTGAAGAAAAGCTTCTGAGAGTTCTGATTCCACTCGGGATTTTAGTGTCACCTATTATGAACTATCTCTGGACCTTTATGTCCAAATTTGTCATTGAGATGATTACCGGAAAGCAGGAAATCAGTACGCTTTTACTTGTCATTGCGCTGTTTACCTGCATACAGATCTGCTCGACAATGCTGAATACCCTTTATTGGTCATCAACCTGGTTTCGTTATATTGGTGTGCGGATGATACTGCTCACACGGCTGAACAAAAAAATCATGACAATTGATTTTGAACATCTTGAGAACCCGGATGTTATGGATGCCATACAGAAAGCACAGAATTCCAGTGGCGGAAATGACCAGGGGATCGAAGGGATGATGCGTACCGGTGTGGATTGTCTTACGAGGCTGGCAGTTGTTGCGGTCGGCATGATTATTATGGGAACACTTCATCCTTTACTGATTGTACTTCTTTGTGTTACGGCAGTACTGTCATTTATCATGAATGACAGGGTCAATGCACATACCAAGAAAACGATATGGGATGTGCTGGCTCCATGGTGGAGAAAAAACCGTTATATGAACGATATCAGTACGGATTTCAAGGCTGCAAAGGATATCCGGATGTTCCATCTGTCTGACTGGCTCGGAGACAAGATGCATGAGCTGAACCGGTACCGTATCAAAATGCAGATCAAAAACGAACGTAACTGGTTCTTTGTCGGTGCATTTGATAATCTGATGTGGGTGGTATCCCAAGTCGGCATCTATGCTTTGATTGTGTATGAAGCTGTTAATAACAGTCTTTCGGTGGCAAATGCCTTTTTATATGTCAGTACCGCCGGAACCTTTTATGAAAATATGAGTTCGGTTCTGAAAAACTTTTCAAATCTCATGCAGCGAAACAGGGAAGTGAACGACTTTCGAAGTGTTCTGGACTTTAATGGCGGAGATATGAATGAAGGAGAACAGCAGGTTCCGGAATGTGAGCAGTACCAGTTTATCTTTGAGCATGTATCCTTCCGGTATCCGAAAGCAGAGAAGTATGCTCTGAAAGACCTGAATCTTACCGTTACGCCGGGAGAACGCCTTGCAGTTGTGGGATTAAACGGAGCCGGGAAAACAACCTTTATCAAACTGCTCTTAAGACTTTACGAGCCGACAGAAGGGACGATTACCCTAAACGGAACAAATATCGCAGTCTATGACAAGAAAAGCTATTATCATCTGTTTGCTCCGCTCTTTCAGGAGGTGGAGCTGTTCGCATTTCCGCTGGCGGAGAACATTTCCATGAAGGTACCGGAGGAGACTGACCTTGAACGGGTGAAACAGTGTGTTGCCATTTCCGGCTTTGAGGAGTCCTTAAAGAAGCTGCCAAACGGTCTGCAGACAGAGGTGCTGAAGGTCATTGACGACGAGGGAGTTGATTTTTCAGGCGGAGAAAAGCAGAAGCTTGCACTTACACGCGCTCTGTATAAGAATGCTCCGATTGTAATCCTCGACGAGCCGACGGCGGCATTAGATGCTCTTGCCGAATATGAGTTGTACCGGAACTTTAATGATATGATAGGAACAAAAAGTGCAGTATTTATCAGCCACAGACTCAGTTCTACGAGATTCTGCGATAAGGTGGCGATGTTTGTAGACGGAGAAATGATGGAATATGGTACGCATGAAAGTCTTCTCGAAAAGAATGGTTCCTATGCGGAAATGTTTCATCTTCAGGCACAATATTATGTGGAGCATCCGGTGGATGGTGCCGGGGAGGTGACGGCATGAAGGAAAGAATGAGGAAGAAAACAATACAACAGGAAGCGGTAGGAGAGAATTCTGCAGAAAAGAAACAAAAGAACCGGATTACGGGAGTTTCTCTGAGATTTATTCTGAAGCTTGCTTGGAAAGAAAAGCCCTTTATATTTTTAATTTATTTACTTCAGCTGATTGCAGAAGTCAGTCGTACCATGCTGATGATAATTTTTCCAAAGTACATTGTTGACGAGGTTGTAAGGGTTGTTGATGGAACACCCTTTGCCGAAGTTAAGGAACCTCTTCTGTGGAACATCGGACTGATGATCGGATCTTATGCGGTCTGCACACTTATTATGGGTATTTCCAATGCGGTACGGCAATCTGTCGGGGAATGGTTCAACCGGTATCTTGAGGAAGAGCTGACAAAGCGCGCAAGAACGATGGACTTTGAATATACGGAGGATCCGGCAGTACTAGACCGCCTGAACAGGGCAAAAGAGGGAATTAACTGGTACAGTGGAGGCGTGGAAGGCATTCTGTCGCATTTTTATACTGTTGTTATGAACATTGTCGTTTTACTGGGCGTTGTCACGATTATTGTTCTTGGATGTCCTTGGCTGTTGCTGGTACAGACAGCCAGTCTCTTTATTGTTTCGTATTTTAACTACCGAAACAACAAGATTGAGATTCAAAGCTTTGAGGAATTATCGGCACTCAATCGGAAGTTTGGATATTTCTTTTACGAGCTGGCAGATTTTCGGCTCGGTAAGGATATCCGTCTCTATGACAGTTCAGAAATGATGGGACAGAAGGCTGATCGGGAGAACAAGAAAATGCTTCAGGTATGGGCAAGACGCATGAGAATGAGCCGGCGTAATTCCTGGGGAATGGATATTGCAAACAGTCTGCGTGACGGATGCTCTTACTTTTATCTTGGTTTTCTTGCGGTTACCGGAAGCATCGGGGTCGGTGATTTTACCATGTACACCGGAGCAGCAGGCAGGTTCTTCTGGGCGCTGTATAATACAATTCAGGGTATTCAGGAAATTATCAAGCGCTGCCACTATATAAACACCTATATTGAATTTATGAAATATCCCGCAGCAATGGAGCAGGGAACAGAATCGGTACACGAAGGAGAGCATACCATCGAGGTGAGGGATGTCAGCTTCCGCTATCCGAGAGGCGAGAATTATATTCTGCGTCATATTAATCTTACGATACACGAAGGAGAGCATTTATCCATCGTAGGACTGAACGGCGCCGGAAAAACAACGTTTATCAAGCTGCTTTGCAGGCTGTATGATGTAACAGAGGGAGAGATCCTGATTGACGGGAAAAACATTAGTGAATATTCACTGGAGGAGTATAGGAAGCTTCTTACGGTAGTATTTCAGGATTTCCAGCTCTTTGCATTTACATTAAAAGAAAATGTTGTACTGGATCGGCAGGATGCCGAGGAAGGAAGAATTAATCATGCGCTGGAGCTGAGCGGCATATATGATGATGCGGTTAAGCTGGAGAACGGACTTGATACCATTATATACAAGAGCTTCGACGAGAAAGGCACCGAGCTGTCCGGTGGGCAGCGCCAGAAGCTTGCCATCAGCCGTGCACTGTTTAGAAACGCACCGATTGTGATTCTCGATGAACCGACTGCGGCGCTTGATCCGGTGGCAGAATATGATATTTACCGGAAGTTTAACGAGCTGGTCGGAGGTAAAACCGCACTGTATATTTCCCACCGTCTGTCGAGCTGCAGATTCTGCGATCACATTGCGGTCTTTGATGACTGCTGTATCAAGGAATACGGAACCCATGAGGAGCTGGTGAAGAAGGAAGACGGTATTTATGCCAAAATGTTCCGGGCTCAGGCGCAGTATTATGTGGCATAAAGTATTGCATAGTTGTGTTACAGCGGCTCATATGAAATCATAAATTATGAAGAACAGAATAATTTTTATGCAGGACAGAGAGAGGATGTTACAAAGATAGGGAGCGAATTCGAAAAAATATATTATTATGAGTATAATGAAGTGATGTATTTATACGGATATTATGATAATATAGTCGTAGCTGCAGAATACATGGGCAACAAACCAAAGGATGAATTTATCCGCCTGTTCACGAAACAGTTTGGAAAATAGCAGAAGATGCTTTACTCAGAGGGTTGGCTGATATTCTGCTTAATACCGTCGGAACACTTCTTGGGGTTATTGGAATGTTTGCGCTGCAGAAACTGGTTCAATGCAGGGAAGCAGGCAGGAATACCAATGATGCTGTTCAGCATTGAAGATGAAATCCATAACGATTGATTGGGAAGGATTTGGAGAATAATGAAGGATACATATGATGTATTCATCAGTTACCGCCGGAACGGCGGAGAGCATACTGCAAAGATAATCAATGATTCGCTGACAGCGCTTGGCTTCAAAGTTTTTTTTGATGTTGAAGCCCTGCGTTCAGGAGAGTTTAATACGAAGCTTCTGGATGTTATCGATCACTGCCGGGACGTGATAATCATACTATCCGAGAACAGTCTTGACCGTTGTGTGAGTGAGGAGGACTGGGTTCGGAAAGAAATATCCCGCGCCCTGCAGATGAATAAGAACATTGTACCGGTACTGCTACGCAACTTTTCGTTTCCAAAGTCGCTGCCGGAGGAAATAGAGCCGCTTCGATGGAAAAACGGAGTGGAAGCTTCAACTGAATTTTATGATGCATTTGTTGAAAAACTACAGCGTTTTCTTGTCTCAAAGCCGGTATTCTATAAACGGATTTTTCGGCCGGGAAAGCTGCGCGGATTATGGATTCCGGCAGCAGTGGCTGCAGTGACAGGTCTGGTCGTCTTTGGAGCTATAAAGCTTTCAGGCAGGACATTTCCAGATTCTATGGCAGACCATAATCTTGTATCTGAAGCCCTATATGAGGTAAGCACGGATATGGTACTTGTGAACGAAGCCCTGCAGACATACCAGGATTCGGTCGGAATCTGTCAGAAGTATATTAATCAAAGCGCAGGAGCAAGTCTCGAAAAGGTGGAGGAGCAGTTGTATTATACAGCAGAGCGGCTTCCTAAAATCGGTGAAATGCTGTCTTCGCCGGATGAGAAGCTGCTTGAACGAATGGCAGATACACCGCTTCCGGTTGCTGATTTTAAAGCATTATACGATCAGAGTATTTCAATGTGTGACGAAATGAACCGTAATATAGCATTTGTCAGCTGGCTTATTTCCTGTGACGGTCTTACGGCAGAGACGAAGGATCGGTATCTTGAGCTGATGACAGAATATGCTGAGCTGGAAGCCCAGTATTATTGTTATTATATTAATTCGGTATTTTATCGCTGTGATTGTGAGGAGCTGAGCCGGTTCCGATTGGAAGCGCTGACTCTTTGTACAAAGATTTATACAGGTCAGACCTGGCTTACAACGGAACAGGAGCTCACCGGTCATGCTAATTGGATATTATCGAGTGAGGAGAATCTGTCCGCGGAAATGGCGCTTTTGATTGGAAATGAACATGTACTGAACGACGAGATAGAGACGGCGCTGGCCAGGCTGGAAGAAAAATACGAAAGATATCTGCAGCTGGTTTTACAGGATGAAGAAATGAAACAGCAGCTCGCAAAGTCCTATGAGATGCTAGAAGAAAAATACAGACCCCTTGAAACGGATGACGAGGATCTTCTGTGGGGAAAGATGATCGTAGCCAACGCATACCAATTCACCGATCTTGCACTGGCGTGTCTTACGTTCTATGAGAATAAAAGTACGTTGGATAACAAAGAAAGTATCGTCGATGCGGCAAGACGCTATAGTATCGGTATGGAAGAAACCGGAATTTCCTGCGGAGTTATTGTACTTCAGTTTGAACCGGGTCTGGAACCTCCGGAGGGAATTGCTTTGGGAGATGTGATCATTAGTGTAAATCAGACCGAGGTATATACGGTAGATGAATTCGATCTGGCAAGAAATGGCGAAGACGAATTTACGGCAACGCTTCTTAGGTTTGATGAAACAGGCTGTCGGATAATCGAGCAGCAGGTAACAACAAAAGGAAAGGCACGGCTGTTATTAAACAGTATGTCAATAAGACAATAGTGTGATAGCTGAAGCTTTCACACGCAGATTTGTGTCTGCGCGATGCTTGACATAAAGTCAGTTATGCGTAAAAAGAAGCGCAGAGTGTTCAGATAATATACTCGGGTGAAATCTTTGTATTCATCAGATCCGCCAGAGTGATTCCGTCAAAATACTCATTCGCCATGTGGTTGAACTTTTCCCACATCGGGAGAGTCCTGCACTGAGATGCTCTGCTGCAGGGCAGTGCGTCACACCCAAGACATGCAACAGGGGCAAGATCACCTTCCGTGAGCCGAAGAATATCACCGACACGGCATAGGGCTGTATCAACAATCAGTTTGTAACCGCCGCCCTTACCATGTTGTCCGTCAACAAGTTTTGCCTTGGTCAGAAGCGGCATGATCTTCTCAATGTATTTCAGTGAAATATCCTGCCGGTCGGCGACCTCCTTCATCGGTATATAGTTTCCGTTTTGGTGCTCTGCCAAATCAATCATTACGCGAAGAGCATATCTGCCACGAGTTGAAATCATGTTATTACCTCCGTTTATAGTATAGCACCGATTCGGAAGAAAATTCAATCCAAATCTTGTTTCTTGTAATAGTCCGAAACGGCGGCCTTAATTGCTTCTTCTGCGAGGACAGAGCAGTGAAGCTTATGTGGGGGCAGACCGTCGAGCGCTTCTGCGACTGCTTTATTGGTTAAGGTAAGTGCTTCGGCGAGTGGCTTCCCTTTGATCATTTCGGTTGCCATAGAGCTTGAGGCAATTGCAGAACCACAGCCGAAGGTTTCGAATTTGACATCCGAAACAATATCGTTTTCAATCTTTAGATAGATTTTCATGATATCGCCGCATTTCGCGTTACCGACTTCGCCGATTCCGTCAGCATTATCAATGATGCCGACGTTGCGGGGATTGTGAAAATGATCCATTACTATTTCACTGTATAGTGCCATAAGGTACCTCCTATAATAAAAATGGTTTCTTTCCTTCTGTTTTGTCTCTCCAGAGAGGAGACATACTGCGCAACTGTTGAACGATTTCCGGAACAGCTTTTAGAATTTCATCTACCTCAGATTCCGTATTTGTCCCGCACAGGCTCAAACGAAGAGATCCATGGGAAATCTCATGAGGTCTGCCGATTGCCAGTAATACATGGCTTGGGTCGAGAGAACCGGAGGTACAGGCAGAACCGGAGGAGGCACAGATTCCCCGTTCGTCCAGCATCAGAAGCAGACTTTCTCCTTCAATCCCTTCAAAACAAAAGCTTACGTTGCCGGGAAGCCGGTGAACGGAATCTCCGTTGAGAGCGGAATGAGGGATTTTTTTAAGACCGGTTATCAGCTTATCCCGGAGAGAGGAAACATAAACGGATGTTGCTTCGATACTGTCACAGGAATCCGTAAGAGCCGCAGCCATCCCAAGGATGGCTGGAAGGTTTTCTGTTCCTGCACGTTTTCCATGTTCCTGTGCGCCGCCCTCTATAATACTTACGAGTGGAAGCTTTCTTCTTGAGAATAGAACGCCGGTTCCCATCGGACCGTGGAACTTGTGAGCCGAAAGGGAGAGCAGATCAATGTTCTGCGCATTCACATCAATTGGCAGATGACCGGCGGCCTGTACTGCATCCGTGTGAAATAATACAGCATGCTCATGGCATATCTGTCCGATTTCGCGGATTGGGAGAACAGAACCAATCTCGTTGTTGGCATACATTACTGTGACAAGGCAGGTATCCTTGCGGATTGCGTCTTCAACCTGCTTCGCAGTCAGGGTGCCGCTGCTGCCGACCGGCAGCAGTTCAATATCAAACCCACGTTCCTTCAGCCGTTCTAATGTATGCAGCACTGCATGATGTTCGAAGGCAGTCGATAGGATATGCTTTTTCCCGCTTTTTTCACCCAGTCTCGCAGCGGACAGAATTGCCTGGTTATCAGCTTCGCTTCCGCCGGAGGTAAAGAGGATTTCTTCTGTCTGACAGTTTAGACAGCTCGCAATCTGCTTTCGTGCAGTTAACAGCGCATCCGCTGCCTGCTGTCCGATGGTGTGAAGACTGGAGGGATTCCCGTAAATGGTCTCCATTGATTGAAGCATGGTATTCATCGCATGGCTGCTTATTTTTGTCGTTGCTGCATTATCTGCATAAATCAATTGCTTCATATAACTAATCTCCATTTCTGTGCGGCTTTTTGCGCATAACAGATTTTGTGTCAAGCACCGCGCAGGCACAAATCTGCGTGTGAAAGGTTCATCTTTCACACTATCTCCTTTCAGAATAGTAAAGTTCTTCATTATATTGTTCCGTAAACATGAGAATCAAACCGAAAAGAGCGGTGTGGAAAGATACCGGTCGCCGGTATCGGGAAGCAGCACAACAATGGTTTTTCCGTCATTCTCCGGACGCTGTGCCAGATCAATGGCAGCCTGTACAGCAGCTCCGGAGGATATACCGACCAGAATTCCTTCCTTCGTTCCGATAAGTTTACCGATGGCAAATGCAGCTTCATTGGTCACAGTAAGAATTTCATCGTAAATGTTCGTATTCAGTATTTTCGGTACAAAGCCGGCACCGATTCCCTGAATCTTATGAGAACCGGCAATACCGGTACTGAGAACGGCAGAGGATGCCGGTTCAACAGCAATTACCTTAATCTCAGGATTCTGTGCCTTCAGGTACTCACCGACACCGGTAATCGTTCCGCCGGTACCGATTCCGGCAACAAAATAATCAAGTCTGCCGTCGGTATCATGATAGATTTCCGGACCGGTGGTTTCACGGTGTGCAGCCGGGTTTGCCGGATTGGTAAACTGACCCGGAATAAAGCTGTCCGGAGTAATGGCTGCAAGTTCTTCCGCTTTTGCTATGGCGCCCTTCATGCCCTTGGAACCTTCGGTAAGGACAAGCTCTGCCCCGTAGGCAAAGATAAGCTGACGCCGTTCTACCGACATAGTTTCCGGCATAACAATAATGATACGGTAGCCACGCGCGGCGGCAACGGAAGCGAGTCCGATACCGGTATTGCCGGAGGACGGTTCTATAATTACGGAGCCGGACTTTAATTTTCCGGAGGCTTCTGCGTCATCAAGTATTTTTTTAGCAATGCGGTCTTTGACCGAACCTGCGGGGTTCAGATATTCCAGCTTGGCTATGATTCTGGCCTTCAGATTGAATTCTTTTTCTATATGTGTCAGCTCGAGCAGGGGAGTCTTCCCAACCAGCTGGTCTGCGGATGTATATATATTTGACATAGATAGTATCTCCTTTTTTATTGTACTGCCGCAAATCCATTCTGCAGATCTGCGAGAATATCATCAATGTGTTCAATACCAATCGAAAGCCGTATGGTGGAAGGTGTAATGCCGGCATTCAGCAGATCCGCTTCGGAAAGCTGGGAGTGCGTAGTGGAGGCGGGATGAATGACAAGTGATTTCACATCAGCGACATTTGCAAGCAGAGAGAAGAGCTTCAGATGTTCTGTAAACCGTCTTGCGGTTTTTGCACCGCCCTTGATTTCGAAGGTAAAAATAGATGCTGCACCATTTGGAAAGTACCGTTTGTAAAGCTCTTTTTGTTTACCGGAAGCAAGAGAGGGATGATTTACCTTTTCCACCTGAGGATGCGCCTCTAGAAAAGCAACAACCTTCAGTGCATTTTCAACATGCCGCTCCAGACGGAGTGAAAGGGTTTCAAGTCCCTGCAAAAGCATAAAGGAATTAAAGGGTGAAATTGTTGCGCCCTGGTCTCTCATCAGCGTGGTACGAAGCTTTACGATATAAGCAAGGCTGCCGCATGCTTCGGTAAAAACGATACCATGATATGACGGATTCGGTTTGTTAAGCCCCGGGAACTTTCCGCTCTGTGTCCAGTCAAATTTCCCAGAATCGATGATTACTCCGCCCATAACCGTACCGTGCCCCCCCATGAACTTGGTTGCGGAATGAACTACGATATCTGCTCCGTGTTCAATCGGGCGCAGAAGGAACGGAGTTGCAAAGGTGTTGTCAACAATCAGCGGAATCCCGTGCTTATGAGCAATGGCGGATACTGCTTCAAGATCAATGATGTCAGAATTGGGATTGCCGAGAGTTTCGGCGTAGAGAAGCTTTGTGTTGGGCTGAATCGCATCTTCAAAATTCTGCGGAACCGAAGGATTCACAAAAGTTACCTCAAGTCCCTGATCCCTCAGGGTATTCGAAAACAGGTTATAGGTTCCGCCGTATAGATTGGTGGAAGAGACAATATGATCGCCGGCAACTGCAATGTTCTGAATCGCATAAGTGATTGCAGCCGAGCCTGAGGCTGTTGCGAGTGCAGCAGCTCCGCCTTCCAGAGCGGCGACACGTTTTTCAAAGACGTCCGAGGTCGGATTCATAAGGCGTGTGTAGATATTGCCTCCTTCGGAAAGACCAAATCGTCCTGCAGCCTGTGCGGAATCCCGAAAAACATAAGATGTGGTGGCATAGATTGGCACCGCTCTTGCATCTGTTGCCGGGTCGGCGCTTTCCTGACCGACATGAACCTGAAGAGTTTCAAATCTGTAATCTGTCATAAACATTTCCTCTTTTCATTAGCATACCAACTTAGTAGGTTGGTAAGATAATAGCACCGTTTGATTTTGTTGTCAATGGTTTTTGAATAATTTTCATAGAATCAGGTAATTAATCTCCATGATTCAAGAAAAATTTGTTTTTTTGTAAAAATCAGCCGGCTTCGATTGTTACATTAGGTGCAAGCTGTAAAATCAGCTCTGATGCTCTGGAATTCTTTAGAAAGACATAATTAAACTCATGAGAGATAACATGATCTCTGATTCGCAATACAGCAAGATTTCGGTTCTGTTCGGCAATGGATCTGTAGGCAAAGGTTCTTCCTAAGTCTTTTTCAATCAACCCTTCCATCAGCTTGAAGCTGCTGATTATGCTATATCTTGAAAAGCTTTGATAAGAATAATTGTATTCTTCCAAGAAATTCTCGAAGACTTTTCTGGTTCCTGATCCGGATTCCCGAATCAGAATATGATATGTGAAAATATCCTGAAGACAAGCTTTAAGGATATGAAAAAAGCTGGAATTGCACCAATGCTTCATGGCTTTGTGATATCACTGCTTGTTGTAATTGTTGCTATCGGAGTTGAATGGGTCATGGGAATGGTGTAAAATTAAATATCTTGATTAAAATAAGTCATTATTCAAATAAAATTTTTTATACCCTATCATTTATGATAGGGTATATTTTTTTCTTATATAGTATAGTGAATGTATATTAGTAATAATTACCAGAGCATTATTTGAAAGGAGTTACAACATGAAAAAGACACGAACAAAAGCAGCGCGTTTCGTGACCGTTCTACTGACCTTGTGTATGGTACTCACGTTAATTCTTACACCGGAGTTAACAGCATCGGCGGATTATACTAACGCAAAGGTAGCATCGGTCGCTTTATCTATTCCGGTTCCCAAAATCGGTGATACCGTGGTTCTGCCGACAATCACAAGCGTCGGCGTAAGTCTGGACTCATTTAGCTGGCTTGACGAGGATTGGAACAGCTATACAGTCGGTGACAAATTTATAGCAGGAAAAACCTATCATTTTGAGGCTCATCTGAAAGCAAAGGAAGGCTATGAGATACCGTATGCCGATATCATACCTGCAACGGTCAACGGTGCGGCAGCGGGAGATTACATCAGACCGGCAAATGCAGGTTACAGCGGATGCTGTAGAGTTGATTCTGTTGATTATTATGTAGCAGAGGGTATTGTTTCCTCCGTCACCATTACAAAGATTACGGCACCTGTGGCAGGTCAGCTTCCGGTTAAGGATTGTGTCCTGAGCGGCAGCGGTTATACCCTAAGCGATATAGGCTGGTACAATGTGACGGATCAGAGCTGGCAGAGTGGGGTCTATGAAGCCGGCAAGACATACCGGGTGATGATTTATCTGGAGCCGAAGGATGGCTACAGCTTCGCCGACATTTATGCCATGAAAGCAACGATCAACGCTTGTACTGCCACTACACATGAAGTATCAGGGAAACCAAAGCAGCGTGTGGTATATCTTGAATTTACCGTCCCTGCTGCAGACGAGGTCAAAGCACAAAAGCCGAACATTACGGTTCAGCCAATCGGAGGCAGCTATTTTTGCGGAACAGCTGCAACGCTTTCTGTCACTGCGAACGTTACCGATGGCGGAACGTTAAGCTACCAGTGGTACCAGACAAGCATGAACGATATCTCAACAATCAAGGCAATATACAGCGATACCGATGTAAGTTACGGTGCACAAAGAAAATTCACAACTCCGCAGGATGTCGGAACAACCTATTACTGCGTCATGGTGGAAAACACATTAGGTTCCTCGAGTGAGCATGTTTATTCTGATCTAATTCCGGTAACCTATGAGAAAAGTATCTCGGATGAATTAAAGGTGGGGTATCCGTCCGTAATCACCTCCCCGGAATCTGTAACGGTATATACCGAAGAAACGGTAACACTGTCGGCATATATCAAGCCAATCGGAGAAGGTGAGCTTTATTTACAGTGGTACAAATCATCAAAATCCGATATGAGCGATGCTGTTATAATCTATGGAGCAACGTCCAATGAATACATACCTGAAGCTACGATAGGCACCACTTATTACTGTATTGCGACATATATGGAATACAACGGGGAGTATAGCGAGATTGTATATACAAAAACAGCATCTGTAACATATACAAAGTTCGAGTCAACAGTAGAGAGTATAGAAATCCAAAATAAACCAACAAAGCTTAATTACGATCAAGGCGAAACGTTAAATACTGCAGGAATGACGCTGCGCGTGATTATGAGCGACGGATATAAAAACGTCACAAGCGGTTTTACCTGCTCACCTTCCACGCTGAACACCGTCGGAACACAGAGTATTACCGTAACATACGAAGGTAAGACAGCAGCATTTGACGTTGTGGTAAATGATTCATCATCAGATATTGTCTTAACCAGCATCGAGGTTCTCGAGATGCCCAAAAAGACTATATATGAAAAGGGCGAAACTTTTGATCCCGACGAGCTAATTCTTAAGCTGAATATGTCTGATGGATGGCTTCAGGGTAACAATTATAACGAAATGACATTTTCTCCTTTAACGCTGAACACAGTCGGAACGCAGCAAATCACTGTGACCTATAAAGGGAAAACAACAGAATTCTATGTCACAGTGAATGAAACACACACGCATACAGCAGAAGAAACATGGAAAAATGATGACGCAAATCACTGGAAGGAATGCTCATGCGGTGAAAAGCTGGATGTAGCCGTACATAACTTTGGAGAGTGGGAGACAGTAACAGCAGCAACAGAAAGTCAGGAAGGAATACGTCAGCGTACTTGCTGTGTATGCGGTTACAGCCAGTCGGAAATTATAGCAAAGATTAACACGGTACCGACAGCAGCACCGGAAACAGAACCCACAGATTCAGCAGCACCGGAAACAGAACCCAC
>CAZRRN010000009.1:0-25920 GCA_964602475.1 uncultured Lachnospiraceae bacterium | reverse complement strand
GAAACAGAACCCACAGATTCAGCAGCACCGGAAACAGAACCCACAGATTCAGCAGCACCGGAAACAGAACCCACAGATTCAGCAGTCCCGGAAACTGAGCCGACGACTTCCGCTGAGCTGACGACTGAACCCACGGATTCAGCAGTCCCGGAAACTGAGCCGACGAAAGCAGCAGCTTCGACGACCATTCCGGACAATCATGAATCAACAGAAAGCAGAAATCTGACCGTTTTATGGATTGTTCTGGGAACGGTTCTGCTTGGAGGCGGTGTAACGGCAGTGGTTCTGATCATCAGAAAAAAGAAAAAACAATGAACTGCCGGCGGATGATGGCAATTCCGGCTTATTAAGGAAGACCTGATTACCTGCCCATTTTTGACATTGAGGTTGAAAATGAGGATAACATAATCAACGAAGGAGAACATTCAATGGAAAGACGAAAGTTTATAATTGATACGGATACTGCTTCTGACGATTCCGCGGCGATTATGATGGCGGCGCTGACGGAAAGCATAGAGCTGCTTGGCGTTACTACAGTTGGTGGAAATGTCTGCGTGGAACAGGCAGCAAAGAATGCATTACAAACACTTGAAGTATGTAATAGAAGCGATGTCTCTGTTTATCTCGGTGCAAAGCGTCCGCTTTTCCATGAGCGGAAGGAAACAATTAGTGTTCATGGTCTTGATGGCATGGGTGACAGAGGCATCATTCATCCAAGTGGAGTACCGGCAAATCAACGAGCGGTAGAATTCATCCTCGACATGGTTAAAAAATACCCGGGCGAGGTGGAAATCGCTGTGCTTGGTCCTGCTACAAACATAGCGCTCGCAGTATTGACGGATCGTGATGCAATGAAAAAGGTAAAGCACATCTGGTCTATGGGAACTCCCGGCTTTGGTCCCGGCAATGCAACCCCTGTTTCTGAATTTAATGTATTTATTGATGCTGAAGCGTACTCGCTTATGCTCGATTGCGGTTCGCCGATTACTATAGCCGGTTTTGATCTTTGTGTAGGAGGAATCGGGCTTGATAAGTACGAGCTGTCCTATCTTTCACAAGGGAATGATGTGGCCAAATTCCTTGTTGAAGCAACCAAGGTCATTCTACAGTTTAATCTTGATACGCGTGGTGTCCATATGGTTGATTTGCCCGATGCTGTTGCCATGGCAGCAGCAATATGGGATGATTTTGTGACTGAAAAAGCACGCTGTCATTGCCATTGCTGTACGGAAAACGGTGTTGCATATGGGCAGGTAATTTTTTTCCAAGAAGGAAAGACATACGAAGCAATGCCTGAAGCAAAATCAATTAATGCTGAGGTTATCACTAAAGTAGACAGTAAATTATTCACAGATCAATTTATGAAATTGATGCTTTGATAACCGGACTGTTCCCGATATCGAAATGCTGAGGAGTTGATACTCTATAACTGGGTAATCAGTTATAGAGTATTGGCTCCTTTTGTCTGTTATTCGCCGTCCATTCTGTAACCGACACCGAGTTCGTTTGTTATATAGCCCGTCGTTCCGGTCTTCACACCGAATTTTTTTCGTATATTAGCCATGTTGACCTGAAGCTTTTTGATACTTCCGTCATCATGGCTGCCCCATATTGCTTTAATAATTGCTGAGTAGGTCATCATTTTACCATTGTGTTCTGATAAAAACGCGATAATGTTATACTCTGTCTGTGTAAGTTTGATTTCTTCGTCGTTTATGAAAACACGCCTTGCACCATAGTCAATCAAAAGACCGTTTGTTACAAATTTTCCATTCCGGTAATCTAAAGCTTGATTTTGACAACTACTGCGAAGGGCGGTGCGTACACGTGCAAGAAGTTCAGCTGAGCCAAACGGCTTTGTGATATAATCATTTGCTCCTGAGTCAAGTGCATCTACTTTATCCCATTCTTCAAAGCGTGCGGATAGTATGATAATCGGGACAAGTGAAGTCTTACGCACATATTTAAGAAAATGACCGCCGTCCCTGTCCGGCAGACCGAGATCAAGAATAATGAGATCCGGTGTATAAGAAGAATACATGAATTGTGCCAGAGCGCAGGTTTCTGCCAGGATCACTTGATAGTCTGCAGTTTCCAGAATTGTTTTTACCAGGTTTTTTATTTTATAGTCATCCTCGACCAACAAAACTTTGTACTTGTTGTTGCTCATGTGTAAGAGTCCTCCTTATCTGCTAAAAGTGTAAAGCGCAAGACTGCTCCTCCGGCTTTGGCATTTTCTGCACTAATGTCGCCACCATGCGCCCTTATAATGGTTGCACATACGGAAAGACCGATACCGGCATTGCGCCTGTTTCCGTCAGAAGGTTGCTCTTTGTCGGAAATATGTCCGCTGAAAATTGTTTTTAATTTATCCGCTGCGATACCGCAACCATTATCCTTAATTTCAAAAATGACTTTTTCTCCAAGCATAAAAACATGAATCGAAACGGTAGTCATTCCATTTGCATGCTGTACGGCGTTCTCCAAAATGTTAATCAGTACCTGTTCGATTAAAAGCGCGTCCATAGGAATGATTATGATTTCCCTGGGAATATCGATGCTCACAATCTGTGTGGGGTATCGTTTATTAAATTTAATAACAACGGAATCAATCAGTTCTTCAAGAACAGTCGGCGTTTTGATAATTTTTACATTTCCGTTATCTATTCGGGTAATAGAAAGAAGGTTTTCAACCATATGAACCAGCCATTCAGAATCTTCTTTTATTCCTTCCAAAATAGTTTTTTGCTGATTAGTACTTAGATTTTCTGTGCTCTCAAGAAGTGTACAGGATGAGACGTAAATTGTTGTGAGCGGTGTACGTAAATCATGAGAAACGGCACGTAAAAGATTAGCCCGCATTCTTTCACGTTCGCTTTCTGCCTTTATGGTTTCATGGTATTTAAGTTTTGTTGTTAATGTGCCCGTTAAAATAGCAATAATAATCATAACAAAAGCAGATACTATATTTACGGGAACTGTAAAATTCAGTGCAAAGTACGGGAATGTAAAAGCATAATTGATAGCCAGCATACTGATGAAAGCGGATAGTATTCCATAAATATATCCGTCTGTTAACAGAGAAATGAGAAAAACAGCAAAAACAAACAGTGTGGTTATATGCTCCTCTAAATTGAAAAGCTTCTGAAACAGCAGACTTACAATAAATGAAAGACATAAAACCACAATAGAAATTGCAGTGTTTTTTAAGCATTTATGAATTGTTTTCAAATTCAGTCTCCTTATAATCATTTTCAACATCAGGACAAGTAAGAGGCGGTAAAGGGTTGGCAGATTACACATTTGGCAAAGAGACGGTTAAGATTAAACCGATAATTGCGCAACTGCTTGTTTACTGATAAAAAACAAAGTATAATTCATTATACATCATTTTTTGATAAAGTGCGAGGTTCCATGTGTAATGGAACGATAATGGAATGAAAAGGAAAGAAAATATGCGAAAAACAAAAATTGTTTGTACAGTCGGACCGGCAAGCAGTAATCCGGAAGTTTTTACTGCTATGTGTAAAGCCGGTTTAAATGTGGCAAGACTGAATTTCTCTCATGGCACTCATGAAGAACATCAGCAAAAGCTGGATATGATACAAACTGTCCGTGAAAAGTTGAATCTTCCGATTGCGATTATGCTTGATACTAAAGGTCCGGAATATCGCATCAAGACCTTTCGGGATGGAAAAATTGTGCTAAACGACGGTGATGACTTTTCATTCACAACCAGGGACGTTATGGGTGATCAGTCAATCGTTTCTGTTAGCTACAACGGACTTGTAAACGACCTTAGCATTGGAGACCGTGTGCTTGTTAACAACGGACTTGTGGTATTTGAAGTTGTTGATAAGAATGAGACAGATGTTATCTGCAAGGTGATTATCGGCGGAGAGTTGTCCGATCGCAAAAGTATGAGCTTCCCTAACAAGGTGCTTCATCAGACCTATCTCAGTGAGCAGGATAAATCCGATTTATTATTTGGGATAAAGAATAATGTGGATTATATAGCGGCATCCTTTGTTTCATGTAAGCAGGATTTAGTAGATATGAAAACATTTTTGCAGGAGAACAACGGTGCGAATATTGATATTATCGCAAAAATTGAAAACAGATCCGGTATTGATAACATTGAGGAAATATGCGATGAATGTGACGGCATTATGATTGGACGGGGTGATCTCGGTGTTGAAGTTCCGTTTGTTGAACTCCCCGTGCTGCAAAAATATCTGATAACGAAGTGCCGTCTGCTCGGCAAGCGTGTCATCACAGCAACCGAAATGCTCGAATCTATGATATATAATCCAAGACCTACCCGGGCGGAGATTTCTGATGTAGCAAATGCTGTGTATGACGGAACAAGCGCGGTTATGCTGTCTGGAGAATCCGCAGTCGGTAAATATCCGGTAGAAACTGTAAAAACAATGGCTCTGATTGTGGAGGAAACCGAAAAAAACATTCATTATGCGAAGCGATTTCGAAATACGGAATTCAAAATCAAAAATCTGGTAGATGCCATTTCACACGCAACTTGCGGTATGGCCATTGATATAAATGCAAAAGCAATCGTTGTATCATCCATGTCGGGCATGACTGTCAGAATGGTTTCAAGATTCAGAGCTCCTGTAGATATTATCGGTATGGCAACAAATAAATCGGTCTGGTACAAATTATCCCTGTCATGGGGAGTGCTTCCGGTACTCAGTGATCAGTTCGATTCGACGGATGTTCTTTTCTATCATGCATTGCGTGCTGCAAAAGCAAATATTCCCTTGAATCCCGGAGACAGTATTATCATGACGGGTGGGATTACCAATGGTAAATCCGGCAATACAAATCTAATAAAAGTTGAAACCATAGAGTGAAAATATACAAGTCTTAAAAGGGAGTAGCTAACGAAGAACTATCTTCGTGTCTTCGGCGTCAATACGGCATTTTGCCCGCTGCAGACTCAAAAAGCGAGACTTTTATCCGAACAGTTTTGTTTCGATAAAAGTCTCTTTTATGTTGGGAGGAATAGTGTGAAAGATGAACCTTTCACATGCAGATTTGTGCCTGCGCGGTGCTTGACACAAAGTCTGTTATGCGCAAAAAGCCGCGCAGAAATGGAGATCAATATGACAGAGTTATTTTCAAATGTATTCAACATCACGTGGCAACAGTCGGTGATGTGGGTTATCGGAGGATTGCTGATATTCTTGGCAATCAAAAAAAACATGGAGCCTACCCTGCTTTTACCAATGGGCTTTGGTGCTATCCTTGTCAATTTACCTATGTCCGGAGCAGTAACACAAATTTATGACGGAGTAAAAGAAATTGGTGTAATTGATGTCCTTTTTGACGCAGGAATTGCTAATGAGCTGTTTCCGCTTCTGCTTTTTGTTGGTATCGGAGCTATGATCGACTTTGGACCTCTTTTATCCAATCCAAAACTGATGATTTTCGGTGCCGCAGCGCAGTTCGGTATCTTTTTTACATTCAGTCTCGCCACACTGCTGGGATTTGAAATAAAAGATGCGGCATCTATTGGTATCATCGGAGCAGCGGACGGACCCACCTCTATTTTTGTTGCCAATTATTTTAATTCCAAATACATCGGCGCCATCATGGTGGCGGCATACTCATATATGGCACTTGTACCGCTTGTTCAACCGCCGGTGATCAAACTCCTTACCACAAAAAAAGAGCGTCTGATACGGATGCCTTACAAGCAGAAGACTGTATCAAAGCTTACAAAAATACTTTTCCCGATTGTTATTACAGTCATTACAGGAATCATCGCTCCGAGAAGTGTTGCATTAATCGGGTTTCTGATGTTCGGAAATCTTGTCCGCGAATGTGGGGTACTCGATTCACTTTCCGAAACAGCTCAAAAGGTTTTATCCAACCTCGTAACCTTGTTCCTTGGAATTACAATTGCAACAAAAATGCAGGCGGCCTATTTTTTAACCAAAGAAACATTGCTTATCATTTCGCTCGGACTTGTTGCGTTTATATTTGACACAGCCGGTGGTGTTCTGTTCGCCAAAGTAATCAATCTGTTTCTTCCTAAGGAAAAAAAGATTAATCCGATGATTGGTGCTGCCGGAATTTCGGCATTTCCGATGTCAGCGCGTGTGGTTCATAAAATGGGACTGAAAGAAGATAATCAGAATTTTCTTCTTATGTATTCGGTTGGTGTGAATGTTTCCGGTCAAATAGCCTCAGTAATTGCCGGAGGATTAATACTAAATCTATTAGGATAATGTGAAAGGAACAATAACAATGAATTTAAACTATGAAACTTTTTTTGGAACACTTCCTATTATGGCTAAAGGAATGACGGGTGTTTTTTTAGTGACTGTAATAATTATCCTGTCAATGTATCTTCTTAACAGGCTGACCGAAAAAGAATAAATGAGAATAACAATAAGAAATTACAATAAAAACAAGAGTATTTCGTTAGAAAACTTGAAGAAATCCCTAAATAGAAATATAATTATTGAAACAGTGAAAAACCAACGGATTATTAAGAATTTTGTGATACCGTAGGATTACTCAGCTTATTCAGTATGTAATTGGACACTGTGAAGAAATCATTATTTTGAAAAGGGAGTACAATAAATGGAATTGGTTCAGATAAAAGAAAGCCTGGATAGAAATTACGGCATAGAAGCTGATTCTATGGAGAGCTTTGATTATGGAATGGGTAGCCAAACAGCTCTTGTAACGTCAGAAAATAATAAATATGTTGTGAAATACCCAGTTAATAATGAGATGAATCATCTCGAGACAGAAGTTGAAATCTGTAAGGAGTTACTTGAAAAAGGAATTCCTGTCTGTGATTTTCTGACGAATACGCAAGGAAAGAGCATATCTGTGGATGAAGCGGGTAGAAGCTTTACGGTTCAAAGCTATTATGAAGGGACAATCTATGATTATAATGAAGCACCAAAGGTCTGTCAGAAGGAATCAGCCTGTATGCTTGGAAGAATTCAGAATGCCATGAAAGCGATGAAGGATCTGCCTGTTGGAATAGGTGAGGATTTTTTCAAGTTCAGAAAACCTAAGGATATGATAAAATGCTATGAAAATACGTTGCAACAGGCGATGCAGCAGGGAGAAAAACAAATTTATGAACGAATTCAAGCAAATATAAAGCTTGCAAAGACATTTCCTGATTACATATTTGATATGAAGAGATTTAGTGTTGGAAATACACATGGAGATTATAATACCTCTCAAATAATATGGAGGGGGAGTGGAATCGCAGGCGTGATTGACTGGACCAGTGCTTGCAGGCATCCTTATATATGGGAAATCGTGAGATCTTACCTGTTTATGGCACCGGAATGTAAAAATGGTGATATTGATATAGATTCCTTCATTGATTATCTTAAAGCATACATGGAATATAATCCACTGAATACGTATGACATCACAAATGCGGGAAGGCTGATTCATTATTTCTTTATGGTTTGTGATTTTTATGGACAGTATCTAAATTCAGGAAGTCAGAACCGGACTATTTTCCTGAAACAGGCAGATATGTCATGGGGATTGCTGCAATGGTTTCAGCAAAATATTGATGAGCTTAATAACAGATTGAAGTTACTTAGTCTTGATCTGGAATATCGGAAGAAAATGGTTTCATACTATGACCCGGAAGGCAGGCTGATTCAATATCCAAGTAAAAAGCCGATGCGTGACTTGGCTCTTAACGAGTTGGCGGCTTCTTTTGAACAAGGGAAAAAATACACAGAAAAAGAAGTGAATCAAATCATTAGCAGCCATATTGCTTTTGGAGATATTGAACTGATTAGAAGAGAGCTGTTTCAGGCAAAGCTTTTGGGACGATTTAAGGATGGTTCGCAGTATTGGCTTGAAGAGAACTGAAAGGAGCAAAGTATGGAATACTGGGAACTGAAACAACAGATGTACTTGAAAACTGTATAATTGATGGACTTAAATTTAAAGCAGTTATAATGGATGATACCACTGAAATCTTGGGTAAAGACTGATTGTTGCATATGAAATTGTATAAAAAATAGCAAGCAAATGCCCGGTGTTCTTAAGGACAGTAGTTCAAAAGCACGGGTATTGGCGAGGCAAAGAGATACCGAGATTAGCAGAAATGCTTTTCTCGGTATCTCTTTTTATGTGGAAGGATGCCAAATACATTTGGCTGGCTTCCTTCCTTTCAGAATACATTTTCCTCACTGTTGCTGTGGTTTTCACGGTTTTTCTCACTTTTTTCAAGGATGCCAAACGAATTAAATTTGGCATCGTTCCTCTTTATAATCCGCACATTCGATTTATCCGATTGTTTCCCCTACAATAAAAGAGAAATCAAAACGGGAGGTCGAAAGACTATGAAAACTAAGCGGAAATATTTCTATTTGGATGACTTTGAGCACAGGTTACTTGTCGGATGTCTTATGACAGCTCGGAATGAGTATATCCATGAGGACAAGCCGATAGAGGACGTGAATGATTTGATTTTGAAAATCATTGATGCTCCTTCCAAGAAACTGCGCGTGATTGTAAAGGAGGAAGAAGTTTGAAACATTGTAATTTAAGCACCATTTCCAAAAGGGCGCACAAAACAAAGCCACCGGAAAGTAGCCGAAAAAATATAGATAGCTTCGGTTAAGGAGCGTTAGAGGTTACGAGATAACCTTGCCGTTGCAAGATAAAGATAGCCTCCTCCACGGAAACTGTCCGATGTTCCGGCGGAGTGTTCGCCCGGCGATATAGCTCGGGATTGTAAGGCTCATTCTTTTTGAGAATGTTGTAAATGGCAGTAAGCAGCATTCGGGCGATCGCAATAATCGCTTTCTTGTGACCTCTGCGCTTTTTAATAGAAAGATACCGGTTGCGGATTTCCGGGTTGGCTTTGGTGCGAATCGCACAAAGCGCACATTGAACAAGCAAGGGCTTGATATAGGCTCCCGCACGACTGATACGAGTTGTTTTCTTCTTTCCGGCACTCTCATTGTTCTGCGGTGTAAGACCAGCCCAAGAGCAACAATGCTTTGAGGTGGGAAACACGGACATATCCGCACCGATTTCGGAGAGTACTCCGATAGCGGCAAATGTTTGGATACCCGGCACCGAAGAAATGAGACTGATTTGCGGAAGATACTTTTCCGCAACGGAAAGAATCAAGGATTCGGTATTCAGCCGGCAGAGCTCAAGACTATCCATGTGAGAACGGATAATCCGCAGCTTTTCAGCCTGTTCCGTGCAAATTACGCCGTCAATAGCGGCAAGAACCTAGGCATCGGTAGCTTTCATTCCTTTGGTTCTGAACCCGGACACATCAGTAATTGGTTCAGCAGGATTTTCAAGCAAGCAGCTTACAATGTTGGTGGAGGCTTTGCCGAACACATCGGAAAAGACATCATCCAGCTTGATGTTGGAAACGGTCAGGCAGTTTTGCACACGGTTCTTTTCACCAACCTTGAAATTGGTGAGCTTCCAACGGTAGCGCACCAAATCCCGAAGCTGCCGAATATCCGCAGGAGGAATAAAGCTGCCGGAAACAAGGTCGTGCTTGAAGATATCCGCAATCCATTTTGCATCCTTCTTGTCGGTTTTCTTGCCCCTGATTGCTTTGACATACTTCGGGTGAGCGAGAACAATATTGCAGGTGGGTTCCAAAATATTGTAGATGGGAATCCAATACTTGCCCGTAGATTCCATACAAATATCCTTGCAATTATTTTCGGCAAGCCAATTTGCACAAAAGCGCAGGTCATTCGTAAAAGTGGAAAAGCGCTTGCTTTTGTAGCTTGTGACACCCTGTGAATCAGTAGAAGCAATACAGGCATAGACAAAGGACTTGTGGACATCTATTCCACAGCAGATTGGGTAAACGATTTTTAGCATAGACACATCCCCTCAAAAATATTCGAGGAAAACAGGCAGTTCAACTGTCCTGCGGACAGTTGAAAAAGAATGCTCACTGAAAGATTGAAGTAGTTAGTCTCTCCAAAGATAAGTTTACAGGGTTCAAAATCAAACATATCTGCTTCTCGCTGCATAGCAAATAAAAAGTGGACCAATCTGCATCACCTCACTTGTTCTGAACGGTTTTTCTTTCCTGCCGATTCTCAGACAATCAGATTGTGGACATCCGGAAAGCAACGTAAGGTCCTTTCAAGAGTGCCTGTCATCTGCGCCAGCGTGATTCCGTAATTAGTGAAAGGAATTCCCTGGTCAACAGTACACTTCATACGGTACTGAACATCCCGATCGGTATTCATACACGCGCCGCAATGGATTACCATAGCATATTGGGAAAGATCCTCTGGGAACTCCGTACCGGAGCAAGTTTCAAAAGAAAGATTGCATTTACAATATGCTTGCAGCATTCTTGGTATCTTAACTGTTCCGATGTCATTGCACTGACGGTGATGTGTGCATCCTTCAGCCATGAGAATTTTATCTCCTGCCTTAAGTGACTTAGCAGCCGCAATTCCGGCAACGGCAGTTTCCAAGAATCCCTTGTAACGCGCCATCAGGATGGAGAAGGTGGTAAGCGGCACATCATCCGGTACGATTTTACTGACAACACCGAGTGCCTGACTGTCCGTAATGACAATTTTCGGCGGGACACACAGACTGGCAAGTGTTTCGGCAAGATTGGTTTCTTTGGTGACGAGAGCTATCGCATCCGCATCCAAAATATCACGGATCGTTTGCTGCTGCGGAAGGATCAGTCGGCCTTTCGGTGCAGATTCATCAATGGGGCAGACAAGCACAGCCTTATCGCCTTTTGACAAAATGTCTCCTACGATTTTTCTGTCATTTCCTTTTGGGGCAAGCTGTCCGAGCTTCTCTTTCAGCTCGTGAATTCCGATTCCTTTGGCAGCGCTGACATAAAGTGTGTTATCACTGTTATTATGTATCTCATTCATCAGGTCGCATTTATTTCCCACTACAAGATACGGAATGTTTTTCTCTTTAAAAAGCCCGAGAAGCTCACGGTCATATTCGTTCATCCCGCTTGCCGCATCAATAACAAGCACGGCAATATCCGTTTTGTTGAGTGTCTGCTTTGTCTTCCGGATGCGAAGCTCTCCGAGCATTCCTTCATCGTCAAAACCGGGCGTATCTATGATTATAACAGGACCGAGCGGCAGAATTTCCATCGCTTTGCTCACAGGATCGGTCGTTGTGCCTTTAACATCAGATACAACGGCAAGGTCCTGCCCGGTGACGGCATTGACAAGGCTGGATTTGCCGACGTTGCGGCATCCGAAAAATCCAATATGGGTTCTCTCTCCGGAAGGGGTTGTATTAAGACTCATAGTATTTCTCCTTAAAAATCAGTTTTTCCGGCTGCACTTAACGGGGCAAAAATTGATTCTGCCTGTTCATCCGTCAGTTTGACGTCGAAAACAGTCTCGTAGTATTCAACTGTCTTTTCAGTAATGTCTATATCTGCGAAAAGTTCGGGATATACCGTTTTCGCAAGCCAAAGCAGCGTGATCGGTGTGTCTATACCGGGCGTGTAGCTTCTGTACATTCCGAGAGGCATCTTAAAGACCTTCTTATCCTGAACCGCATTGATGCCGCTCCAGTCATAGCTGCCTACGGTGTTTTTATAAAGATCATCCGGGAAAAAGGTCGTGAAATTTGTCATCATAATGACATCCGGATTCCACTTATAGATCTGTTCCAGCGTAACCTTTACAGAGTTATCTTCTTTCAGTTCCCCTGCTGCATTAACTGCACCGATGGTATCTGCCCACCACTGTCCGAAGAATTTCTGACCGGATGTAACGATGGAATCTTCGCTATACTGGAACAGGAAAAACACCTTTTCACGCTCTTCTGCTGTGAGGTTTTCCGTACGTTCTTTCACCAATTTCATGGATTCCTCACTGTATGTTCTGACAAGTTCCGTGCACTTATTTGCCGCATCCGGGAATATCTCAGACAGGAGTGCAATCCATTGATTCAGGGTCTCAACAGCGTCATAATCCCATTTGTTGACGGAGATCGCAATCGCATTGAATCCTGCTTTTTTGAGTGTATCACCGAGCTGTGAATTTGTGGCATTGTAGAAAACGACCTGCGGATCGAGTTTCATCAGTTCTTCTGCGTTTACATCGGTACCGCTGATTGCGGAAGTGTCAGCGTTCAGTATTTCCGGATAAAGCTCTGACAGCAGTCCGTTTTGTGCTGCGGACATACTGGAAGGAGCCATCGCAACGATTTTATCCGCAGAATCAAAGAATATCGACAGAACGGAAGGAAGCGGAAGAATATCGCACACGGCGATGCGTTCAATGTTTTTCGGAAGTGCAACAGTATCACCGTTATGATCGACCACGGTAATTACTTCGTCATTGTTTTCTGTCCGGTTACCGGAACACCCCGTCAAGGTACAACTAATCATTATAACAGCAGCAAGAATAAAAACAAAAAGCTTTTTCATCATACAAAATCCTTTGTTACATTAATCTTTGTTAAATCGGGAATGTCGTTTCTGAACATTCGCCCGGAAAATGCCTCGTGAGGCAAAGAGATAAAACGACAATTTGCGGGGAGAATCGGTCTGTACAGCGGATCCGCAATCACGGTAGCCGAATTTTCACACACCTTTTGAATTTCATCTTCCTCCATTGCGCGAATATCTCCGTCAGAGAGCACACCGTAAAGTTCAGGAAGATCTTCCAACGGATTTATGACCTTTGGCACAAATCCGTATTCCATTCCTATTGCCGCCGCAAGAGAACGGGAAATAACACTTTCACCGATGATGAAAAAGCGGCTGTCTTCGTCCGATACGTTTTCTGAAAATGCGATTCTGTTTTTTTGATCTTCTGCCGTTTTTTTAAGACAGGTCAGTATCTTTTCTGCAAAAGTGACGCCGATCGGTGTACCGATAACGTATGGTGTTCCGAATTTCCTCTGCAATACCTTTGCGGTTTTCATACCCACACCGGATATCACCAAATTCACCTGCGCTTCTCCCGCACGGGACAATGCTTCAAGGTCGCTGTCCATTGCAAAGCAGCCTATTACATTCCAACCGTGATCAGATAGCAGTTTTCTGATGGACGGTACGGTTCCGCTGAGTGAAAAATCCAACGGGGTTGCACCGAGAATATTGACAGACTGCGAGCAAATTTTTGATTCCGGATTTGTCATCCGCTCGGCAATTGCCGCAAGCGCTTCCGATGCTCCGCAGAGATAGGATCGCATCCCGTTTGTGGGAAATCCAAAACAGGGAATGCCGGACGCCTCTTCGATCTCCGCCGCAACCGCATCATAGTCAAAGCCGGTCATCATCGGTATAGGAGTGCCTGTAATTGCCGCAAATGCGGGGTGCATCTCACGAATGGAGGTAAGCATATCATCTTTCAGCTTGTCATCATTTCCGAGAATGGCATCCATTTCCGTCAATCCAGAAATAAAAACAAGGCTGTCAGAGTGATACCAGCGCGGTTCGTCATGAGTACTGTATGTGGAATTACAACCGGAAGCATCGTGCATCACGGTCATTCCTCCAAGCTCATACAGCGCGGAACAGACGCCAAATGTGTCTGCCGAATAGGTAGATAAAACGGTTCTTGCCTGTCTCATAAGCAGCTTTCACACCCCAATCCTTTTATTTCTATGGTTTTTTCCGTATTCTTCGGCGTAATGAATGCCTCCTGCATCAGCGTGGCAAGCTGTTTGATGCCGTCAAAGCCGTACAAGCCTCCGTTTTCTACCAAATTTACAAAATAGGGGCTGTCCGTGAAATAGGCTGCTTTCTGACCGAGAGCCAATACTTTTTCTGAACTGCCGCAAGGGTAACGTCTCATAGCGGAATGGACAGTCGGATAAATTTTAAGCTCCGGAGCATTCTCTTTCAGCCACAGATAGTCTTCTTTTTCTTCTCCACTGAAAGAGTCTGTGAAGAGTTTCTCTACTCGGAAACCATATTTTAAAAGAAGCTTTGAAAGTCCCAGCGGGCGGGGCGTAAAAGTATAATCTATAGCAATCGGTGTGTCGCCAATCAAGCGTTTTGCTTTTTGCATTTCGGCATCTGCACCTGCTTCCTCCGCCGAGCTTCCGTCATAGGAGGCTCCGATCACTGACGCAAGCTCGGAAAGATGGCATCTGATTTCATCCGCTCCGTAGCATACCGGAAGATACAGATGTTTGATATTCATTCTCTGTGCGAGGGCTTCGCCGCCGATCTTGGCAACGGTCTGCGTACTGATGCAAACACTGCTTTTCGCCATTTTCTGATATTCCTCATAGGTATTGCATTCGGTGATCTGATGCACCGTCCAATCGGCGCTGTTCAGCAGACGGATAAGGTCACTGTTTTCATCCACGGTAAAACAGTTTCCGACGATAGCGCAGTGCCTTTCTGCCTTTTCGGTCGGTTTAAGGAGACTGTAAAGCTGACGGCGCATGATCTGATCGGGTGTGAGACCGCTTTTACGCATGGTCGGGATCATATAGCAATCTGTAAAATCAACCGTCGGAAATCGCTCCCTAAGCGTTCTGTAACACATATCCAAATCGCAGCCCATGAAATGGTGGATACAGCTTGAATAGACGAGTACTGCTTTCGGCAGCTTCGGCAAGCGATTCAGAATATCCGATACGCCGTCTATAATCAGGTCTTCCATATCGCCGTCAACGACATTGTGCTCCTCAATGGCAACCGTAGAAAACCGGTCTGTCAGATTCATTTCAGCCGCAGAGAGAACGACACCGCGAAGGCATCCTGCCGCACAGACGAAAATCTCATGCGCTTCCGGCACCAACATTCCGACGTGTACGATCGTCCATCCTCCTCTGGCGGGAACGCTGTATTCAAGCCCGGAAAGGAAGGGAGACGGAAAGGAAGCGTTTTTTATCGTCACGACTGGTATTGCTGTTTCTTCTCCAACACGTTTCATTCAATCGTCACCCCGCATTCCTGCATAACTTTTTTTGCCAGAGAACGATATTCCTCTGCCATATCACTTCCCGGGAATGCTTCCATGACGGTCTGATTAAGATCTTCCGCCGCCTGTACGGTTTCGCTTCGGGAAAGAGTGCCGATGATACTGCTGTGAATATCTTCTGCCAGCTTCTCTACCTTTTCATCTTCGTTTTTGACATCCCGCCTGTTCAGGATCAGTCCTCCAAGCGTGGCATATCCGCGTCCCTTGAAGTTATCAATCGCTATGGCAATATTAGCGGCGGCATGAATTGCCATATTTTCTCCAGAGGTGATAATAAACACCTTATCCGCGTATCCGCTTCGCATCGGCATGGAAAAGCCGCCGCAGACAACATCACCGAGAACATCATAAAAAACGACATCCGGCTGATAGATTTCGTAAGCGCCCTTTTCGGCGAGTTTTTCAAGCGCGGCGATAATTCCACGACCTGCGCATCCCATGCCGGGAGTGGGGCCTCCTGCTTCTACACAGATAACGCCGCCGAAGCCGATATGTATCATATCATCCAGGGTAAAATCGTTTTTTCGATCTCTGACAAGATCAAGGACTGTATCCACGCGGCTCTGATGGTGCAGGCTGCCCGTTGAATCCGCTTTCGGGTCACAGCCGATCTGCATTACCTTCAGTCCTTTTTCCGCAAGCGCCGCCGAAAGATTGGATACTGTCGTGGATTTTCCGATTCCGCCCTTTCCGTAAACTGCAATTTTAATCATGGTCTCATTCCATCCTTCCCGTATTGTTTATGGTCGCCGCGTCCTACGACAACTTCACGACCGATAGATTCCATCTGCTTTTTCAGAAGATTCAAACTTTCTTCTGCGCTGAGCTCCGTGCCGGCTTTGTTATCATACAGCATATAGCTTTTTCTGACATTTTGCGGAGACAGGTTCGGCATTACAACATTGCACCCGGACAAAACACCTTGTATGCGCCCGTCCTGTGCCGCCGTTCCGAGTGCCGTCGTTGCAGGTATCAGCGCATCCGGCAGCATAATTCTTGTAAGAGCGAGTAAAAACAGCGTTAATTCCTGACTTCCGGCAGGATATGCTGCAAACGGAGTGTCCTGATGAGGGAGGAACGGTCCAATTCCTACCATAGCCGGCTGAAAGCTGCTCATAAACTCCATATCGGACGCCAGCGTATCCGGAGTTTGGGTCGGCGTTCCGACCATCATCCCGCATCCTGTCTGAAAGCCGGTTTCTTTAAGGTCATAAAGACACCTGATCCGGTTGTCAAAGGACATTCCCGACGGGTGAAGACTCTCATAATGTGCTTTGTCTGCAGTTTCGTGCCGGAGAAGATACCGGTCCGCCCCTGCCTTGAACATTTCTTCGTATATTTTCCGACTGCATTCACCCACAGACAACGTGATTGCACAGTCTGGATATTCTGCTTTGATCCTGCGGATTAGTTTTAAAAACTGCTCAGATGCCGCATATCCATTTTCTCCGCCCTGAAGGACAAAGGTTCTATATCCGAGTCGGTATCCTTCCCGACAGCAGAACAGGATTTCATCCTCCGTCAATCGGTAACGGGTTACATTTTTGTTGGAGCATCGGATTCCGCAGTAGAGACAATCATTTTTACAAATATTCGAGAATTCGATGATCCCTCGAAAGAAAATGCGGTCCCCGAAATGAGCCTTTGTGATATCCGATGCTACCCTTTGTGCGTACGCTCTGTCTTCGTCGGAATGAGTGGAAATCAGATCGCACCAATCCGAGTGTGAAAGAGTTTTTGCTTTATTTAACTGATCTATCCGTTCCCGGTTATTCATGTTTTCGATCACCTGCCATATATGTTGTTTTAACGTGTGTTCCGGGCAAACGTGCGATCATGTCTGCGAGAGAAAGAATACGTCCTACCGTTGAATCAAGCGTCAGCGTAATGATATTGACTCCGGCTTTACGGTAAGGAAGACCCATTCGCCCTATCAGCTCATTTCCGTATTCGTGAAGCAGTCCGTTAAGAATATCCGCATGATTGTTGCCATCCATCAAAACCGTTATACCTGCAATCACTTTGTCGTTATGAGACAGACGCGGGGTAATCGTAGAACCGCTATCGGCTACGGATATGGGAACGACATCCGCGTAAGAGGAGCTTTCCGTTTCCAGTTCTCCGATTACGGTATTCACTCCGAAGAATTTCAAGATATTTTCCTCTGTAACGATATCGTGAACCGACCCAAAGCAATATGTACCGTCTTTACCAAGCATCAGTGCTTTGGTTCCTCTGCGAAGTGCGTGAGCCGGATAGTGTGTATTAAAAACACAGGTAATCCCTTCTGCGGAGAGTTCCGAAATCATATTCAGAACAAGAAGTTGATTTTGAAAATCCAAATTGGATTCCGGTTCATCAAGGATCAGTATTTCCGGTTCAGAAGCAAGCGCCCTTGCGATGAGAACCATCTGGAATTCGCCTCCGCTCAGCTTTGCACAAGAGCGATGACGCAAATTCTCCAAATTTATTTTGGCGATACAACGATCAACTGCATCCATATCCGCTTTTTCCGGCATGGAAAATGTATTTACCATAGATGCCCGTCCGAGAAGGATCATTTCTTCAACAGTATAGGCTGTCAGCACCTGCTTAGCCTGTGGAACATAGGACACTTTCTGCCACAGCGATTTCTGAGGAATTGATTCGAGTGGGCGACCGTCCAATAGCGTTGAGCCTGACTGCCATTTCAGAAGCCCCATCATGCAGCGAAGCAGAGTCGTTTTTCCCGCTCCGTTTGGTCCGAGAATTGCCAATATATCGCCGTTCTCAACTGTGAAGCTGATGTCGTTCAAAACAATTCTGTCTGAATGCGGATAGGTGAATTTTCCGTTCTGAATTTCAAGTTTCACAGATTCCACCCCCTGTTCTTTCTCAGAAGATAGATGAAAAAGGGAGCGCCGATGATGGCGGTTAAAATGGAAATCGGTATTTCCTTCGGCGAAACAGTTCTTGCGGCAGTATCTACCAGCATCATAAATGCCGCGCCGACGCCAACCGACGCAGGCAAAAGAGATACATTATTGCTTCCGAATTTCATACGGCAGATGTGCGGCACCAGAAGTCCCACCCATCCCACCTGTCCGCACATGGAAACGCAAGAAGCTGTAATCATTGTTGCGCAGATTTCGACAGTCATGCGAAGTGCTTTGAGATTTACACCGGAGCTTACTGCTTCATCCTCCGAAAGAGGGAGCAGATTCATTTTCCAGCGAAGAAGGAGCAAGATGATCGTGCAGATAATGATCGGCGGAGCTCCCATCATAAGCGAATCATAGCCGACGCTCTCCATACTTCCCATCAGCCAGTAGGTGATGGCAGGAAGCTGAGATTCCGTATCGGCAGTAAACTTTATGAGCGATACGAGAGAGCTGAATAGTGAACTTATCATGATCCCGGCAAGAATCGGTGTGCTTCGTGAATTGCCGATTCCATATCCAGAAAGTCCTGTAAGAACTACCGCAAGCATACCGAAAATGAGTGCAGTGACCTGTACGCCTATCATGCCGAACCCGAGCAGTAATGCAAGAGCAGCGCCGAAGCTGGCTCCGGATGCTACTCCGAGCGTATCGGGAGTGGCAAGCGGATTAGAAAACAAGCTTTGAAATGTGCAGCCTGATACCGACAGCCCAATACCTGTGATTGCCGCAAGAATCAGTCTCGGAATGCGCATAGACCAAACAACGGCATCAATCTGACCTGAAACCGGGTTTAACAACCCGATTTTTGCCAGAACAGACTGAAAAATATCTCCGGGAGATATTATCATTCTTCCAAGACAAAGACAGCCGATAAAACAGAGCAACGGCAAAAGAACAAGTTCTATTCTGTACTTTATCCCAAGCCTTCCTGCATAATCTTTTTTTATCATAAACAAAACCGCCGCATCCCTGTATGGGACACGGCGGTCGTAAAGAACAATTCTCTGCGAATCGGCACCGTATCTTTCGCCTCAAGATTGGTTTCGGCGTCAGGGGATGCATACCTTTCTAAATTCAGTTAAATGACTCTTACAATTTCGAATAAGCCGCTTTTGCGGATATCCCGGGGATTCTGCCGAGTGCTCCGGTCAGAGCATTGATATCGTCTCCGGAACCATCAAGAGCAACGGAAATAATGTTAATGCCTTTTTCACGGTATGGAATACCCATTCTGCCGATGATATGCTGCGAGTAATCATGTAGCAGAGTATTCAACTGCTCAATGGCTTCCGTGCTTTCAACAATAATGCTGATTACAGCTACTCTTGTTTCCATACGAATCCTCCGCAATCAAGCCTTCCACAAGCTGTGAAGGTTGCAGTATGCGTATACGGCTTCAACCTCATCCTCAGGGCAAATGTAGAAGCAAACCTTGGGCTCCATACCAGGCTTTAAAGCTTTTCTCTGATTTCCGCCCTTTGTTTTCAAAGAGATCCACTCAATGTAGTGCTCTTCCGTCATTGGATGAGCAACGCTGCCTACGGTAACAGTAACTTTACCATCTTTCACTTCATAGACGGGCACATGTTTCTCTACCGCTGCGTCCGTAGTTCCGGGAATGATCTCCTGCATTTTCTCTCCGCAGCACATAACAGGAACACCGCTGTCCTTTACCAGGGCAATAATCTTACCGCAGTGAGCACATCTGTAAAACTTCATTTCCATATTAATATACCTCTTTCTTAATAACTTTTATTCTGCCTTTGAGAACATTTCCTTATCCACACCGCATACCGGGCAGACAAAGTCTTCGGGAAGATCCTCGAATTTCGTTCCGGGAGCGATTCCGTTCTCGGGATCACCGACAGTTTCATCATATTCCCATCCACAGGCGTCACATACATACTTCATAATTTCAGTCTCCTTTATTGTAATTTTTATTTTATCGGTTCAAAATCAGCCGCTCCGTGTTTGCACAGCGGGCAGACAAAATCTTCGGGAAGTTCGTCTCCCTCATAAACATATCCGCACACCTTGCATACATAGCCCTTTTTGCCTTCGGTCTGCGGCTTGGGCTTGACGTTGTTCTGATAATAGGTGTAGGTCATTGTTTCTTTGTCGGAAATCACACGGGCTTCGGTAACGGAGCAAATGAACATACCGTGCGTATCAAGGTCAACGTACTGTTCGACCTTTAAGGACATAAACGAATTGATGTATTTCGGCAGGAACACAAGACCATTGTCTGAGCGCAGAGGATTGCAGTCAGCAAATTTATCGACTGTTCGACCGCTCCTGAAACCGAATGCCTCAAATACGGAGAACGGCGCTTCTACGGACAGACAGTTGACGTTCATAATGCCGGTCTGTTTAATGATGTGGTGCGAGTAATTCTGCTTATTGATGCATACAGCAATACGGTTCGGTGTATTGGTAACCTGAGAAACCGTGTTGACGATCAAACCGTTATCTTTCTTGCCGTCGTTGGAAGTAACCACATAAAGCCCGTAGCCGATGTTGAAGAGTGCCGTCAGATCGTTTTTGTTAGCGGTTTCGCCATTCTGTGCGACATACTCTTTGGTCAGTTCTTTTGCGAGGGCATCGATCTGTGCTTTACTGTCATCGTTCAGCGCGGACATAATCTTAACGGTCGTGTCGGTATAGGTGATATTCTTGCAAGGCTCCAGCATCGCCTTCATCGTTTTTGCAGCCTGTGGTGCCCAGGAGCCGTTTTCAATCAGAGCGACGGTTTTATTCTTGAATCCGCGTTCGGTCAGATGATTGATAAATTCCTTCATAAACGGGAAAATATCCGCATTATATGTCGTTGTAGCAAGAACGATTTTTCCGTAGCGGAAAGCATCCTCAACACATTCAGCCATATCCTCCCTTGCGAGATCATTGACAGCAACTTTCGGACATCCGTTTGCCTTCAACTTTTCAGCAAGAAGCTCGACCGCTTTTTTTGTATTGCCGTACACAGAAGTATACGCAATCATAATACCTTCGCTTTCGACACCATAGGAAGACCAAGTATTATAAAGATTCAGATAATAGCTGAGATTTTCGGAAAGGATCGGACCGTGCAGGGGGCAGATCGTCTGAATATCCAGAGCAGATGCCTTTTTAAGTAAAGCCTGCACCTGTGCGCCGTACTTTCCGACAATACCGAAATAATACCGACGGGCTTCACACGCCCAGTCTTCCTCTACATCCAACGCTCCGAATTTTCCGAAGCCGTCAGCCGAGAACAGCACCTTATCCGTACTGTCGTAGGTAACGATGACCTCCGGCCAATGCACCATCGGTGCGGTAACAAAGGTCAATGTGTGCTTTCCGAGCGTCAGTGTATCGCCTTCACCGACAGCGATTCTGCGATCTTCAAAATCTGTTCCGAAGAAGTTTTTCATCATTGTGAATGCCTTTGAAGAAGAAACAATAGTTGCTTCCGGATAGGTATTCATAAACGACACAATATTTGCGGAGTGATCGGGTTCCATGTGCTGAACGATCAGGTAATCCGGTTTTTTATTGCCGAGCGTTTTCTCCAGATTGTCGAGCCACTCGTGAGTAAATTTCCGATCAACCGTGTCCATGACGGCAATCTTTTCGTCCATAATAACATAGGAATTATACGCCATTCCGTTCGGAACGACATACTGACCTTCAAACAGATCGATTTGATGGTCATTCACACCTACATATTTGATGTCATTGGTAATCTGCATTTCATATCCTCCTGTTAAAGCTGTGCCAGCATTTTTTCAGCATCTTCCGCCGCTTTTACTTTATCGTTTGCAAAAACGATTGTTCCGTTTTCGTCAATCAGATAGGTTGTTCTGACAACACCCATTGACGTTTTTCCGTACAGTTTCTTTTCTTTCCATATGTCGTATGCTTCAATGACCGTGCGGTCCGCATCGGAGAGAAGCGTGAATTTCAAATCATAATTTGCTTCAAACTTTTTGTGAGAAGCAACCGAGTCCTTGCTGATTCCGATCACTGTGACATTTTTCTTTTCAAACTCGGCTATCTTTTCTGAATACGATGCTGCCTGTTTTGAACAGCCGGAGGTATTGTCTTTGGGATAAGAGTAAAGCAATACTTTCTTACCGATGTATTCGGAAAGTGAGTGCATATCTCTGTTCTGATCCGGCAGTGTAAAGTCCGGTGCTTTCGTACCTACCTCTAACATTATGGGATTCCTTTCTCTGTATTTTATTCGCCGACGGCAATCAGGATGTTCATATTACGAACGGTACTGTCAGCTATTTTATCGTTGACAGAATATGCGTGCTTTTCCAAATCCCCGCATATTGCCTTAGTCAGCTCCTTGTCCTGAAGCCGAGTAATCGTCTCGGACGCTATTTCTTCAATAATATCATACTTCTGCTCCGCAACCGTGTCATCACGGTTATCGCCAAACAGCAGGAAGGACAGTTTTTCCGACAGTTCTTCTGTGCCGAGAAGTCCTCGAAGTGCCCGGAAGCTCCATTTGTAATACGGCATATATCTGTCTTGAAGCAAAAAAGTCGTTTTCATTGCAGCGTTTACGAATTCCACACAGGCAAGCTGTGCCGCCTCCGGTTCACCATGCTTCATACAGCGTACAAAGTTATACTGTCCGGACTGTGCCATTATGAGAAGATTTCCTGCCAAGCGTTTCAGCTTGATATCATCCGGCATACAGATAAGGCTTTCTCTGATCCTTGAAAACTCGCCGTAGTTATCCATGAACACCTCGCCGTTGACCGCCTCTGCCAGCGCATAATCAGGCAGTCTCAGCCATTGTTCTGTTGATAGCTCACCGTTTGCCGAACCGATTGATTTCATATAGAACTCATCTATTCTGATAACACCGTTCCGGTTTCCGCCGACCGGAGAAATTCGCTGGCGTTTGATTCCGGCATATTCCTGTGGGAGTTTGGCGTAGGCGCGTTCCAACTGAAATGCACGTCTGCGGTCCACAACATCCTCGCCGGGAAGAAAGATGCAAAAACCGGGTTCAAAATCGTGATCACGGGATACTTCATCGTCAAATCCGTAATGTTCCGATCCGCTTCCCACAAAGCCTGCGGCAAGGAACGGCAGAATATCGGCAAATTCGGATTCCATCATAGGCTTTCCGAATTCTTCGTAATATCCTTTAGCAAGTTCAAGTCCGTTCATAGATTTCCCTCGCTTTTTCGTTCAGTTCCTGCTCTGTAAGGAAGTACCCGTAATATCCGAAAACAGGAGCACACTTTTCGCAAACGAAAGCATAATATCCGTCTTTCGGAATCCCCTCGGTATTCAGCAGTTCTTCTGCTTTTGAGAGATACTTTTCGATTTCTTCCGCACCGTCTTCCAGCCCTGATTCAGCTGCAACAAGATCGGCAAGGTTCAGGCAGGTAATAGCGACTTCCAATTCGCCGTTTTCCTGCTTTTTCATGACTTCGATTGCTTTATTATAGAGATCTTCAGCCTCGCGATATGCTTCAAGTTCAGTAAATGTAAGAGCCATATTGTTATATAGTCCGCCAAGTCTTGCGTCATTTGATTTAAGGTTGGTTTCGTAAATAACCTGTGCTTTTCGGTAAAGAGGCAGAGCCTCATTCGCTTTTCCGAAAGCCTTATATCCCGTTGCGGCATTTATGAGTGTCGTTCCGTATGTAACGGACTGTTCCATATCCATAGAATCCGCAAGAGAAAGCGCACCGGATATAGCACGGAGGCATTCAAGCTCTTTACCTGTTTTTCGGTAAAGTCCGATCTGCTCATTGAGCATGGTAAGCTTGCCGTGCATATCGTTGCAAGTATCTGCTTCGTTTAGCCAATATTTCAAATGCCTCTCTGCCGCATCGTAGTCATTTTTATTGAGATAAGAGTCCAGCTTGTCTATGATCCGTCCTACCGGAATAGGAGTAACCTCCGGGTGCATATTCAATAAGCACCGGGGCTCTTCATAATCGTCTTTCGATAAAATTCCATCCATAGAAGCAACCTCATTTTGCGTTAACAGTAATTATTGCTATTATAATAATAGATATCGATTTTGTCAAGATGCGGTGGCTATTCTTGAAATATCTTTACATTTATCATTGTCGTCAAGATGCTGTTTCAGATAAAAAAAGAAGTGCGTCTGATTTCTCGGACGCACTCTTATGTGATGAGCAATTACTTATTGAAATATCTTTTGAGCATTGGTTCAAATGCTTTTCCGTTTCTATATTCGTCGCGGGCCAATTCGTGTAATTTGTCATGGATCTCGTCAAGGTTCTGTGCCTTTGCCATCTTTGCGAGTTCAAACTTGCCTGCGGTTGCACCGTTTTCGGCGGCAACTCTCATTTCAAGGTTCTTCTGGGTACTGTCAGTCAGAACTTCGCCGAGAAGTTCAGCAAATTTTGCGGCATGTTCCGCTTCTTCAAAAGCAGCCTTTTCCCAATACAGAGCAATTTCGGGATATCCCTCTCTTGCTGCTACACGGGACATTGCAAGGTACATACCAACTTCACTGCATTCGCCGTTGAAGTTTGCGCGCAGACCCTCTTTGATTTCTTCGGGAGCGTCTTTTGCAACACCCACAACATGTTCGGCAGCCCAAGTCAATTCATCCTCTTTCACCTCGACAAATTTCTCACCGGATGCCTTGCAAAGCGGGCATTTGTCGGGGCGAGTTTCGCTTTCTACGATTTCTCCACAGATGGTGCACTTCCATTTTTTCATGACATATCCTCCATAAAATTGTTTTTTATCAAGACACGGAAACCGTATGGTTTCGGTGTTTACTTATTAGAACTATTGGTATCTCTATGAGCTTGTCTGCAAGCGTCACATACACCGACAAATTGGAGCTTTGTGCAGGAGATTGAGATCTTTGATTCTTCTTCTGCATGTGACAGCATATCCGCTGGAAGAGTAAACCCCTCCAAATCTATAATCTTACCACATTCGGAACAAATCACATGAGTATGCTGATTTGTGCAGCCGTCAAAGCGTTCTCTGTCATTCACAACAGCAACCGAAGCGATTATGCCTTCCTCTTTCATCTCTTTCAGATTGCGATAAACGGTGCCCATACTCAAATCAGGATAAATAGGTTTTAGCTGTCGATATATGCTATCCGCACTCGGATGCTCTTTGGTATTTTTCAACAGGTCAATTATTGCCTGCCTTTTTTTGCTATATCTTTTCACACTTCACCTTCTAATAGTAATTGTTCTTATTATGAAGTATATAAAAAGAGTCAAGCTTTGTCAAGAGGATTTGGGAAAAGCATAAGTTTTTGTGATTTGCGGGCTATATTTTCGTGATTGGTATGACAACCGTTTGCGGGAACTGCTCCTTTGCGGCTTGATGGACGATCCAATCACCAGCTGCGGCGAAGAAGAAACCGCCTTTCTTATCGGCGTACACATAGCGAGTGACATCGTAATCGTCATCGCCGGGCGTATAGCGAATTTCGCCCCAGTCGTTATTGTGGTCGGCACAGTATTCGTAGATGATCTCGATTTTCGTCTTTTTCTTGCGCCGCAGTTCGACGATGTGGATATATTCGTCAACGGCAAGATCAACAAGGATTTTGTCGTATGCCTTATGAACGATACGGTAAGCGGTATCTGGCGAGGAAAGCGTGTGCCGCAAGGCAAGATCGGCGTATGCCTTTTTCTGTCGGAAGAGTAATATCTTCTCGCCGTTTTCATCAGTGCCGTTTTCCAGTACGCCGTGACACACTCTGCAAAAGCCGAGATGATCGGCTATCATCGAGCGTTCACGGATATCCAGCTTTTCATAGCGGTCAAATACGGCATTTGCCCTCCATTCGTCAAAGAACATCTTTGCCGGATCGGTTGTATCGTCCCGTGTGACATCCTCAGCGGAGCTTTCGCCGTCTTCGTCGGCGTATTGACGGTAGAACTCGGCATAGTTCATGTTGCGCAGCCCGGCGGCAATGATTTCCCTTGTGTCCTTGACGCTCTTCCCGATTTCTGCGGCAATACGAGATACCGTTTCATCGTCGGATTTGCCGTATTTGTTGTAAAGTGCCATTGCTTTGCGAAGCAGCTTGTATT
>CAZRRN010000008.1:0-67002 GCA_964602475.1 uncultured Lachnospiraceae bacterium | reverse complement strand
CGGAACGCCTGATTTTACTGGCTTTATTTATCAAGACTCTTCATCGTCGGGAACAGCAGCACATCCCGAATTGCAGGAGACTGCGTAATCAGCATAACCAGACGGTCGATTCCGATACCGATACCGCCGGTCGGTGCCATACCGTATTCAAGTGCGCAGAGGAAATCCTCATCTGTGTGGTTGGCTTCTTCGTCTCCGGCTGCTGCTGCCGCATCCTGAGCTTTGAAACGTTCACGCTGGTCGATCGGATCGTTCAGCTCGGAATATGCGTTTGCCATTTCGCGGCGGGTAATGAAGAGTTCAAACCGTTCAACAAACTTCGGATTGGATGGTTTCTTTTTGGTCAACGGAGAAATATCTGTTGGATGATCCATGATAAATACCGGTTGGTCAAGATGCTCTTCGCAGTATGTTTCGAAGAACAGATTGACAATGTCTCCCCATTTATGTCGCTCTTCAAATTCTATATGGTGCTCCTTTGCCAGCTTCTTTGCTTCTTCCACAGTCTCAATGGTATTGAAATCAACGCCTGCATACTTCTTGATTGCGTCCACCATAGTCAGACGCTCAAATGGCTTTGCAAGATCCATTTCAATCCCTTCGTAGCTGATTTTCGTTGTTCCGTTAACCTTTTGGGCAACGGTACGGAACATTTCTTCTACGAGATCCATCATTCCGTAATAATCAGTATATGCCTGATAAAGTTCAAGAAGCGTAAACTCCGGATTGTGGCGGGTATCGATGCCTTCATTGCGAAATACTCTTCCGATTTCATAGACACGTTCCAGACCACCGACAATCAGTCGCTTTAAGTAAAGTTCCAGCGAAATTCGCAGGAAGAAATCCTCGTCCAGAGTATTATGATGTGTAATAAACGGACGCGCTGCAGCACCGCCTGCATTTGGAACAAGAACAGGAGTTTCTACCTCCATGAAATCATTTCCGTCAAGATAATTACGGATTTCCCGTAGGATTGCAGAACGCTTGATAAATGTATCCTTCACCTCAGGATTCATCATCAGATCAATATATCGCTGACGGTATCTTACATCAGTATCTGTCAGTCCATGAAACTTCTCCGGAAGTACCTGAAGGCACTTTGAAAGAAGCTTAACTTCATTTGCATGAATGGAAATCTCACCTGTCTGAGTCATGAACACAATTCCACGGATTCCGACAATATCTCCGATATCATACTTTTTGAAATCTGCATAGGATTCCTCGCCAACATCATCCCGTTTTACATAGCTCTGAATTTTTCCAAGCTTATCCTGAATATTGGCAAACGATGCTTTTCCCATGATACGTTTGCTCATCAGACGTCCGGCAACTGATACTTCCGTACCGTTAAGAGCATCGAATCCGGATTTTATTTCTTCGGAGTGGTGTGTGACATCGTATTTCATCACAACAAACGGATCTTTTCCCGCTTCCTGAAGGTCTGCAAGCTTCTGACGTTTTACCTTAATCAACGCACCGATCTCTTCCTGGGTCTGCTCTTTTTGTGCATTCTCTGCCTGTGCATTCTGTACTTTTTCCTTGTTCTCGTCCACTTGCTCTTCTCCTCCCGGGCAGGCACCGCCTGCTCTGTCTGTTTTTCTGATTTCTTAAGATACATCCTTCTGTCTGTAAACGCGGATAAACCTATATGATAATCCGTAGTTGATTTATCAGCTTATTTTATCAATCTGCAGAATTTTGTATTTCATTGTTCCGGCCGGAGTTTCAACCTCGACAGTATCGCCCTTCTTGCAGCCAAGCAGTGCTCGGCCGACCGGTGATTCATTGGAAATTTTATTCTTCAATGCGTTCGCTTCGGTTGCACCGACAATCTGATAAGTCAGCTCTTCCTTGTATTCCTTGTCAAAGATCTTTACAACACAGCCAACACTGATTGTATCAACAGCTACCTCATCCTCAACAACAACCTCCGCATTCTTGAGAATTTTGTCGATTTCCTCGATTCGCAACTCTATCTCACGCTGTTCATCCTTTGCTGCATCATATTCGGCGTTCTCGGAAAGATCGCCCTGCTCACGCGCTTCTTTAATTTTCTGCGCAACTTCCTTACGTTTGTTTACCTTCAGATCCTGTATTTCATCCTCCAGCTGTTTCAACCCCGCATACGTTAAAATGTTCTTTTTTGTCTCAGCCATCTTTTTAAACCCTTCCTTACCTTCTTAAAATATCATACAAATCTTAAGCGTAAACTTTGCTTGTGACATTATAGCCTATCACTTTCTCATTGTCAATCGGTACTCTTCTATTTATAATATGAAATTTTGTACATTTTGTAAAAACTCTTTACTAATCAGTGGAATCGTGTTAATCTATACTCTAGTCCGGCGGACAGTTTATTTCGTATGCCTGTTATGTATATTTGTGCCGCCGATCTTTAGAAGTCCGGTAATCCGGATGATTTTCTAACCTTTCATATCATATAAGGAGGATATATATCATGGCAAGAAAAATGAAAACCATGGACGGTAATACCGCTGCAGCACACGTGTCATATGCGTTTACTGATGTTGCTGCGATTTACCCCATCACCCCTTCCTCGCCGATGGCTGATTACACTGATACCTGGGCTACCGAAGGAAGAAAGAATATCTTCGGGCATGAAGTAGTTCTGTCCGAGATGCAGTCTGAGGGCGGTGCAGCAGGTGCTTTACACGGTGCTCTGCAAGCCGGTGCACTTGGTGCAACCTATACTGCTTCTCAGGGTCTGTTACTGATGATTCCGAATATGTACAAGATTGCAGGTGAACTTCTTCCGGGCGTAATCAATGTTACCGCTCGTGCAGTTGCAAGCCATGCACTTTCCATTTTCGGAGATCATTCCGATATCTATGCCTGCCGTCAGACCGGATTTGCAATGCTTTGTTCCGGTAACGTACAGGAGACCATGGATCTTGGTGCAGTTGCTCATCTGACTGCAATCGAAGGTCGTGTACCGTTTATGCATTTCTTTGACGGTTTCCGTACTTCACACGAAATCCAGAAGATTCAGATCTGGGATTATGCTGACCTTGCAGAAATGGTCGACATGAACGCAATAAAAGAATTCCGCGCAAGAGCACTGAATCCGGAGCATCCGGTACAACGTGGTACTGCTCAGAACCCGGATGTATTCTTCCAGGCAAGAGAAGCTTCAAATGGCTACTATGATGCTGTTCCCGAGCTTGCTCAGTCCTATATGGACAAGGTCAATGCAAAAATCGGTACCGATTATAAGCTTTTCAACTACTACGGTGCAGCAGATGCCGAGCATGTAATTATCGCAATGGGTTCCGTATGTGATACCATTGAAGAGACCATTGACTACCTCAATGCAAAGGGTGGAAAATACGGTGTTGTTAAGGTTCGTCTGTATCGTCCTTTCTCCGCAAAGCATTTAATCGATGCTCTTCCTGCAAGTGTTAAGCAGATTTCCGTTCTTGACAGAACGAAAGAGCCCGGTGCACTCGGCGAGCCTCTGTATCTTGATGTTGTTGCAGCACTCAAGGATTCCAAGTTCACCAACATTCCTGTATTCAGCGGACGTTACGGTCTTGGTTCCAAGGATACCGTTCCTGCTGACATCATTGCAGTATACAACAATTCTGAGAAGAAACATTTTACCATCGGCATCGTAGATGATGTAACCAATATGTCACTCGCACGTACCGAGAACCCGGTTACTTCTCCGGAAGGAACCACTTCCTGTAAATTCTGGGGACTTGGTGCTGACGGTACTGTAGGCGCGAACAAGAACTCCATCAAGATCATTGGTGACCATACCGATATGTATGCACAGGCATACTTTGATTATGACTCCAAAAAATCCGGCGGTGTTACTATTTCACATCTTCGTTTCGGAAAGAAGCCGATTAAGTCGACTTATCTGATTAATAAAGCTGATTTCGTTGCCTGCCACATGCCTGCATATATCCGCAAGTACAATATGGTTCAGGATTTGAAGGACGGCGGAAGCTTCCTTTTGAACTGCAGCTGGGATATGGATGAGATTGAGAAGCATCTTCCCGGTCAGGTTAAGCGTTATATGGCTGAGCACAATATTAAGTTCTACACCATCGATGGCATAAAGATTGGTAAGGAAGTTGGTTTGGGCGGACGTATTAATACAATTCTTCAGGCTGCTTTCTTTAAGCTTGCCAACATCATCCCGACAGAAGAAGCAGTCGGTTACATGAAAGCTGCTGCAACCGCTTCTTATTCCAAGAAGGGCGATGATGTCGTAAAGATGAACCACACCGCAATCGACCGCGGAATCGACGGTATTACCGAAATCAAGATTCCTGCTTCCTGGGCTAATGCAACAGATGAAGTTCTTACAACTAAATTTACCGAAGGAACCAAAGACGTTCTTAAGTATGTCAACGGAATCCAGAATTCCATCAACATGCAGGACGGCAATGCACTTCCTGTTTCTGCATTTCTTGATCACGCAGACGGTACTGTTCCGCTTGGCACCGCTGCTTATGAGAAGCGTGGCGTAGCAATCGATGTTCCGACATGGAATCCCGATGCCTGCCTGCAGTGTAATCTCTGCTCCTTCGTATGTCCTCATGCATGTATTCGTCCGGTTGCCATGGACGCTGCAGCTGCAGCAAAGGCTCCCGGAACTGTAATAGACATGAAGGGTGTAGAAGGCAAGAAATTTGCAGTCAGCATTTCTGTACTTGACTGTACCGGATGCGGTTCCTGTGTTAATGTATGTCCTGAGGTTAAGGGTACCAAGGCTCTTTCCATGAAGTCTCTGGAAGATACTCTGGATGCTCAGAAACTGTTTGATTACGGTGTTTCGCTTGAAACTCCTGCCGAGGTTCTTGAAAAATTCAAAGAAATCACCCCGAAGGGAAGTCAGTTCAAGCAGCCGTTGCTTGAGTTCTCCGGCGCATGCGCAGGCTGCGGCGAGACTCCTTATGCAAAGCTTGTTACCCAGCTGTTCGGTGACCGCATGTTCATTGCTAATGCAACCGGATGTTCCTCAATCTGGGGCGGTTCCTCTCCTTCTACACCTTACACGGTGAACAAAGAGGGCAAAGGTCCGGCTTGGGCAAACTCTTTATTTGAAGACAATGCAGAGTTCGGCTTCGGTATGAATCTTGCAACCAGAGCACTGAGAGGACGTCTGATCTCCTCCGTTGAAGCTCTTGCAGAAGTTGCCGAGAAGGATGATGTGAAATCAGCAATTGCAGACTTCCTTGCTACCAAGGATTCCTCAACACTCAACGCTCCGGCTTCCAAAAAGCTGCTTGCAGCTTTGAAGGCATGTGGCTGCGACAATGCTGACAGACAGAATATTCTGGACAACCAGGATTACCTCAGCAAGAAATCACAGTGGATCTTCGGTGGTGACGGCTGGGCATATGATATCGGTTTTGGTGGTGTTGACCATGTCCTAGCAAGTGCACAGGATGTTAATGTACTTGTATTTGATACCGAGGTTTACTCGAATACCGGCGGTCAGTCCTCCAAAGCAACACCTACCGGTGCAATCGCACAGTTTGCAGCTGCTGGTAAGGAAGTTAAGAAGAAGGATCTTGCAGGAATTGCTATGAGCTATGGTTATGTATACGTTGCGCAGATTGCACAGGGTGCTGATTATAACCAATGTGTTAAGGCTCTTGTAGAAGCAGAAAGCTATCCGGGTCCTTCCCTTGTTATTGCTTATGCACCTTGTATCAACCACGGAATCAAGGGTGGTATGAGCATGGCTCAGACTGAAGAAAAGCGCGCAGTAACCGCGGGTTACTGGCACCTGTTCCGTTTCGATCCGAGACGCACTGCGGAAGGTCAGAATCCGTTCCAGTTGGATTCCAAGGCTCCGACTGCAGATTATCAGGAATTCATTCAGAGCGAGGTTCGTTACAATCGTCTTTCAAGAACCAATCCGGAACGTGCGAAGATGCTGTTTGACAAAGCAGCAAAGGATGCCGCTGACAAGTATCAGAAGCTCGTTAAGCTGGCTGAGTAATTCATTCACACATGACTCTATAAAAAAGAACAGTGCTTGTAATCCAAAGCACTGTTCTTTTTTGGTTATTTATCGTTGTTGTTCTTACACTGTTGTTTTATTGTTGTCCTTAATTGTTGTTCTTTTATTCTTCTAATGCGTCAGACTGATACATTTTCGATATTAAGCACTTAATGATATAATCAGATATTGAGCTTGAACCCCGGCCATCGTTGATCCCTGTCGCTTAAGATAGGCTGCTGCCCTGCGTCGAGAGGCCACTGTACGTTAATCGCCGGGTCGTTCCACATAATTCCGCCTTCGTCTCCCGGATGATAATAGTCCGTACACTTATAGCAGAATTCCGCAACATCTGACAGTACAAGGAATCCGTGTGCAAAGCCCTTCGGAACATAAAACTGCTTTTTATTTAATTCTGAGAGTTCAACTCCAAACCACTTCCCGTATGTTGCAGAGCCGGCGCGCAAATCGACAGCTGCATCAAAAACGCTTCCCCGTATAACTCTGACAAGCTTTCCCTGCGGGTGTTCAATCTGAAAATGTAACCCGCGAAGAACTCCCTTTGTCGACATCGACTGGTTGTCCTGTACAAAGTTCATATCCAATCCTTCCGCCGCCATATCTCTGTAATTATAAGTCTCTGTAAAGTAACCGCGGGCATCGCCTCTCACTTCCGGTTCAATAACACATAAACCTTCAATCTCACATCCGGTAACCTTGATTCTTCCCATATTCTCTTCCTCTTTCTGTAATATTTCAGTATTTTCGAGCTCCAGCATTCAATACGTCTGTTCTCCTGTATTCAATACGTCTGTTCTTCTGTGTTCAATGCGTCAGTTCTCATGCTTACTGTACTTCCGATATTTCCTTCAGGTATCTTCCAAGTGCATCCTGCCATGCCGGTAGCCTGTGAAATCCGTTCTCTTCAAGTTTACTGTTATCCATCCGGCTGTTAAGCGGGCGTCTTGCTCTAGAAGGGTATGCTTCACTTTTCACTGGAACAACCTGCATTTTTCTGCCTGCTTGTCGAAATATCTCACATGCAAATTCAAACCAGCTGCAGATTCCTTCATTTGTCACATGATATATGCCATAACGATCACTAACTATCATTTCCGCAAGAAGCACAGCCAAATCCTTTGTATAGGTCGGAGAACCGATCTGATCGTTTACAACAGTAACCCTGCTTCCTTTTTTGGCAAGTTCGAGCATTGTATTGATAAAATTATTTCCGTTTATTCCAAATGCCCAGGATGTCCGTACAATATAGTACTTCTGTGCAAAGTGCTCAACTGCAAGCTCGCCCTCGTATTTTGACTGTCCGTAAAAATTCACGGGCATTCGTATATCGTCCGTTTTCCAAGGCTTATCTCCGTCTCCGCTAAAGACATAGTCCGTACTGATATAAAGCAGACGTATATTAAGTTTGCCGCAGATCTTTGCAATATACTCCGTTCCCTTTGAATTCACTCTCCGGCAGATTTCTTCATTATCCTCCGCTGCATCAACGGCAGTATAGGCTGCACAGTGAATCACTGCATCTACGCAGGAATCTGTAATGTATTTGTTAACCGTCTCTTCCTTTGTGATATCCATGTCTTTACTATTCGTCCCGATGACAGTATGCCCGAGCGCTTCAAGCTGTTTTACAACATCATATCCCAACTGCCCGCTGGCTCCTATAACTAATATCTTCATTCCCGCCTCCATCTGGATTTATATTTGACTCCGATTCACAACCTTAGAGATAAATTATACCGATTCTATCCGGTTTCTGCAACCACTTATTATATCAAAAAAGCACTCAAAAAAAGTGCCTTAACACTCTTTAAAAGTGCTTTTAATAGCCATATCATTGTGAAATGCCATTGTTATCTTATTTTCACTCTCTGTCTTCCGGCATCTTGCGAAAGAACCACAATATCATTGGCAGCGTTGTGACAAATGCCAGCATATCCGCTGCTGCCTGAGCCATTTCAATTCCGAGTACACCAAATATCCCTGATAATATCAATAATACCGGTATAAAGTAAAGACCACTCCGCAGAACCGAAGTAATGGAAGCATTCAGCCTGTGACCGCAGCTTTGAAAGGTCATATTACTCATGACATTGAGTGGTTGAAATAAAAGCGCAACACACATAAATCGAAGTGCATTTTTTCCGACTTCAATGACTGCCGGATCGTTACGGAACCAGCTTACGATTATGGGAGCGAAGAGGAATCCAACTGTACCAAGTACTCCAAGCGAAATCTCGGCAAGAATCAAGGTAAAACGAAACGCTTTTCGAACCCGGCTGTATTTTCCCGCTCCGTAATTGTATCCGCAGACCGGCTGAAAGCCCTGTCCCATTCCAAGTCCGATTGCAAAGAAAAAGAAATTAACCCTTCCTGCAATACTCATAGCGGCTATTGCAGCATCTCCATACGGAGCTGCGCAGCGGTTAAGAAGCATGGTGGAAATACTGTTTAGTCCCTGCCGTAGCATACTTGGAAAACCGGTACTGACAATTTCCCAAAATCTGCTTAAGTTTGGTTTCATATAAGAGAACTGCAGCTTACTCTGTGTCTTTCCACACAGAAATATACAGAGAAGAATACAAAAACTGACGAATTGTGATAATGCCGTTGCAAGACCGGCTCCGGCAATCCCCATGTCAAAGATAAAGATCAGAATCGGATCCGCAAGGATATTCAGAACTGCACCGGAGACAAGACCAACCATTGCAAGCGAGGCTTTTCCTTCAAAACGCAATATGTTGTTCATCACAAAGCTGCTGATAATAAACGGAGCAGCAAGAATAATATAGAAAAGATAATCCTTTGCATAGATCAGAATGGTGTCTGTACTTCCAAGTACCAAAATCAGCTGGTCAATAAAAAGCATACTGAAACCGGCAATCACACAGCCGGTGAGTAACGCTGAAATAAAACTGATGGAAGCATAAATCCCTGCCGATTTTGTGTCCTTCTGCCCAAGCTTTCTTGAAATCAAACTGCCTGCACCCTGACCGAACATAAATCCGAACGCCTGGAGAATTGCCATATACCCAAGCGCCACTCCGGTTGCACCACTTGCACTGGTTCCCAGATGTCCCACAAAAAAAGCATCTGCCATATTGTAGATGTTCGTCACAAGCATGCTGATAGTAGTCGGAATTCCAAGCGCAATAACGAGCTTTGGAATTGGGGTTTCGATCATTTTCTTAAACTGCTGATTGTTATCCTGCATAACGTTATCTCATTTCTTCGATTTCTCATAATCCTGACGGGTGCCTAATAAATATGGCTAACATGCAATAAATTATATCCGTAATAATTTTGTTCGTCAACGAGTATCAGGCAGCAGATTCTCTATTTCTTGCGGTGATTTACCACTACTAATCAAATGGACAAGAAAAATTTCTGCTTCTATAATATAAAATGATGAGGAGGAGTATTATGAAAAAAATATTATCAGTAATTTTAACACTTACAATGATTCTTTCACTTACCGCCTGCGGAAGCAGCCCCGCTTCGCCGACACCGACTGCCGGACCGACCGTAACCACAGCACCGACGGATACAGCTAATCCTACATCCTTGGTACCTACGCCGACAGAAAGTGCAGATGCTGTTCCGGGAAAATATGAACATTTTTCGGTAAATGGTGTTTACACCAACGATTCCGGTTATATGCGCAGTGATCTTACTTCACTTGAGCTTGTAACCCTCATGGGAAATGGTACTAATCTCGGAAATACAATGGAAGCATACGGGCGCAGCTCCCTTGGCATCAAGGCAGATGTCTCCCAGTATGAAACATTCTGGGGGCAGCCGGAGACCACACAGGAAATCATTTCTGCACTAAAAGCTGCCGGCTTTGATTCCCTTCGTATTCCAGTGGCCTGGACGAATATGATGGACTTTGAAAATGGTGATTATACAATTAATACTGCATATCTTGACCGCGTTGAAGAGATTATCAACTACGCTATTAATGAAGACATGTATGTTGTTGTCAACGATCATTGGGACGGCGGCTGGTGGGGAAGATTTGGTTCCGCAACCGAGTCTGTACGGGAATCAGCAATGGAGCATTTTACTTCCATGTGGACACAAATCGCTGAACGCTATAAAGAATATTCGGACTATCTGATTTTTGAATGCGGAAACGAGGAACTTGGCTATCGTCTGAACGATACTGATTTTGCTCCGGACTCAGGAACACTTTCTGCAGATGAATGCTACGAAGTAACCAATCTTCTGAATCAGACCTTTGTCAATATTGTACGTAGTACTGGTGGCAATAACGAACAGCGTTTCCTGCTGGTTGCCGGTTTTGGTACAGATATCAGCAGTACCTGTGATGATCGTTTTCAGATGCCGGAGGATGAGGCTGCCCATCTGCTTCTCTCCGTTCATTTTTATGAGCCCTCAGGATACTGCATTAACACAAGTCTTGCCAACTGGGGCAGTTCTTCCGATTACGAGAAGCAAAACAGCCTTTTGAAAAAGATGACAAAGTTTACAGAACAAGGCTATGGCATCGTGATCGGTGAGTATTCGGTTATTCCGGCTTCCGACGGTGGTATGAAAGATGATACGATTGAATATTTTACCAATTTCTTAAATAACTGTGACCTTTACGGATATTGCCCGATGCTTTGGGACTGCAGCTCCCTGTTTATCCGTAAAAACCTTGCATTCATAGATGATGAGCTGACTGACCTTTTTGCGGATCGGAGCTATACCGCACAATCCCCTCTTACCGCAGAAGAAATTGCAGCAAATGCAAAAACAGCAATCGAAGCCGCAACCGAAGCAGCGGTCGATCCACCAGCATGTCCGGATGATAAGGCAATTGCCTGGATTATGTTTAACAGCAGTGACTGGAACACGATGTACAGCGTAGGCGAGCCCTATGCTCCTTCGTCTAAGACGGCAGGTATTACAGCAACGGATGTTGAAATCACCGGCGCCGGCACCTACACGGTCGCACTTGATTTCACAGGAATTGCAGGCGGCTATGCAAATAGCACTGTATTCTGCGCTTTGGCAATTCAGAACGGGGAACTTCTATATCCGGGATACTGCATTTCCATTCAGGAAATTCTGATAAACGGTGAACCGGTAACCATGAACGGCCGTGCTTATACCGGCAGTGACGACGGTATCGTTACACGTACGAATCTCTATAACCAATGGGTTACTGCGATTCCTGACAATGCCCGTATCGAAGGAGGAGTTCTGATGGGTCTTACTCCGACAGTACTTGATCCTGCAACACTCGGTAATATTGAGACCTTCAGCATTACATTCCGCTATGTAAAAGGAAAATAATTATTAGATTAAAAGCCGGAGAATCAATCGGTTCTCCGGCCTTTTTATATGTTATAAAAGAAGTGCTGCATGGGTCTCATTACTGCCCGCTTAACAATGGTATGTAAGAATAATAGTTTTCGTTCAACAGCTTGGTTGCCATGTCAAATCTGGAGGATAAAATGGAGGTTATCGTCTTACGATATCCGGAAGGAAGCTCGACTCCATCTTTTACAATCAACTCTCCGGTTCTCGAGCTGTAAGTACAAAGCTCCGTGATAAAGCTCCAGTTATTGAAAAATACCATTCCGGGCTCGTCCGAAAGGATATCCCGACCCATCAGCAGACGGGAATCGTATTCAAGTCCAAACAGATTGGATACAGTCGGAAGCACATCAACATTGGAACAGGGTTTGTCTGTCACAACCGGTTCTTCCATTGCCGAATTCCAGATTAACAATGCATTCTTGTATATTCCGAAGCTTTCATCAAGTTCTTCTCCGGCGAGCTCATTCAGTTCCTCGTTGGTCAGTCCATAGGGATAATGATCAGCTGTCAGTACAAATACCGTCTTATCAAGCTTTCCGGCCGCTTCAAGCTCTTCTACGAGATACGCCAGTGCATGCTCCAGTTCCAGATTACAGGCGATATAAGCAAGCACCGGTTCCGAGTAATCAAGTCCCTCTACCAGTTCACGGTTCTTCTTTGACATTCTATTATTTGAAAACAAATAATCTTTATGTCCGCTTACTGTCATATAATAGATATGAAAGTTTTCTTCGTTCAGATAATCCGGAAGCGTTTCCTGCATCATAATCAGATCTGATTCCGGCCAGGTATCCTGCTCTGCCAGTCCATTTCCTTCCCCTTTGTAGGTGTAGCCCATATTAGGGTGGGATAAATCTCGGCTGTAGTAATCGTAGGTATGATTATGGTAGGCAAATGTTGTATATCCAAGCTTTCGAAATTGATTTCCCAGACAAAAGTACATGAGATTCTCTGCCGACTTTGCCATACTCCGGTATTGCTGCGGGTATAGTCCTGTATCCATCAGATACTCCCCATCGCTTGTACTCGAGAACCATACTCCTTCATAATAATCTGTAAACTGAAATCCCTCGTGATACATCCGATATAGTGTCGGAGTTAATTCTTCGGAAATCACATAAGGAGAAAAGGCTTCTGCACAGATGCTGATCAGATTATAGCCCTCAAACATTCCGGTGTATTCATTCTTGTTCGTTGGTTCTGCCTGGGAAAAATAAAGATGCATTTTTTTAATAATATCATTTGTTTCTGTCTCCGCTAATGTGGCAAAATCAATATCAAGTATATTCGGAGAAGTATCTATTGGCGTCGGTGTCAGACTCGGAGTTGGTGCTGCCGTCGGACTCGGAGTTGGTGCTGTCGTTTCTGTCGGGGTTGTTGTTTTAGTTGGTACAGCTGTCGGGGTTAACGAAACAACCGGTGTCGGACTTGAAGTCATTATCGGTGTCACAGTCGGAAGCGGAACATAAGTAATATCCTCTTCTGCATTTCCCTCCGCCTGAAACAGCCAGTCTCCGATATCCTTGCATACGCTGACTGCTACTCCGAGCTTCTGATATCCGAATTCCTGAATCCAGTCCTCCAGAACCAGCTGCCTTGGAGAATGGTTCTCTGTATCATATAATGGAAACAGTCCAACAACGATACCACATAGAACAATCCCCACTGCGAAATAGATCAAAGGTGTGCGAACGCCTCTCCTTCGCCGTTTGCTCTCATCCTGTTCAATTTTTCCGTTTTCTGCAGCCTTATCAACAGATGCTGCAAGCAGCTCTCCTTCCTGTTCGGTCATCGCTTCCGTCGTCTCTTCGGTTGCCGCTTCGGTTGCCGCTTCCGTCGTCTCTTCGGTTGCCGCTTCCGTCGTCTCTTCGGTTGCCGCTTCGTTTGTCTCTTCGGTTGCCGCTTCCGTCGTCTCTTCGGTTGCCGCTTCGTTTGTCTCTTCGGTTGCCGCTTCCGTCGTCTCTTCGGTTGCTGCTTCGTTTGTCAGTTCGGTTGCCGCTTCGTTTGTCAGTTCGGTTGCCGCTTCGCTCGTAGATTCATCTTGCTGTGTCACTTGATTGCTGACCGTTCCGCCATATATTTGTTTCTTAAGTAATACGGCTAGTACTCCAAACGGAAGAGCAAACAGTAGTACCGAAACAGAGCAAAGCCAGATACTGTAAAGTACCTGACCAAAAAACTCTGTTACAGCTCCGGCATTTTTAACAATTGCCGTCGGTGCCAGAAACGTCTTGAATACTGAGAAATAAACCCTCTGTCCACAACAGATAAAAGCATCCAGACTCAATAATATCCAAGACAGGCATAAATTGATTCTTCTGGAAAACCCGGTTGTCAGTACCGCTGCCACACATCCGAAAATTGCTCCGAATAAAACCGGAAATACAATGTCTGCATCCATCCCTTTGAATACAAAGAGATGAAACAATAGCTCGTAATATGCAAATGTCAGCGGGAAAAACAGAGTTCCCAGCTTGTGTTTCACGTTCATTTTGACTCCTGATATAATTCTGAAAGAACCTCTCTAACTTTTATCATCACTTCATCTTTTGGAACCTTCATGGATATTTTCTTGTCTCTGGTGACTATCTCGATCATGCCCTCCAAAAGATTTCTCGGACTGACAATGACGCGGACAGGGATACCAAAAAGATCTGCATCCGCAAACATCACTCCCGGACGAATATCACGATCGTCATACAGAACCTCAATTCCTTCTTTTGTCATTGTATCATATATGCTGTCACTTATGCTCTTGGTTGCTTCATCATCCACACGAAGGCAACAAAGCTCAACCTCCCACGGTGCAATGTTAATCGGCCAGATTGGCCCGTAATCATCATGACAGACCTCAGCTACCGATGCAGCAAGTCTTCCTACTCCGATTCCGTAGCAGCCCATAATTGCATAATGGCTTTCTCCTTCCGCATCAATATAGGTCATGTCCATTGCTTTCGAATACTTCGTACCAAGCTGGAAGATATTTCCCACTTCAATTCCTCTGGAAATGCTAATGGCCTTTTTCCCACATTTCGGACAGATTCCGCCTTCCACAATCTTGGAAAGGTCAAGGTATTCTGCCGAACCATAATCACGTTCAATTTGAAATCCAACGTAATGGGCATCCGCTTTATTCGCGCCTGTTGCTACTGAATTCCGTCCCTGTAATGACCTGTCAAACAGTACCGTCACATGTGACGGCAGTCCCTTGGGTCCGATAAAGCCGGCCGTCAGTCCGGATTCTTCGGTAATCACTGCCGTGTGAACATCACCTCCGACCGCTTTGGTCAGCTTGGACTCGTTAACGTCAAGATCACCGCGAATAAATATTACCACATAGGAATCATCTTTATTTCTTTGATAAACCACTGCTTTACAGGTATCCTGCGGTTTGATTCGCAGAAAGCTGCACAGTTCTTCAATGGTTCCCATGTGAGGTGTCGACACTTCCTTCAATTCTTCTGCCGGAGCCGACTCCGTGTTGTCTGTTATACTCTCTGCTGCTTCCATATTGGCCTTGTAATCACATTCGGTACAGATTGCGATTGTATCCTCTCCAGCCGGAGTCAGAAGCATATACTCATGTGAAATGTTGCCGCCCATCATTCCAGAATCAGACTTAACAACGACCGTCTGTGGAATTCCGCACCGTGAAAAAATTCTGTTATAGGCATCATAGCATTTATAATAGTATTCCTCCAGATCCTCCTGTGAGGTATGAAATGAATACGCATCCTTCATTGTAAATTCACGAACACGGATCAATCCGGCTCTCGGTCTTGCTTCATCCCTAAACTTCGTCTGGATCTGATAGATCATAAAAGGGTAACGTGCATACGTCTTGGCATAATCACGTACCAGCTGTACTGCAGCTTCTTCATGCGTCATACCAAGAACCATTTTACTTCCGTTACGGTCGGTAAACCGAAGCAGTTCTCCACCGACACTGTCATACCTTCCGGATTCCTCCCAAAGCGAACCTGGAAGTGCGACCGGAAACAGAACCTCCTGCCCGTCAATACGATCCATTTCCTCACGGATAATCTTCTCAATCTTCTTAGTAATTCTCTTTGCCGGCGGATAGAGAGAATAAATACCGTTTGCCACATATTTTATGTATCCGCCTTTAATCATAATAGCGTGACTGTCAATGATACAGTCTGCCGGACGCTCCTTAAAACGATCCCCGACCAGATTTCTAACCTTCATAGCATTCTCCAATCCATAGATATAAATTAACTGACTTTGTTCATTATGCCACAGAATTCACGATTTGTCACTATGAAATCTGCGAAAATGCGGTAGCCGAAAGCTTCTCTGTGTGCTAAAATGGAGCGATAAGAAGAAGTGTCAGATACAAGAGCCGGATCTATCGCTTTCGTTACTGTCAATTGGTAAAAAGCATCATAATTAAGGATTGTAAAAAAGAAACGGAGAGATATGAAAAAAAACCATAGTTTTGAAATTGATATGTGTAACGGTCCTCTTTTTGGTAAAATACTGCTCTTTACTTTACCGCTGATCTTTTCCGGTATTCTGCAGCTGCTCTTTAACGCTGCCGATATGGTGGTTGTCGGCCGGTATGCAGGACGTCAGTCACTCGCAGCGGTCGGTTCAACCAGTTCACTGATCAATCTTCTTGTAAATGTCTTTCTTGGTCTTTCGGTCGGTGTCAACGTTCTTATTTCAAAATACTACGGAGGCGGTCAGGAGAGCAGCGTAAACGAGACAGCACACACTGCAGTAGGCCTAAGCCTTATCTGCGGCATTTTCTTAAGTATTGTCGGTATCTCCCTAGCCCGCCCTCTGCTGATTCTTATGGAAACTCCGGAGGATGTACTTGATCTTGCTGTTATATATATGCGGATTTTTTTTGCCGGAATGCCCTTTATGCTGCTCTATAATTTCGGCAGCTCCATTCTTCGTGCTGTCGGCGATACCATGCGTCCGTTATTTTTTCTGCTCGGAGCAGGAGTTGTTAACGTCCTTTTGAATCTTCTCTTTGTAATAAACTTTGATATGGATGTTGCCGGTGTTGCACTTGCCACTGTAATATCGCAGGGTATTTCTGCATTTCTTGTTCTGCTCTGTCTTTTTCGTGACAATGCCTGCTACCGGCTTACAATGTCAAAGATGAGAATCAACGCAAAAATCATGCTGCAGATCGCCCGCATCGGACTTCCTGCAGGAATTCAGGGCGCACTTTTCTCCGTGTCCAATGTAATTATCCAGTCCTCTGTCAATTCGTTCGGTTCCGTTGCTGTTGCCGGCAATACCGCCGCCTGCAATCTGGAAGGCTTCGTCTATACTTCCATGAATGCCTTTCATCAAACTTCCATCAGCTTTACCGGTCAGAATACCGGTGCCGGCAACAATAAACGTATAAGTTCAATTCTTATCATTTGTCTTTCCATGGTAGCTGCTGTTGGTCTGGGACTTGGATTTCTCGGATTACAGTTCGGTGATTCACTTCTTCGTATTTATAATGATGAAGCAGAAGTAATCGCTTATGGGCTGCTTCGGATAAGTATTATTTTTCCGACCTATTTTACCTGTGGTACAATGGATGTCCTGGTTGGAAGTATTCGAGGAATGGGTCATTCCGTTCTTCCCATGGTTGTAACCCTTCTTGGTGTCTGTGCCTTTCGAATCATTTGGATTTTTACTGTGTTTCAAAGTGCGCCTTCACTTGAATTATTGTATGTATCCTATCCAATCTCCTGGAGCTTAACATCTCTTGCACATCTGCTCTGCTTTATCCTTCTATATCATAAGCGGACTCATAAGAGAGTATGCTAGGCCGCCTTTACTGCTATTTTCGGATGTTATTGTCCTACAAAAAAAGCAGCGAACCTGAGTCGGTTCGCTGCTTTTTTATTACCTTTTGTTACTTGATTACTGATTCTTCCATTCGTTGTACTGATTCTGGAACTCAGTAAGAACCTTCTGATATCCGGCTGCATCAAGTGCTGTCTGATATGCTGCAAGTGTTGCATCGATATCAGCAGAAGCAATACCACCGTTCTCAAGAATAAATCCGTACTCTTCAAATACTGTCTGGCATGCTGTAAATTCTGCTTCAACAGGAGTTACATTATAACGGAATCCAGCTGCACAGGATGCTACTGCTGCGTTGTTGAAATCCTTGTATAACTGAACCTTTTCGTCCGGCTCATCAGATGTCAGAGACAGGCAAAGTACATTACAAGATTCCCAAGCACTGTGGTTGTACATGTCACCCTTCTTAACAACCTTACCATTAACTAAGTCATAGTCGGTACCTTCAATACCAAAGGTATAAAGGTCAGCAAGAGCCTTGTCGGTGTAAAGGAGACCAAGGAAATCAACACAAGCCTTAGCCTGTGCTTCGGTACTGTTTGAGGTTACACAGAAGCAGGAGCCAAGAGTTGTTGTAGAGTGAGCATACTTATCGGTAATCTGTGCCATATCTACTGACTGTTTGTAACGTGAATCTGCTTCGTCGTTGTTCGGAACGCTGGTCCACCATGAAATACCCCAATCCTTTGACTGTGTTGTGGTATCTGTGGTCTGCTTCGTTGCATCATCTTCGCTTAAGTAGCCTTTTTCATGCCATTCAGCCATCAAGGTTACGAACTCTTTGTATTCTGCAGACTGAACACTGTTAACAACTTCATTGGTGTCTCTGTCAACTGCAACAAAGCTTTCCTGTGTGAAGAAATCAAAATCGTCCAGATAATATCTGTGGAACATTGCTGTCTTCTGAGTCAGGTAAGGATATTTGATGTTTCCTGCATTCTTCAGATCCTCAAGCATAGGCTCGATGTCCTTTAAGGAAGAAATATTGGAGATATCCCATCCGTAAAGCTCGATAAGATCGGTACGGAACATTAATTCATAGCCTTCTGCAGACTCTTTGTAACAAGGAACAAAATAATCTTTTCCGTCGTAACGGCTTGCTGCCCAGATTGATTCCGGTATAGAATTGTATAAAGTCGATCCCTTAAGAAGTGTACTGATATCATATACGGAATTGTCCTTGTATACATCATCACATCCAACCAGTTCCATCCAGCTTGCAGTCCAAAGCAGATTGATTTCGTTGTTCTTAAGAGCAAGCTGTGCTTTGTCTTTGTACTCACCACTGCCGATATCGGTCAGGGTAATCTTTACATCAATCTTGTCTGCGATGTAAGCATTAATCGCATCTTCTACTGCTTTCACTTCCTTTGTGTCCGCGTTGGCAAGGTTAAACGTATCTCTGAAAACATTGATTGTTACTTTGCCGTCGTCTTTGCTGTTGTCGCCACATGCTGCAAGTGAGATAACCATTGTTGCAATCAGTGCTGCAGCAAGTACTCTTTTAAATACCTTTTTCATTGTTAATTCCTCCCTTTGAATTTTATCTCAAACCGTATCAAGCATACGGTATGAAATCAACCTTTGACTGAGCCTACTGTAAGACCCTTGATAAAGTATTTCTGGAAAAACGGATATGCTATCATAATCGGTCCGATTACCGTGATAACCGTTGCCATGATTGCGGATTCTTTCGGGATGCTTCCCTGCATCGCGGCCAGCACCGACGAAGGAATGTTCCTTGAATTAAGTAATACCTCAATGCTCTTCTGAATTCGAATCAAAAGAAGCTGTAATGGTGTTTTGCTGTCACTGGTTATATAAAGTAATGCATTCTGCCAGTCATTCCAGTAGGTTGTCGCCATCATAAAGCCTACCGCCGCGAGCGCAGGTTTCATCAGCGGAAATACAATCTGAAAGAAGGTTCTGTACTCACCGGCACCGTCGATACGCGCAGATTCCATCAGTTCCTCCGGAATACTGGTGCCTATATAGGTTCGAAGAATAATTACATTCATCGTACATACCGACAATGGAAGAATCAAAAGCAAAAGACTATCCTTTAGATGATATACAGAAGTAAATATAACATAACTTGCAAGCTGTCCGCCGGAAAACAGCATCGGGATAATCAGAAACACCGACAGAAACTTTCTGAAACGAAAATCTTTTCGGCTGAGAGCAAATGCAAACAGGCTCATAATAAGCAATCCAAGTACTGTTCCAACGACTGCAATTCCAATGGTTACACCATAGGATACAATTAACTGCTTTCCATATCGAAGAACCGTATTCATACCGTCCATCGACCACTTCTCCGGGAAGAACGAAAAACCATTCACGGTAAGCGTCATCTCGTCAGTAAATGCAATAATAAACACAAGAAGAATCGGAAGGAAACAGAATATCGTATATAATGTAAGGATGAATCCCAGAATATACTGTCCTACTCCTGTCTTTTTCTTCTTTGCTTTTATTTTAAGAGGTGCTGCTACACTCTTCATATTTCCCCCATTTCTTCACTGTCGAACATACAGTGAATTAACTGTATTCATCTGTTTCCTGCTTTTCGAATCAAGCCCTGACTAGAACAGTGCATTTTCAGGCGCGATTTTACGAACTGCTCCATTTGCTGCAAGAATCATAACCAGACCAATAACTGACTGGTACAGAGTAGTTGCTGCAGTAAAGCCAAAGTTTGATACATAATAAATCGAGTGAAGTACATAGGAATCAATAACCTGTGTGGTTGCATATAACCCACCGCTGTCTCTCGTTACCTGATAGAACAGACCGGTATCGGAATGCATGATGTTACCTACGCTTAACAAAAGCATAATTGTAATCATCGGAACCAGAGACGGAAGAGTAATTCTGGTAATTTGTTTCCATTTGTTCGCTCCGTCAATCTGCGCTGCTTCATACAGCTCGGTATCAATTCCGGCAAGCACCGACATATAAAGCACTGATCCGTAACCAACACTGTTCCACATCTTTACGATTGTAAGAATTGCAGGCCAGTACTGGTTGTTAGTATACCAGCTGACAGGATCTCCTCCAAAAAAGCTGATAATATTATTGACAAGACCCTTATTGCTTAAGAATGCACTTACGATAAAGGTTACCGCTGCATAAGAGATGAAGATTGGAACAATCATGATGCTCTGATATATCTTTCCAACCTTTTTGAAAACAAACTGATCTATGGAAATCGCAAGAATGATGTTCAGCGAAGTTCCGATCAATGTAAAAATGAAGTAGTACATCAATGTATTCTTTGTCATACGCCAGAATGTAGAGCTTGAAGCAATAAGAAACTTAAAGTTATCCAGTCCCGCCCACGGGCTTCCAAAAATACCGAGTCTGGTGTCAAAATTCTTAAATGCAAGAACAAGACCCGAAATCGGAATGTAATTGAAAAGCAGCAATATGAGAATACACGGTATACACATAATCAGGTGTGCACGATGTTTCCATGTGTTATGCATAAAATCTTTCATCGTCAAAACGCTCCTTAGCTAATATGTCCAACATGCAATAAAGCAATTGTACTATACTATTTCGTTTTCGACAAGTAGTTTTTTATGCAAATTAATAAATTTTTTTCTAAACCAATCACGGCAGGCTTTATTTTTCTTCTCACTTTTGCCAAATCTGTACATATTTTTTACGTTTTATCGAGCGTTTTTAACATAAAATAATCTTTTATTGCTTTTTTTCGAAATCGTTTTCTTTGTTTTCTTTTTCTTATTTTTTATTTATTTATCCATTTATACATTTCGCACAACTAAATTGAAAACATATGATTTGATTCGGGCACTTTTCTTACTTTTTAATGATTGCGCAATAGTTTCAGTACTGCGGCATATTCGCAAACGATTTCGTAATTCGCAGAGTTATATAAACCTTCTTCTTTTAAGAAGAATTTCATGTAAATATTGCTGCCTGCCGTATATTAAAAACGAAGACCTTGTATTCAGGTCTTCGTTTCAATATGAATTACTTTTTTTGACTTTTTGCTTCTGCTTTTCAGCTCTTTTTTTATATCTTATTTCGGATCTTACTTTGAATCTTATTGAATTTTACTTTGAATCTTTTTGAATCTCATTTGAATCTTTTCAAATCTGTTTCGAAATTTTATAATCTGCTTTCTTCTATTACAGCAGTAATATTTTTCGAAATATCGTTAACTTCATCCATTGCTTCAACAATAACACGATTACTATCGGTAGTCTTATTGACATCCTCTGCTACCTGTTTAATTCGAATCAGCAGCTCATCAATACTCTGCGAGAAGGTTTCCACTGTTTCATTAACTTCAGAAATAACGCTTCGGATCCCCTGCTCATTTTCTTTTGCGGTGCTGATAGATGCCTTGGAATGATCCGAAAGATCCCGGATGCTTGCCGCAACAACCGAGAAACCCCGTCCGGCCTCGCCTGCCCTGGCTGCTTCTATGGAAGCATTCAGGGAAAGAAGATTAATCTGCCGTGAAATCTCCTCAATCTGTTGTGTCATCTCACGATAATTTTCAACCTTTGAATTAATGCGCTCCATCAATTCCGAAATTCCTTTGTTGATTTCATCCAGTCCGGAAATATTCCCTGTTACCGTTGCGACACTATCCGCGCTGCTTCGGCTCAGGCTATCGATATCGGAAGCGTCCTGTTTCACTTTATCAACACTCGTTCCGAGCTTGTGAACAATCTCCTCCAGACTATCCGCTGTCTTTCTGATTCTGTCTTTCATCATTTCAACGCGTTCTCGTTCCTGCTCCATCAGAATTCTGGTATACTGACGACAATTCTCCGGAACATTAATTCCGAGAGCAATTGCAGCCGCCATATCCTTGCAGGTTCGGTATCCACAGGCATGACAGTCAAATCCTTTTTCAGTAGCTGTCTTTTTTCCAAGAACCGCAAAGCCCTTCTCGAGCATCGCTTCCGTGATAACTGTCTTGTTTCCATTCTTCGCTTGGTATGTTCGTATGTAGTCGTCCAGTTTGAGGTCATGGTCAAAGGATGCGAACTGCAGGTCCTTACCTTTTCTGTCTGTGTTCTTTTCTCTGCGTTTCTTGGTATGTGCTTCTACATCATTCATGATATTGGACATCCGGAAAACTTTTTCCTCTGTTCCGATTGCAGTTCCGCCATTGCAGCCGTCTTTACAGTTAAGTACATCAAAGACCTGAGGACGACAGTCTGTACTTTCTTCGAGATAATCATTCAGATCATCATAGACGCTGTCCGATCCTTCTGCATTAATCACACGAACCTCAGGGGCATGAATACGCAGATTCTCTTTCAATCCGCCGGGACGCGAATAAATAGCTCCCTCCATCCCCTGCACTTCATCAAATTCAAATTCACTGTAAACCGGTACGTCCGGAAAGGTAATGCTGTTATCCTGAAAATATTGTTTCAGATGTTCCATTGTTACATTGTACTGAATCAAGCCTGTCTGCGCAAATTCATCCTGCTTTGCGATACAGGGAGAAAGCGCCGCTATTCGGGCTGTAATTCCAAGTTTTTTCTTCATATAGACCGCCATACAGGACATCGGACTCTGAACCGGAGAAAGATGTGGAATCAGCTCTGGCTTTTGTTTTAATGCATAATTAACAATTGCAGCACAGGGCTGTGAAATCAGCTTCGTTTCCGGATGCTTGGAAAGATATCTTAAATGCGCCCATGTACAGATGTCTGCCCCAAGTGATACATCATAAACAGCTTTGATTCCCTGGCTTCGAAACCACTGCAGAACATGGCGCCAGTTTCCGTTAAATGCAACCTTTACCGAGGGTGCAGCAATCATTACTATTTCCGTTCCGTTCTTCAGATCCTCAAATAGTTTTGCAGTATCATCCCCATAGCTTCTTGCTCCGTGAATACAGGCACGGATGCAGGAACCACACCGGATGCATTTATCATCATCAATTGTGATAACCAGCTGATGATTCTCGTTATACCCGGCTATATTCGCATCATGTGCCGGACAGGTTCTTACACAGGAATTACATCCTACACATTTTGTTGGATCAACATTAATAACACTCATTCAAAGCTCCCTTCCTAACGGATTGATGAAATATATTATATTCGACGACGGATTCATGGTCAAGTGCTATCTTTATCGAAAATAGCTAATGTATTCCTACACGGTAGAAGAGGTATTTGGGAATTATTTATGCGGTATAGTTATCAAAATAGCCCTGTACCAGAACAATCGGAGTGCCTTTGTCTCCACTGCCTGAGGTCAGGTCACACAGAGAACCGATTAAATCAGTCAGGCGGCGTGGTGTGGTACCCTGGGATACCATCTTTCCAACCAGATCGCTGTCCTTATGACGGATATATTCGGAAATCGCGTTTTTCAGCTCGTCACCTTCCAGATTCGGGAATTCGTTGTCTGCAAGATATTTAAGTTTTACTTCATTTGGCTGACCTTCCAGTCCGTCTGTGTACGCCGGCGAAACAACCGGGTCTGCAAGCTCCCAGATCTTTCCCACCGGATCCTTAAATGCTCCGTCACCATAAACCATTACTTCGATTTTCTTTCCGGTCTTCTGAAGAAGTTCGGCTTGAATGCGCTCAACAACCGGTTTGCAGTCACGCGGAAACAGTTTAATGGAATCTTCAGTCGCTTTATTACTTCCAAGCAGACCGTAATTTTCATTGTAACCGCTGCCATCTACCGATGCAGTCATAATTTCATCCAGACCATAAACCTTAGCAGCACCTGCCGCCTTCAGAAGGCGCTTGGTTCTGACGCGGCTGTGTATATCGCAGCACAGAACGCTTCCTGTATACTCAAGCACTGCTCTGCAGTCATTTGCAAGAATGACTTCCAGCTCGCAGTCCTGAGACGTAATCAATTCGCGGTAATATGCAATATAATCCACTCCTGTGAATCTGTGTTTTTCATATCCGAACAATTCCCGGTATTTTTCTTCTGTCAATACATCTGTCCAAGGGTTGATTTTCTTCTCGTCAAGCTTGTCCAGATCAACAAGATGATTTCCCACCTCATCAGAGGGATAGCTTAACATCAGGACGATTTTCTTTGCTCCTTTTGCAATACCTTTCAGACACATTGCAAAGCGGTTGCGGCTGAGGATTGGAAAAATCACTCCTACGGTATCTTCCCCGAATTTATTACTGATATCCTTTGCAATCTGATCCGTTGTTGCATAATTTCCCTGAGCACGCGCTACCACTGCCTCGGTTACCGCAACCACGTCACGGTCGTTTAACTCAAATCCACTTTCCTTGCTTGCTGCCAGAACGCTGTCCACCACGATTCCGGCAATATCGTCACCCTTTCTGATAATCGGTGCTCTTACTCCTCTTGATACTGTTCCTATCATTCTTTCCATTATATTATCCCCGTTTCTTCTATGCCTTCAAAGCTATCGCCTGAAAGCGGATTTTTTAGGCCGTCTATAGTCAGCCGAAATGGCATCCCGACAATCTGCAGCCTTAAACAGTTGCAGTGTATCACAAATTATATCATAAGTAAAATTATTGTTTATTATGTTTCTCATAATATACAATTATGTTTGTCTTCCCTTCGTTACCGTTTGCTCTCCGGTTCAATGTTCCTCTGTTCGGTACCTTCCGTCTCGATGTTCTCCGATTCAGCATTCTCCGTTTCAGCGGTCTCCGATTCGGCATTCTCCGATTCGGCGGTCTCCGTTTCTCCGGTCTCCGATTCGGCGGTCTCCGTTTCTCCGGTCTCCGAGTCGGTATTCTCCGTGTCGCCGGTCTCCGAGTCGGCGGTCTCCGTGTCTGTATACGTCTGCATGATTTGTTTCTGTTCTGCTTTTTTTTCTGTCTTGCTGTAAATATAAGAAATCGCCAATGCAAGAATTCCGACAGACAAGAATAAAACAATACGAAGTAACAGCGATAATTCACTCAGATCATAAAAGATTAATTTGAAACAGACGACCATCGAAAGTCCTAATCCATAAATACGAAGTGACCGGCAGCTCTTCACACAGCCATACAGAATTCCGAGCAGCGCAATCACCATTAAGCCGATTGTAGAAACGAGCGCCGTTTCAATGTCAAATACATGCTGCGCAGCAATGTACATCCAGGTAACATAGCAGCAATAAAGCACCGGTTTGGCTTTAGTCACACGCACATAGGGTTCCTTCCACAGAAACAGAAAGACAGCACTTCCGATTAAGAAAACAGGAATGAACATGATTTTTCCCGATAAGGAAGAAAACAGGTTAAGGAATAGCACAATAAATAGAATAATCACATTGGCTATTCTCGTTCCTTTATATTGAAACCTTCTTACCAGGGTGGTAATCATAATAAATGCAGCAGCAATTATTGTCATAATCAGAATATATGCTCCTGCAAATCCCCTCTTTTGAAAGATAATCTCTCCGGCACGGTCATTGATCCAGTCAAGCCATCGATATACAAAAAAGAACAGAACAAACAATGTCCGGTATCTGCCGATAACCGACAGTTCTCTTGCGTAGCCTCGGCTTTCCCTTTCAGGAACAAACGAGACAAGAAGATAGATCAGCATAAATACCGCACTGTATCCAAGTTCATCCATAAACAGAAATAAAATAACCGATATTCCGGTTACAATGGTTCGCCAGATCTGAAGGAAACGGCTTTCTGTAAAACGGCTGATTATCCAGGTCAACAGAACCAGCGTTATCCACGAAACACAGGTGCAAAGCTCCGTTCCGTCAATATCTTCGAGAAGAAACCCAAGGGAAAGATATGCAGCAACCCACATTCCCGGATAAAAGCTCCAACAGCAGCTGCATTTTCGTGAAAGAATAAACAGTACAAGATTAATTGCAATAAAAGGAAGAAAAGCAAAACCACTTCCGATGTTCGTCATCATACTGATTACAATTAGATTGGTCAGCAGCATAACAATCATATTTCCGATGTTCATACCGCTAATCTTCTCTTCTCCCATACGTCTCGAACGCCTTATTCCGCATAGGAACAAAATGCCCGCCATCAGCACGGTAATACAGCCAAACACCAGTACAAGTACAGCCTCTGCCGTAAAATCCCCTTTCCCCGGTAAATCAGCGTACCCAACAAGACGGAAGAACACAATCAGATTTAATATATCTGTTATGATATCAGCAACCGCATTGTTCTCCTTCAGGGGTACAAAAAGATGCCCAAGTCCGATAATCGAAACAACTGCAATAACAAGTGTCATCTGCATGGTTCCGATTTCCTCCTGCAGTGGGAACATACACGCATAGCCTCCGATTAAAGCGATACAACGGATAACGGCAGATTCATTACGTATGCTTAAAAATACCGATACCGCAGTGACCACGATTGTCAGTGCTATTGCAATGCTTCCCGGCAGTTTCAAAAGATAGAAATAATTCAATATAATGGCCAAAAACATCGCCGAAATACCAAGCGAAGTAATCGCAAGTGAAAACTTTGGCAAATGCTTTCTCAGCGGCAGCTCTCCGATTACGGTAACCAGCATTGCTCCGGCAAACAGCAATATTCCTTGAAGGTTTTCATTCATGTAATTAATTCCAAGAACTGTAAGAGCCGCCAGAATCAGTATTACACCAACAGCACCAACAACAATCGTTCCGATTCTTGTTTCAATCGAGCCAGGATTCAAAGGAGTTGTTTTCGCAGATTGTTCATTTATTACCGGACTTGCGAACGAGGCATCTCTCCGGTTCCGTTCCATTGCCTCTCTGCGACGATGTTCTTCATATGCCGCACGCTGAAGAACATCGGCCGACAGATTCTGTTGTCTCGACAGATTCTGCTGTCTCGGCGGATTCTGTTGTCTCAACGGATTCTGAAGTTCCGACAATGTCTGTTGTTTCAACGGATTCTGAAGTTCCGACAGTGTCTGTGCTGTTTCGCTTTGCAGAACCTTAGCAAAATCCGAAGCATCAATATAGAGCTCCTGCCGCTGTTCCGGCTGAAGCGGTGTTCCGGTGTTCTGTTCCAGTAGCCTGAGAATCCGATCCAGCTTTTCATTTTGCTCCTGCAGCAGCCGCATCCGCATGTCAGATTCTTGATTCTGTGTATCCATATCATCCCTCCGTCAGTAAAATTCTATCTATCGGTCTTTTCATTTTTTAGATATTCCTTATCACGTCTGATGATCACTCAGCCAGCCCTTTATCAGCTTCTCCGCCTCATCATAGTCAAACAGCTCCAGCTTTCTGCTTATTTCATCCAGTAAAGCCGTTTGTTCCTCAGACAGCTCATATTCCAGTACCTCCGAAAGAAGCCTTCCTGCCGCATCCTCTTCGTAATCATGCAGAAGCGCAAGAAGAGCCAATACCCGGTCATGAAAGAACTGTTCTGAAAGCTGCTGCCGTGTTCCCGGCTTCTCTTCCTTCTTAATCTTCTTTTTTTCTTCCAAAGCATCTTCTATATGATCCAGCATATCGCTGTAAGCATCACAAAAGGCTCTGTGTCCGTCCTTCACCTCGTAGTATCGCTGTTCCCTGCATGCCATCTCAAGCTGTTTGGCCATCACTGACATCTGATCTGCCCCGATGCTCGCAGCAACGCTCTTAAGTGCATGCACTTCGATGATATATTGATCAAATTCCTCATTTTCACGATACTTCTCCATAGCATCAAGTTTCTTCCGACCATCCTGAAGGACTACGGAAAGCAGAGTAATGTAGTTTTGGAAGCTTCCTCCGCAGTTCTCGATTCCCTGCTGGATATCGACTCCCGGAATAAACATCGATACAATTTCTCCCTTCTCCTGCTCTTCCTCCACATCATCTTTGATCAATTCCAGTGGAATATAACGGAGCACGACATCCTCAAGGCGCTCTATGCTGATCGGCTTTGAAATATAGTCCTGAAAGCCGACCTCCTCAAACATTTTCCGAACACCGCTGATTGCCTTTGCCGAGACAACAACCACAGGAACTGTGCGACAGTTTTCATCCTCCATTGCCCGTATTGCGTTCAGGGTCTCAATCCCGTCCATATCCGGCATCATGTGATCCATCAGAATCAAATGGTATCGCTTCTTCTTCAGAAGCTCCAGACATTCTTTTCCGCTTTCTACAGTATCAACCTGCATTTTATGGGGCTGCAGCAATCCCGTAATAATCTGTAGATTTACGGCACTGTCATCTACTGCGAGAATTTTGGCCTCGGGAGCAATATATGTATTAACCTGATGCCCTGTATGATTGAAGTTCGTATAAAGATCATTGAGAACTTCTGCTACATTAAGGCAATAGAACGGGCTTTGAACCACCAGTGCCTTGCTGTTCCCGTTCACCAGCTGATTGCTTTTCAGTGCCAGAATGAGTTTCATTTTCTGAGACTTAATCTGGTCCTTAATCCGCTCGTAGAGTGAATATTCCACAAAAATATGAGTAAAGCTCTGCGCTGTCAGAACTGTATTAAAATTCTTCTCCGAGTCAACCATTGTACAGGAAATACCAAGCTGGGCAAGAATACGGGAAAGATCCTCTTGAATGGCGGAATCTTCGGCATACAAAAGTGTGTTCATGCCTTCTGCCTCTTCCACAAAAACAAACGGACGGATATTAATAATCTTCTGCGGTATGCGGAGTGTAAATTTACTCCCGGCTCCGTATTCGCTTTCTACAGAGATAGTCCCGGACATTAGATCTGCCAGCCGCTTGCAGATGGACAGTCCGAGACCGGTTCCCTCAATCAGACGGTTTTTCTGTTCGTCAATCCGGGTAAAGCTGTGAAACAGCTTTGCAAGATCCTCTTCGCGGATTCCTGAACCGGTATCAATAATCTCCACAGTCAGGTCTGCTGTCGACTCATCATCATCCTCGCTGCTGTTCCCCCGAAGAGTCCAGTAAAGCTTCAGTGTAACCGAACCTCTTTTCGTATATTTGATTGCATTTCCAAGAAGAGTAATAATGATTTGGCGAAGACGCATCTCGTCACCAAGAAAGCCTGACGGTATCGTCGGATCTGCATCAACAATAAAGTTGAGGTTTTTACCGACAAGACGAGACGCTCCGACACTCAGTACATTGTTAAGCAGGGAAGCGGTCTCGTAGGGAGCAGAGACAACCTCCATCTTTCCGGCTTCTACCTTCGAAAAATCAAGAATGTCATTAATGATTGTCAGCAGGGTATTCCCGGCACTTTGGATATTACTCATGTTCTTTCGAACCTGATCGCTGATATTATCGCGCAGCACAAGTTCTGTCATACCCATAATCGCATTCATGGGAGTCCGGATTTCATGAGACATATTTGCAAGAAATTTCGTCTTGGAAGCATCCGCATTTTCTGCATTGATTCTTGCTTCTTCTGCACGTTTTGTCATCTCTTCCAAATCAATCTGCTTCTGCTGCAGTTCATCGATATAACGTTCACGGGTCTTGGTATACTCTGCGGCATACAGGATTGTACCCGGACCGATTGACTGGGCATACTTCAAGGAGGAGTCAATCATATCGTTGATTTCATCGGATCGCTTAACGTCCTCCGGATAGGTCATATAGCAGATACATACTGTCATCCGTATATCATCCTCCCCGATGTGCCAGGGGTGGTCAAACCGCTCCATGATTGCCTGCAGAATAATCTGTTCATCCTCTGATTCATTCATTCTTCCTGTTCCGGAGAAAATGTCGGAGGCATAGGAATATCTTCTGCGTGCCACCTCGTTCACCGTTCGGCTGTTATCCGAAGCAATAATGGCAAATCGGTATCCGTCAAGCTTATAAAGCGTCTGTTCACTAAAAATTTCCAGCAGAAAGTCAGCTATTTTTTTCAGAGCTGCCTGTGCCGTCTGGTCTCCATACTGTTCTTCGAGCGTCTGGAATTTATCGGTTTCAAATACGATAATACTGAACCGTTCCCCTTCCTTTATGTAGCTGGCTATGCTGCTGCTGAAGGAGTTCTGGTTGAACAAATCTGTTTTATCGTCAATGGTTTCATTTGGGTTGTACTGTCCAAGATAAAGCGTGATAACCCCCAGCGTACATGCAAAACCAAGCAGAAGCAGATTTGGGAAAACAGCCTGCAATCCAATCGCAGCCAACAGAAGCGCCATATACAAAAAGATTGCTACCATACGATGTGTCGAGATGTTTTTTCTATAACGGAGTAAAGTGATAATGCACAGTATAATATAGATTCCCGAGAGAACATGAAGAGTCAGCATTTGCGAGCCATGTATATAAGTACCGGATGCATCAATATATATGACCCACCCGGTAATCGGAGTGGTCAGGATAAGCGCTGCAGCACAAAGATAGGGTAGAACACGCAGAATTTTACAGACAACAGAGTTCCCGTTGCTGTCTGTCAGAAGAAGGAGATAATAATAGAACATCACTCCCATTGAATTAATTACCAAAAGATACAGCATATTGACGATATAAATGACAGCCGGTGAAAAATATCGGGAATAGGATACTGTCACTACACCCAGAATATCAAGCAGAATTGAAATAAAGATGACAACGCAGAAGACATCATACATCTTGCTTAATCGTGTTTTGAACCGCTTCATGGAAAATGTATAGGTGCAGAATACGACCAATGCTACCAATGCACATACATCAAGTGTAATATCCCACTGCATAGAAGAACCTCCCGCCTGTGTTCATTCTGAACGCGGTCCCAACATCATTTTCAGGGATGCCTTTTGTTCAGTTTAACACATCCGGGAGGCTCTGGCAATACGAATTAAGAGAACCACTCCTGTATTATTTCATAAAATCCACGGCAGCACGCTCAATCGGAAGACCTTTTGTATAGCGCTCCATAAACCGGTTAAAGCCCTCGACATCCCTGCTGTCCGGCTGTTCCTTTACAGCACTCTGTCCGGCAAATACCCGGTTGTTCAGAAAATCTGCAAGTGTCTCGTTCTCTGCCTTCTTAACCATGTAAGAAGCAAGAACAGCAATTCCCCAGGCTCCGCCTTCTCCTGCGGTCTTCATAACAGATACAGGCGCATCAATCGCTGCTGCCAGAATCTTCTGTCCGACTCCTTTCGTCTTAAACAGACCACCATGTCCGTAAATCTTGTCAAGCTTTACCCCTTCGGTCTTTAGAAGAATGTCAAGTCCCGTTTTCAGTGCACCAAGTGCAGTGAATAAATTGGCACGCATAAAATTAGCAAGAGTAAAGCTGCTTTCCGTTGTTCTCACGAAAAGTGGCCGACCCTCTTCAAAGCCTGTAATATGTTCTCCGGAGAAATAATTATATGCCAGAAGTCCGCCGCAGTCTGCATCCCCCTCCAGTGCTTTATTGTAAAGCACAGAATAAATACGATCCATATCCGGCTCCACTCCGAGACTTTCTGCAAACTCACGAAACACAGATACCCACGCATTGAGATCCGATGTACAGTTATTGCAGTGTACCATTGCTACCGAGTCTCCGGTCGGAGTTGTAACAATATCAATCTCTTCGTAAGGCTTCGAAAGCGGTTTCTCCATGACAACCATTGCAAAGACAGAGGTTCCTGCAGAAACATTTCCGGTACGTTTTGCAACACTGTTCGTTGCTGTCATTCCGGTTCCTGCGTCTCCCTCCGGAGGACAGACAGGGCAGCCGGCTTCCAGCTTTCCGCTGACATCCAGAAGCTTTGCTCCCTCTTTTGTCAGAGTTCCGGCTGTTTCTCCTGCAGACAGAACTGCAGGGAAGATATCCTCCAGCTTTAAGCCATACTGTGCTACATTTTCCAGCCGGTCAAATTTCTCCAGCATCTCTTTATTATACTGCTTTGTCGCTGAATCAATCGGGAACATACCGGAAGCTTCTCCAATCCCAACTACCTTTCTTCCTGTCATCTTCCAGTGAATGTAGCCCGCAAGAGTTGTCACAAAGGAGATGTTCTTCACATGCTCCTCCTGATTGAGAATTGCCTGATACAGATGCGCAATGCTCCATCTCTGCGGAATATGGAAACTGAATAATTCCGTTAACTTCTCCGAAGCCTGCTCCGTAATGGTATTCCGCCATGTGCGGAACGGCACCATCAGCTCTTCCTCCTTATTGAATGCCATATAGCCATGCATCATTGCACTGAAGCCGATAGCTGAAAGCTGAATGATTTCGACATCATACTGCAGCTTAACATCCGACTGCAGACGTGTATAGCAGTCCTGCAGACCCTTCCAGATGTCATTAAGACTATAGGTCCATACTCCGTTCTCATAACGGTTCTCCCAGTCATGACTCCCGGAAGCAATCGGTTCATTGTTCTCATTTATGAGGATTGCTTTAATTCGTGTTGATCCAAACTCGATTCCAAGCACTGCGTTTCCAGACTGAATCGTATTTTTTGCACTGTTCTTGTCCATAGCTTCATTCCCCTTCTCTGATTTCACCGGTTTTCTGAATAACCTTGAGCCGGAGTAATATTCTTTACTAATTTGTAAACAAATTTAGTTTCATGTATATCTTATGGGTACCATTGTACACGATACCACCGGATTCTTCAAGAGTTTTTTGAAAAGACACTGCTTATTTACTGCGGTTTTATCATGACCTGCGTCTTAGCGTCCGCATTGCATTGATAATCGCCAGAATCATAACGCCGACATCGGCAAAAACTGCCGCCCACATACCAGCAAGCCCACAGGCTCCAAGAATAAGCACCAGTGCCTTTACTCCAAGTGCAAACGTAATATTTTCCTTAACGATTCTCATTGTTTTTCTTGAAATGCGGACTGCTCTTGCAATCTTTTCAGGGTTGTCGTCCATCAGTACAATGTCTGCCGCTTCAATCGCCGCATCGCTTCCGAGTGCACCCATAGCGATTCCGATATCCGCTCTGGTCAGTACCGGTGCGTCATTGATTCCGTCTCCGACAAACGCCAGCGTCTTTTCTTCTGCAAGCTTTTCTTCTACGATTTCCACCTTCTGTGCCGGAAGCAGTTCCGTGTGTATTTCATCGATTCCAAGTTCCTGTCCTACCTGTTCGCCAACCCTCCTTCTGTCTCCGGTCAGCATAACCGTCTGTGTAATTCCAAGCTTCTTAAGCTCTGCAATTGCCGTCTTCGCATCCGGTTTGATTACGTCAGAAATAACAATATGTCCAAGGTATTCCGATCCGTCGCAGATATGCACGATGGTTCCCGGATGATGGCACTCGTGCCAGGAAGCTCCGGCTTCCTCCATCAGCTGTCCGTTGCCGACGTAAATGACTCTCCCGTCGATTACCGCCCGAATTCCCCTTCCTGCTTTCTCTGATAATTCTCCGATTCTCCGACTGTCTATATGCTTTCCATGGGCAAGCACAATTGATTCCGCAATCGGATGCCCGGAACGTGATTCTGCTGCTGCCGCAAGATCAAGCAGCTCGTCTTCAGATACCTGCTCCGGATGAATCGCAGTCACCTGAAAGCTTCCTTTGGTAAGTGTTCCTGTCTTGTCGAACACAACTGTTTTTACCTTGGAGAGCAGTTCAAGATAGCCTGCCCCCTTAATCAGAATTCCATCCCGTGAAGCTCCTCCAATCCCACCAAAGAAGGACAGCGGTACGGAAATCACAAGAGCGCAGGGACAGGATACTACCAGAAATGTCAGTGCACGAGTAATCCATACCGACCATTCCTGTGAAAAGAGAAGCGGCGGAAGCACTGCAAGCAGGACTGCGCCGACCACTACGCAGGGAGTGTAGTAACGGGCAAAACGCGTGATAAAGTTCTCCACATGTGCTTTCTTTGAGGAAGCATTCTCTACCAGATCCAGTATTTTCGAAACGGTACTTTCTTTGAAGGTGCTTTCTGTCCTCACCCGGATAAAACCACTCAGGTTCACCGAACCGCTGATTACTGTATCTCCCTCGGTTCTGTCAACCGGAAGGCTTTCTCCGGTCAGTGCCGAAGTATTGACCGAAGTGCCGCCCGCGATAATTGTCCCGTCAAGCGGAATCTTTTCTCCGGGTCGAATACAGATGATTTCACCGACACCGACTTCCTCCGGCGACACCGTAAGCTCTGCTCCGTCGCGCAGCACAACCGCAGAATCCGGGCGGATATCCATGAGTGAAGCAATGGACTTTCTGCTTTTTCCGACCGCAATTCCCTGAAAAAGTTCACCTGTCTGATAAAACAGCATAACCGCAACTGCTTCCGGATATTTACCGACACCAACTGCGCCCACCGTTGCCAGTGCCATCAGAAATGCTTCATCAAACAGCTGTCCGTGTAAAATGTTTCGAACTGCCGTCCAAAGCACATCATAACCGATGATAAGATATGGCACCAAAAATGCTACAAGCTTCCAGATTCCGGTCAGCGGAAGCAGGCATGCCGCAAGAAACAGAACTGCGGATATTACAATTCTTATCAATATTTTTCTTTGTTTTCTGCTCATGTTTGTCTCCTATGCTCTATTTGCGTTGATGGATTCCCCATGCTTATCTCAAGTTTACTTTCTGATTGTACAGTCCGGCTCCACCTTCTTCACTGCTTTGGTAACTGCCGTTAAAATCTCGTCAAAGTGCTCATCCTCTGCTTCAATCGTCAGCTTCTGCATAATAAAATTAACCTCTGCAGAAATAACTCCGTCTAGCTTTCTGATTGCTTCCTCCATCTTCGCCGCACAATTTGCGCAATCCAGATCCTCCAGCTGATATACTTTTTTCATTCTGTCTTCTCCTTATCGGTTTTATTTTCACGTCGATGTTTTGGTTCCTCTATTTTCTCGATTAAGTGTTCAAAGCCCTGACTAATCATGGCTCTGACATGATCGTCTGCCAGAAAATATACAATTGTCTTTCCAACACGGTAGCTCCCGACCAGATTATTATCCTTTAGCACTTTGAGCTGATGAGAAATTGCTGACTGCGTCATAGATAAGAGTTCAGCTATTGCACAGACACACAGCTCCGATTCCATCAGAGCATACAGTATCTTAATACGCGTTGTATCTCCGAATACCTTGAATAAATCAGACAGGTCACAGAGCAGTTCATCCGTCGGAAGATCATGTCTTACAATTCTCAGGATGTCATCATGATTATGTTTCTGCATTGGCAGTCTCCTTTCACTCGTTCCATGGTTCATTTGTTTCTCATCTCATATGAATGTGCGTTCATATGTTTCATGATTCATATGATAATCGGTTCAGATGTATTTGTCAAGATAAAAATAAAAAGTGTGCAGCTTTTCCGGGTTGGATTACCGCACACGCTAATATAATATCTCTATAGGTTTCTTTTTATCCATTCAACTGAAGCTTCCAGTGCCGCAATCGTCTTGGTTTCAAGGACGCACCGGCACCCGTGCTTACGGGCAAGTGCAATTCGTTGGGAAAGATCTATTTCTCCGCTTCCAAGCGGAAGATGATTGCTCTTTCCGAGTGCATCATGGATATGAAAATGCCCCAGCCGATCCTCATGCTCCATCAGAAACGGTTCATCTGTATTTCCTGCTCCGTGAGAGTGTCCAATATCCCATGTTAGGGAAAACCGTTTATCCCCCAGCAGAATCCTGATTGCTTCTTTTTCAAATTCTCTGTAGCCATCGGTATTTTCGATTGAAATCAACGGCCCGTATGACCCGGTTTCCTGTATGCACAGCTTTCGAAAGTTATCAATATCTTCCAGATACCGTTCCTTTTTCTCCTGAAACAGGTAGGTTTTTCGATCCGGAAGCGTAATATATATTCCATGATTCATGTGCAGATTGAGTAGCGGAACATGCAGATCCTGCGCAATTTCAAGTACTGCCTTCATCGTATCCAGATACGCAGTTCTCACGCGGCTGTTAAAATCACATACATTCAATTCCTCCGGCAGATGGATTGTATAATACAAACTGTATTCCTCTGCAACGGCACGAAGCAGCTTTGTATTCCGCAGATACTCCTCCTGATACTCTAAAAAATTCATATTCAGTTCAATAAAGGCCAGTCCGAGCCTTCTGCAAAGTATTGCGTTCTCGGTCAGGCTTTTATTTTCAAGCAGTGTCGGCATTCCAAACTGAAACATCCGATTTCCTCCGGTAATTCGCTTTATTTCTGGCAGTTCGGGCAGAAATAGATCACGCCGCCCAAAAAGGCCTCCTTTTGAATATAGGTTCCGCAGTTCAGGCAGGGACCGCCATAAGTATTCTTGCTCATCTGCGTAAGATAACCGCCGTTTCTTCCGAAAAGATCCTTTTCGGTATCGCGACCGCCTTCCTCTGTCATTTTCCAAAGAAGATCCGGAATCACCTGATAAAGCCGGTGAAACTCTTCTTCACTCAGTGTGGAAATGTCCCGCTTCGGATGCAGTCCCGCTTCCAGCATAATGTCCTGAGCGACTCCGTTTCCAAGTCCAGGAATCCGTTGTTCGGTAGCAAGGAACCCCTTAACTGACAGCTTTTTCTTCTCCGGACGAAGACTCATAAAATAATCAAAGCTGAAGCTGTCCGTAAAGACATCCGGTGCTTCTCTTGCGATTCGGTCATACTCATTGTCCATTTCTCCGATATAAGAAAAAATCCCACCATACATGCGAACAGTAACCACCAATGCCGAACCATCATCAAATTCTAGCAGAAACTGATGCTTATCCGGTACTGCTGCTCCGGGTTCAAAGTAGGAAAGAGTTGCACCGTCGCTGAATGCCAGCCCAACCTCCCCGTTCATTTTGATGTGCACCTTTCCGCCGTAAGAAACCGCATCCTCAATTGTCCTACCCTCCAGCAGCTCCGAATAGTCCTCCGGATTGCCGTTGTACCAGGTAAACTTATGATGAGAGCTGTCTGCTGTCGCACAGGTAATCTGCTTTCCGGTTAAAGTACCTTTCAGTTGATCCGCCAGAACAATGGCTTCCGGTAATTCTATCATGTCTTCCTTCTTTCTGCACTTACCGCATTTATATAGACTTTAGGATACTATTTTATTCCCTTAAAGCTCTTTATTTCCTCCAGCCGTTTTGCAACCGCCGCTTCCTGTCCCTGAATGGTCGGAGTATAGTAAACATGGTCGGCGATTGATTCCGGCAGGCATTTCATATCCGTGAGCTTCTCTTCATAATCATGTGCATAGCGGTAGCCCTCACCGTAATGCAGTTCCTTCATCAATCCGGTCGGCGCGTTGCGTATTTGAAGCGGTACCGGTTCAGACAGCATATTCTGCGCATCGACACGCGCCCGGTAATAAGCAGTCTCTATGGCATTGGATTTCGGCGCCATAGAGAGATATACTACAGCATGGGTCAGATTGACATTGCATTCCGGCATTCCGTTAAAATGACAAGCCTGATATGCCGCAACCGCTACCTGAAGAGCATTACTGTCAGCCATTCCGATGTCCTCACTGGCAAACCGTACCATCCTTCTTGCAACATACAGCGGATTCTCTCCTGCTTCCAGCATTCGTGCCAGCCAGTAGACCGCCGCATCAGGATCACTGTTCCGCATGGATTTATGAAGTGCCGAAATCAGGTTATAGTGCTCTTCCCCGTCCTTATCGTACAGCAGAGCTTTCTTTCCGATACACTGTTCAATCTTTTCTTTTTTAACAGTCAGATCCCCGTTCTCATTAAGATCCCCGTTCAGAACTGACATTTCCAGTGTATTTAATGCGGTTCTTGCATCTCCGTCAGCAAAGGCTGCAATCAGCGCAAGGCTGTCCTCGTCGATTTTAACCTGCATGGAGACAAAACCCTTCGGGCTGGTCAGTGCACGCTTCAGAAGTCTCATAATGTCTTCTTTGGTCAGTGCCTGCAGAACAAATACCTTGCACCGGGACAGAAGCGCGGAATTTACTTCAAAGGACGGATTTTCCGTCGTGGCTCCGATCAGAATGATACTTCCTTTTTCGACATGGGGAAGAAATGCATCCTGCTGTGCCTTATTAAAACGGTGAATCTCATCTACAAACACAATTGTCCGTGATCCTGGGCGACGTTCTTCCTCTACCAGCTTCATAACATCCTTAATTCCACTGGTTGCTGCACTGGTATTGACAAAGGTTGATTTTGTGTGATTCGCAATAATTCTGGCCAGTGTCGTTTTTCCGACTCCGGGCGGGCCCCAAAAGATCATCGAACTGATCTGATCCTTCTCAATCATCTGACGCAGAAGCTTTCCCTCTCCGAGCAGATGTGTCTGTCCCACATATTCGTCCAGCTTCTCCGGACGCAGCCGGCTCGCAAGCGGTGCCATCAGCGTTGTCGCCGGTGATTCCATTTCAAACATTGACATCTGTTTCATAGCAAATATACTTTAGTTCCTCTCTGTATGCCAGAAATATCTTTAGGTTAGATTTACTCACAGCAGATGTGCTCTCAGTTCTTCTCCGCTTAATGTACTCAGATATGCCGGCGGCACGTCAAACACTGTCTTACAGCCGGTCATTCCTTCCCCATTCATACGATAGACAGCACGCGCATAAGCAATCAGAACACTGGCCGTGAATTCCGGATTCGAATCAAGCTTCAGACGATACTCGATTGTCTGTCTGTGCTCATTCTCCCAACCGGTATTTCCGGAACGGATTACAAACCCGCCATGCATCAGTCCGCTGTGACTGCGTTTCATCTCCTCTTCGGTGATGAAATGCACCGTTGTATCATAGTCCGCAAAATAATTCGGCATATTTTTGATTTCAGCCTCGATTCGCACAAGATCTGCGCCCTCTTCGGCAACTACAAAGCATTCTCTTATATGCTTTTCTCTTGCAGTAAGCTCCGGCTGTTCTCCGTTTCGAATGCGCTCTAACGCGCTTTCCACAGGAATAGTATATTGTTTTCCATCCTTTACTCCTGCAATCCTTCTGATTGCATCCGAATGACCCTGACTTACACCCTTACCCCAGAAAGTGTAATCCTTTCCGTCGGTCAGAATACTTTCTGCGTACAGCCGGTTCAGGGAGAACATTCCCGGATCCCAGCCAACCGAGATCATCGCTGTCGTCCCGGCAGCCTTTGCTGCTGCATCAACCTCTGCAAAATGCTCCGGAATTCTTGCATGGGTATCAAAGCTGTCAATTACATTGAACAGCTTTGCTGCCTTTTTGGTCTGTTCCGGCAGGTCAGTCGCACTTCCGCCGCAAAGAATCAGCACATCAATATTTCCCTTCAGTTTCGCGAGTTCCGTTGCCTCATATACCGTTGCGGTTTCTGTTAAGATATGTACCGATGCAGGGTTTCTGCGTGTAATCACTGCCGCAAGCTCCATATCCGGATTATGCCGGATTGCCGCCTCTACACCTCGTCCAAGATTGCCGTAGCCTAATATACCAATTCTGATTGCCATAATTTTGCTCCTTTAATAATTCTTTCTCAGGGCTCAAGCTCGAATGTTACGGCTCCGCCGATGGCAGACGAACAGCTGCTCTCATCAAGAGCTATTTTATATTCTCCTGAGTCGGTTGTAAAGTACAAATCCGAGATTGTAAATACCGGTTCTGAATGATTATCATATATTCCAAGCACAAAGGTATTCCCGGTGAATCCCTGAAGGATCTCTGCCGCATGTTCATCCACAATAAAGCTGACCTTCTGTCCATTCCCGGCTTTTATCTCAAGCCGTGTATCCGCAATCACATTTGCCGTAATTGTATAATTTTCTTTTGTCACATCCACTCCGCCTATGATAACGGTTTCCGTAGATTCCGGCAAGCTCTCCATGATTACTGTTCTATGGGTAAGCTCATACCGGTCGCTCTTCTCCACTGTACCCTCTCCGGCATACAGTCTCAGACTGAGCGGGGTTTCACTGTCGGTAACAAAGTACACAGCAGTGATATCCTGTGGTGATACCGCTTCGGGCAGCTCAAAGGTAACCCTCAGAAAGCTTACAAAGCTCTGGTCGGAGGAAAATGTTACTCTTCCTTCTCTGACTGCAATTATCGTCTCCGACCGACCCTCTGCCGGCTCTTCTGTCGGCTTAGTATCCTTATCCGGCTCTGTATCCATAGTCGGAACCGGTGTTACGGCTGCTTCTGTCGCTGCAGCTTCTGCATCCCTTGTCGGCTGCGCAGTTCCCGTCGGCTCTGCGGCCGGCTGTACCCCGCCGCATGCAGCAAGTCCGATCACAAGAACCAGCATAGCAGCCAGGCTCACTACTCTTTTCCCTATCCTGTAAAACATAATCTATCCTCATTTCTCGCGTTCTTCAGCACAGCTTAATCTTTCGATGTAATGTGCCGCTGCAGTCTGTTAATAAATCACTGTATTTCGTCCTGTGTCTTTTTCGATTACTCTGCTTATTCAAACAATGACAGATCAATCATATTTCCCATGAATTCATAGCCCGCAACATTCGGATGCAGATAATCGTTAGCATATACTGCAAGCATTTTCGAGCTGTTCTCAGGATTTGCAATCGCTCCCGCAAAATCAATCACCTCGTCAAAGGGTGAATCCTCTGACAGCATCCAGCTGTTGACTTTTTTCCGAATGTCGTCATGCAGCTCTGTATAATAGGAATTCCCTTCAAATGGAAGTATGGTTCCGCCGTAGGCAAGAATTCCATTCTCATGGCACTGCTTCACCCAAGCCGTCAGCTGTGCGATGATACTTGCCGAAGTATCGCTGCTTGCATAACCGATATCGTTAACTCCAATCAGGAAAATGCAGTAAGCGGCTCCCGCAGTATTCAGCACATCCCGTTCAAAACGTTTCACACCGGACGGTCCGTTGCCGCCCCAGATTGAATTCCCGCCGATTCCACGGTTCACAACGGCAATCTCCTGTGTTGCTTCATTTGACTGCAGCGCTTCTGCCAGCTTGTCGGTCCATCGTGAGAACCGGTCAGTTACAGAACCGTAGCCGTCAGTGATGGAGTCACCGAAGCATACCACCACTCGACTGGATGCGTCTGCAAGAACCTCAAGCTCGCTTAAGAAATACCAGCTGGTTGCTGTTGCTGCTCCTGTCATGTCCGTGTCGGTTACATGGCTTCCTTCCAGCAGCCAGTTTGTTGACCGCGAAGCGGTATGGCTGGTAATCGAAACCGGTACCACACCAAATTCCGTTGTAACTGCAATCTGCTCCAGCGATGCAAAGGAAAAGGCAGTCAGATCCGACTGAACGGTTTCTCCGGCAGGTATTGTTATGGCAGTGTTTCCACCGAACGTTACGATTGTATCTGTCGCGGTATCAATCTCAGACAGACCTGCATTCCGCAGCTGTGCAATATGTACAGCTTTAATTTCGAGCGGCTTCTCGCCGTATTCATTTGAAAATGTCAGTCTTAAGAAATCACCGCCAACCGAAACACGAACTGCCTGGCGGTAAGTGTTACCTTCCAGTCCCGGAGACGGCGGAAAAGTATCTCCGGAGGCTGTCAGCTGTGAGCTTCCCCAGGTAGCAATCCACTGCTTCGCATTAACCGCATAGGGTTCGAGATAACAGCTTCCGTCGGCTGTATAACAGCTTATTTCATCACCCAAAGCTGCCGGTATGGAAATCTGTTCTTTATCGGTACCCGCAGGAAGCAGTAGCCGATATGAAGCGATTTTGGAAAGTGTCCTGCCTGCAGGCTCTGATGCTGCACCGAATTCTGCCGTTATGCTTTCATCATCTGTATAGGAATGGACAAGAATCGTCAGCTCCGTATCCCCGGCAGTGAGGTTTGCAATGTCAAAAAGAATCATTTCGTTCTCTTCGTCATAAAAAGGAAGAGATACGGAAATGTCTTCTGCAGACAGCTTGTTATCTTCATAGCACCACAGACAGGTTTCGTCATAGTATTGTACTGAATTTTTCTGGATAATACAGAGATAAACTGTATCGCTTTCACCGAATTCGAGCCTTGACTGTCCCATTAAGAGCTTTGATGACCAGTCCTCACCGATTTCGTTCGTATCATTTGTCAGATTAGTGAGCGAATTATTCGGTTCGTAGGAGCCGAGAATCACACGGCTTTTTACTGTTCCGTCCTCCGCGGTGACCTCAAAGAACATCAATGCCTTGTTGTCGGCATTTTCCGGGTCGGACCAGTTCTCGACCTTTATCCGAATGGACGCTCCGAATGTGCAGCCGCTCGTCTGGTCTGCAATAAAGCTGGTCACATTCATCCGGATTCCGTTTCGCTCATCTTCTCCATCTGCCTCATACCGGATACAGTCTTCTTCGGTTGTTATTGCACCCTGCATATATGGACTGTAGAATTTCGTTCTTGCCGGTGCGTCCTTTCCAAGATCCTGTAATATCAGCTTTTTTGCACCGGCAGGTGAATCTGACAGAGTAAGCTCAACCGGCTGCTCCCGTTCCCCAATATAATAATACACCCGGACATTTCTGAAATAGACACTTGGGTCATTGGCATAGATGCCCATATAAAGCGTTTCGTAACCCTGACTGACGAGTTCTGAGAGCGGTAGCTCCACTGTCTGCGTGGTATATGCCGATGTCAGCGTGACAGCCGGGAGCGAGATATCTTCGTCATACAGAAAACCGAAACCTCCTTCGCTGCTTCGTGCACTGATTTCTGCGGAAATGCCGACATAAACCGTATCTACAGCATCTGCTGTCTGGCTTTTTATCATCTCTACCGCATCTGTAATATCCAGTTTGCATCCGGAGCTGTTATACCACTGCTGCATCTGAAACTGCATTGTCTTATGATAAGAACCGTAGGAAACCTTTTTTACGGACTCAGACTGATCATTTAAAACCCGCGGAATATATAGATTACTTACCACATTAAACTCCTCCTCCGTCGCCATCGTATGCGACAGAACCTCATATTCGACTGTCTTTGCTTTTACAGGCTGCAGCGGTTGTACAAAAAGACTGCCCGCCATCAGTACAGCGGCAAGTAATACCGCCGGTACCGCACGGCAGTGCAGCTTCCTTCTCTTTCTATTCATAGCGCTCACTTCTGATTTTTCCTTCCTGTGGTTACTTTTGTTGTGGTTGCTTTTGCTGTGTAACATAATTCAAGGTATGATATAGTTTATCAGGTTCGATCGGTTTAGACAAGTGTGCATTCATTCCTGCCTGAAAACTCGCGCTGACATCTTCCTCCGAAGTATTCGCACTCATGGCAATAATCGGAATTGTTTTTGCGTCTTCACGATTCATCCCACGAATTACCTCCGAAGCACGAAACCCATCCATAACCGGCATACGCAGATCCATTAAAATCGCATCGTACCGGTAGGGTTCTGCTGCTGCAACCATCTCTGTTCCGATCTGTCCGTTCTCAGCAGTTTCCACAATCATCCCTTCTCTTTCCAGCAGTTTCTTTGCAACCTTAGTATTCAGCGGCTGATCCTCACACAGAAGAATCCGTTTACCGACCAGTCCGGTATAAGCAGGAAGTTCTGTATTTGAATCTGTTTTTCCGCTATACGGCTGTACCTCCACCTCTGAAAGCAGAACATGAAGCACGGTTCCCTCTCCCGGAACACTGCTGCAGTCAATACTCCCTCCCATTTTATCAATCAGCTTTTTGACAATGAACATTCCGAGTCCCGTCCCGCTCTCACGGTTATTGTCATTGCGCTCCTGTTCAAATTCCTTAAAAAGTCGTGTACGGACAAATTCCTCACTCATTCCGCAGCCGTTGTCCCTGACCGTCAACTCAAGATTCCAGATTCCGTCTCTGATTACCTGATGATTAATTAACAGCTCAACCTTCCCACCATTCGGTGTAAATTTAACTGCATTACCAAGAAGATTGATAAAAATCTGCTGGATACGGATTCTGTCCAGCTTCGCCTGCATATTTTCCGTAAACGAACAGCTGATCAAAAATGTAATGTTCTTTTCCTTCGCCCTTGGTTCCATTACGGAATGGATTGTTTTCTCAAATTCCGGGAATGGGTAAAACTCCGGGCAAAGTTCATAATTGTTGTTGTTGATTTTACTGATATCGAGAACATCATTTAGGAGCATCATCATAAAATCACCTGCACTTTTGATGTCCTCCAGTGCAGTTTCATATTCAGAACAGCGACCACAGCCACGCGTAATCTCTACGGTTCCCAGGATTCCGTTCATAGGTGTGCGAATGTCGTGGCTTAAATGGGAGAAAAACCGTTCCTTTGCACAGGTTGCTTCCTCTAGGTCACGGTTATTTTTAAGCAATGCTGCTTCGTACTTTTTTCGATTATTGCGGTAGATTAACAGAAGTATAAGAATCAGAATAAGAACTGCTGCCAACGTAATTATTATACCTTTATACTTATAAAGATAATCCGCTGTTCTATACTCATAATCATGGATACTGGTGTACTTGGTAATGATATTCTGTATCATTCCGCTGTCAAGCTGTTTCATGCTTTTATTAATAATTTTGATTATCTCTCTTGATTCGTCAAATCCGCCGACACAAATCGGAGTGGAGATAGAAACCGACGATACCAGACAGATTTTCTCGTACCTTGGCTTCTGAAGCTGATAGCTGGCTGCGGCATTATTTACTGCCACTGCATCTACTTCACCCTTAAGAAGTGCATCACAGGCTGCATTCCAGTCTGAATATCTGTAAACCTCGCAGTTTCCGTAAGTCTTTTCGATTACGTCACCCATGCCGACAGAATCTTCCGTAACCGCCACTGTCCAGCTGTCCTTTCCCGTGGGATCTGCTCCGTTTACAGAAACTACCGATAAAGCAAAGTCCATCAAGACTTCACTTTGAACTAATCCCTCCAGTCCATAAGCCAGTGTCGCCGGAAGTCCCGCCGGGATTTTTAGGCTGCATTCACCGCTCAGCAGCGCGTTAGCGGTCGCTGCTCCGTTTGCATACGGAATGTATTGAAAACGTAAGCCTGTGTTTTCTGCAATCTTTTCCAGAATCTCTATCGCTATACCGGTTACCTTTCCTGTGGAATCCAAATAAGCCATCGGTCTGCGGTCAACCGGTACAGCTATACAAATCGGATCAAGTTCTTCTATCATTGTCTGTTCGGCAACTGTTATCGGATCCTTATTAATATCCTGAAAATATTCATCTGTCAGTTCAATACGGAAAAGCGGATTCGCAATCTGAAGCGCGGTAACCGCTTCATCCAGTTCATTCTTTAAATCGACATTTTGAGCATTCATCATAAAATAATACTCACTATAGCTGATCCGTGCAACCACATTGAGTCCGTCTGTGTATTCAAAGCTGCTTCGAAGCAGCGCATCCACGTCCCCGCGCTTCAAAGCAGCCGAAGCCAGTTCGTAACTGTCATATTCAATCAGATTATATGGAATACCCTGCATTTCTGCCCATATTCTGTAACGTTCCACAAGAGAAGTGCCTTTTTCAGTAGCGATACGCATCTTTGAAATTGCAGTAATATCCTCATATCGCATACCTGAATCTGTAGTGCAGATAATCATATAACTTCCACCCAGTGCACTGTCGGTAAATAAAAAATCATTGACCCGTTCACGAGTCATTTCTGCCGGAGAAAGCAGGTCCAGCTCTCCGTTCATTAACAGTTCTTCTCCAAGGCTCCAGCTTTCAAGAAAAACATACTCATAGCTCCATCCGGTTTCCTCTGCTATCCTGCTTAGGTATTCCACCTCATACCCTGCAGGAGTTCCGTTTTCGTCATAATAATGATATCTTCCCAAGGGATATAAGCCTACTCGGATTACAGTGCCATCGCCGACTGCAGAACCTTGCTGCACTCCACTCGGTACCAGAAAAAGAAGCAGACAGAATAAAATCAGGAATATACCGGATTTCTTTTTCATAATAGACTCAATTCCTGCGCTGCTTTTTGCGTATAACAGACCTTGTGTCAAGCACCGCGCAGGCACAAAGCTGCGTGTGAATGATTCATCTTTCACACTACTCACCTCACATCATCTGTTCCACCGCCTCGATTACTGCATTGTAATCCTGCCGGATAACGTACAGCAGCTCGTCTGCACCTTCCATGCTTCCGCCCCGAAGCTGTTCAACAAGCGGAACCAAATCATCATACATTCTGTTCATACTGAGATTTCCTACAATACCCTTTAATGCATGTGCTGCTTCAAAAGCTGTTTCGACATTCTTTTGAGTAATCGCTTCGCACAATCGAGAAAAATACGGATCCTTTGGAAATCGAACGAGCATCGACTCATAAGCTTCTGCATTTCCGCCAACTCGTTCGACTCCTTCACTGGCATGGATTCCTGCTTTGAACAGTTTATATCGGTTCATATTACAAGCTTCTCCTATTCGTTAGTTTCTGTATTTCTGACGGACATCTGGCTCTCCCATAGACAACACCCTCCCTTTTTCTCCCGTTTTGCATAATACAGTGCCGTGTCCGCTCTTTTGAAGACTTCCGAAAAGGTTTCTGACTGACAGGCCAGCGTTATCCCCGCAGAACAGGAAAGGAAAAACTGTTTCCCCGGTACCGCGGCTTCCCCAATCCGCATACACAATCTGGTTCCCTTATAAAGAGCAACTTTGGGATTGTCCATTTCACGAAACAAAACCATAAATTCATCTCCGCCGATTCGTGCGATAATATCCCGCTCCCGTGTTTCCTTCTTAATAACATCCGCTACTGTACGGATTACATCATCGCCGGCAGCATGTCCTTCTGTATCGTTGAATTTCTTTAGATCATCAATGTCAAGTATAACAGCCGTGTATTTTTCATTGTATGTCAGCCGATTCATTGCTTCCGACAGCCCATGCCGATTAAGCAGATTTGTCAGCTCGTCCAAATAGGCTTTTTCATAAAGTGCACCCTTCTGGTTTTCAAATTCTCTTCGAAGCTTCCAAAAGCTCTTCTCTTCTACTGCTTTTCTGACATGATGCAGTAAAATCTCCGAATTATATGGTTTTCCGACAAAGCTGTCCGCACCAAGATGAAGTGCCCGAAGTTCACTGTTGCTTCCGGTTTCCGTTGTGATTATTACCGGAATCTCGTTAATCATGCCATTCGACTGCATGAATTCCAACACCTGAAATCCATCCATAACCGGCATCAGAAGGTCAAGCAGCATACATGCAATGTCATTGTGATGCGCCATAAGGTATTCACATGCTTCTTTTCCGTTCTCGGTCAGAGCTACGCGATAGGACGGAGAGAGTAGCGCCCTCATAATTTCCCGATTACTTTCGATATCCTCTGTCACAAGTATAAGGGGTCGTTCCCCGTCTGTTTCAAATGAATCAGGAGTCAGAAGTTCGATAGTCTCATTTGTCTTTTCAGCATTACAGTTCAGAGGTTGCTTTTCCATATAGCTTACAAACTCCTCCGCAGGCATCGGCTTTGAAAAGAAGAAGCCCTGTATCAGATTACAGCCCATCGCCTTTAACTGGTCAAATTCGTCCTGCGTCTCCACCCCCTCCGCAATTGTGGGAAGCTGAAGCCATTTTGACAGACTGATTATAAAGCTGAGTATATTTCGCTTGCTGCCCTTTATCCGGTCATTTCCGCTCTGTACAAACCTCATATCCAGCTTTAAAATGTCAATCGGAAGCTCGGAAAGCATATTCAGTGACGAGTAGCCTGACCCAAAATCATCCATCTCAATGAGAAAGCCCATATCCTGCAGTGCAGAGACATCTGCAATAATCTGACGCGGATCACTTGTATAAGCAGATTCTGTTATTTCCAGATGAATTAATTCATGTGGGATATTATAAGCATCCACACAGCCGGTAATTCGTTCCGGAAGATCGTTCAAAACAAAGTCTGCCCGTGAAATATTAACAGAAATAGGAACCGGTGTTATTCCCTGCGAGATCCATCTTCCAAGAAACCGGCAGACCTCTCTGAGCATGTATTCATCAACTTTTGTAATAAACCCATTGCGTTCAAACATTGAAATGAACTCTCCCGGAGAAATGAATCCAAGCTCCGGATGATTCCACCTCACCAAAGCCTCCGCTCCGGCTACTGCTTTATTTTCTGTACAATGCTTCGGCTGAAGATAAACAGAAAACTGCCCTTTTTCCAGAGCTTCCTCCATCCCGTCCGCCAGCTGATGTTCCCTAAGTGCACGCGTCAGCATGGAATCGCTATATACTGCATAATGAAATCCATACTGGTGCTTAATTGTTGCAACTGCCAGCTTTGCCCGGTCACACATATCCGCAATGGACAAACTTCTGTTTTTAACCGGATATATCCCGCACTTTAATTGAAATCCCTTGACAGGTGCATCAGCAAACTCCAAAGTGTCAAAATAATCCGGTTCCTTCTTTTTATTCTTTCTGCTTTCTTTCATTAGCAGAACAAAGATATCCCCACCAATTCGTCCGCAGATTCCATCCTTCCCGACAAGCTTCTGATAATAAGCCGCCAGATATCTAAGCAGTTCATCCCCTGCTGCCGAGCCATAACGTGCATTAATCATTTTGAAATCATCTATGTCCACATAAATAATACTGAATACGTCAGCGGAATTCCTGTCCAGAAGTTCTTCTGCATGGCGATAGAAAAATTCCTTGCTGTAAACGCCGGTTAATTGGTCAACTTCAAGTCTGCTTATCAGCGCCGCGGTTTCCCACAACCTAAGAAGACTCTTAACCCTGTGCTGTACTAATTCTGCATTATAAGGTTTTCTTAAGAAATCTGATGCACCCCGTTCCAGGCACCTTACTTCTGTGCTCTCATCCTCTGCTCCGGTTGTTATAATTACAGGTATCCGCGTGATACTGCCCTGCTGCGTCATCTGGTCAAGCAGTTCATATCCGTTCATGACCGGCATCGAAATATCCAGAAGCATCAATGCTGCTTCCCGGCCTTTCCCTGCCAAAAGATTCAGCGCTTCTTGTCCGTTCCCTGCCTCCAAGGTTTTATAACCGTCAGCATTAAGTATTTTACATAAGACCGCACGATTGATATTATTGTCATCCACTACAAGAATTTGTTTCTTCTGAGTCATTAATACACCACCTGTTCGTATAGTATTGCATATCTTTTTTCTTTATCCTTATATCGCTGCATCCCCCTTTACCAGACTTTTTTTCATTTGACAGACATATGTCACAGAAATGCAAAAAATTACCGTGTCGGATCTACATACCACTCTAGCATCCTGCAGAATTCCTTATATAATGAAACTGTTTTTTTCTCTTCATAATGAGTTGATTCTGTTGCACAGACCGTGGCAATCTGCTGCATCAGTCCGTAAAACCCTGCAGTCATCAGTTCGATCATTAAGCTGTTATCAAGATCGGCTCTGATTGATCCATCCTTTTTTCCTGCTTCGAGCATTGCTATAATAAGCTGCCGCACTTCACCTGATGCCATACTGAACGGCTGTCTGTTTTTTATGGCATATTCGGCACACCTCATATTCGCAACTGCAAAAACCTGAATACTGAGCGGATCGTTCTGGAATGCTGTTTTTTGTCCACATAAGAAGGTTCGAATCTGGTTCACGCCGGAACATCCGCTCGTGCTTATTATTTTAAGAAGATTTCTATATTCTTCTGTTCTTTGTGCAATGTACTTCATGGATGCCTGACCAAGTAAATCCTCCTTACTTGGAAAATACCGGCTTAGTGTCCTTGATGAAATGCCTACCAGAGCGGCAAGCTGGGTAAGCTGCGGTTCTTGAAACGGGTGTTCTGTATTCCATTGTACGGTTGCCTCCAGAATACGATCCTTCATATTGGTTTTTGACTCCGGCATAATCGCTTCTCCATTTGTCTTGTGAATAATAATATACATATTATAATCTATTTGCTTCAGTTATTCAATACTATTTCCTCTTTATTTCCTTTGGCAACCGTTTCTTCTTGTTTCGTGAGTGTATTGCATTAATTATCTCGTATTGTGATTTTATTTTTCTGTTAGCTGTTTATTCGATGTTGAAAAAAGTTTTTTTGTACTCCAGTTGTTTTCAGCATGAAGCTTGCAATACATTTTCCAACGCTTTTCTGAAAGCTCCCCGTTCTCCAGTGCCCTCCTTACTGCGCACCCCGGCTCGGTTCTGTGTGAACAGTTTCCGAAACGGCACAGAGCCGTTAGCTCCGTTAGATCAGCAAAAGTATCATCAATTCCTTCCTCTGCCTGTACAACCCCAAGTTCACGGACTCCCGGTGTATCAATCACCGCAACTCCTGACGGCAGGTAGATAATCTGCCGGTGCGTTGTTGTATGCCGCCCCCTACCATCCTCTTCCCGGATGGTACCGACCGTCATAACCTCCTTTCCTGCAACCGCATTGATCAAGGTTGATTTTCCGACACCGGAGGAACCAAGAAGCGCAATGGTAGCTCCCTTCTTCATATACTTATTCAGCCTGTCAAGTCCAAATCCGCTGACTGCACTGACTGCAATCACCTCTGCACGGTCAGACAGTGCGCAAACCTGTGTTTCATATGCTTTGACATCCTCGCAAAGATCTGCCTTGGTAAGGATTACAACCGGTTCTGCGCCGCTTTGCAGCGTAATGCTGATATATCTCGCAATCCTGTCCAGATTAAAATTCTGATTCAGTGACGTTACGATGAATACATCATCAAAATTTGCTGCAAAAGCCTGTCTCTTCATGTTCTTTACATAGCCCGCTGCATGTCCGGACTGATCGGAACGCAGGAAGACACTTTTTCTCGGATAAACTCGTTCAATCACGGACTCACCGGACGGATTATAACAAACATCCACATAATCTCCTATAATCGGGTATTCCGCTCCGGCTTTATAAAAGGTTCCTTTCAATACAGCCGTATATTCTGTATCATTTACCGGGGCATTGTCTTCTTGTACCAATATTACGGTGTAGCTTTCTCTCCGGACACTGACGATTCGTGCTCTGCTTGTTGCTTTCTGTTTCATCATTGTTTCCTGTTTCATTGTTGCTTCCTGTTTCAGCGCTTCTTTCTGTTTCAGTGCTTCTTTCTGTTTCACCGTTGCATCCTGTTTCATCATTGTTTTCTGTTTCATTTGTTTCATGCTTTTCTCCTTATTTTGGTTCTGTTTCTTCGCTTTACCGTCCCAAACTGTATCTTTGTTTGTATAAATCCAAATTATCACATAACGACTGATACAGTTATCTGCGGATTTGTAGATGTGACTTAACACTTTTTCATTTTGCCAATTGATTTTTGGGAACAAAAAAAGACCCGCCAATCAGCAAGTCTGCATCATACAGTATTCGCGAAAGGTTGCTGTTGTACGCCCGTAAACAAGCGTACCGTTATCCGGTTATCGTGTTCTCACCAATCTTCTCTTATTCATAATAGAATCAGCCCCCTTCAATAAATCAAAATAATTATTGCAACTGAGTAATTATATTCCGGAGTAAAAAAAAGTCAATGCAATTTTATTATGCTTAATTAGTTAAATAAATAAAAAAGTTAAAAATGTAGATTTGGGGTGTAAAGTTTTCGTTTTGATTGTCGATATACAAAATATAGAGGTTGTTACGGAAATATTCGAAGCGTTAAAGACATTCGAAATCAGCTTGCTTTCCAAAGGTTCATGTAATCCCCAATTACATGGATCCCCTAAATATATTGTTCTAAACCCCAAAGAACAGGCGTCTGTCCCCAACAGGCGCCTGTTCGCTTTTTAAATCCGGTGTTACTTTAGAACTGCTCTTACAATGATGGTGTCTTCCTGTAATCCATGGCTGTGGTAATAGAAGGCCAGAATATAATCACCGGAGGTGAAGGACATTGGTTCACTAACCAACGTCATTTCTCCTGCTTCTCCCGAGCGGTATATAATATTATTTTCCGTATCATAGAGTAAGACCTCCACTGTGCATTCACTGCTGCCGCCTTCTACTGTTATATTAAATGAATAATTACCATCCGCCACAACAGAGACCGGATAGGTGGATTCCAGATTTCTTACGACTTTTTGCGTTTCACGGACGTCAAACTGTGAAACATATTCTGTCATCAAACCATCATAGCCACCAAGCTTCAGCAGTTCTTCCATATCAACATCCTTCATTCCGTTCATGACAAGTGTCACTCCGGCAACAAAAAAGAGTGCCGAACAGATACTGGCAATCAGAAGCTTCTTCATCGTCAGCCCGGATGGACTACGCTTAACTGCCACCGGGGCTTCGGATGGACTACTCTTAACTGCAACCAAGGTTTCATTACCAGAAGCATCTTCCTCCTGCGGAGCCGGTATAGTCCGTTTTCCTGCACGCAGCAGGGCACCTCCAAAGAGCAGCAAAAACGGTACCGCAACCGCAAGGATGCAGTAGCTGCCCATCGCAAGCGTCGACCCGCTCATCTGATTCACTGCAAGATCAACCGCTTCCTCAGTCACAGCATCGGAGCCGGACAGCGTGGCAAACGCACTGATGGAATTATTGATGAAATGTATCAGCATCGGCAAAAGTATATTATCGGTTTCCAGCATCACATAGGTTAGTGCTGCTCCAAGCACGGCAGTCGGTATAAAACGGACGAAGTCCAGATGAAATATTCCAAATATAATTCCCATCGCCGTAACAACAATCCATTTGTTTTTCACATTTTTAAAGGTATAACGAATCAGCCCACGATGCAGCATCTCTTCACAGAATGCCGGCATAACCGCAATAATCAGGAATGCAACGACCGGATTGATACTGTTAAAAATTGTACCCAACGCCGAAGAAGTTCCGAACAGCTCCTCCGGGAAAAAGTAGGCGATTACCATTGTTGACAGCATAACAAAGAGATATGCTCCGAGCCAGATAAGGATTGTTCCGATAATCTGTTTTCCGGACGCTCTGCGGAACGGAAAGACCTCCTTCCCTTTCCATTTCAGGAAAAAGACCGGAAGAACAGCCAGAATTAATAGCACTACTTCTGTAATTGCAACCCCTGCCATGCCGAATGTCATCTGTACCGGTGCCATTCCAAAAATCATCACCGCAATCACAACCGCAAACCATACCAGCCCCATCCAAAATTTCGGTTTTAATAATTCCCGTTTCTTTTCATTCATCATCTTATCCCCCATTCCTGCGCTGCTTTTTGCGCATAACAGACTTTATTATTCAATACAAATGTAAATTTTCCTCGTCTCGCGTTCGAGAAGCTCCGGTTCCTCCGCCGGTTCCATTAACAGATAATAGCTTCCCTCTTTCAGGTACAGTCTCTGATTCTCTTTTATCAGGTTTGCGGTTTCACTCGTATAAAGAATCGTTCCATCTGATGCAGTAACGGAAACGGTAACGGGAAGCGAACCGGACTTGATATCAATTGACAGCCGATAGGTTCGTGAACTTCCAACCTCAAAGCTGTTCTTCAGCTCAAGCTCCATCTCAGTCAGGTTCCCCTGATAACTCGTATGGTAACAGGGTGTTCGAAAAACCAATGGAAAGGTAATAAAAAAGGTTATCAGACAGCCAAGTGCCATGACATATGCAATGTAGCTGCCGACTCTGCCAAACCGCAGTGCAGGCTTTCTTTTTTGTTTTCGTTTCATCTGGATAATTCCGAATTCGAACAGAAACAACAGCAGCACCTGCATAATGCAAAGCAGAATACTGCTAAAGGTCTGAAAATCCAAAACCCTCATCAGCATATTAACTGCATTACAAAAGGACAGAATCTCAAAAATTCTCATGAATGTAATAAGTCGTCCAAGCATTTCCGAAAGAGACTCATTGTCTGTGTACAGGGCATATTCTTCCTCGTCTGTCCCCTCTACATATTTCTTTCGGAAATAATTCCAGCCGTTAATGGCAGACCCGACGTACTCCCAGCCCATGTCAGCATTAAGATCCAAATACCTCTTTGCTTCTTCTTCGCTTTTCCGGTTCATTTGAAAGAAGTCCAGACGGCACCGGTATTTCTGGTCCGATCGTTCATATGTATGCGAAAATGTTCTTCCGCAAACCAGCTGCCAGCCTTTTTCTGCCTGTCGGTTTATATACCGCTCTTCATTTTCATAATCCCATGCCAGAAATAAAACCGGAATTGTCTTTCTTGCTCTCTTTTTGCTCATCTTCGTTCTCCAATCAGAGTTTGTTACTGTTCGGCGGCTGGTATAGTCCACAGTCCTTCGCATTCTGTAAAAGCTCACACAGCCGTCCGATTTCTGCCTGCAGAATTCTTTCTCCTTCCTGGGTCAGTTCATACAGCCGTTTCCGGTAATCTTCAGGGGCGTCGCTTAAGGCTTCTTTGATCCACTTCTTCTTTATCATATTACTGACTGCACCGTACATCGTTCCTGAACCGATCTTTACCCGACCGTCCGACATCCGGTCGGTCTCCGTCATGATCCCGTAGCCATGGTTCCTCCCTCGAGCCAGGCACAGTAGAATATAAAAATAGCTTTCAGTTAACGGTTCTGTCTTCATACAAATTCTCCGTTTCGTAGTGCTCGTTCAAAAGACGTATGTTCTGCCGCATTGATATACGCTGTATATCGTACGTCAATTATGTCGCTTGCTGACATATGTCGTTTTCTGACATGTGTCGTTTCGCGTCATATGTCAGCTGTCGTGCTATATCTTATCACGACATATGTCGTTTGTCAACATATTTATTATAAACTTTATCTAGTAGATGAAATAAGCCCTTCCCTATGGAATTACCATTAGAGAAGGGCTATTAAGATAAAACAAATATTCTGCAATCTGATCTTTACAGCTTGTCACTTCAATCTACATATGCGCCGAGCTCTCCGTCCTGTACATCAACCCTGATAATACTCCCCTCGTGTACCTCATCACTTAGAATAAGTTTTGCACTCAAGGTTTCGATATATTTCTGCAGGTAACGCTTCAGTGGTCTTGCACCGTAAAGCGGATCATATGCATGCTCAATCACATAACTTTTCGCGGCAGCGGTCAGTATAATGGTAATTCCCCTGTCTTCGAGACGTTTGTTCAATGCATCGACCTGCAGGTCTACAATCGCTGCGATATTTTCCTTCGTCAGCGGCTTGAACATAATAATTTCATCCAACCGGTTCAGAAATTCCGGACGAAAGCTTGCTTTCAGCTCATCCATAACCGCTTTTTCACATTCCGGACGGATAGAACCGTTTTCATCAATTCCCTCCAACAGATAAGAAGACCCGATGTTGGAAGTCATAATCAGAATCGTGTTCTTAAAATCTACGGTTCGACCCTGTGAATCAGTCACACGACCGTCATCCAGAATTTGAAGCAGCACATTGAAAACATCCGGATGTGCTTTTTCAATCTCATCAAACAAAATGACGGAGTAGGGTTTTCTTCGAACGGCTTCTGTCAGCTGACCGCCTTCTTCATAACCCACATATCCGGGCGGCGCTCCAAGAAGCCTTGATACCGAGAACTTCTCCATGTATTCACTCATGTCAATACGAACCATATTCTGTTCATTGTCAAACAATGCCTGTGCCAGACTCTTTGCAAGCTCTGTCTTACCAACGCCGGTCGGACCAAGGAACAGGAACGAACCGATAGGCTTTGTCGGATCCTTAATCCCCGCTTTGGAACGAAGAATTGCGTCAGTTACACGCTGTACACCCTCTTCCTGACCAATAACTCGTTTATGAAGCTCATCAGCAAGGGCAAGTGTTTTCTTTCGTTCGCTTTCCGTCAGTTTTGTAACCGGAATACCGGTCCATCTTGAAACAATCCTTGCAATTTCTTCTTCACTTACATTTTCATGTACCAGACGGTTCTGATCGGAATTAATCCGTTCTTCTTCCGCTTCGATTGCCTTGCGGATTTCCGGAAGCTTTCCGTATTCCAGTTCCGCCGCTTTATTTAAATCATATTTTCGTTCTGCGACTGTTATTTCGTTCTTAATCTCCTCCATCTGCTCACGGAGCTTTCGAAGCTTTTCTACATCAGCCTTTTCGTTGTCCCACTGTGCTTTCTTTACCTTAAAGCTCTCACGAAGCTCCGCCAGCTCCTTCTGCAGATCCAAAAGACGTTCCGCACTCATACGGTCATCTTCGTTCTTCAAGGCTGCCTCTTCGATTTCCAGACGCATAATCGTATGCTGAATATCATCAAGCTCTGTCGGCATGGAATCGAGTTCTGTCTTAATCATGGAGCAGGCCTCATCTACAAGATCAATCGCCTTGTCCGGAAGAAACCGGTCGGTGATATATCGGTTGGAAAGCACTGCTGCCGAAACAAGTGCATTATCCGAGATTTTAACGCCGTGAAAGACCTCGTAACGTTCTTTCAGACCACGCAGGATGGAAATCGTATCTTCTACCGTCGGTTCCTCTACCATAACCGGCTGGAATCGGCGTTCCAACGCTTTATCCTTTTCAATATACTGGCGGTATTCGTTCAGGGTAGTAGCTCCGATACAGTGCAGTTCTCCTCTGGCCAGCATCGGTTTCAGCATATTTCCGGCATCCATGGCTCCTTCAGTCTTTCCGGCACCAACAATCAGATGCAGCTCATCGACAAACAGAATGAGCTTTCCTTCGCTTTTTTTCACTTCCTCCAATACTGCTTTCAGACGCTCTTCAAATTCACCGCGGTATTTTGCGCCCGCAACCAGAGCACCCATATCAAGTGCAAATATTTTCTTATCCTTCAGACCTTCCGGTACATCTCCCTTTACAATACGCTGTGCAAGTCCTTCAACGACTGCGGTTTTACCGACACCGGGTTCTCCGATCAGAACCGGGTTATTCTTTGTCTTACGGGAAAGAATCCGGATAACATTACGGATCTCGGTATCTCTGCCGATGACCGGATCAAGCTTCTGTGCACGCGCACGCTCCACCAGATCGCTGCCGTATTTTTCAAGGGTATCATAGGTCGCTTCCGGATTGTCACTGACCACCTTCTGATTTCCCCGGACAGTAGCGAGTGCCTTCAGAAAACGTTCCTTTGTAATATTAAACTCTCTGAAAATCGCCGCCATTTCGCGGCTCGGATATTTCAGCATACTGAGAAACAGATGCTCGACGGATACATACTCGTCGCCCATTTGTTTTGCCTCATCCTCTGCGTAAATCAAAACCTTATTCAGTGCTTCTCCGACATAAACCTGTCCGCCGGATACCTTTGGCTTTTTATTCAGACTACCCTCAATCTGAGCCAGAAAAACTTTGTTATTGATTTCCATTTTCTCGAGAAGTCTCGGCATCAGTCCCTCATTATCGGTCAGCAATGCATAGAGTAAATGCTCCTGCTCAAGCTGCTGATGTCCGAATTCATATGCGGTTTTTTCACAGCTTTCCATTGCCTGTACGGATTTCTGTGTAAATTTGCTGATATTCATAAGCCACCTCCCTGCCATATTTTCAACGGCTCTGTGATACGGATCAGTGAACTTCGCCAATCCTGCACAATTCAGATTTTATATTCTATCTGTTCTATTGTTAGTATAACACTAAATAACTATTTGTTCAAGTGAAATACTGATGAATTTTTGGACATTTTCATTTATTGACTGTACAAAATTACTATTTTTACTAAGAGAAGAACTGAGCGTCTTATCTTCTCAACGGGCTTTCCTATAAACAAAAACCGCCGCAGATGCTCTGCGGCGGTTGGTTTATTTTGATTGCGGTACGAACGCCTCAGGACTTCTTCGTCACCTTATCCTTTATACGTGCGAAGAAATTCTTCTTTGCCGGCTTCGCATCGAGTCCGCCGCGCATTCCCTTGACATCAATGATATAAATACCGTTCATAACAGCTTTTACTTCTTTTTTGATCGGAATCAGATCAAAAATCTTCTCGTCGCACATCAGGCTTGCAACCTTCGGACCGATTTTAGCCTTAACAACCGGCACCTTGGCACGACGCAGATACTTGGGTGTCTGATCCAGTACAATCTGCGGAAAACCGGCTTCGCTAAGCTTCATGCGTTTCTTATCAATGACAAGAATGGAAAATGTCTGTGCGCCGGCCTTTAATTCTGCCTGGGATGCTTCGGATTTCTTCTGAAGCTTCTTTCCATATATGGATAACGCAATCACACCTGCGACAAGCACTGCGATCACAACTAGCACAACAATCTGCCATGTCTGCATATCTTGTTCCCTCCTCTCCTCTTGCTCTTCTTATCAGAGCCATTCAACTGATTCTGTGCAATTATAGCATGCAAAGGAGCAATTGAAAAGCAGTTTTTTCTTTACTTCATCTCCTGAAGCATCTCATCAATTCTTGTACGCACAAGCACTCCTATGTGCTTCTGTTCTTCCTTTGCAAGCCCACTGACCCGAATCGGCTCCCCGTACCGGATTGTCACGTGTGTAGGTTTTACAACCGGCATATGTAGTTCAAAAATTTCATCACTTTTCCAGATTGCAACCGGAACGACCGGACACCCAGTCTTCTCAGCCATCTTAAAGCTTCCTTCCTTAAACGGCAGCATCTCTGCTTCGTGATTTCTGGTTCCTTCCGGCATAATACACATGGAGGATCCTTTTTTAATCAGGGATACTCCCGTCAGGATCGTCTTCATTGCTTTTTTAAGATCGGAGCGATCCAGAAACAGACAGTTCAGAAGTCGCATCCACCAGCTTAAGAACGGAATCTTTGCGATTTCCTTCTTCGCTATAATTCCCGTAATCTGCGGTACCGTTGTATAAAAAATCGGCACATCGGAAATACTTCTGTGATTTGTTGCGTAAAGCACAGGTTCATCTGGAACATTTTCTCTCCCAAGTACACTTACTCTGACTCCTGCCGCTGCCAGTACCATACGGAAGCCTGCAGCTACCACGGGCTGAGAAATATGTGTACGAAGCTTTGGACTGACCAGTCCGACCAGAAGGAGAATCAGGTACAGAGGCAGCGTCACGGCAAAAAATAAAATAAACGCTAGTATAACCAGTATAAAATGTATCATGTCTTTTCCTCTATTTCTCACTGTTCATTTCTGCAAGATCATCTAACAACTGTGGAACCCGGTCACTCATTTCCAAATCAGAGAACTGGCAGGTTCCGACTACTCTGTGACCACCGCCGCCGTATTTCAGCATCAGTGCTCCGACATCAATGCGGCAGCTTCGGTTGATTACCGAATATCCAACTGCGCAGCTACAGCCCTTGCCTTCCCGTCCCGAAACGATCCAGCAGCTGATATTTCCTTCCGGATACAGACTGTAAATCATAAAACGGTTACAGCTGTAAATAACGTCAGCACCGCGCAAATCCGTGATAATAACACCATTGCGGACCTCTGTAGTGTTCTTTACCATTTCGATAAACTTCTCGGTCTGTTCAAAATAAAGCTCCGCGCGTTCCTTTACATCCGAAAGTGCCAGAATCTCGGAAACATTCTTTGTACGGCATTCATCGATCAATTTCTCCATCAGCTGGTAATTACTGATTGTGAAATTGCGAAAGCGTCCAAGTCCGGTTCTCGGATCCATAATAAACCCAAGCAGCACCCACCCAACGGGATGCAGAATCTCATCAATCTCAAGCTGCGCAGAGTCAACCTTGTCGACTGCTGCCAACAGATCGTCAAAATGCGGGAAGCGTTCCTTTCCGCCGTAGTAATCATATACTACATGTGCACAGCTCGGACAGGAACGGCTGTCGCCGGTGTATTTTCCTTTATGGGCATTTCTTTCATCTTCACTTGCATGATGGTCAAACCACAGTCCGCAGCCCTCTACAAACGGTACATTCGCCAGACAGTCATTCGCAGTTACCTGTACCAACCCGTCCTGTAAATCCTTCGGGTGCGCAAACTTCCATTCATCAATGATACCGGCTTCTTTCAGCAGTACCCCACATACCAGTCCGTCAAAATCCGATCGGGTGATCAGTCTCATATAAATCCTCCTGTTTCTGTAGCCCTTATGTTTCGTAATATTCATCATCAATGTATCAAATAGGAAGCTTAAAAAAGCTTCCTATCATACTTTTTATATTCTATTCTAAAAGCTTCGGAAAGTCAAGGTTTCACAGCCGCGTCATTTCTGTCTGCTGCAAATAATCATATTATACTCCGCCGAAATGTCAGGAAGCGGCAGACAGTATTTTTTATCCAGTGCCGGTCCGCAGGCATTAGAACCTACGCCTGCCATTTTACTGTCTACGCATATAACGTTGCTTTCGCATTTTACCAGCTCATAATTATGTCTTTTTTGTGCCAGCTCCTCCTGCGTATATTCGGAGGCGTTAAAAGAGAAATCCTCCAAAGAAGCAAATGTAACTGTAACATCCCCGTCTGTAACCGCCATTTGTCTGCACCCGCAGTGAGAACCATTTTCCTGAGGGCGGATATAATCTTCGTGCAAATCGCAGATTTTTGCATGAAAATTTCCGATATAATCGGCCTGATGCTTGTCTGCATAGCTTTCATGGGGTCCGTATCCAAAATACTCCACGCTGTCAAAGGTCTTCGGTAAAAAAAGTCTGATTCCAAAACGCGGAAGGAACGTAACCTTATTTGAAAATCCGGCAGAGCATTTGATGTTGATTACATCGTTTGAAAAGACTGCATAAACAACGTCCATATATGCAAGGGGCTGATGAATACTCCAGCCAAATGACAGCCTGAGGGATATTTCTGCATAATCTTCGTTTGTCTTTGCTGATACGCCGTAGTTTTTTACCGTAAAATCATTCAGGTGCGCTCTGTACCAGTCATGCTTCATTACATCATTATCGATCGGTGCACGAAAGAAGTTAAACTGCATCGGATTTTTTAGTATTTCTCTTCCGGAATACTGAATTGAATCAAACGCCGAGCACCTTTTATTAAAGCGGTATACCGCATTATCGGTGTGTATCATCACGAAAAACGGAGTATCCTCCAGCCGGATGTTCGAATTCCTTTGTGAAGATTCCTCGCTGATTGTACTTTCACTCAGCTTCAACTGGTCAAAGCATAGCTCATATCCCTTTCGGCAGAACAAAGTGTCCTGCTTTGCCGTGAAAATAAAACGTATATATGTGTCACCTTGATTATCTTTGTATTTTCGTGGTATATTTACTACTGTTTTCCCCATAGGTTCCACCGAAAAATCAAGCTTTCCTTGTTCCAGCGTTCTGCCATTACCGGTAATCTCATAGCAACAGTCCAGAATATCGCCTGCATTTTCAAATTCCAGCATGCTCCGAAAAATAAAGTTATCTGCTGCGACATCCTTTTCCACACGAACAGGGCGATAAACCTGTTTTAATTCAAGCAAGCCCGTATGTGGCGTTCTGTCAGGGTATGTAAGTGCGTCCATACAAAAGTTACCGTCATTGTGTTTCTCCTTAAAGTCTCCTCCGTAACCATATTTGATTTTACCGTTCTCTGTTTCTCCCAAAATACATGCGTGATCACTCCATTCCCATACAAACCCGCCTAGGAAGCGCTCGTTCGAATAAAAGACCTTGTGATACTCTTCCAGATCTCCCGGTCCGTTTCCCATTGCATGACTGTATTCGCAGAGTACAAGTGGACGCTTTTCTTTATCATCTTCGAGAAATCGATACATATCCGAAGGGGATGAATACATTCTGGAAACCATATCAAGAATTGCTTCAGAGGTGTCATCAAGCCTGTGGATACTCTCGTAATGAAGCAGTCTTGTATTATCAAGCTCCTTTACAAGCGTGCCTGCCGCAAGCATATTCGTCCCATAGCCGCTTTCATTTCCCAGTGACCAGATAATCACGCAGGGACGATTGAGGTCTCGCTTAACAAGCGATTCCGCACGGTCACAGATTGCTTTAGCAAAGCGCTGGTCAGAAGCAAGCAAGGCAATTCCGCTGTATCCGTTATCCCAGCTCCATCGAAAGTCGTTGTATACCTCAACGCAGCCGTGAGACTCCATGTCCGCTTCATCTATAACATACAGGCCGTATCTGTCGCAAAGCTTATAAAATAAGGGTGAATTCGGATAGTGGGATGTTCTTACTGCATTTATGTTATGTTGTTTCATAAGTCTGATATCTTTTTCCATCTGTGCAGCAGATGCATAATATCCCGTATCGGGATAACTGTCATGACGATTGACTCCCTTAAACTTAACAGCTCTGCCGTTTAATTTTACAACACCCTCCTCAACGCATACCGTTCTAAACCCGATCTTTTCTCCAATCACTTCATTTTCAGTAAGTATCGTAAGATTGTACAGATCCGGTTTTTCTGCAGACCAAAGCATCGGAGAGCTTATATCTGCGCTGGCTGCCAGACCGTCCTTTGCAGTCATCCGTGCGATCTCATTTCCATCCCGGTCAGACAAAATCACCAAAGCATCAGAACCATATGGAGTAAAACTGAGTCTTGCAGCTGTATACGCGTTGAAAAGCTCTGTTTTGATTATATAGTCCCTGAGACAGTTGTTTGGCCGGGAAAGAATATATACATCACGAAAAATACCGGATAATCTGAACTTATCCTGATCTTCCAGATATGTTCCGTCACACCACTTTAACACAACAACTGTTATTTCATTCACTCCCTCCCGCAAAAAGGAGATAATATCAAATTCCGAGGTGCTGTGAGAGACTTGTGAATATCCGGCAAATGTATCGTTAACATAAAGATACAGGCAGCTGTCAACCCCTTCAAATACAAGGATTCGCTCAAGTCCGTCTCTCTTATAGCTGTAGCTTCGATGGTAAACACCAGCAGGAATGTCGTCAGGTACAAAGGGTGGATCATACGGAATCGGATAGCATACATTGGTATACTGCGGCTTATCATAACCGTGAAGCTGCCAGTTCGACGGAACCGGTATCTTGCGATTATATGAAACAGACAGGAAATCATCTTCCATATCAATTATGCTGTCATAATACCGAAAATCCCATTCTCCATTCAGAAGTTCAAGTCTTTCTGACTGTTCGCGTTCACAGAACGGATCCTGTCCGATCCGAAACGGAATGAGGTAGCAATGCTTTTCAAGCATATTAACATGCAGCTGCTGCGGGTCTTCATGATATTTCATTTTACTCTTTGGTGAATCAACGGCGGCTATTTCTGTAATATTCATTCTTTCCTCCATGCCGGAGCGTATTTTGCGCAGGCACGCGAGCAGAATGTCAGATTCTGCTCTGCGATTCAAGTTTGTGCTCCGTCACAAACTTGCAGGGTGAAAGAAAACCGCATCAGCGTTTTCTTTCACTCTTTTCTCCATGCCGGAGCGTATTATAGATTCCCAGAAAAGCCAGCGTAGGCTCTGTTCTTGAATCTGTAATGCGTAACCGGATTGCTTTGGTTCTTATGTTCTCTAGAGATACAATCCGCTTGTATCCGATTACAGTACCACGGTACAGTTCAACATATTCGTTGTCCTGCTCTGCTTCAACAGTAAACGCTTCTACTCGCTGACCGCACCGTATATTTTCCTTCAGCACAATCGTACCGACATCAACGTATTCGTTCCACCTTGCAGTTATTTCTGCAAAGGTGTTATTTTTCTCGGCGATAAAAAATTCTTCATAATTATCGTTTCTTACTGCTGAAGCATTGCCATTGCAGGAATACAACTCCGCTTTTTCGAGCAAATTATCGGAAAAGGTATTCTTTATATACTCCCCGAGCTCCGCAAGCCGTCCTACATCATTTTCATGAATCAGCCCCTCGTTTGTCGGCGGAATATTCAAAAGAAATGTTGCATTTCCTCCTACGGAATTATTGTAAATATGTACAAGCTCATCAAGACTGCGTACCTTGTCATTTTCACTCTTATGCCAGAACCAGCCGGGGCGAATCGAGGTATTGACCTCTGCAGGATACCAGATGAGTTCTTCTTCATTTTCAAGCACCTTACGGCTTCCTAAATCCGCATCACGGGCATTCACCCGACGCTGACTAAATTCCAGATCATCACAATGCTGACTGCTCTTGGATATAATCTCGCTGTCCATGGCACGTCTTGGAACCACGCTCCATTCTTCCTTTCGTGTATCACCTGCTTCATTACCACACCATCGTATGTCCGGACCGCAGACTGAAATGCAGGCATCCGGCTGTAGCCTTCGTATTACGCTGTAATACCTGTTCCAATCGTAATACTGTTTTTTACCGTTTGGACCTTCTCCGCATGCTCCGTCAAACCATATAGAAAAAACGTCCCCATAGCCGGTCAGCAGCTCGGTAAGCTGTCCTACAAAGAAATCGTCGTAAGCCTTCCCTTGCCCGTACAACGGGCAGTTTCTATCCCATGGCGATAAATATACACCAAATTTTATTCCGTATTTAATACAGGCATCAGAAACTTCTCTCACGACATCGCCTTCACCGTTTTTCCATGGTGAACCTGCTACCGAATGCATCGTGAGTCTGCTTGGCCACAAGCAAAAGCCATCGTGATGTTTGCAGGTCAGGATCAGCCCTTTCATTCCGGCTGATTTTACCGCTTTGACCCATTGTTCGGCATCCAGCTTCTCGGGACGAAATATCTCAGGACTTTCTGTTCCGTCTCCCCATTCCTTGTCCGTAAAGGTATTTACTGTAAAATGAATAAATGCATAAAACTCAAGCTGTTGAAAATGAATCTGTCTGGTCTGCGGATGTACTGCAGCAAGCTTTTTATCTAAAGTCATGTCAACCTCCGATAGGATACGGGATACGGCAATTATCATACCATTGATTGACCCTGCAGACAATCAATGATATTATGAATCTATAACAATATGAATGTGAGGACAAGATTTTGTTCTTTTGTGATTACCCTATGATACGCTCTGAGAAAGCACTCCCCATTTATCTTCTTAATATGGGACAGCAGGAATGCCAGGATCATATAACCAGGGCAGACGGATATCCCTGCCATCAGATATTATATTGTACAAAGGGCAGCGGAGTACTGCTTCTTAACGGGGAAAAGATTTTCATTACTCCGTACACCGCTATCTTCTTACCTGCATTTTGCCCGCACGAGTACTATCCCGATGGTAATGTATGGGATATACACTGGGTAGTTATGGCCGGGTATGCGATTGATTCTGTTTTAGAACATTTTTCACTTTCCGATCCCGGTATTTATATGCTGGAGAATATAAAGATGCTTGAACACATTTTTAGAAAAATGCATGATGCGATCCGGGCAGACAGTTTTTTTGGAAATTACACGGCTTCCGGATATTTGTATGATTTTCTTATAGAATTCTATCGTATTATTACAGTAAAGTCGGCTGTAAATAAGCCAAACCCTGCATTATTAAAAGCAATTGATTATATTAATTGTTATTATACCCATGCGATTTCTATGGAGGAGCTCTGTAAAGCAGCTAAGGTCTCAAACCAATATCTCTGTTCGCTGTTCAAAAAAACGTTAAACACTAGACCCATGGAATATATTGCGAAACGACGTATTCAGGCTGCTAAAGAATTACTGACCGGTTCCGCAAAAACAATAGAACAAATCGCTGCTGAAACAGGGTTTTGTACTTCCAGTTATTTCTGTAAGTTATTTAAAAGATATGAAGGAATTACCCCTGCTCAATTTAAGAACATTAACTGAACCTGAGTAATTCCTTATAGATGACCGGTCTATTCTATTTCACCGGCACGTTTCAGGGCAAGTTTTGTTATAACCGGTCCGGTAAGCTCATAGATTACAGTTGCGCAAAGAATAATTGTCCGGATTTTTGCCCCATACTCCGGCACGACTGTCATGGCTGTTGCAGCAAGTCCGATGGCAACTCCTGCCTGGGGAATCAGCGTAAATCCAAGATACTTTTGTACCACAGGCTGCGTTTTAACCAGCTTTGCTCCAAGCCCGGCTCCACAGATCTTACCAAGGACACGGAATACCACATACAGAACTCCAATCACTCCGACCGACGGCAGTATCGCAAGATTCAGATCTGCTCCGGACAGGAAGAAGAACAGCATGAAGATTGGCGGTGTCATGCGGTCGGTCTGCTCGAATACAACATCACTTGCTTCGGAAGTGTTCACCAGAACCGCGCTCATCATCATACAGGCAAGAAGCTGAGAGAAACCGAGACTGTCACAGATTCCGAGGCAGAGGAATATCATACCATAGGTAATAGCAAGACGGTTTCCCCGTCCGGTAAAATATTTGACCAGAAAGCAAAATGCCAGTCCAAGCACTGCACCGATTGCCAGTGCACCAAGTATTTCCGCAATAGGCTTTCCGATTGTCGTTAAGAGAGTAAACTCTCCTTCTGAGGTAATCGCTTTTGCTGCCGCAACCGACAGACCAAAGCACATCAGTGCCGCCGCATCATCAAGAGCCACAACCGGAAGCAGTGTTTCGGTTACCGGTCCTTTTGCTTTGTATTGCTTTACAACCATGAGTGTTGCCGCCGGTGCCGTGGCTGCAGCAATTGCTCCAAGCACCAGAGAGAAGGCAACATCGTGTCCGGTCAGAATCAAAATCAGATCAACAAATAAAACGGCTCCGACTGATTCCGTAACTGCTATAATAAGCGGTGCTTTCCCGACCTTTTTCAGATAGCTGAGCTTGAACTCGGCACCAATGGAAAACGCAATAAAACCAAGTGCAACCTCCGGAATAAAGGAAAGTCCTTCGACAACCTCTTCCGGTATCAGTTTCAGACAGTACGGACCGGCAAGCAGTCCAACAATCAGATATCCGGTTACATTCGGAAGCTTTACCTTTTTCATTACCTTGCTTATGAACAGACAGAGGAACAGCGCCAGTGCCAGAAACAAATATTTCTCTATCATTTCACTTACCGAGTCCTTCCACATAAGTAATCGGAACAGCAAACAAAATACCGGTGTTCGGTGCTGTCAGATCTCCGATAACTTCTTTGATAATAGAACGCGTTGCGATTACCTGCTCATCCGTTTCAACAAGCATTATCACCTTGCTGGTTTCTTTTTCTTCGTCGGCAAGAACCCGCCGCAGCATACCAAACATAGGGAGATCCTCCATATTCACAATGGCTTCTGCCATACCGGTTCCTTCCACAATGGTTGCACCTTTTACCCCGCCGTTTGCCAGATGTTTCATTAAATCATCGAACAGTTCAACTTTTTTCAGTATTAATACCAGCAGCTGCATATTCACTCCGTTCCGAAGTAACCATTTGTCACTTCAACTTAATTTACCGTCGTTATCGTACACTTAGAGAATCAAAAAGTCAACAGCATTCCATGTGTGTGTTAGTTCAGATTGATATTTTCACGATTCTGTTGTATTATGAATAAAACA